>LSIG01000136.1 GCA_001556125.1 Rhizobiales bacterium CCH10-E5 | reverse complement strand
GTCGGCAGCCGCAATGGCTGGGTCGAGGCGGCTTACGTCCCATGCCCCGCCTCGCCGGATGCCATCGCCGCGGCCGGTCTGACGGTCGCGCTGGCCGATGGCACGCCTGCGCTGATCCTGCCCGGCCTCTCCTGCGACGACGGCGCCTTCGACGTCATGCGCGGCGAGGAGACGCTGATCGTCGGTCTCGGGCTGGGGGACGGCATCGTCTGCCTGCCCGGCACGCATTCGAAATGGGCCCTCGTCGAGGGCGGACGGATCACCCGCTTCGCCAGCTTCATGACGGGCGAGATCTGGGGCCTGCTGCGGCAGAACTCGATCCTCTCCCGGCTCGCCGAGGAGCCGAGCGAGGAGGGAGCGCGGCTGGGCTTGACAGCCGGCTTTGCCGCCTCGCGGCGCCCCGGCGGCCTGCTCAACACCGCCTTCGCGGCCCGCTCCGAGGTCTTGGCCGGGCGGCTGCCGGGTGCGGCCGTCGGGCCCTATCTCTCGGCCCTGCTGGTCGGCCACGAGATCGCCGGTGCGCTGGCGTTGTTCGGGCGGCACGACACCGTCCATCTCGTCGCCGAGGGCGCCATGGCGGAGAGCTATGGCGCTGGCCTGGTCGCGGCAGGACTGATGGCGACCGTCACCACGCCGGAAGCCGCCTTCGTCGCCGGCATCCGTCGCCTCGCCGGAGCCATTGCGGCATGATCGTCGTCTTCGGTTCGCTCAATGTCGATCTGGTTACCCCGGTCGATCGTCTGCCCGGGGCCGGCGAGACCGTGATGGGTCCGTCCTACGCGCTCCATCCCGGCGGCAAGGGCGCCAACCAGGCGCTCGCGGCCCGCCGCGCGGGTGCCGAGGTGCGCCTCGTCGGCGCGGTCGGGACCGATGCCTTCGCCGACATCGCGCTCTCGCTGCTGGCGCAGGACGGCGTCGACCTCGCCGATATCGCGCGGGTGGCAGTGCCGACGGGGGCCGCCTTCATTGCGGTCGATGCCGACGGTGCCAATCAGATCGTCGTCGCTGCGGGTGCCAATGCGCAGGCGAGCGCGGCGGCGCTGGCGTTGCTCCCGCTCGGCGAGGGCGACATCCTGCTGCTCCAGCGCGAGGTGCCTGAAGCGGAATGCCTCGAGGCGGCACGGCGCATGAAGCAGGCCGGCGGCCGCGTCATCCTCAACCTCGCGCCAGCCGGGGCGCCCGATTCCGCTCTACTCGAATGCCTCGACATGCTCGTCGCCAACGAGCACGAGGCGCTGGTGCTGGCGCAGTCGCTGGGCTGGGGCGAGCGGGAGCCCGACGACATCGCCCGCCGCTGCGACGGCGAGCTCGGCCTCGCCTGCATCGTCACCCTCGGCGCCGAGGGCGTCGTCGGCTGGCATGGCGGCGTCCGCCGCCGGCTCGCGGCCCCCGCCGTCAACGTGGTCGATACGGTCGCGGCGGGAGACAGCTTCACCGGCGCCTTCGCGGCGGCGCTTGCCGCCGGCTACGGCTTCTCCGGCGCCCTGCAGCGGGGCCTCGCGGCCGGTTCGCTCGCCTGCACAGCGGCCGGGGCCCAGCCGAGCATCCCGCGCAAGGACGCGATCGAGGCCCTGGTCGGGCAGTCCTTCCTGTGAGCGGCTCGCCTCCAGGGCGTTTGCCGCGCCTTCGCACGGTCGCGGCAAGGCGGGGTTAAGGCTCTTCTCTCTCCGTCGATACCGGGATGAGGATTGCGCCGCGCCCCGGCGTCCCCTTTCACCCTTCGGCAGGAACTGCGCCGCATCCTCGCCGGACCGAAGGGAGAACGGCCGATGGGGCAGAATCCAGTCGTCTGGGCGCTCGGGATCGTAGCGATCGCATCGCTGGGCGCGGTGACCTATGGCGGCAGGCTGGCCGACCGGGTCGGCATGGGGGAAGCCCCCAGCGCCTCGACCATGACGGCAGGCCCGGCCGCGGCGCGCGCGAACGAGCCGCCGGCCGCGCCGTTTCGTCCCGCCGAACCGCCCACCCTGACGGTGGCGGCCGATTATCGTGGGCATTTCGTGGTCCACCCATCGATCGACAATTTTCGTGTCCAGATGCTTGTCGACACCGGCGCGAGCCTCGTCGCTCTGACGGCGCGGGATGCAAACGCGCTCGGTCTGCGCCCCTCGCCCGGCGACTACAGGATGACGCTGAACACGGCCAACGGCACGGTGAAAGGGGCGCGCGTCACGTTGCGCGAGGTCCGCCTCGGCTCGATCCTGGTCCGCAATGTCGAGGCTGTGGTGCTGCCCGAAGGCGCGCTCTCGATGAGCCTTCTCGGCACATCCTTCCTCGCGAAGCTCAGGGGCTACGAGGTCCAGACCGGCCGCATGATCCTGCGCGGCTGAGCGGGCGGGTGCCTTCCTTCAAAAGAACGAGCCTGCCGGCGGCGGACCCGCTGGCAGGCTGATCGTGTCCTGATGCCGGCGATCCGGACGGATCAGCTGAAGCCGGGGCACATCGAGACGCCGGAGCGCTCGATCTGCTCGATGCTCGCGGTGCCACCAGCCTTGCCCAAGCGCGGGCGCATATAGATCGGGTCGCCGCCGATGGTGATGGCGCCGCCCTTGATGATCCAGCCGACGACGGGCGTGAAGTCGTAGCTCGCCTGCGCCATGACGATCGAGGTGTTGGGCAGGCGCAGATCGGCCGGGATGGAGACTGTGGTGCCGCGCGCGTATTTCGTCGAGTTGCGCTGTTCACTCCAGCAGACCTTGGCGACGCCGGCGCTGTCGATCACGATGTGATGGACCGACATCTTCGGATTGGCGCTGGTGTACGGCATCATCACCGTCTGGGCCGCGTCGAAGATGTTGCTCATCTCGGTATCGGAGATTGTGGTGGACTGAGCGGTAAGGTCTGCGAGCGAGCGCGTCAGCTGCGTCACCTTGCGGTCGATCATCACGCCCTGGCCCGTCTCGACGATGCCGAAATAGATCGCCAGCATCGCCGGCAGGATCATCGCAAACTCGACCGCGGCGACGCCGCGGGCATCGCGGCGAAAACGTTGTGCGAGGTGCCGAACCGCCTTGCGGTTCGAAATGTTGTCGCAAGCGCGCGTCATCGGGGACCTCATGTCGCGGGCGCGTTGAAGGGCTCGGTCCGGAATGTCGTCGAGGCGACGATGCCGCGACGTCCTGAGCCGATGTTGACGAGGCTCGTGCTCCAGCTGGTGAAGTAGAGCGGATATTCGAGCACGGCCCGGACCACGACGATCTGCTGCGGCTGTGGCGCGGTGTAGCCGAAGCCGGTGGTGTTTAGCCCGCCGGCCGAGATGGGATTGGTGCCGTCGGTTCCGTTCTTGGCGTTGGCGAAGGAACTGTAGCTGCGGACGTCGATCACCAGCTTCGAACAGTCGACGAGCCCCGGCGCACTGGCGCAGACGTCGTTCTTGAACGCTTGCGTGTTGGTCGCCGCGTTACCGGTATACCGGGTCAGAGCCTCGCCGGTGAGCAGCCGGCGCGAGGTCTCCGACACCGCTTCCTCAAGCACTTGGCTCGTCCAGAACATCAGCGCGGTTTCGACAATGGCGAGGAGCAGCGCGAAGAACGGGGCTGAGATCATTGCGAATTCGACGGCGGTCGCACCGTCTTCCGAGCGGCGGAAGCGCGCGAACAGCCGCAGTCGCGCACGGCGCTGGGCCTGGGGCTTGCTTGCGGCGGTCGCTTCGGGGGCGATTGAGGAAGCGTCGGTCATGCCGTCCGGGTCCCGTTCTGGCGTCGCAGGTCGATGCCGCGACGGACCGGGCCGGCTTTCGCCCCTGGTCTCGTCGAATGCGGCATCGGTCAGATGACGCCTTCAATGTAAACGGCAAAGACTTGCCGATCCGTTAGACCGGCGGCATTCGCGGTCGAATCGCGGTTAGCGGGTCCTTAACCCTGTGCGGCCGTGTCTCAGCGCTTGCTCGCGCCCAGCGCCGCGCTATTCCGCGTGCTGGCCTGGGAACCGACCTCGCCGAAGTATTTCGGCGCGTCGCCGAGCTGGGCTGCCGGCTGGCAGACGGGCGTGCAGGAATAGCTCTCCCGTTCCAGCCCGCGCTGCACGGTCAGCACGGAATCGGAATCCGCGCCCACGCGCACGAGCGACTCCGCCAGGAGGGAGCCGGCTGCATCCAGCGCGATCAGGTTGGTGACGCCGAAGCTCTTGCCGGTGACGATCATCACGCCGTTCTTCTGGACGGCGACATCCGCGATGGCGGGGTTGCCGACGATCACCGTCTGGGCCTTCTCCGGCAGCCGGACGACCTTGGCGTGATCGACCTTGACGATCACGCTCTCGACCTTGCCGGCCGCTGGCGCAGCCCGCACCGGCCCAGTCCCGGCCGTCAGCGCGAACCCGGCGACGGCCGCTGCAAGCGCGGCGAAGCGCCCGGCGAAGCGGGGC
This sequence comes from Rhizobiales bacterium CCH10-E5, assembly GCA_001556125.1. Lineage (GTDB taxonomy): Bacteria > Pseudomonadota > Alphaproteobacteria > Rhizobiales > Beijerinckiaceae > Allobosea > Allobosea massiliensis. Next base: position 134,808 of record LSIG01000136.1, on the reverse strand, counting down.
CGATGGCGCCGAAGAGCGGCCGGAAGAGTGAACATCGCGCAGCCTCAAGATTTTCGTCCCGACAGCAAAGCGGAAAATGATGAATCAAACCCTAATCGCAGGCGGTCGAGCCGGTTTAAGGGCGGGGACGGAGCGCTGCCGCAGGGACAGAGCTCTTGCGGAAGGGCATGGGCGAGCCCGGAGCCCCCCGAGAAAAGATCCGATGGACAGCAAAGCCCGCATTCAAAACGAGACGTTAACTGTCATAATCATGTATATATCAAATATAATCTATCGGGAATTGCTGAAATGTGGTGTTAACCATCGCTCGAATGTCTGCCGGATCGGGCGAATTCTTCTTTCGCCTTAACCGGTCAGCAAGAGGGGCGGGGTAATGTCCATCTCGTCGCTGACCGAAGCCACTTCAGAGCGAAGGCAGCCGTCAAACCGTGGTTCAAAAGGAGTTTCACATGACCAACGTTTTCGCTCGCTTCGTCAAGGATGAGTCCGGCGCCACCGCCATCGAGTACGGCCTGATCGCGGCGCTCGTCGCCGTCGTCTGCATCACCGCCCTGACGACGCTCGGCACCAACCTGAAGACGACCTTCACGAACGTCGGCGCCGAACTCGGCAAGGCCAAGTGATCCCAAGCGGATCGCATCCGCTCAGTGCGAGACGGAAGGCGCTTCAGACAGGATCTGGAGCGCCTTCGCGCATCAACCGCCCGCGCCCGGCCCATCTCTGTTCTCCCGGCGCCACCGGCGATCTAACCTCATTCCGCGGATCTCGGCCATGACACCCGCTCTCTTCATGATGATCGTCGTCTTCCCGGCCGCGATGGCCTATGCCGCAGCGAGCGATCTGGTCTCGATGACGATCTCGAACCGCCTCTGCCTCGTGCTCGTGGCGGCCTTCGTCGTCTGCACCGCGACGCTCGGCCTCGCCTGGAGCCAGATCGGCTGGCATCTGGCGGCGGGCGCGGTCGTCCTGCTCGTTTGCTTCGGCATGTTCGCGGCGGGCTGGATCGGCGGCGGCGACGCCAAGCTGGCGGCCGTCACCGCCCTCTGGTTTGGCTTCGAGCAGCTGATGCCCTACCTCGCCATCGCCGGCCTCGCCGGCGGCGTCCTGACGCTCGCCCTCGTGCAGCTGCGCGCCAATCCGCTGCCGGCGCCCGTCGTTCGCTGGTCCTGGGTGAGGCGCCTCCATTCGCCCAAGGAGGGGGTTCCCTACGGCATCGCCCTCGCCTTTGCCGCGCTGCTGGTGCTGCCCGAGACCTCGCTCTGGCGGGCCTCGATCGGGCTCTGAGCGGCCGCGCCGCCCGGCAACCCTTGGCCGCACCTCAAAAAAGATACGTCCGATTAACCATAAGTTGACGATTCCAGCCGCACGATCCTCGCCGAGCGCCAACTGGGTTTGGCCGAGGGTCAGTCGCTATGAGTCCCGCCCGTATTGTCATTCTTCTGGTCGCATTGGTCGCCGGCATCGGCGCCGCCATGCTGATCGGCAATCCATCGCCGGCGCCGGCGCCGGTCGCCCGGATTGAGCCGGCGCCCACGGTGCCCGTGCTCGTCGCCGCGGCGGACATCCCCGTCGGCAACGTCGTCGCAACCGCCGATCTGCGCTGGCTCGACTGGCCGCTCGCGAGCGTTCCGGCCGGCGTCATCCGGAAAGACGAAGCCCCGCAGGCCGAACAGGAGCTGACGGGCCAGGTCGCACGCTACGGCATGCTCGCCGCCGAACCGATCCGCCGCGAGAAGTTGATCAAGACCGACGGCACCGGCTTCCTCTCGGCCATCCTGCCCTCCGGCATGCGAGCGGTGGCCATCTCCACCGACAGCCGCGGCGCCAACACGGCCGGCGGCTTCATTCTCCCAAATGATCGGGTCGACGTCGTCGTGACGGTAAAGGGCCCGTCGGTGGAGGGCGAAGGCGACGCCTTCCTCAGCGAGACGATCCTGCGCAACCTGCGGGTTCTCGCCATCGGCCAGAACGTCCAGGAGCGAAACGGCGAGAAGGTCGTCGTCGGCGAGACCGCGACGCTCGAAGTCGAGCCGGGCCAGGCCGAGACGCTGTTCCGCGCCCAGAAGATGGGTACGCTGTCGCTCTCGCTGCGCAGCCTGAAGGATGCCGGGCAGGTGGTCGCTGGCCCGACCGCCGAGGGCGCCATGACCATCGTCAAATACGGCGTTACCATGAGGAGTGCGAACCAGTGATCCGGGACCGTCTCCTCCTCCCCGCCGTCCTGACCCTGGTGCTTGCCGGGCCGGTCCTGGCTCAGAACACCGGCCAGGCGCCCGTCCTGAACGTCGGCACCAGCGAACACGCCATCTCGCGCAAGATCGACCTCTCGATCGGTCGTTCGCTGATCCTCGACCTGCCGCGCGATGCCAAGGAGGTCTTTGTCGCCAACCCGAAGGTCGCCAACGCGGTCGTCCGGTCGGCCCGCAAGCTCTTCATCATCGGCATCGCCGATGGCCAGACCTCGATCTTCGTCATCGACGGCGAGGGCCGGCAGATCACCTCCCTCGAAATCGAGGTCGGTCGCGATCTCAACGTGCTGCGCCAGACCCTGCGCAGCGCGATGCCGAGGGCCCAGATCGAGGTGAAGCCGGCAGGCAACTCGATCCTGCTCGTCGGCAATGTCGCCAACGCTTCGGAAGCCACGCAGGCCGTCGACATCGCCAACGCCTTCGTCGGGACCACGTCAGGCCTCTTCTCCTCGTCCAAGGGCGCCGTCATCAACTCCCTGACGATCCGCGGCCGCGACCAGGTCATGGTCAAGGTCGTCGTCTCCGAGGTCTCGCGCAAGGCGATCAAGCAGCTCGGCATCAACTCGACCGGTGAGTGGAAGCTCGGCAACTTCTCGATCACGCCGACGCTCGACAATCCTCTGCCGCTGCAGCCGCAGGCGCTCGCCGCGACTGCGGTCACCGCAGGCATCGGCAATTCGACGAACTTCACCCTGCGCGCGCTCGAGCGCGCCGGCCTCTCGCGCGTCCTCGCCGAGCCGACCGTCACCGCCATTTCGGGCGAGAGCGCGAAGTTCACCGCCGGCGGCGAGGTTCCGGTCCCTAGCGGTTACTCCTGCGACGGCACCGGCCTCTGTACGCTCGGCATACAGTACCGACCGATTGGCGTCGCTCTCAACTTCACGCCGATCGTCCTATCGGACAACAAGATTAGCATGCGCATCGCTACCGAGGTGACGGAGCTCGACTTCGAGAACCAGCTCCGCCTGAGCGATACGCGCAACAGCAGCCAGCAGGTCGTCAACGCGCCGGCGTTCCGCGTCCGCAAATCCGACACGACAGTTGAACTGCCATCTGGCGGTACGCTGGCGACGGCCGGCCTGATCCAGCGTGTCTCCCGATCCTCGCTAAACGGCTTTCCGGGCCTGATGAACCTGCCCGTGATCGGCGTGCTGTTCCGCTCGCGCGACTACCAGCGTGAAGAAACCGAGCTAATGATCACGGCGACACCCTATATCGCCAAGCCGATGGAGCCGAACCAGGTGCAGCGCCCCGACGACGGCTTCGTCGATGCGCATGACGCCCAAGCCGTGCTGCTCGGACGACTGAACAAGATCTACGGCACGAATGGCGGGCCCGCTCCGCAGGCCTACAAGGGCCGCGTCGGCTTCATCGCCGACTGAGGCCGAGGCGTGATGGCGAAGCCCGCAGATGCAAGGGATGGCGAGACCATGATGGCTCGATCACAGCAGAACACCTCGCTCCGGCCTCTGGGCCTCGGCGTCGCCCTGGCAGCGGCGCTGCTGGCCGGCGCCTGTGCCGGCAAGCGCGATCTCGCCGAAACCGGGGTGCCCGTGGATGTGCGCGAGCGTCACCCGATCGTGCTGCGCGACGCGCCACGCTCGCTCGATGTCTTCGTCGGACGAGCAGGCGGCGGGCTCGACGATCGACAGGCGGAGGATGTCGCCGAATTCGCCCGCGAATACCGCCGCTCCGGCAAGGGCGGGTTGGTCGCTCAGGTGCCGACGGGCACGCGTCGCGAGCTGGCGGCCCATGACACGCTCAACGGCATCCGCTCGGCGCTGGCCCGTGGTGGCGTCCCCGGCAATGCGCTGTCGGTCACCACTTATCCGGTGGCGGACGCCCATCTCGCCTCTCCCATCCGCCTGACATTCGCTTCGCTCCAGGCCAGGCTCCCGCATGATTGCGGCCAGTGGCCGGCCGATACGGGCGTGTCCAGCTTCAAGAACGACATGTCGAACGGGCCCTACTGGAACTTCGGCTGTTCCAGCCAGGCGACGCTCGCGGCTCAGGTCGCCGATCCGGTCGATCTCGTGCGCTCGCGCAGCGAAGGAAGGCCCGACATCGCCAAGCGAATGGGCGCCATCGCCAAGATCCGCGAAGGCAAGGACCCGTCGACCCAGTACCGGCAGGAAACGCCCCAGATCAACTCCACCGTCGGAGGACGCTGATGAGCGCCGGGCAGGATCAGGACTCACCTGTGACCGGTGCGGCCGACGAGGTGATCGCGCCGCTTCCGCGCGTCACCATCCAGGCCTTCTGCGAGACGCCGGGCGTGGCTGCGACCATGCAGGCCGCCATCGCCGACCGCCGCATGGAGAAGGCGCATGCGCGCATTCAGATGGGCGGGCCCGCCGCCGCGGTCGAAGCCTTCCGCGCCGCCCCGACGCCCAACATCATCGTGCTGGAGACGGTCTCCGATTCCGCCACGCTGGTCGCGCATCTCGATGCGCTGTCGGAGAGCTGCGACGCCGGGACGAAGGTGGTCGTCATCGGCCATGTCAACGACGTCCAGCTCTACCGCGACCTGATCCGCCGCGGCGTCAGCGAATATCTCATTGCGCCCCTGGGCACGCTCGATGTGCTGAAGACGCTGTCGGAGCTCTATGTCGCGCCAGGCGCCCGCAATCTCGGCCGCATCATCGCCGTGATGGGCGCCAAGGGCGGCGTCGGCGCTTCGACGGTCTCGCACAATGTCGCCTGGGCGATCGCCCGCAATCTCGACGCCTCGACCGTCATCGTCGATCTCGACATCGCCTTCGGGACCGCTGGGCTGGACTTCAACCAGGACCCGCCGCAGGGCATCGCGGAAGCGGTCTTCTCGCCCGAGCGCCTCGACGCCAACATGCTCGATCGTCTGCTCTCCCGCTGCAGCGACAATCTCGCTCTGCTGGCCGCGCCGGCGGTGCTCGACCGCACGCTCGACCTGCCGGAGGATGCCTTCGAGCAGCTCTTCGATCTGCTGCGGGCGACGGTTCCCTGCGTCGTGCTCGATGTGCCCCATCTCTGGAGCTCCTGGGCGCGACGGGCGCTGATTCACTCCGACGAGATCGTGGTCGTGGCGGCGCCGGAGCTCGCCTCGCTGCGCAACGCCAAGAACCTGGTCGATTTGGCCAAGGCCAATCGGCCGAACGATTCCGGTCCCAAGCTGGTGCTCAACCAGGTCGGCGTACCCAAGCGTCCCGAGATCGATGCGTCCGAGTTCTCCAAGGCGCTCGGCCTCGATATCCTCGCCACCATCCCCTTCGATGCCCAGCTCTTCGGCACCGCGGCCAATAACGGCCAGATGATCGCCGAAGTTCAGGCGGGCAGCAAGATCGCCGAGGCTTTCGTTCAGATCGCGAGCGGACTGACCGGCCGCGGCGAAGCCAAGCGCAGCAAGCGAAGCCTGTTCGAGCCGATCGTGGCGAAGCTCCGGCGCAAGGCCTGAGCGATGCGGCTTCGGCGGATGACGGCGCGGACCTGCGGACGAGAGGGTTGAGATGTTCGGAAAGCGATCCCCGGGGGGAGCGACCGCGCCGGCCCTGGCGCTGAAGGCGCCAACGGCGGCCGCCCCTGCCTTGCGTCCGGCGGAGCCGGCTGCGCCGCCGGTCGATACCCGACGGGCGGTTCCGCCGCCTGCGCCGGAGCAGCAGCGCTCCGACGAATATTATCAGATGAAGAGCATGATCTTTGGTGCTCTCATCGAGGCCATCGATCTGTCACAGCTCGCCAAGCTGGATGGGGAATCCGCGCGCGAGGAAATCCGCGACATCATCAACGAGATCATCTCGCTGAAGAACGTCGTGCTCTCCATTGCCGAACAGGAAGAGCTGCTCGAGGACATCTGCAACGACGTTCTCGGTTACGGGCCGCTCGAGCCGCTGCTGGCGCGAGACGACATCGCCGACATCATGGTCAATGGCGCGACCCGGACCTTCATCGAAACCGGCGGCAAGATCACGCTCACCAACATCCGCTTCCGCGACAATGCGCAGCTGATGAACATCTGTCAGCGCATCGTCAGCCAGGTCGGCCGCCGCGTCGACGAAAGCTCGCCGATCTGCGACGCGCGCCTCGCCGACGGCTCGCGCGTCAACGTGATCGCCCCGCCGCTGGCGATCGACGGCCCGGCACTCACCATCCGCAAGTTCAAGAAGGACAAGCTGACGCTCGATCAGCTCGTCAAGTTCGGCGCCATCTCGCCGCCGGGTGCGGAGATCCTCAAGATCATCGGCCGAGTCCGCTGCAACATCGTCATTTCGGGTGGCACGGGTTCGGGCAAGACGACCTTGCTCAACTGCCTGACCAACTACATCGACGAGGATGAGCGCGTCATCACCTGTGAGGACGCCGCCGAGCTCCAGCTCCAGCAGCCTCATGTCGTCCGGCTCGAGACGCGTCCGCCCAATCTCGAGGGCACGGGCGCGGTCACCATGCGTGACCTCGTCAAGAACTGTCTGCGCATGCGTCCCGAGCGGATCATCGTGGGTGAGGTCCGCGGACCGGAGGCCTTCGATCTCCTGCAGGCGATGAACACCGGCCATGACGGCTCGATGGGGACGCTGCACGCCAACACCCCGCGCGAATGCCTCAGCCGTATCGAATCGATGATCACGATGGGCGGCTTTTCGCTGCCGTCTAAGACGCTGCGTGAGATGATCTGCTCCTCGATCGACGTGATCATCCAGGCCCAGCGCCTGCGCGACGGCTCGCGCCGCATCACCCATATCACCGAGGTGATGGGGATGGAGGGTGACGTGATCATCACCCAGGATCTGGTCAATTACGACGTCCTCGGCGAGGACGCCAACGGCAAGCTCATCGGGCGCCATCGCGCGACGGGCATCGGTCGGCCGCGCTTCTGGGAGCGGGCTCGCTATTACGGCGAAGAGCAGCGCCTCGCCGCCGCGATCGACGCGCTCGAGCAGGGCGAAGCCCATGCCGCCTGACGCCGCATCCGGCCCGGAGAGACGGCCATGGATCTGAGCTTCCTCGCCGTCGTGGCACTTGCGACGATCGCCGCGGGCGGCGTCACCTATGCGCTGTTCTATCCGATGCTCAGCGGCGAGGCGCGGGCCGAAAAGCGCCGCAAGGAATTTGCGGCGCCCGTGGCCGCACGCGCCTTCGATCGCGAAGCGCAGGTGCGGGCCAAGCGTGGCCAGATCGCCCAGAGCCTCAAGGAGATCGAGAGCCGCGAGAATGCCCGCAGCAAGCTGACGCTCGAACAGAAGATCCAGCAGGCCGGCCTGAGCTGGGACCGCAAGAAATACTACATCGTCAGCCTGGTCATGGCGGTCGGGACGGGCTTGGTCCTGTTCCTGCTCAGCGGCAACACGCTGCTCGGCCTGGCAGGGCTGTTCATCGGCGGGTTCGGGATGCCGCCCTGGTTCCTGAGTCGCTGCCGCGACCGCCGGCTCAAGAAGTTCGGCCTCGAGTTTCCCAACGCCATCGACGTCATCACCCGCGGCATCAAGGCGGGCCTGCCGCTCAACGACTGCCTGCGCATCATCGCCACCGAGGCGGCCGAGCCGGTCCGGACCGAATTCCGCCTGATCATCGAAAGCCAGGCGCTGGGCCTGCCGCTGACAGAGGCGGTCAGCAAGCTCTACGAGCGCATGCCCTGCGCCGAATCGAATTTCTTCGGCATCGTGCTGGCGATCCAGCAGAAGACCGGCGGCAACCTGTCCGAGACCCTCGGGAACCTGTCGAAAGTGATCCGCGAGCGTCGCAAGATGCGCGACAAGATCCAGGCCGTGTCGATGGAGGCCAAGGCTTCCGCCGCGATCATCGCCTGTCTGCCGCCCTCCGTCGCCGGCCTCGTCTACCTGACCACCCCCCGCTACATCGAGCTGCTCTGGCTCACCCAAGCGGGAAAATTCGCGCTCGTCGGCTGCGCGATCTGGATGCTGATCGGCATCCTGGTCATGCGCAAGATGATCAACTTCGATATCTGAGGCAGCGCCGATGATTTCCCTGATCGCGGACAAGGTGGTCGACAGCCAGTTCCTGCTGGCGCTGTTCGCCGCCATTGCCGCCGCCGCGACGGTGCTGACGATCGCGATCCCCCTGACGGAAGGATCGAACCTCCAGAAGCGGATGAAGAACGTCGCGACCGAGCGGGAGAAGATCCGGGCGCGCGAGCGCGAGCGCCTCAACCGCCAGGCCGACCGGGTCTCGCTGCGGCAGGAGCCGAAGGCGTTCATGCGGCGCATTGTCCAGCAGTTCAAGCTGGGCGACTGGCTGGGCACGGAGACCGCCAAGAACCAGCTCGCCATGGCGGGCTATCGCGGCCAGCAGGCCGAGGTCGCCTTCCTGTTCTTCCGCCTGGTGATGCCGGTGGGTCTGTTCCTGTTCACGCTGCTCTATGTCTTCGCCATCAACGATTTCGGCCAGCCTGTCATCCTGCGCATCGGCATGGCGGTCGGCGGCGCCTATCTCGGCATCAAGGCGCCCGAACTGTTCCTGTCGAACCAGATCGGCAAGCGTCAGCAATCGATGAAGGCGGCCTTCCCCGATGCGCTCGACCTGCTGCTGATCTGCGTCGAATCGGGCATGTCGATCGAGCACGCCTTCCGCAAGGTCTCGACCGAGATCGGCGGCCAGTCGGTCCCGCTGGCCGAGGAGTTCGCGCTCTGCACGGCGGAGCTGTCCTATCTCTCCGAGCGCCGGCAGGCCTATGAGAACCTGTCGGCGCGCACGGGGCTCGAGGGGGTCAAGTCCGTCTGTACCGCGCTGATCCAGGCGGAGCGCTACGGCACGCCGCTGGGGACGGCGCTGCGCACGCTCGCCCAGGAAAGCCGCGACCAGCGCATGGTGGCGGCCGAGAAGAAGGCGGCTGCGCTGCCGCCCAAGCTCACCGTGCCGATGATCCTGTTCTTCCTGCCCGTGCTCTTCGTCGTCATCATGATGCCGGCGGCGATCCAGACGATGAAGCTGCAGTAGCGGCGCGAGGCGCGACGCGCGGCCCGGCAGGGATTTTGTCCATGTCGGGGCCCCCGACAGGCGTGGTCCCGCAAAACGCAAGCGAAGAGAAAGACGAACGCCGCCGGTTTGCGGCCGGCCGTGACCCAGTTTGGCCCTCAGCCCTGCGGCGAGGCTTCCTGCGTGCCGGCCTGGGCGGGGGCGGGTTTCGCCTTCGGCTTGGCCCCGCCGGTCTTGAGCATTTCCCAGCTGTTCGGCTGGCTCACGCTGCGTTTGAGATAGGCGATGGTCGCTGCCGCTTCCGCGGGGCTCTGGTCCTGCTTCGCCAGCGTCTCGGCCTCCGCGAAGCGGCCCTGCAGGCCGAGCACGAGCACGAGGTTCTGGCGCACCCGCGGGTCGCCACGGCCATTCGAGACCGCCTCGCGCAGGACGCGTTCGGCCTCCGGCAACTGCCGCGAAAGCGCCAGCGACAGGCCGAGATTGGACAACACCGTCGGTTCGCCGGGGGCAATCTTCAAGGCGGCCTGATAGATCTGCTGCGCGCGCTGGTGGTCGCCGAGCTGATCGGCGACGGTGCCCTGGGCGGAGAGGATGCGCCAGTCCGGCCGCTCCGGCGAATGGGCGCGCGACAGCACCTCGTCGGCCTCCTTCAGCCGGCCGTTATCCGCCAGCGAACGGCCATAGGCGCCGAGCAGCTCGCGATCATTGGTATGGGTCAGCACCGCACTCTGGAGCACGGCCAATGCCTGGGCGTTTTGGTCGAGCGCGCGCAGGGCACGGGCATAGTAGAAGGCGGCGTCTCGATCCTTGCGATTGGCTTCGTAGCGCTTGCCCCAGCGCTCGCTTTCGGCATGCCAATCCGAGGGGGTACGGGGCTGCGTCTGGCTGCTGCCGATCGAACCCGTGATGTCGCCGAGGCCGCCCTTGCTCTGGCAGCCGGCCAGAGCCAGCCCGGCGAGGCACAGGGCGAGGCCCACAACGGGGCGAGAGAGTGTGCGCGCGCGAGCGGGATGCGGCGCCGCGACCTTGGGGACATAAGCTGACAGATGACTGGACAACATGGGTCTCACCGCTCGCCACCATGGCCGATGTGGTCGATCCGGTGATAAAACGTTAACCCTAACGCATCCTTAACCGGCCCCTTTCCGCTCTCTCAGGTATCTTGCGCGTGAACAGCCTCGTTTCCACGGCGTCCTCCGGCGCCATTCCCCTGCATTGCGTCACGAAGGCTGGGCTGCGGACCCTGCTCGCCGATCTCTCCCCGGAGGCCCGCCGTTTCGCCGAAACCCAGGGCTTCGCGGCCCAGCCGGGTCAGCATGTCCTGCTGCCGGATGCGACGGGGGCTGTTGCGGCCGTGCTGCTCGGGGTGGAGGGCCCCGAGGCGCGCCGCCGCGATCCTTTCGCACCCGGCCGACTCGCCGCCCTGCTGCCGGCGGGCGACTACGTCCTGTCGGGTGAGACCGGGGATCCCGAGCTGGCGGCGCTGGGCTGGCTGTTGCAGGGCTATCGCTTTGATCGCTACCGCAAGTCCCCACCGCCTGCCGCCCGGCTCGTCCTGCCCGAGGGGGTTGATGGCGCAGAGCTCGTTCGTACCGCCGAAGCGGTCGCTCTGGCGCGCGATCTCGTCAACACCCCGGCCAACGACATGGGACCGGCCGAGATCGAGGCCGCGATCCGCGCCCTGGCGGAGGAAACCGGCGCGGTGGTCACCGCGATCGTGGGGGATGATCTTCTCGCCCGCAATTTCCCGATGATCCACGCCGTCGGCCGCGCGTCCCCGCGGCTGCCGCGTCTGATCGACCTGGTCTGGGGCGATCCCGGCCACCCCCTTGTCACGCTGGTCGGCAAGGGCGTCGCCTTCGATACGGGCGGGCTCGATCTCAAGCCCTCCGCTGGCATGTTGCTGATGAAGAAGGACATGGGCGGCGGCGCCGCGGCCATTGCCGCCGCGCGCATGATCATGCTGGCGAAGCTGCCGGTGCGGCTGCGCCTGCTGGTCCCCGCGGTCGAGAACGCCGTGGCCGGCGCGTCCTTCCGTCCGGGTGATGTGCTGACGAGCCGCAAGGGGCTCAGCGTCGAGATCGGCAACACCGACGCCGAAGGCCGCCTGATCCTGGCCGATGCCCTTGCCCTGGCCGATGAGGAGGCTCCCGAACTCCTGATCGACTTCGCCACGCTGACCGGCGCGGCCCGCACCGCGCTCGGCCCCGAATTGCCGCCCTTCTACACCCATGACGATGGGCTCGCTTCCGAGATCGCCCGGCTGGGGCAGGCGGTGAACGACCCCGTCTGGCGGATGCCGCTCTGGCCGCCCTATGAGCGCATGCTCGACTCGCGCGTGGCCGATCTCAACAACGTCTCCGGCGGCAGTTTCGCCGGTTCGGTCACGGCGGCGCTCTTCCTCAACCGTTTCGTGGAGAAATGCCCATCCTACGCGCATTTCGACATTTACGCCTGGAATCCATCCGCGAAGCCCGGCCGGCCGGAGGGCGGGGAGTGCCAGGCCGCGCGTCTGGTCTATGCGCTGGTCAAGCAGCTGCACCCGCCCGGTTAAGCCTGTCGGCAGAACCCCGTTGCACCGCAGCGAAGGCGAGGTAATGATCCGGCTCCGTAACGATCGCGACGGTTCCGAGACATGCCGCTGGAGATCAGGCCGTCCCAGGCCCTCAGATTGTGGCGCCAGGTCCATCTCGACCTGGTGCGCGACGGCGAATCCGATCTCTCGGCGCGCCAGACGGCGATCCTGCTGACGATCTATCTGGAACTGCCGCCGCATACCGTGCGCGGGCTCGCTGCCCAGCTCGGCGTGACCAAGCCGGTCATCACCAGAGCCCTGGACACGATGGGAAAGCTCGGGCTGGTGACGCGCCGGCGCGACGAGGCCGACCGCCGCAACGTTGTGATCCAGCGCACCGTCGCCGGCGCGCTGGCCGTCGAGCGCCTCGCCGACCGCATCGTCGAGCGCACGCGCGAGATCGGCGCGGCCTGAGCGTTTCCGGCGCCGCACTGCGGCGATAGAGTGTCGCGATGACCGCGATTCTCGACCGCCGCCTGACCCCCGCCCGTCCCGATCTCGCCGCCCGCCACCTGATCGGGCAGGTCGAGGCCCGCGTCTTCGTCGATCCCGAGCCGATGCGCGTCGTCGCGCCGTCGGCGCCGCTGCGGCGCGAGCCGCGGCCGGATGCGCCGCTCGACACCGAAGCGCTCTGTGGCGAGGCGGTCGACGTCTACGAGCGCTTCGAGGGCTGGGCCTGGGTTCAGCTCCGTACGGACGGCTATGTCGGCTACCTGCCGGACGATGCGCTGCGGCCGGATGCGCTCGCGCCCACCCACCGCGTCCGGGCGCTGCGGACCTTCGTCTATCCCGGCCCGTCGATGAAGCTGCCGCCGCTGGCGGCGCTTTCGCTGGGCGCCGGTGTCGCCGTGTCCGGCGAGAGCGGCGAGTTCCTGACGCTGTCGGAATTCGGGCGCTACGCCACCGGCTTCGTCTTCGCGCCGCATCTGGCGGCGCTGGAGACGCCGGAGCCCGACTTCGTCTCCGTGGCCGAGCTTTGCCTGAACGCGCCCTATCTCTGGGGTGGCAAGACCAGCCTCGGGCTCGACTGCTCCGGACTGACGCAGCTCGCGCTGGCTGCCGCCGGCATCGCCTCGCCGCGCGATTCCGACATGCTGGAGCGCGAGATCGGCGAGCCCGTGTCTTTCGACGACAGTCTGAGTGGCCTGCGGCGCGGCGACCTCGTCTTCTGGAAGGGTCATGTCGGCATCCTGAGCGACCCCGACACGCTGCTCCACGCCACCGCCTATTCGATGACGGTGATGAGCGAGCCGCTCCGCACCGCCCGCGATCGCATCCAGGCCAAGAGCTTCGGCGCGATCACGAGCATCCGGCGGATTCGCTAACCCAGCCCCTTCAGCCGGTACAGCGCCTCCAGCGCTTCGCGCGGCGTCATCTCGTCGAGGTCGAGGCCGTCGAGGGCGAGTCGCAGCGGGTCCTCCGCCGGCAGAGGCGGCGGCGCGGTCATGCGCCGCTGCGGAACGGCGAAGAGCGGCAGATCGTCGACCAGCGAGGCCACCGGCTTCTCGCGCTCGCTCTTCTCCAGTTCGCCGAGGATGGTGCGGGCACGCTCGACCACGGCCGGGGGCAGCCCGGCGAGCTTGGCGACCTGGATTCCGTATGAGCGGTCGGCCGCACCGGGCACGACCTCGTGCAGGAAGACCACCTCGCCATTCCACTCGGTGACGCGGACGGTGGCGTTGGCGACGCGGTCCAGCCGGTCCGCCAGCGCGGTGAGTTCGTGGTAATGCGTCGCGAACAGCCCCCGGCAGCGATTGACCTCGTGCAGATGCTCGATCGCGGCCCAGGCGATCGAAAGGCCGTCGAAAGTCGCGGTGCCGCGCCCGATCTCGTCGAGAATGACCAGGGCGCGCGGCCCGGCCTGGTTCAGGATCGCTGCGGTCTCGACCATCTCGACCATGAAAGTCGAGCGCCCGCGGGCGAGGTCGTCGGCGGCGCCGACGCGCGAAAACAGCCGGTCGACGATGCCGATATGCGCATGAGCGGCCGGCACGAAGGAGCCCATCTGCGCCAGAACGGCGATCAGGGCATTCTGGCGCAGGAAAGTCGATTTACCCGCCATGTTCGGGCCGGTGATCAGGCAGATGCGGCCACCCTTGGCGCCGGGGCCGGGTGGCGACAGCTCGGTGTCGTTGGCGACGAAGGGCTTGCCGTCGCGCTTCAGCGCCGCCTCGACGACGGGGTGCCGTCCGCCGGTGATGGCGAAGGCCTCGCTGCCATCGACCAGCGGCCGGCTCCAGCCTTCGCTGGCGGCGAGCTGGGCCAGCCCGGCCGCGACGTCGATCTCGGCCAGCGCCGCGGCCGCGCGCTTGATCGGCTCCGCCTGAGCCAGCACCGCCTCGCTCAGAGCGGCGAAGATGCCGAGCTCCAGCTTCAGCGCCCGGTCGGCGGCCGAGGCGATCTTCGCTTCCAACCCGCCGAGCTCGACAGAGGAGAAGCGCATTGCGTCCGACATGGTCTGGCGATGCACGAAGGTCGCCCGCCAGGGCTCCTTGAGGAAATCCTCGCCGACGGCCTGCGGCACCTCGACGAAATAGCCGAGCATGGCGTTGTGCTTGATGCGCAGCGTCCGGCAGCCGGTCTCGGCCGCGTAGCGGGCCTGCAGCTGCGCAATCACCTTGCGCGAATCGACCTGCAGCAGGCGCAGCTCGTCCAGCGCCGGGTCATGGCCCTCGCGCACGAAGCGCCCGTCGCGCCGGTTGAGCGGCAGCTCCTCGGCCAGCGTCGCCGCCAGCCGCGCCGGCAGGTCCGGATCGATCTCGGAGAGGGCGCGCGAGGCTTTCGACAATTCGGCCGGCAGGGCCACGCGGTCGAGCAGCATGGCGACGATGGCGCGCGCCGCCGTCAGCCCCGCTCCGAGCGCGGCGAGGTCGCGCGGGCCGCCGCGGTCGAGCGCGAGCCGTGCCAGCGCCCGGGCAATGTCCGGCACGCGGGCGAGCGCGGCCTGGAGATCTTCGCGAAGGGCGCCGTCCGCTACCAGCGCGGCCACCGCGTCATGACGCGCCGCGATCGCCTGCGGGTCTGTCAGCGGCCCGGCCAGGCGCTCGGCCAGGAGCCTTGCCCCGCCGGGCGTGACCGTGCGGTCGATCGCGGCAAGCAGGCTGCCGCCGCGCTCGCCCGCGAGCGTGCGCGTCAGTTCGAGATTGGCCCGCGTCGCCGCATCGATCAGCATCGTGTCCGAGCCGGAATCGCGCACGGGCGGGGACAGGGGCGGGCGGGCGCCGAACTGCGTCCGCTCGACATAGGCCAGCGCTGCGCCGGCAGCCGCGATCTCGGCCCGGCTGAAGGCGCCGAAGGCGTCCAGAGTGGCGACGCCGAAGAACTCCCTGAGCCGCCGCTCCGCCGAGGCGGCGTCCAGCCCCTCGCGCGCCAGCGGCGTCACCGGCAGCCCCAGTTCGCGCCAGAAGCCCTGCAGGGCGGGATCGTCATGGATCGCATCGGGACAGACGATCTCGCGCGGCTCGAGCCGCGCGAATTCGATGGCAAGGCGCTCCTGCGGCGCCTCCATCACACTGAAGCGCCCGGTCGAGATGTCGATCGCGGCGATTCCGTAGAGTGCGCTGGCATCGCCGAGCTTTCGCCGGGCGACGGCGACCAGCAGGCTGGCGCGACCGGGCTCGAGCAGGCGTTCCTCGGTGATGGTGCCGGGCGTGACAAGGCGCACCACGTCGCGCCGCACCACGGATTTCGGCCCACGCTTCTTGGCTTCCGCCGGATCCTCGATCTGCTCGCAGACGGCGACGCGGTGCCCGGCCGCGATCAGCCGCTGCAGATAGTCGTCGGCGCGCTCGACGGGCACGCCGCACATCGGAATATCGTCGCCCTGATGCTTGCCGCGCTTGGTCAGCACGATGCCGAGCGTGCGCGACGCGATCTCCGCATCGGCGAAGAACAGCTCGTAGAAATCGCCCATCCGGTAGAACAGCAGGCAGTCCGGATTGGCGGCCTTGATCTCGATGTACTGCGCCATCATCGGCGTGACGCGTGCGCTCTCGTCCCGGCCGCCGGCGGCGGGCGTCATGGCGGCGGAAGGCCTTTTGGCCTCGTCGGCGAGGGAAGCGCTGGATGGGAGCATCGCGCGAAACGCTAGCGTTTCGGCCCCGACTTGCAACCCATCCGCGGCCGGCCAAGGGACGCGGCTCGGTTTTTGATGTGGATGCGGCGCTTCCGCGACCGCGCCGCAACAAGGTTCAGGATTCGTTAGCAGCAAACACAGTAGAAGAAGCCGTGCCGATCTCAGCCGCAGCAGGCAAGGCGATATGCTACTGGAACTGACCAGGGGTCTGGGTTACCTCATCGTGGCGGCAGTGCTGGTGCCGCTTGCGACGCAGCGGCTCGGCAGCCATCACCGGCTCAGACAGGCCATCATCGGCTTGATCATCGCCGCCGGCGGCAGTGCCAGCATGTTCGATCCCATCGTGGTCGAGCCCGGCATCCTGCTGGATTTCCGCAACATCGCCGCGGTGCTGGCGGGCCCGCTCGGCGGGCCGATCGGCGCGGTCGTGACGGCGGCCGTGCTGGCGGCGGTCCGTGTCTATATCGGCGGGGCGGGCACGGCGGCGGGTGTCGTCGGCCTCGTCCTGTGCGCGACGATCGGTCTGGGTGTTTCGCTCTGGCTCAGGCGTTCGGGCCGAAGCTTCACGATGGCGGGCTTCGTCGCGCTGAGCCTCGTCGCGGCATGGATGCCGATCGCGATGATCCTGGTCTTCGCCGAATTCCCCCGCGCCTGGGACCTGATGAGGGCGATCTCCGGTCCGGCGGCGACGGCGGTGAATGTCGCGGGCGGGCTGCTGATCGGCTTCATCATCAAGAGCGACCATCAGCGCATCGAGGCGATGCTGCGGCTGGAGGCCTGCACCGCCAACATGCCCGGCGTCCTCTACCAGAAGATCCTGCGGCCGGACGGCACGATCCAGCACAAGCTCGCCAATTCCAAGATCGAGCAGTTTCTCGACGTCACGCGCGAGGAGGTCGAGCGCGATCCGGAAAGCTGGCTGCGCTGGATGGTGCCGGAGGATCGCGAGTTCCTGGCCAAGGCCAACGCCGCCGCCGCTGCCGACCGCACGCTCAAGCCCTGGCGCTTCGAGGCACGCCATATCCGGGATGACGGCTCACTGATCTGGCTGCGCACGGATGCCGCGCCGCGCCGCCTGCCGGACGGCTCGATCTGCTGGGACGGGATTATGACCGACGTCACCGCCGAGCGCACCCTGGCGCAGCAGCGCCACGAGATGGACGAGGACCGCAAGGCCGCCGTCGAGGAACTCGCCGCCCAGCTCGAGGCGAAGGTCGGAAAAGCCCTCCAGGAGGTCGCCTCTTCGGTCCGCGGCATGCACGATGCGGCCAATGCCATGGCCGGCAGCGCCCATAACACCGCCCTGCGCGCGGGCGAAGTGACCCGCGAGGCCGAACTCGCCTCCCGCCGCGTCGGCAGCGTCGCCGTGGCGGCCGAAGAGATCGAGGCCTCGATCCGCGAGCTGACCCGGCAGACCGCCCATGCCGACGAGATGGTGCGCGGCGCCGCCAGCTATGTCCGCACCACCCGGCAGGACGTGGCCGGCCTGGGCGCGGCGGCCGACAAGGTCAGCTCCGTCCTCGACTTCATCGAGGACATCGCGGCCCGCACCAATCTTCTCGCCCTCAACGCCACCATCGAGGCGGCCCGTGCCGGAGCGGCCGGGCGCGGCTTCGCCGTCGTCGCGGGCGAGGTCAAGAACCTCGCCGAGCAGACCCAGAAGGCGACGCGCGACATCGCCGCGACGCTGCAGGATATCCGTGGGGCCGCCGCCACGGCCTCCGACGCCGTCGCCCAGATCGAAGGCACGATGACAGCGATCGAACAGACTTCGGGCGCCATCGCGGGGGTTGTCAGCCGCCAGGCCGATATCGCGACCTCGATCACCATCGATGCACAGGCCGTGGCCGGCAGCACCAGCGCCGTCACCTCCAGCGTCGGCTCCGTCGCTGCGGAGGTCTCCGTCACCGGCGATGCGGCCGAGCGCGTGCTCGACGTCGCGCGTCGGGTGGACGACCAGACGGCCTCGCTCGACCGCTATGTCGGCGAGTTCGTCGGCAGCCTGCGGCGCCGCCTCTAGCGAATTGCGACCGATGTCAGGATCGAGCCCTCGCGCTTCAGCCGTTCAGGAAGCGGCCCCGTGGAAAGCGACGCGATGGCTCTGATCATCGCCCTCGTCGAAAGCCTGTCCTTCATTCTCCTGGCGGCGCTCGCCGTCACGGTCGTGATGGCGCGGGTGGAGCGCTATCCGCAACTGCGCCCGGTGTTGATCGGCCTGCTCTTCGCGGTGGCCGGCCTCGCCAGCATGATGCACCCCTTCATGATCCTGCCTGGCGTGGCGGTCAGCTCCCGCAACATCGCGGCCCTTCTTGCCGGCGCAGTGGGCGGACCAGTCGGAGCAGTTCTGACACTCGGGCCACTCTCGGCCTTGCGCTACTTCCAGGGCGGAGCCGGGATGACGATGGGTCTCGTCGGCCTGCTGCTCGCTGCCGCTGCCGGCCTGGCCGTTTATTGGCGCAGGCCGCGCATCGAGCGTCTCGTCGTCAAAGGCGACATCCCTCTGATCGCGCTTGCTTCGGCGGCCGTCCTGATCCCGACGCCACTTCTGCTGCCCGATGCCGACATGGTCTGGCGCGTCATGACGCAGGCCATGCCGCCGACCATGGTGGTCAATGTGGCTGGGGCGACGCTCGGCGCGCTCATCATCCTCATCGACGCCGAGCGCCGCGAAATGGCCTATCGCTTCCGCAATCTCGCGGAGAGAGTCCCCGGCACGCTCTACCAGCGCATCCTCTCGCCCGAGGGGCGGGTCAGTTACCGCTTCGCCTCCTTCCAGCTCGGCGAATTGCTGGGGCTGAAGCAGGAGGAGGTCGAGCGCGACGCGCGCGTCTGGATCGACCGGATGATCCCGGAAGACCGCGCGCGCTTCGAGGAGGCCTGCCGCAACGGCTTCGATCCGAGCGACAACTGGCGCCTGCATCTGCGCTACCACGGGAAGGATGGGCGCATCGTCGCCCTGCGCAGCGAGGCCACGATGCGCAGCCTGCCCGACGGCACCCGCATCTGGGACGGCATCCTGTTCGACGCCACCGACGAATGCAGCCTCGAGGCAAGCCGGGCCGAGATCGAGGCCGCCCGCCGGCGGCAGCTCGACGAACTCGCGGGTCAGCTGGAGGTCACCGTCGGCAAGGCGCTGAGCGAAGTTTCGCAATCCGCCCGCCGCATGCACGAGGCCGCGGGGGCGATGGCGCTGAGCGCCGATGCCACGACGAAGCGTGCGGAAGCCGTGACCCGTGAGGCCGATTCCGCTTCCGCGCGCATCGGCAGTGTCGCCGCGGCGGCCGAGGAGATCGACGCCTCGATCCGGGAGCTGACACGCCAGACGGACCAGGCCGACCAGGCTGCCCATGAGGCCGCGAGCTATGTCCGCGAGACACAGGCCGATGTGGCCGGTCTGAATGCCGCTGCCGACAAGGCCAGCGCGGTGCTCGACTTCATCGAGGACATCGCCGCGCGGACCAATCTTCTCGCTCTCAACGCCACCATCGAGGCCGCCCGCGCCGGGGCCGCCGGCCGCGGCTTCGCCGTCGTCGCCGGGGAGGTCAAGAACCTCGCCGAACAGACCCGTCAGGCGACGCGCGACATCGCGGCGACCTTGCAGGAGGTGCGCTCGGCCGCCGCGACCGCTGCCGGGGCTGTCGCCTTCATGGACCGCACGATGAACGAGATGCAGCAGAGCTCGGGCGTGCTGGCGCGGGTCGTCAGCCGCCAGGCCGACATCGTCACCACGATCGCCGGGGACGCTCAGGCCGTGGCCCGCAGCGCCGTCGCGGTGACCTCCAATGTCGGCTCGGTCGGCGACGAGGCGCGCGTGACCGGCGAGGCCGCCAAGCTGGTCCTGGAGGCGGCCCGGACCGTCGAGGAGCAGACCGGCGCGCTCGACCACTATGTCGGCGATTTCGTCGCCAGCGTCCGCCGCCGGCTCTGACGGACCCCTTCTTCAGCTCCGTCGCCGGCTCTTCGGACGGCGGGGCATGGACGGGCCGCGCCGCGTGCGGCTTGTGGCGGGCCGGCCCCTTGCCTATGGTCCGCGTCCCCTGGGAAACGCTCACAAAAAGAATATTGCGATGTCCGACCAGCCGCCGATCAAACGCACTCGCCCGACCTTCACCGATCAGGAAGCCCTGCTGTTCCATTCGGAGGGCCGGCCCGGCAAGCTCGAGATCGTGGCCACTGTGCCGATGGCGACGCAGCGCGACCTGTCGCTGGCCTATTCGCCCGGAGTCGCGGTGCCGGTTCTGGCCATCGCCGAAGACCATACGCGCTCCTATGATTACACGGCGCGCGGCAACCTCGTCGCGGTAATCTCCAACGGCACCGCCATCCTCGGCCTCGGCAATCTCGGCGCGCTCGCCTCGAAGCCGGTGATGGAAGGCAAGGCCGTCCTGTTCAAGCGCTTCGCCGATGTCGACTCGATTGATCTCGAGGTCGACACCGAGGATGCCGACAAGTTCATCGAGGCGGTGCGCTATCTCGGCCCCTCCTTCGGCGGCATCAATCTCGAGGACATCAAGGCCCCCGAATGTTTCATGATCGAGCAGCGCCTGCGCGAGCTCATGGACATTCCGGTTTTCCATGACGACCAGCACGGCACCGCGATCATCGCTGCCGCCGGCCTGATCAACGCGCTCGATCTGACCGGCCGCGACGTCAAGACGACGCGCCTCGTCATCAACGGTGCCGGTGCAGCCTCGATCGCCTGCACGGAACTGCTCAAGGCGATGGGCTTCAAGCCCGACAACGTCATTCTCTGCGACACCAAGGGCGTGATCTATCAGGGCCGCACCGAGGGCATGAACCAGTGGAAATCGGCCCATGCGGCCGTGACCGACCGGCGCACCCTCGCGCAGGCCCTGGACGGGGCGGACGCCTTCTTCGGCCTCTCGCAGAAGGGCGCGGTGACGCCCGAGATGGTCGCCTCGATGGCAAAGAACCCGATCATCTTCGCCATGGCCAATCCCGATCCGGAGATCACGCCCGAGCAGGTCCATGCCGTGCGCGACGACGCCATCATGGCGACCGGCCGCTCCGACTATCCCAACCAGGTCAACAACGTCCTCGGCTTCCCCTTCATCTTCCGTGGCGCGCTCGATGTGCGCGCCAAGACCATCAATATGGAGATGAAGATCGCCGCCGCCGAGGCGCTGGCCTCGCTCGCCCGCGAGGACGTGCCCGACGAGGTCGCCGCCGCCTATCAGGGTTCGCGGCCGCGCTACGGCAAGGACTACATCATCCCGGTGCCCTTCGATCCGCGGCTGATCCAGGTCGTGCCGATGGCGGTGGCGAAGGCGGCGATGGAGACCGGCGTCGCCGGCAAGCCGATCGTCGACATGAACGCCTACAAGGCGCAGCTTTCGGCCCGGCGCGACCCTGTCGCCGGGACGCTGAACCGCATCTTCGAGCGCGTCCGGCGCTATCCCAAGCGCGTCGTCTTCGCCGAGGGCGAGGAAGAGCAGGTCATCCGTGCCGCGGTCTCCTTCGTCAACCAGGGCCTGGGTCACGCCATCCTGGTCGGCCGCGAGGAGCGCGTCTTCGAGACCGCGACCTTCCTCGGCATCGATCTCGAGACCAAGGGCATCTCGGTCCAGAATGCCCGACTGTCCAAGCGCAACACCGCCTATGCGCAGTATCTTTATGAGCGTCTGCAGCGGCAGGGCTATCTCTTCCGCGACTGCCAGCGCCTGATCAACCAGGACCGCAACCATTTCGCAGCCGCTATGGTCGCGCTCGGCGATGCCGATGCGATGGTCACGGGCGTCACCCGCAACTACTCGATCGCGCTGGAGGAGGTCCGCCGCGTCATCGACGAGAAGCCGGGGCACCGCGTGATCGGCGTCTCGATCGTGCTGTCGCGCGAGCGCACGGTGCTGGTCGCCGATACCGCCATCACCGAGATGCCGACGGCGAAGGAACTCTCCGAGATCGCGATCGAGGCCGCGGGCGTGGCGCGGCGCCTCGGCTATGAGCCCAAGGTCGCAATGCTCGCCTTCTCCACCTTCGGCCACCCGGCCGGCGAGCGCTCGGAGAAGGTGCGCGAGGCGGTGAAGCTGCTCGACGCCCAGCGTGTTGATTTTGAGTATGACGGCGAAATGGCCGCCGATGTCGCGCTCAACCGTGATCTGATGGCGCAGTACCCGTTCTGCCGACTGAGCGGGCCGGCGAACGTGCTGATCATGCCTGCGTTCCACTCGGCCTCGATCTCGACCAAGATGCTGCAGGAACTCGGCGGCTCGACCGTGATCGGCCCGCTGATCGTCGGCCTCGACAAACCGGTCCAGATCGTTCCGCTCGGCGCCAAGGACAGCGACATCGTCAACATGGCCGCGCTCGCCGCCTTCAACATCGGCGGCTGAGGCGTCGGATCAGGAGGCCGCCGCGCGCTTCTTGCGCGTTGCAGCGGCCTTCTTCGCCGAGGCCGAGCGCTCTTCGGCGCTGCACGACGCGGAGGCCTTGCCGCCGCGCTCGCCACCGCGCTTCGCGGCGCTGTGGTCGTCCGGCTTGCCGCGCCCGGAACCGCTTTTGTTGCCTCCGCCGCTCTCCTTGTTGACGGTGGCCCAGGCGCGCCGCTCGGCCTCCTGCTTGTCGACGCCGCGCTCCTCGTAGCTTTCCTCGATATGCTCCGCCTTGCGCTTCTGCTTATCGGTGTAATCCGATTTGTCTCCGCGTGGCATGGCCTATCTCCCTGCTGTCGTCGCGGAACGCCGGGCTGCAGCTCCGGTTCCCGTTCATTCTGAGTTCATTCGGCCGCGGCCAGCCTGTCGCCAAAGCCGGAAAACCGGCGGTTGGGGATCGTCGGGTTCGTGCGGGCGGCAGGTGAGACGCCGGGTAGGGGAGCTGTGCCGGGGGACCGGCAGGTGGCGTTGCGCTTCGCGCGGCTCACCGGCGGCTTCTGGCGCGGCGCGCAGGCCGGGCGCGCCTGGTTCTGGTCGCTGCTGCTGGGCTGCGCGATCATCCTCGGCGTCTTTGCCAATGTGACCGTCAATCGCTGGAACGGCTGGTTCTTCGACGCGCTGGAGAAGCGCGACAGCGAGAGCGCCCTGATCGCGGTCGCCGTCTTCCCCGTGCTGGTGCTGATCGTGGCCGGGCTCGGCGTGGTGATCCTGGTCGCACGCGAGACCTTCCAGGTACATTGGCGGCACTGGGTCACAGCCAAGCTCGCCGACCGCTGGGTCGGCCAGCGCCGCTTCTTCCGCCTGAGCCTGTCCGGCTACGAGCCGGCCAATCCCGAATACCGTATCGCCGACGACGTCCGCTGGGCGACGGAGCCGGTGGTCGATTTCGCCATCGGGCTGCTCTCCGCGGTCATCACCATCATCACCTTCATCGAAATCCTCTGGAAGATCGGCGGGGCGCTCACGGTCCAGACCGGGGGCACCACCCTTGTCGTTCCGGCCTATCTCGTTCTGGCGGCGATCATCTATGCCGTCCTGGTCTCTCTGCTCGTCACAATCGTCGGCCGGCGCCTGCCCGGCCTGATCGCGGCGCGCAACGAGGCCGAGGCGCGGCTGCGCTTCTCGCTGATGCGGATCCGCGACCATGGCGAGACGATCGCGCTCTCGCGCACCGAGACGGGCGAGCGCCTCGCCGTGGCACGGACCTATGACGGGCTCGTCGGCCGCTGGCTCGCCATGATCCGCCAGCGCGGCCGGCTGACCTGGATCACCAATGGCAGCGGCGCGCTCGTGCCGGTGGTGCCATTGCTCCTGGCTGCGCCGAAATATCTCTCCGGCGAGATGTCGCTCGGCGGGGTCGTTCAGGTCGCGGCCGCGTTCGTCGCCGTCCAGAACGCCTTCAACTGGCTGCTCGACAACTTCATGCGCATCGCCGAATGGCTGGCGGCGGCCCGGCGCGTCAACGAACTCGCCGATGCGCTGGAGCGGATCGACGGCGAGCCGCCCGGTGAGCATCTGGCCGTCTCCCCGAGCGCGGACGGATCCTTCCGCCTCGACGACATCACCCTGATCGACCGCGACGGACGGACCCTGGTCGCCGACATCACCTGCGCGCTGCCGCCGGGTGCCACCTTGCACGTCTCGGGCGAACTCGGTCTCGGCAAGGCGGCGCTGATCCAGGCCGTGGCTGGGCTCTGGCCCTGGGGGCGTGGCGAGATAGGCCTGCCGTCCAATGCCTTCGTCACCGCTGTGCCGCACAAGCTGCACCTCTCGGAGGGCAGCCTGCGCGCCGTGCTCGAAACCGGCCACAGCCTGCCGGAGGAGCAGCTCCACGGGGTGCTGCGGCGCTACGGCCTCTCGACGCTCGCTCCCTCGCTGGACGAGACCCGCGACTGGGATCGGGAACTCGCCACCGGCGACCGGCAGCGCCTGGCCCTGGCGCGGGCCGAACTCGAGCAGCCCGACATCATCCTGCTGGACGAGGCCACGAGCGCGTTCGACACCGACGCGGCGCTGGAGCTGCTCGGCCAGCTGCGTGCCGCCCGGCCGGACGCCATCATCATCGCCTTCGGGCAGGGCGCCGGCTTCGCCGAGGTCGCGACCCACCGCCTGCTCCTCAAGCGCGCCGGCGGGGTGGTGCGGATGGCACAGCGCCAGCCGGCCTCCGATAGCGTCGCGCCTTGCGCGGCACCGGTCCATGCCGAACCCGCCGAATGACCCTTCACCGCCCTCTGGAGCCTGAGACGATGACTGCTGCCGCGATGAACATCTGGGACGTCTACTGGGGCCTGCGTGTCGAGCAATGCCCCTGCGACGTGCATTTCGTCGAATGGCTCGAGGAGCTCGGCCTCACCGGCAAACGCGTCTACCACTTCGGGACCGGCGGCCATCACTATGTCGGCATCCGCTGTGCCGAGCCGGAGCTTGACTGCACGGTGCTGGGCATCACCGCCTCGCCCAAGGAATACGACGCCTTCGTCAAACTGGCGACCGGCAACCCGACCATCACCAAGACCTACAGCGCCTATTTCGGCGACATCTACACCAGCAATGCGAAGCTGCTGCCGCGCTTCGACATCGTCACCCTTTTCCATGCCTGCGAGTTCAGGACGGAAGCGAACGATGCCTATGGAGCGCTGACCGACCGCGAGGTGATCGACCTGTTCACGGGCCAGACCGACGCCGGCGGCTACCTGCTGTTCTACACCGGCTCCTTCGCCTATGCGACGGCGGAGCCCATCATCGCCGACTGGGCTAAGACCGCCGCTGTCGAAGAGGTTGCCTCGTTCAAGACGCTGCGGGTGTTCCGCAAGACCGGCTGAGCCACCCCCGCGCCGGGCTCATGGGTCCCATTCGGCAGGCGGTCCCGCCTTGTGGATTGGTGCACAGGCTTTATCTCTGCGGCCGGGGCCCTTCGGCGCCTCGTGTCCGCAATCGGCGCCGCCGCTCTCCGGCCGGCGCCAGAACCCGTCATGAGTGCGCATGTCGTTCGGCCCGCTCGAGCCTGGAATGCCGCCACGCCGGCGCAGCCGTTGGTGGTGGGTCGGCCCGCTTGCCAGCGTCATCATCTTCGGCGCCTCGCTGGTGGTGCTCTGGCACATCGTCCGCGAAATCCAACCGGGCGAACTGGCCAATGCCTTCGCCAATGCGAGCCTGCGCCAGCTGGGTCTCGCTTGCGGCTTCACGGCGCTGAGTTATCTCCTGCTGACGGGCTATGACGCGCTCGCGCTGAAACGGCTCGGCCTGTCGATCCCGTATCGCACCACCGCTCTCGCCTCCTTCACCAGCTATTCGGTTTCCTTCACGCTCGGCTTTCCAATCGTGACCGGCGGCACCGTCCGCTACTGGATCTATTCGCCGAAGGGCGTGCGCGCGTCCGAGGTCGCGAGCCTCACGGTGATCGCGGGGCTGACCTTCTGGCTCGGCCTCGGCGCCATCCTCTGCGTCAGCCTGCTCTATGCCACGCCCTCGGTCGCGGTTCTGGCGCGCACCTCGCCGCTCGTCGTTCAGGCGGTCGGGGCGGCCGTCGCGGCCGGGACCCTCGGCTATCTGGTCTGGATCTCGAGCGGCGAGCGCACCATCCGCGTGCGCGGATGGAACCTGCCTCTGCCGGGATTGGGCATCACGCTGGGCCAGATGTTCCTCGGCGCTGCAGAGGTCTGTGCGGCGGCGGCCGTGCTCTTCGTGCTGCTGCCGGGGGGGCACGGCATCGACTATCCGAGCTTCCTGGCCGTCTATGTCTTCGCCTGCCTCGTCGGCATCGCCAGCCATGCGCCGGGGGGACTCGGCGTCTTCGAGGCGACGATGCTGGTGGCGCTCAGCCGCCTGCCCTTCGAGCCCGTGCTCGGGGCGCTGCTGATCTTCCGCATCATCTATTACATCCTGCCCTTCATCCTCGCTCTGGTGCTGCTTGCCCTCAACGAGATGATCAGGCGCATCCGCCGCCACGAGCGCTGAGGCCGGCCCTCACTTCAGCGCCACCACGATCAGCAGGAACAGCAGGACGAGCGCGATCTGCTTCAGGCTCCAGTCGATGCGGGCGAGCAGATCCGTCGTCGTCTCCTCGGGCTCCTCGTCGATGGCGGCCGGGGCCGTGACGGGGTTCATGCCTGTCGGCTGCCACTCCAGGCTCTCGACCAGGCCACGCGCCGGTTCGCTCGCCCGTCCCTCGGCATCGAGCCCCAGATGCCAGGACACCGGCAAGCTGGCGGGGGCGTCGCGCTCGCTCTCCCGCACCCATAGGCTCGTCATCGCCGCGATCGACAGTCGCTGCGCCCTACCGTCGCGAACTGCACTGGCGAGGGCATCGAAGACCGCCAACGGAGTGAAGATTTCGGCCCGGAACCCCTCTTCCGGCCTGTCCTCCCCGTCGTCGAAGCTGAGAACGATCAGGGCGCGCGCCTCACCCAGCGCGGCCACCGGGCGGATGGTCAGGCCGAGCGATGTCGCTTCACCGGGATGGCCGACCCGCATCAGCCGATCGACGTCTGGCTCCGCGCGGCCCTCCAGCCGCATCGCATCCTCGATCTGCCCGTCGCGGAGGATAAAGCCGCCGATCGGTCGAAGCCCCGTCGCCACGAGCCGGAGCGGTCGGCCGAGGCCTTGCACATAGCGATCGGACAACCCCTCGACCGTCATCAGGCCCTGTGCCACGGCGACACGTCGCGTCGCGCCTGTATCGACCATCGGATCACGGCTCCCCCAACTGGCCGCGACGATAGCAGGTCACTCCTCAGCGGCGAAACAGCGACCCGGCCGGGTGCTCGGGCGGCGCTGCCGCGGCACCATTTTCTGCATCTGGCGCATGACAAGCGGCCAAATCACCGGGTTGTCACGCGTTTCGCGAAGCCCTAGAGCCACAGGCAGGGGCTTACGATCATCTGCGCCCGCCGTCAGGCGTGAGGCGCCCAGACAGGCTGCCATGACCGACGCTTCGACGACCGCCGGGCCCCGCCACGGCATGAGCTTCCGTTCCTTCGTCGCCCTGATGGCCGCTCTGATGGCGGCCAATGCGCTGGCGATCGACTCGATGCTGCCGGCGCTCCCCCAGATGGCGGAGGCGCTCGGAATCGCGGGCGCCAATGAGCGGCAATGGATCATCACCGCCTATCTGCTCGGCTTCGGCTCCGCCCAGATCGTCTACGGCACGCTCGCCGACCGCTTCGGCCGCCGTCCGATCCTGCTATTCGGCCTGATCGTCTATGTCGCGGCCAGCATCGCGGCGGCCTTCGCCGGCTCCTTCGAGACGATGATGGCCGCGCGCGTCGCCCAGGGCATCGGCGCCGCGGCGACGCGCGTGCTCGTCGTCTCGATCGTGCGCGACTGCTATTCCGGCCGCGACATGGCTCGGGTCATGTCGCTCGCCATGATCGTCTTTCTTGCTGTCCCGATCCTCGCGCCGTCGATCGGCCAGGCGATCCTGTGGGTCGCGCCCTGGCGCTGGATCTTCGGCGTGCTGACGATCTTCGGGGCCCTGGTCATGCTCTGGGCCATGCGTCGCTTGGGCGAGACGCAAGCGCCCGAGGATCGCAAGCCGATCGAGGTCGCGACGGTGGTCGCGGCGTTCCGGACCACACTGACGACGCGGCTTGCCGTCGGCTACATGCTGGCGATGGCCTTCGTGCTCGGCGGATTGTTCGGCTTCATCAATTCGGCCCAGCAGGTCTTTGTCGACGTTTTCCGGGCGCCGGAGTGGTTCACCACCATCTTCGCGCTGATCGCGATGTTCATGGCTGCGGCCTCGCTGCTCAATTCACGCATCGTCGGCCGGCTCGGCATGCGCCGCGTCTCGCATGGCGCCTTGCTCGCCTATATCGGCCTGACCGGGCTGCATGCCCTCCTCGCCTGGTCGGGGTACGAAGCGCTGTGGAGCTTCGCTATCCTGCAGGGCGGTACGATGTTCTGCTTCGGGCTGGTCGCGCCCAATTTCGGCGCCATGGCGATGGATCCGCTCGGCCATGTCGCCGGCACGGCCTCCTCGGTCCAGGGCTTCGTCACGACGATCGTCGGCGCGCTGTTGGGCTTCTACATCGGCCAGCATTTCGACGGCACCGTGCTGCCGCTGACACTCAGCGTGGCGCTCTGCGGTGTCGCGGCGCTCGGGATCGTGCTGGTGGCGGAAAAGGGGCGCCTGTTTCGGCCCGCGGCGGGGCGGCATTGACGGGTGAAAGGGTGAACGCGCGCGCTTCGCGGCGGACCGGTCGGTGTGTCGAGAAAGACCGGAAACGGTATGGGGCGAAAGATAACCCATCGTCATTGTCTTACCTTTTAATTTGTCTAAACAAGTATTGAGGCAATAATCGACAGCACAATGTCGGATCAGAGTTGATCCGAGACTGTGTATCGCGCTACGGGTCCGGGCAGATCACCTTCCGGAGACGTGGAATGAACCGCTCGATCATGGCGCTGTCGGCTGTTGCCGCCCTGGTTCCAGCCTGGCCTGCCGGCGCCCAGCAGGCGCGCGTCGAGCAGCTCGACGAGATCGTCGTCCAGGGCGAAGCGGCGCGCCGGCCCGGTAGCGGCGCTACCGGCATCGTCGCCAATGACGGCTTCGTTCCCAAGACGACCCGGACCGCCACCAAGACGGAGACGCCCGTCGCGGAGACGCCCCAGACCGTCAACACGGTCACGCAGAAGCAGCTCGAGGAGCGCCGCCCGCAATCGCTGACCGAGGCGCTGGGCTATACGCCCGGCGTCCGCACCGGCGGCTACGGCTTCGACCCGCGCTTCGACAGCTTCACCATCCGCGGCGTCGACATCACCTATACCGGCGTCTTCCGCGACGGCCTGCGGAACTTCAACAGCCCGAGCGGCCTGTTCCGCATGGAGCCCTACGGCTTCGAGTCGATCTCGATCCTCAAGGGCCCGGCCTCCTCGCTCTATGGCGCCAGCGCCTCCGTCGGCATCATCGACGCGATCTCGAAGCGCCCGACCGAGACGAGATTTGGCGAGGTCGAGATCCAGGGCGGGCCCTTCAACCGCCGACAGATCAATTTCGACCTCGGCGGCCCGGCCAATCAGGCCGGCACGGTCCTCTACCGGATCACCGGCCTGCTGCGGGAGTCGAACACCAGCCTGCCCGGCGTCCCCGACGACCGCCTCTTCATCGCCCCCGCCATCACTTTCAAGCCGAATGAGAATACCAAGCTCACCATCCTCGGCGAATACATGGATTCGAAGACCGGCGGCTCAACCGCCTATGACAACAATTATGGCAGCTTCAGGCTGCGCGACGGGACGGTGATCTTCCCCACGGTCGGGGCCAAGCGGACGATCCTGTTCAACCCGGCCTATAACGACTTCACCCAGAAGCAGGGCCGCGTCGGCTACGAGTTCGAGCACAAATTCTCGGACACGGTCTCGTTCCACCAGAACCTGCGTGTCTCGACGCTGTCGACGGACGAGAAGTTCGGCACCACCACCTATGCCGGCCGCGTCAAGGAAGACCTCGATGCGATCTCGACCGACACCTATCTCAAGATGCTCCTGCGCACCGGTCCGATCAGCCATACGGTCCTGACCGGGCTCGACGTCGGCCGCGCGAGCTATGGCTCGCGGATCGGCTACAACTTCGCCAGCATCTCCGATCCGGCTCTGCCCGAGCCGACGAAGCAGCGCCAGACGCTGATCGGCGCCTATGTCCAGGACGAGATGAAGATGGGCCCCTGGCGCCTGCTGCTGAGCGGCCGGCACGATTGGCTCTCGAGCACCTACACCGTGCCCGGCACCGCGCCCTCCAAGCAGGACGAGGGCGCCTTCACCGGCCGCGCCGGGCTGAGCTACGTCACCGATTTCGGGCTGACGCCCTATGTCAGCTACGGCACCTCCTTCAACCCCAATCCCGGCACGGTGCTGAATGGCGGCGTCGCCAAGCCGACCAAGGGAGAGACGGCCGAGGCGGGCGTGAAATATGCCGTGCCGGGCTACAACGCCTTCATCAATGCCTCGGTCTTCTGGCTGAAGCAGAAGGACGGCATCGTCTACACCGTGGTCGATGCGGTGAACCGCCAGACCCAGCTCGATTTCGAGTCCCGCGGCTTCGAGATCGACGCGACGACCTCGCTCGGCAACGGGGTGAGCCTGCAGGCCTCCTACGCCTATACCGACACCGAGATCACCAAACTCTCGCCCGACACGGTCGGCAACCAGATCAACAGCGTGCCCAAGCACGCCTTCTCGGTCTGGGCGGGCTACGACATCGCCACCGGTCCGCTGCGCGGCCTCGGGCTCGGTGCCGGCGTGCGCTACACCGGTGCCAATTTCGGCGACGACTACAACCGGCTGATCATCCGCAACAGCGCGACGGCCTATGTCGATGCCCGCCTGACCTATGATTTCGAGAAGCTCGATCCGAAGCTCAAGGGCTTCAGCGCGCAGGTGAACGCCCAGAATCTGCTCGACAAGGTCGATCAGGTCTGCACCGCCGGCTACTGCTACTTCAACCAGGGCCGCAAGGTCCTCGCCAGCCTGCGGTACCGCTGGTGAGCGCGGCGGCGGGCGCGGCCCTCGGCGACGCTGCGCACCGGGGCCCGGTTGCCCGGCTCGTCGTCGGGCTGGGCGGGCTCTATGTGGCGCAGAGCGTCATCGGCGGCGTCATCTTCACCGGCCTGCCGGCGGTGATGCGCAAGAGCGGCGCCTCGCTCGACGACATCGCCTTCATCCTGCTCACCGTCCTGCCCTGGTCCTTCAAGTTCATGTGGGCTCCGGCGGTGGAGCGCTTACGCTCGCCGCATGGCGGGGTGCGGCGTTCGCGCAGCGCGATCGCGCTCTTCGGCGCCTTTGCGGTGGGCGCCGTCATCGCCTGCGCGCTGATCGGCCCGACCGCGCTCGGCCCGCTGACGGTCGCGATGATGGTGGCCTCCTTCTCGTCGGCCACGATCGACATCGCCTGCGATGGCCATGCGGTCGAGAGTTTCGCCGAGCGCGACCGCGGCTGGGCCAATGCCGCCCAGGTCGGCGGCGCCTATCTCGGCTCGGCGATCGGCGGCGGCCTCTTCCTCGTCCTGATCGACCATTGGGGCTGGCAGCCGGCGACGCTGGTCATGGCCTGCGCGCTGGTCGCGCTCGCGGCCCCCTTCCTGCTGACGCCGGACGGCGCGGTGGCGGCCCGCCAGGACAAGCCGCCCCAGTCGCTCAAGCAGGCCCTGAAGCGCCCCGAGATCCGCTCCGGCCTCGCTCTGGTCGCGCTCTATGTGCTCGGCCAGAAGGTGTCGATGCTGCTGGTCGGCCCCTTCCTGGTCGATGCCGGCCTCAGCCTCACCGCGATCGGCACGCTGAACGGGCTCGGCGTCACCGCGCTCGGGCTGGCGGGCGCGCTCGGCGGCGGCTGGATCCTGCGTCGCATCGGCGCCTATCGCGTGATGGGCTGGACGCTCGGCATCCAGATGCTCGTCATGCTCGCCTTCGCCGTCGTCGCCCATCTGAAGCTCGATGCGCCGGTGGCGCTGATGGCGATCTATCTCGCCTCGGCCGGCACGCTCGCACTGGGCTTCGTCGCGCTCTATTCGGAGCTGATGGGCCGCGCCTCGCTCGACCAGGCCGGCGTCGATTTCACCCTGTTCCAGAGCATGGATTCGATCGTCAGCCTCGTCGGCTGGCGCATCGCGGGATATGCGGGCGACAGGCTGGGCTATGCCGCCTGCTTCGCCGCCGCCGCCGTGCTCGCCCTCGGCGTGTCGACGCTGATCCCGCGCTTCGCGCGCGCGCAGGCAGGCTGAGAGGCCATGGCCCCGGTCCCGGTTCCGGCGGCGTTCGATCTGGCTGGCCTCTTCGCGGGGGATCTGGCCCGTTTCGCCGGCAGCCTGCGCGTCGATGACGGCGCGGCGCATCTGGACGGGCGCCGCCTGCTGGAACTGGCCACGTTGCGCGAGCTGATCGACCGCTTCGGCGCGACCCAAGCCGGCGGCGAGCCGCGCGCCATCGTTTCGATGTGGAGCCAGTGGCACTTCTCCAACACGATTGTCCCGGCCACGGTGGTCCAGCTTCTGGGCGGGGTCGGCCTGCCGGTCGCCCTCGAAGGAGGGCGCTTCGCCCTGCATGACAATGGCTGCACGGCCGGCGTCGTGATCCCGCCCGAGCATCCGCTCCCGCCCCGCCCGGCGAAGGTTGGGCTCGAATCCCTGATCGAGAGGCATGTCTCCCCGCTGATTACGTTACTCGCGGGCCATTTCGGGGTCTCGGCGAAGCTGCTCTGGAACAATGCCGCCGTCAGCCTGGCCTGGAGTGTCCAGCAATGCGCGGCCGATCCGCGCGTCGATCGCCAGGGTTTGGCCGAGGCCCAGGCGCTGCTGACCGCGGCCCTCACGTCGGCAGGCCGGAAAAACCCGCTCGACGGCGCCCTGCGGCCCTCCGCACTCGCGCCGATGGAGAACTGCCAGCGGAAGATCTGCTGCCTGCGCTATCTGCTGCCCGGCATGGCCGATTGCGGCTCGTTCTGCCCGCTGCCACGACACTCACGCGCCGCCGCGGCGTGAGACGCCCGGATGGGATGCAACGGATCGGGGAGGGAGTGGCCGCCTTCCGCTCGCGGAGGCCTGGCCTCGCTTTCGGGAAACCTCACCGCCGCCATCGAGGCGACGGGCATGCCGGGAATCGTCTTCAGTCCGGGTAGATCGAGAGAGATTCGCAGTGGCTCGGGAAGCGACGCCGCCGATCGGCCTCCCGTCTCGCAGTCAACTCACGCCGTCTTGAGGTTGACGGCCGACGACTTGCCGGTCTTGCGGTCCGCCTCGAGATCGTAGCTGATCTTCTGGCCCTCGTTCAGGCCGCGCATGCCGGAGCGCTCGACCGCGCTGATATGCACGAACACGTCCTGCCCGCCCTGATCAGGGGTGATGAAGCCATAACCCTTGGTCTCGTTGAACCATTTCACAGTACCTGTGGCCACGTGATGTTCCTTCGGTCTCAGTTCAGCCCGGCACATGCCGAGCCGAACCTACTGTAGGGGGCAATTCGCTCCGGTTGCAATGACGCGCCGCACAACGAGAATTTGAATCATCTTGAGCTGCGCCGGTCCGGCCGGCGCGACATGCCGCAGGAGCAAGGCCGGGCGCGGGCGGGGGCCTTGCCCGCCGCGCCGCGCTCACGCATGAACGACGCCGACAAGAGCGCAGGAGAGCCTCCCCATGACGACTTACGTGATCGATCCGCCGGCGGTGACGGCCGTGCCGGTGGCGGGCGGCGGGATGTTCCCGGTGCGCCGCGTCTTCTGCGTCGGCCGCAACTACGCCGAACACACCCGCGAGATGGGCGGCGATCCCGACCGCGAGGAGCCCTTCTTCTTCACCAAGCCCGCCGACGCGCTGGTCATCAACGGCGCCGACACGCCCTATCCGACCAAAACCGCCGATCTCCACCACGAGATGGAGCTGGTGGTCGCCATCGGCTCCGGCGGCAAGGACATCGCCGAGGCCGACGCGCTCGCCCATGTCTTCGGCTATGCCGCCGGCCTTGACATGACCCGCCGTGACCTCCAGGCGGCCGCCAAGAAGGCCGGCCGTCCCTGGGACATGGCCAAGGGCTTCGATCTCTCCGGCCCCATCGGCGAGATCGCCCCCGCCAGCCAGATCGGCCATCCCGCCGCCGGCAAGATCGAACTCGTCGTCAACGGCGTGCCGCGCCAGAGCTCGGACCTCGCCAAGCAGATCTGGAACGTGCCCGAGACGATCGCCTATCTCTCCGGGCTGGTCGAGCTCGCGCCCGGCGACCTGATCTTCACCGGCACCCCGGAAGGCGTCGCGGCTGTCGTCCGTGGCGACGTGCTCGAAGGCGAGATCGCCGGCGTCGGCACCGTCCGCACCCGCATCGCCTGAGCCGCCCCAACCCGTCTCCACCCCGCAGGAAAGCCGTGTCCATGACCCTGACCGCCGACGCCGCTGGTGTCTTCCCGATCGCGCCGACCCCGTTCAATCCGGATGGCTCCGTCGACTGGGCTTCGACCGAGAAGCTCTTCGCCTTCTATGACGAGATCGGCTCGGACGGCACGACGGTGCTCGGCATCATGGGCGAGGCGCCCAAGCTCGAGCCGGAGGAATCGCTGCGCATCGTCAAGACGGCGGTGGCCGGCATGCCGGGCAAGCCGGTGATCGTCGGCGTCTCGGCGCCGGGCTTCGCCGCCATGCGCACGCTGGCGCGCCAGTCGATGGAGCTGGGCGCTGCCGGCGTCATGATCGCGCCGCCGCCGAGCCTGCGCACCGACGACCAGATCACCGGCTACTACGCCCAGGCCGTCGAGGCGATCGGCACCGACATCCCCTTCGTCATCCAGGATTATCCGCTGACGCTCTCGGTGGTGATGACGCCGGCCGTGATCCGCAAGATCGTCACCGACAATCCCTCCTGCGTCATGCTCAAGCACGAGGACTGGCCGGGGCTGGAGAAGATCTCGACGCTCCGCAAGTTCCAGAAGGAGGGTTCGCTTCGCCCGATCTCGATCCTCACCGGCAATGGCGGCCTCTTCCTCGATTTCGAGATGGAGCGCGGCGCCGACGGCGCGATGACCGGCTACGCCTTCCCGGAACTGCTGATCGACGTCGTGAAACTGCAGAAGGCCGGCAAGCGCGACGAGGCGCATGACATCTTCGACGCGCATCTGCCGCTGCTGCGCTACGAGCAGCAGCTCGGTGCCGGCCTCGCGGTTCGCAAATACACGCTGATGAAGCGCGGCATCCTCGCCAGCGATGCCCAGCGCAAGCCGGGCTCGGCGATCAGCGCCCTGGCCAAGACCGAAGTCGACTATCTGCTCGCGCGCGTCGCGAAGACCGACCCGCGCGCCGCGCTCTGACGCGGCAGCTGGGGCCGCCTCACGGGGCGGCCCCGCTCCTGACAGCATCTTGCGGATCGGCCTCCCGCGCCGATGGACACGGGCTGCGCCGGACCACTATGGTCCGCGCCATGAGCGAGACAGCCAGCACCGCCGCCGAGACCCCCACAGGGCCCGCCCTGAAGCCCGGCGATCATCTCTTCCTGGTCGACGGCTCCAATTTCATCTTCCGGGCCTATTTCCAGTCGATCAACCAAGACCGGAAATACAATGTCCGCTCGGACGGGTTGCCCTCCGGCGCGGTCCGGCTCTTCGCCACCAAGCTCTTCCAGTTCGTGCGCGAGGGCGTGCTCGGCATCCGCCCGACCCATCTCGCCATTGTCTTCGACAAATCCGAGAACTCGTTCCGCAAGGCGATCTACCCCGCCTACAAGGGCAACCGCTCGGATCCGCCGCCGGACCTGATCCCGCAATTCCCGCTGATGCGGGAGGCGGTGCGCGCCTTCGGCCTGCTGCCGGTCGAGCAGGACGTCTACGAGGCCGACGACCTGATCGCGACCTATGCGAAACAGGCGCGCGAGGCCGGCGCCGACGTGCTGATCGTCTCGGCCGACAAAGATCTGATGCAGCTCGTCCGGCCGGGCGTGGCGATGTACGATCCTGCCTCCGGCGACGCCAAGAAGGGCGCGGGCTTCCGCGCCGAGCGCAAGATCGGCGAGCCCGAGGTCGTCGAGTATTTCGGCGTCACGCCCGACAAGGTCACGGATGTGCAGGCGCTGGCCGGCGACGCCACCGACAATGTGCCGGGCGCGCCCGGCATCGGCATCAAGACCGCGGCCCAGCTCATCGGTGAGTATGGCGACCTCGAGACGCTGCTGGCGCGGGCCGGCGAGATCAAGCAGCCCAAGCGCCGCGAGACCCTGACCAATCCGGAGATCGTCGAGAAGATCCGCATCTCCCACAAGCTGGTCTCGCTGGTCGACGATGTCGCGGTCGAGACGCCCATCGAGAACCTGACGCTCGGCCAGCCCGATCCCGCCCGGCTCATCGCCTTCCTCAAGGCGATGGAATTCACCACCATCACCAAGCGCGTGGCCGAGGCCTATGAGGCCGATGTCGCGGCGATCGAAGCCGCCGCCGATCTGGCGCCGGGCGGCACGCGCGCGGCCGAGCTCAAGGCGCTCTATGCCGGCGCTGACGCAGCCGAGGAAGCGCCTTCCGTGGCCGAGATGGCGCGGGCGGCGGTCACCCAGCCGGTCGCGGCGAACGGAGGCGATGGCTGGCTGAAGCCGGCCGACCTCGCCGCCGCCCGCAAGAACGAGGCGCTGGCGGCGAAGATCGACCGGACGGCCTATGAATGCGTGCGTGATCTGGCCGTGCTGGAGCGCTGGATCGCCGCGGCCTATGAGGCCGGTCATGTCGCGATCGATACCGAGACGAGCGCGATCGACCCGATGCAGGCCGATCTCGTCGGCATCTCGATGGCGGTCGCGCCGGGCAAGGCCTGTTACATCCCGCTGCAGCATCGCGGCGGCAGCGATCTCTTCGGCGGCGGCATGTTGGAGGGGCAGATTCCGATCGATCAGGCGCTGGCGGCGCTGAAGCCGCTGCTCGCCGACCCCGGCGTGATCAAGATCGGGCAGAACCTGAAATACGATCTCGTCCTGCTGAAGCGCTACGGCGTCGACGTCGCGCCCATCGATGACACGATGCTGATTTCCTACGCCCTCGATGCCGGCAACAACAGCCACGGCATGGACCGGCTCTCCGAGCTGCATCTCGGCCATGAGACGATCACCTTCGGCCAGGTCGCTGGCACCGGCAAGGCGCAGGTCACCTTCGACAAGGTCGCGCTCGACAAGGCGACGGACTATGCCGCCGAGGATGCCGACGTCACCTTGAGGCTCTGGCGCACCCTGAAGCCGCGTCTCGCCGCGGAAGGCCGCACCACCGTCTACGAGACGCTGGAGCGCCCGCTGATCGCCGTGCTCGCCCGCATGGAGGCGCATGGCATCGCGATCGACCGGCAGATCCTGTCGCGCCTCTCGGGCGATTTCGCCCAGTCGCTGGCGCGGCTCGAGGACGAGATCTACGAGATCGCCGGCGAGAAGTTCACCATCGGCTCCCCCAAGCAGCTCGGCGACATCCTCTTCGGCAAGATGGGCCTGTCGGGCGCCAAGAAGACCGCGACGGGCCAATGGGCGACGGGTGCCGGCGTGCTCGAGGAACTGGCCGAGCAGGGCCACCCGTTGCCGGCCAAGATCCTGGAATGGCGCCAGCTCGCCAAGCTGAAATCGACCTACACCGACTCGCTACCGGCCTATGTGAACCCGCAGACCCAGCGCGTGCACACCTCCTTCGCGCTGGCCGCGACGACCACCGGCCGGCTCTCCTCCTCAGAGCCCAATCTGCAGAACATCCCGATCCGCACCGAGGCCGGCCGCAAGATCCGCACGGCCTTCGTCGCGGAGAAGGGCTACAAGCTGGTCTCGGCCGATTACAGCCAGATCGAGCTGCGGCTGCTCGCGCATATCGCCGAGATCCCGCAGCTGCGGCAGGCCTTCGCCGACGGCATCGACATCCATGCGATGACGGCCTCCGAAATGTTCGGCGTGCCCGTGCAGGGCATGCCGAGCGAGGTCCGCCGCCGCGCCAAGGCGATCAATTTCGGCATCATCTACGGCATCTCGGCCTTCGGCCTCGCCAACCAGCTCGGCATCGGGCGGGAGGAGGCGAGCGCTTATATCCGCAAGTACTTCGAGCGCTTCCCCGGCATCCGGGACTATATGGAGCAGACCAAGACCTTCGTGCGCGCCAACGGTCATGTCGAGACGATCTTCGGTCGGATCTGCCATTTCCCGGCGGTCGCCTCGAAGAACCCTTCCGAGCGCGCCTTCGTCGAGCGCCAGGCGATCAACGCGCCGATCCAGGGTTCGGCCGCCGACATCATCCGCCGCGCCATGATCCGTATGGAGGACGCGCTGGCGGCGGCGAGGCTCGATGTCCGCATGCTCTTGCAGGTGCATGACGAACTCGTCTTCGAGGTGCCGGACGCGCAGGTCGAGGCGGCGCTGCCGGTGATCACGAAGGTCATGGTCGAGGCGCCCCATCCGGCGGTGCAGCTGCGGGTCCCGCTGCAGGTCGATGCCCGCGCCGCCGGCAACTGGGACGAGGCGCACTAGCGGAACCTTCCCCGGCAAAGCGACGTTCTGATTCCGCACGCGCCGGGGGGCGCAGCCGCGCGTCGGAATCGGAATCATGCTCAACACATCAGCCTGGAGGCCGTTCCCGCGCTATATGGCGGAGCCCGAGGTCGAGGACGTCGCCGACGATCTCCACGAGGACGTCACGCCCTCCGAGCATGATCTCATCGTCCGCTACACGATCATCGGCATCTTCGTCATTCTGGCCACGGCCGCGCTCTATCTGACGCGGGTCATCGCGCTGCCGATCACGGCCGGCATCATCTTCGGGCTCGTGCTCGGGCCGGCCGTGGACGCACTCGTACGCCGCAGCGTGCCGCAGCATCTGGCGGCTGCGATCGTGGTGCTCGCCTTTCTGTCGGTGATCGTCTCGGCCATCATGGTGCTGGCCGTGCCGGTGGCCGGCTGGAGCGATCAGGGGCCCGCCATGGTGGCGGCGCTCAAGAGCAAGCTCGCCGGCATCTTCGTCATGATGGAGGACGCGAAGGCCGCGATCGGCTCCCTCATGGGCAAGAGCGGCACCGAGCTCAGCATCTCGCAGGGCAATCCGCTGATCGATCTCGCCATGTCCTCTTCGGCCATCGCCGGAGGGATGCTGATCTTTGTCGCCACCGTCTATTTCTGGCTGGCCACGCGGCGCCACCTCAAGGCCCGCGCGCTGCGCCTCTGTCTCGGCCGCGGTGCCCGCAAATCTGCCGGTGCCTTCTTCCAGGAGATCGAGTCCCGCGTCGCGCGCTACTTCACCCTCGTGACCGTGATCAATCTCGGCATGGGCCTGCTGACCATGGGCATCGCCTGGCTCGCCGGTTTGCCCTATCCTGTCTTCTGGGGGGCGCTGGCCTTCATCCTCAACTATCTCGCCTTCATCGGCCCGATCATCGTGACCGCGACCCTGTTCGCCGGCGCGCTGATCGACGCGCCGTCGGCGCTTGCCGCGATCTGGCCGGCGGCAGCCTATTTCGTGATTCATCTGATTGAGGGCAACGCGGTGACGCCGGTCTTCGTCGGCAACCGCCTGACGGTCTCACCCTTCCTCGTCTTTATCGGCTTCATCTTCTGGCTCTGGCTCTGGGGTCCGGTCGGCGCGGTCCTCTCGACTCCGATCCTGCTCGTCGCCATGGTGGCGCAGGAGGAGTTCGCCCGCTATCGCGCCGCCCAGGCCGAGGAGCAGGCGCCGGCTCCCACCTGAGAGGCGGGCGGGGAACACCAGGGCAGCCGTCGCGTTGGCGTCGGTATCGAGCGGTCCGGCTTGGGTCGGCCGCTCCCCCCGTTCGCGATCGAACACTTCACGAGGCAATGACAGGATGAGCGACATGGCCACCACCACCACTTCCGCAAAGCGCCAGGCCGCCTCCGCCGCCAAGCGCGTCAAGGACGAGGTCGTCTCCGGCGCCGAGGAGATCGCCGGCGAGGCCCGGGAGACGGCCGCGAAGGTCAAGCGCGAGGCCGGCGCGATCGAGGAGAGCCTGACCCGCGGCGCCGAGGATCTTGTGGCGACCGTCGGCGAGAAGCTGCGCTCGGTCGGAGTCGATACCGACCGCATGGCCGATGTCGCGAAGGAGCAGGCCAGCGAGCTGCAGCGCCTCATCGAGGACGAAATCCGCGAGCGTCCGCTGCGCGCCCTCGGTCTGGCGGCGGCTGTCGGCCTGTTCGTCGGCTTCCTGTCGGCGCGCTGATCCCATGCTGGGGGGAATCGGCGCCTATATCGCGACGGAAGTGTCCGGTGCCGTGCGCCGCAACGCCACCGTCTACGGTCTGCTGGCCTTCGGGCTGCTTCTGCTGCTCTGCGCCGGCGGCTATCTGGTGGCAGCGCTGCACACGGTCCTGGCGCTGCGCTACGGCTCGGCGGAGGCCAGCCTCATCGTCGCTGCCGGGTTGTTCGTCCTCGGCCTGCTGACGATGGGCATTGCGCTCTACGTCAAGAACCGGCCGCGGCCGCGCCGGCCGATCGCCGCCACCGCGCTGGTGGCTGCGCCGCTGGCCGCCAAGATCGTCGGCTCCGGCCTGTCCTCGAAGAAGGGTTGGCGCCTGGCAGCGGTCGGCGGGGTCGTGGTTCTGGGTGCTCTGCTCGGCCGGCAGTTCTTCACCGGCGACGACGCCGATGAGGGCAATGCCTGAGGCGGGCCTGTCATTTGACGTAGGGGTTTGGGGCCGCGCCCGATAGAACGAAGCGCATGGCGATTCAGGCGAGGCCCCGCACACGCTTTCCGATACCCGCGATCCCGGCGCTCAAGGCGAGGCTGCGCTCCGCGACCACGACGGTCGTCGCCATCGGCGTGGTCGCGCTGGCGGTCGTGCTTGCGGCCTGGATCAACCTCCAGGCCCAGCATACCGCCGAGCGGGTGACGCGGGCCACCGCCCTGCGTGAGCATGCGGAACGCTTCCTCGGCCATCTTCGGGATGCCGAGACCGGGCAGCGCGGCTATCTGCTCACGGGGCTCTCGGGCTATCTCCAGCCCTTTACGGAAGGCCGCGGCGCCGTCCTGCCGGCGCTGGAGACGCTCGACCGGCTGGTCGAGGGCGATCCCGATCAGCAGAAGCGCGTCGCCGCCTTGCGCGAACATTTGGAACGCAAGCTCGACGAATTGGATTCGACCGTGACGCTGATGCGGGCCGGCCGGCAGCCGGAGGCGCTCGCCGTCATCCGCCAGGGCAAGGGTATCGGCGCCATGGACGCCCTGCGCGACCTCGTGCAGCAACTCCAGCATGCCGAGAACGTCCGCCTCGTCTCGCTCAACCGCAACGAGGAGCGGCGGCGCCTCCTCGCCAGCGTCGGCATCGTCGTGGCGCTGGCGGGACTCGCCTTCGCCGCCTGGCAGCAGCTGCGCATCCGCCAGAGGCGCAGCCTCTCGCTCGCCGAGAGCAATGCGGAGCTCGAGCGGCTGGTCGGCGATCGCACCCGCGAGCTTGAGAACGAGCGGCTGCGCATCGAGGCGCTGCTGCGCGACGTGAACCACCGCGTCGGCAACAACCTCGCCATGGTCTCGGCGCTGCTCAGCGTCCAGAGCCGCCAGAGCCGCGAGCCTGCGGTCCGCGCCGCCCTCCAGCAGGCCCAGTCCCGCATCCAGGCGATTGCCGCCGGCCAGCGCCGCCTGCGGCTCGACCTCGACACCGACGAGATCGAGGCCCGGCCCTACATGGAGGATCTGCTGGCCGAAATCGGCAAGGCGGCGGAGGGCCGGCCGATCGAGATCGCCCTCGCCATGGACGAGATCCGCCTTCCCGGGCGCGATGCGGTCTCCTTCGTGGTGATCGTCAACGAGCTCGTCACCAACGCCATCAAGCACGCCTTCACGGATGGGTTGCCGGGGCGGATCGTCATCCGCTTCGCGCATCAGACGGTGGACGGCATCCCGGGGCTGGCCCTGACCGTCGAGGATGACGGCGTCGGCATGCCCGCCGAGATCGAAGCCAAGGGACTCGGACAGACCGTCCTCGCCAGCCTGCTGCGCAGCATGCAGGCGACGATGACTGCAACAGCGGTGACGGAAGGCGACCCGCGGCCAGGGACCCGCATCACGCTGCATTTTCCCGAGCGCGACTGAGCCCAGACGCAAAAAAGGCCCGGCGAGAGGCCGGGCCTTTGGCATCCATCAAGACTTGCGTCGCGCTCAGAGGCCTTCGAACAGGGCGCTTGAGATGTAGCGCTCGGCGAAGGACGGGATGATCACGACGATCGTCTTGCCGGCATTTTCCGGCCGCGCCCCGACTTCGAGCGCAGCCGCGATCGCGGCGCCCGAGGAGATGCCGCCGGGGATGCCCTCATGCTTCGCCATCGCCCGCGAGG
Organism: Rhizobiales bacterium CCH10-E5; assembly: GCA_001556125.1. Taxonomy (GTDB): domain Bacteria; phylum Pseudomonadota; class Alphaproteobacteria; order Rhizobiales; family Beijerinckiaceae; genus Allobosea; species Allobosea massiliensis. Next base: position 92,864 of record LSIG01000136.1, on the reverse strand, counting down.
TCTCGAAGGAGGTCTGGTTGCCGACGGTCACGACCTCGTCGATCACCGAACGGTCGAGGATGCCCGGAACGAAGCCGGCACCGATGCCCTGGATCTTGTGCGGGCCGGGCGCACCGCCAGACAGCACCGGGGAATCCTCCGGCTCGACGGCGACGATCTTCACACCCGGATTCTTGGCCTTCAGCACCTGGCCGACGCCGGTGATGGTGCCACCCGTGCCGACGCCGGAGACGAAGATGTCGACCTTGCCCTGGGTGTCGTTCCAAATTTCCTCGGCCGTGGTCTTGCGGTGGATCTCCGGATTATGCGGGTTCTCGAACTGCTGCGGGATGATCGAGCCCGGAATCTCGGCCTTGAGCTCCTCCGCCCGCGCCACCGCCCCGCGCATGCCGCCGGGGCCCGGTGTCAGCACGAGCTCGGCCCCAAGAAGCGCCAGCATCTTGCGCCGCTCCAGCGACATCGTCTCGGGCATCACCAGGATCAGGCGGTAGCCGCGCGCCGCCGCGACGAAGGCGAGCGCGATGCCGGTGTTGCCCGAGGTCGGCTCGATCAGCGTGCCCCCCGGCTTCAACGTCCCCGACGCCTCCAGCGCGTCGATCATGTTGACGCCGATGCGGTCCTTGACGCTCGAGATCGGGTTGAAGAATTCCAGCTTGGCCAGGATCGTCGCCTTGACGCCACGCTCGGCCGGCAACCGGTTCAGCTTGACCAGTGGCGTATCGCCGATCGTGTCGGTGATGGAGTTGTAGATACGGCCGCGCCCGGGGGCCTTGCCCTGGGCGGAGTCCGTCATGCGCACGGCGTCGGTCATCGGATGCTCCTGCTGCGCAGGCTCATGGCCCGCAAGGTCGAAGCCGGCCTATCAGATTTCACATCCCATGTCGATAAAATCAAAAAACAACAGAATTAGATTGTGAAATCGGCTCTCGCTTCTGTGGCCGGAACGCCCCCCGAAGCCTGGGCCCGATGACAGAGCTCCTCAATCGTGACGTCGTCGAGAACGGACAGAAAGGCCCGCGAGGCTCGCGCGACCTCCGGTGCGATCACCTCCTCGACCAGGGTCGAACGTGGCGCCGGCCCCAGCCCGTCATCGCCGGTCTCCTGCATCGCCGCGCGCGCAATGTCGCCGGCGGTGATCCGGCGCCGCTCGCGCGCCAGTTCGTAGCCGCCGCGCGGGCCGCGGACACCTTTCAGGATGCCGACCCGCACAAGCGCCTGCAGCAGCGTTTCGAGATGCCGCGGCGGCAGATCATGGCGCGCGGCGAGCAGTTTGGCCGCAACCGGGGAGGGGCGGGCGTGCAGGGCGATATCGACGACGGCAGCAATGGCGAGCTGGCTGCGCCGGGAGAGAAGCATCATGCCGTTTGATCCGCGAGAGGGGGGACGCGAGGAGAAATAGCGCCGGCGACGCCCGTCGAGCCGAAGCCAAGGGTGCCACGCTCGCTGGCGGGCAGCGCAGCCACCTCGCGCGCGACGGCCTGGGAGACCGGCGCGACGACGAGCTGCGCGATCCGGTCGCCGCGCCGGATCGGGAAAGGCGCTTGCCCGTGATTGATCAGGATCACCTTGATCTCGCCGCGATAGTCGCTGTCGACGGTACCGGGCGCGTTCAGGACCGTGACGCCATGCCGGGCGGCGAGCCCGGAGCGGGGCCGCACCTGCGCCTCGTAGCCCTCGGGAAGATGGAGGCAAAACCCGGTGGGGATCAGCGCGCGAGCACCCGGCGCCAGCGCCAGGGTTTCGCCCTCCGCCAGCGCCGCCGGCAGATCCATACCCGCCGCACCGGCGCTCTGATAGCCCGGCAGCGGCAGTCCCGTCGCATGCGCCAGCCGCTGGAAGGCGACCTCGACCGGCCCGCTCATGCCGCAGGCCGCTTCGGGGCGAGCCGCGCGAGGTGGCCGACAAGCCTCGTGGCAACCTCGGATTTCGCCAGGGTCGGCCAGCTTTCGACGCCCTCGGGCGTCACCAGATGCACGGTGTTGGCATCGCCGCCCATGACGCCCGTACCGCCGACATCATTGGCGACGATGAGGTCGCAGCCCTTCCGGGCGAGCTTCGCCTGGGCATGGGCGACGACGTTCTCCGTCTCGGCGGCGAAGCCGATGACGAGATCAGGCCGCCCGTCCGTCCGACGCGCGATCGTGGCCAGGATGTCGGGATTCTCGATCAGTGCGAGTGGCGGCAGGGCGGCGCCGTCCTTCTTCATCTTCTCCGAAGCCTCCTCCGCCACCCGCCAGTCGGCGACGGCGGCGGTGAAGATGGCGATCTGCGCCGGCAGCGCGGCCTCGACGGCGGCGAGCATGTCGCGGGCGGATTCGACATGCACCGTCTCGACGCCTTCCGGATCGGGCAGGGCGACCGGCCCCGAAACCAGCGTGACGCGCGCACCTGCGGCGGCCGCAGCGGCGGCGATGGCGTGGCCCTGCTTGCCCGAGGAGCGATTGGCGATGTAGCGCACCGGGTCAATTGCTTCATGCGTCGGGCCGGACGTCACCAGCACATGCTGCCCCGCCAGCGGCCCCGGCCCGTCGGCCGTGCCCGGCAGGCGCCCGAGAAAGCCGAGGGCGCGCTGCGGCTTCGCGGCTTCGCCGGCCAGCGCAAGTTCGATGGCGGCGATGATTTCGGGCGGCTCGGCCATGCGGCCCGGCCCGCTCTCGCCGCGCTCGGCCATGGCGCCGGAATTGGGGCCGATGACGAGCACGCCGTCCTTTTCGAGCTGCGCCATGTTCCGGCGCGTCGCCGGATGCTGCCACATGCGCGGGTTCATGGCGGGGGCGATCAGCACGCGCTTGTCGGTCGCCAGCAGCGCGGTGGAGGCGAGGTCGTTGGCCAGCCCGTTCGCCATCTTGGCGATCAGGTCGGCAGTCGCGGGCGCGACCACCAGCAGATCGGTCGAGCGCGACAGCGCGATATGGCCGATATCGGCCTCGTCCGTCAGCGAGAACAGATCGGTGAAGCAGCGCTCGCCGGCGAGCGAGGACACGGCCAGCGGCGTCACGAACTCCTGCCCGGCCTTGGTCAGGATGCAGCGCGTGGCGATGCCGCGATCCTTGAGCCGCCGGATCAGCTCGAGGCATTTATAGGCGGCGATGCCGCCGCCGATGATCAGCAGGATGGAGCGGGAGGCGGACAAGGCTGACATTCCTGGACCCCGGGACGCTGCTTCCTAGCACCGCAGGGGGGCGCCTGTCATGCCGCGGCGTCACCTCGCGCGACCGCCTGAAATCGACCGGCAGAGAAGAATTTCCTCCACGGCGGGGCGGTCAGGACAGCCGGGCCTCGTGCTCGCATGTTTCTTTAAAAGAACGATCGAGTTGACAAACAGGACGCATCGCATCATCTTGACTGTGTCGTCGGCTTGGCCCGGCGACCGCGGGGATTTGAGCGAGCAGCTTGCGCCGCGTCACCAAACGCTAAAGCGCCACGACGCGGTCGTGGGCTCCATCGACAGGAGACGAACATGATCGACACGACCTTGCGTCCCGCCCTCGCCCGCACCGAATCCGGCCGCTGTCGACTCTGACCGTCGAGACGCTCGCCAGGCGAGCTTTCCGAAAGTCCCCGATGTCCAGCAGCGCCGCGGATGCGGCGGGAGTTCCGTCATGAATGCCAGTCTTTCCGGTGCGGGCCGGCCCGAGCAGGGCCAGCCGCCGCGCAGCCAGCAGGCCTATGTCATCGAGATCGGCGAGACCCAGGCCGGTCTCGTCAGCCGGCGCGGCGAGGAGCGCTTCTTCACCTTCATTTCCGCCGCCTCCGCCTTCGATGCACTCGAGGGTCATCGCTTCGCCACGCCGGGTGCCGCCGAAAGGGCGGCCCGGCAGTTGGCCTCGCCGCCGCGCCGCGCCGGCCGCATCCCGTCCTGAGGTCCCCATGAACGCTCTTGTGAAGCCCGACGCCTTTCGCGTCGGGGCCGGCCCTGCGCCGGATCATCGCCCGCCGATCATCCGCTTCGCGCAGATCGGCAAGACCTACCCGTCCCGCGACGGGCAGGGCGCTGTGGCTGCGCTGTCCGGCATCGATCTCGACGTCCCCAAGGGCGCCATCGTCGGCGTGATCGGCCGCTCGGGCGCCGGCAAGTCGACCATGATTCGCCTGGTCAATGGCCTGGAGCGCGCGACCTCCGGCCGCCTCCTGATCGAGGGCGAGGACGTCACCGGCCTCACCGAAGCCGGCTGGCGCAGCCGCCGGCGGGCGACCGGCATGATCTTCCAGCACTTCAACCTGCTGTCCTCGCGCACGGTCTTCGCCAATGTCGCGCTGCCGCTCGAGATCGCCGGCACGCCGAAGGCGGAGATCGAGGACAAGGTCACCCGGCTGCTCGATCTCGTCGGCCTCGCCGACAAGCGCGGGCGCTATCCGGCCGAGCTTTCCGGCGGCCAGAAGCAGCGCGTCGGCATCGCCCGCGCGCTCGCCACCGACCCGAAAGTGCTGCTCTGCGATGAGGCGACGTCGGCGCTCGACCCCGAGACGACGAAGTCGATCCTGGCGCTGCTGCGACAGGTCAACCGCGATCTCGGCATCACCATCCTCCTGATCACCCATGAGATTCCGGTGATCAAGGAGATCTGCGATCGCGTCGCGGTGATCGAAGGCGGCCGCATCGTCGAGGAGGGCGATGTCTTCTCGGTGCTGACGCGTCCGCAGCATCCGACCACGGCGCGCTTCGTCGAGGCTGTCACCGGCGTCGAGCTGCCGGCTTATCTGGAAGGGCGCATCCGCCAGGAGGCCCGGCCCGGCGACCAGACCGTGCTGCGCATCACCTTCACCGGCGAGAATGCCACGGCTCCGGTCATCAGCCGGCTCAGCTCAACCATCGGCGTCGACGTCAACATCCTCGCCGGCCGTATCGACGCCATCGCCGGCAAGCCATTCGGCAGCCTGCTCGTCTCGGTGCCGACGCGCGATCCCGAGCTCGCCGCCGTGCTCGGCGCGCTCAACGGCCTGGAACTCAAGGCGGAGGTCATCGGCCATGTTTCCTGAGATCATCTCGCCCCAGATCGCTGCGCTGATCCTGCAGGCGACGCTCGACACGCTGCAGATGGTCGCGGTCGCCGCCGGCCTCGGCACGGTGCTCGGCCTGCCGCTCGGCGTCTTCCTCGCCACCAGCAAGCGCGGCGAACTCTTCGCGGCTCCGGTCCTCAACACGGTGCTCGGGACGCTGGTCAACGCCACGCGCTCGACCCCTTTCATCATCCTCGTCGTCGCGATCATCCCCTTCACCCGGTTGATCGCCGGCACCTCGATCGGCACCCAGGCCGCGATCGTGCCGCTGACCGTGGCCGCGACGCCGTTCATCGCCCGCCTGATCGAGGGCGCCATCCGCGAGGTCGACCAGGGCCTCGTCGAGGCCGCCCGCGCGATGGGGGCGACGCCGCTGCAGATCGTCCGCAAGGTGCTGGTGCCCGAGGCGCTGCCGGCCATCGCGCTCGGCCTGACGCTGGCCATCGTCAGCCTGATCGGCTTCTCGGCCATGGTCGGCGCGGTCGGCGGCGGCGGGCTCGGCGATCTCGGCATTCGCTACGGCTACCAGCGCTTCATGCCCGAGGTCATGGCCGCCGTCGTCGCCGTCCTCATCGTCCTCGTCCAGACCGTCCAGACGATCGGCGACCATCTCGCCCGCCGGCTCAACAAGCGCCTGCGCCACGCCTGAACCACACCACTCAACCCGCCTTCAGCCCTCATCCTGAGGAGCGCTCAGCAGGAGCGCGTCTCGAAGGATTCTCCAGGAGGCTCCCGCGCAAGCTGGAGCATCCTTCGAGACGCCGCGTGCCGCGGCTCCTCAGGATGAGGGCTGAGCGATACCCATCCCAACTGAAGGAACCGACCGCATGACCATCCTCACCCGCCGTACCGCTCTGGCCGCGACCGCACTCGCCGCGCTTACCCTCGCCGTCCCCGGGCTCGCCCAGACCCCGGAGATCGTTCGCATCGGCGTCTCGCCCGGCCCCCATGCCGAAATCCTCGAACAGGTGAAGCCGCTGCTCGCCAAGAAGGGCATCGATCTCAAGATCGTCGAGTTCTCCGACTATGTCGTGCCCAATCAGGCGCTCGACGCCGGCGAGCTGGAGGCCAACTCCTTCCAGAACCAGCCCTATCTCGACAACCAGGTGAAGGATCGCGGCTTCAAGATCGTCAGCGTCGGCCTCACCGTGAACTTCCCGCTCGGCATCTATTCTTCCAAGTACAAGAGCTGGGCCGATGTGCCGGACGGGTCCTCGATCGCAATCCAGAACGACCCGACCAATGGCGGCCGCTCGCTGCTGCTGCTGCAGGACAAGGGCGTGATCAAGCTGCGGGACGGAGTCGGCTTCAAGCCGGGTCCGATCGACATCGTCGCCAACCCCAAGAAGCTGAAATTCGTCGAGGTCGAGGCGGCGCAGACCCCGCGTACCCTCACCGATGTCGCCGCCGCCGCGATCAACACCAACTACGCCGTCGACGCCAAGATCGAGCCGACCTCGGCGATCCTGCGCGAGGATCCGAAGGGGCCCTATGTGAACGTCATCGCGGTCCGCGCTGCCGACAAGGACAAGCCCTGGGTCAAGACGCTGGTCGAGACCTATCAGTCGCCGGAGATCAAGGCCTTCGTCGCCGAGCGCTTCAAGGGCAACGTGCTCGCCGGCTGGTAACCCCGTTCCTCCCACCTGGCTCTCATCTCGCCAGGCGCCTGCCCCGGATGCGACGCGCATCCGGGGCATTTTTTTGTGGAGGATGATACCCCTCAGGCCAGCTTCCCTTGCGGGACCGACCGGCCGAGGCCGACCGCCTCGGCCATGGTCACGGCGAGCACGGCGGCGGCCTGGGCCAACAAGAAGGCCACGCCGAGGCCGGTCGGTGCGAACCATCCGCCGGCCAGCAGCAGCAGGCTGTCGGCGATCCAGATCAGATTGAGGCCGATCACGGCGAGAACCGCCAGTCGGGGCAACTCCGGCCGGCGGGAGAGCCAGCCCAGCAGCGCCGCGCAGGGCAGCAGCAGGAGGCCGACGCCTCGCAGCAGCGGCTCCGGCAGGCCAAACGGATGGGACAGCGCCGTGGCTGCGAAGCTCAGCAGCAAGCCCATGCTGGCGCACGCGGCGGCATCGAGCGCGAGAGCGCCGCGCAGCAGCGGCGAGGATTGGATCATCGTCATCGGGGTCTCCCTGTTGAGAGGCGCCGCGAGGGCACCTCGGCTTGGATGGAGACAGGGTGACGGGCGCAAGTCAGGCGGTCGATTAAGCGCGAGGTAATTGGAACCGCGCCGGAGGCTGGGTAGCGTGCCCCCATGAACAGCCACCGCAGTGCAGCCATCGGCCCCCTGATCCGTGACTGGCGTCAGCAGCGCCGTCTCAGCCAGCTCGACCTCGCCCTCGAGGCGGAGATCTCGCAGAAGCACCTCTCCTTCGTGGAGAGCGGCCGCTCCCAGCCAAGCCGCGACATGGTCCTGCTGCTGGCGGAGCATCTCGGCGTGCCCCTGCGCGAGCGCAACGCGCTGCTGCTCGCGGCGGGCTACGCGCCGGTCTATCTGGAGCGGACGCTGGAGGATCCGGCATTGCAGGCCGCGAAATCCGCCATCGATCTCATCCTGGCGGGACACGATCCCTGTCCCGCGCTCGCTGTGGACCGGCACTGGACGCTGCTCTCCGCCAATGCGGCGGTCGGCCCGCTGCTGGCGCTGGTGCAGAACGCCGATCTGCTGCGGCCGCCCGTCAATGTCCTGCGGCTCGCGCTGCATCCGGGTGGACTGGCTCCGGTGGTCCTCAACGGGGCCGAATGGCGCGGCCATCTCGTGGCGCGGCTCCGCCAGCAGGTCCGGATCGCGGCCGACCCCGTTCTCGTGGATCTGCTGGCCGAACTGCTCGGCTATCCCGCGCTGCCCAACACGCAGTCCGATGGGCCGTCAGCGGATGAGGCGGCGATCGCGGTACCGCTGCGGCTGCGCGTCGGCGAGACAATCCTGTCCTTCATCTCGACCACGACCGTCTTCGGCACGCCGGTCGACATCACCCTGTCCGAACTGGCGCTCGAAACCTTCTTCCCGGCCGATGCAGAGACGGCCGCAGCCTTGCGGGCGATGGCCGCGGCGCGACGTGCGAGTGAACCCTGAAAGCCTGCGAATTTCCTCCGGAACCTTCCGCAGGGTCGCCGGTTGTTGAAGCGACGCCGCGGGGGCGGCACGAAATTCAACAGAAGGATCAAGACGATGGGCAGCACCATGGACAAGATCAAGGGCATGGCCAACGAAGCCGCCGGCAACGTCAAGCAGGCCGCCGGCAAGGCGCTGGACAAGCCCGAGCTGGAGGCCGAGGGCTTCGCTCAGGAGCGCAAGGGCGAGGCCCAGCAGGCGCTCGGCAAGGGCAAGGACGCCGTCAAGAAAGTGGTCGACAAGGCCTGATCGCGATCAGAGCCTGACCGAGAACGGGCCGCCGAAAGGCGGCCCGTTTTGCTGTGGGTTGAAGCCGACGGTTTTTGCCGACCGCTATGCGTCTCAGGCGGTCCCGCCGATGCCGCCGAGGAAGTCCTTGACCCGGCCGAAGAAGCCGGCGGCCTCGGGATGGGTGGCGCCCGAACTCTCGCGCTCGAACTCCTGCAGCAGTTCGCGCTGGCGGGCAGTGAGCTTCTGCGGCGTCTCGACCACGACCTGGATGTAGAGGTCGCCGACCTCCCGCGAGCGCAGCACGCTCATGCCCTTGCCCTTGAGCCGGAACTGCTTGCCGGTCTGCGTGCCTTCGGGGATCTTCACCCGCGCCTGCTCGCCGGTCAGCGTCGGCACCTCGATCTCGCCGCCGAGCGCCGCCTGCACCAGTCCGATCGGCACGCGGCAGAACAGATCCGCCCCGTCGCGCTGGAAGATCGCGTGCGGCTGGATCGACAGGAAGATGTAGAGGTCGCCTGCCGGTCCGCCGCGCAGGCCCGCCTCGCCCTCGCCGGCGAGGCGGATGCGCGTGCCGTCCTCGACGCCGGCGGGAATGTTGACCGAGAGCGTGCGCTCGCGCGTGACGCGGCCGGCGCCATGACAGTTCTTGCAGGGGTCGTCGATGATCTCGCCGCGCCCCGAGCAGGTCGGGCAGGTGCGCTCGACCGAGAAGAAGCCCTGATTGGCGCGCACCTTGCCGTGGCCGCCGCAGGTCGGGCATTGCCGCGACTTCGAGCCGGGCTTGGCGCCCGTCCCCGAGCAGACCTCGCAGGCGATCGAGGTCGGCACGCGGATCGAGGCGTTCTTGCCGGCGAAGGCATCCTCCAGCCCGATTTCAAGGTTGTAGCGCAGATCCGCGCCGCGCTCGCGGCCATTGGCGCCGCGCGGCCCGCCGCGGCGGGCGTCGCCGAAGAAGGAATCAAAGATGTCCGACATGAAGTCGGAAAAGTCTGGGTTGCCGCCGCCCCCGCCGCCCTGCTCGAAGGCCTGGTGGCCGTAGCGGTCATAGGCACCGCGCTTCTGGCTGTCGGAGAGGACCTGATAGGCCTCGTTCAGCTCCTTGAACTTGGCCTCGGCCGCCGCGTCGCCGGGGTGCCGGTCGGGATGGCGCTGCATCGCGAGCTTGCGGAACGCGCTCTTCAGCTCCGCCTCGCTGGCGTTTTTCGAGACGCCGAGGATTTCGTAATAGTCGCGCTTGGACATCAAACAGCGGCCCCTTCGCCCCTGCAGACGGCGCCGCTGGCTTCTGGCCGGCGGCGCTCCTGACATGGACGAGAATGTTGCGTCACGACGCCATCCCGTAACGCGATGGCCGGGTCAAGCCCGGCCATGACGTCGTCGTCGAGAAGGAAGAACGCTCAGGCGCTCTTCTTCTTGTCACCCTTGTCGTCGCTGACGTCCTTGAAGTCGGCGTCGATGACGTCGTCCTCCTTCTTGGCGTCGGCGGCCGCAGGCTCACCCTCGCCTGCGCCTTCGGCCTGGCTGGCGGCATACATCGCCTCGCCGAGCTTCATCGAGGCCTGCATCAGATCGGTGGTGCGGGCCGTGATCGTCTCGGCATTGTCCTCGGCCAGCGCCGCCTTGAGCGCGTCGAGCGCGGTCTCGATCGCCGTCTTGTCGGCGGCGGAAACCTTCTCGCCATACTCCTTCAGCGACTTCTCGGTCGAATGCACCAGGCTCTCGCCCTGGTTCTTCGCCTCGACCAGCTCGCGACGCTTCTTGTCCTCGGTCGCGTTGGCCTCGGCGTCCTTGACCATCTTCTGGATGTCGGCCTCGGAGAGCCCACCGGACGCCTGGATCCGGATCTGCTGCTCCTTGTTGGTGGCCTTGTCCTTCGCGGTGACCGAGACGATGCCGTTGGCGTCGATGTCGAAGGTCACCTCGATCTGCGGCATGCCGCGCGGGGAGGGCGGGATCCCCATCAGGTCGAACTGGCCGAGCAGCTTGTTGTCGGCCGCCATCTCGCGCTCGCCCTGGAAGACCCGGATCGTCACCGCCTGCTGGTTGTCCTCGGCGGTGGAGAAGACCTGGCTCTTCTTGGTCGGGATCGTGGTGTTGCGGTCAATGAGACGCGTGAACACGCCGCCCAGCGTCTCGATGCCGAGCGAGAGCGGGGTCACGTCGAGCAGCAGCACGTCCTTGACGTCGCCCTGCAGCACGCCGGCCTGGATCGCGGCGCCGATGGCGACGACCTCGTCGGGGTTGACGCCCTTGTGCGGCTCCTTGCCGAAGAACTGCTTCACGACCTCCTGGACCTTCGGCATGCGGGTCATGCCGCCGACGAGGACGACCTCGTCGATCTGCCCGGCCGAGAGGCCGGCATCCTTGAGCGCCTTCTTGCAGGGCTCGATCGTGCGCTGGACGAGATCGTCGACCAGGCTCTCGAACTTGGCGCGCGAGAGCTTGATGGCGAGGTGCTTCGGACCCGAGGCATCCGCCGTGATGTAGGGCAGGTTGATCTCGGTCTGGGCCGCGCTCGACAGCTCGATCTTGGCCTTCTCCGCGGCCTCCTTCAGGCGCTGCAGGGCGAGTTTGTCCTTCTTCAGGTCGATGCCCTGCTCGCGCTTGAACTCGTCCGCTAGGTACTCGACCAGGCGCATGTCGAAGTCCTCGCCGCCGAGGAAGGTGTCGCCATTGGTCGACTTCACCTCGAAAACGCCGTCGCCGATCTCGAGGATCGAGACGTCGAAGGTGCCGCCGCCGAGGTCATAGACCGCGATCGTGCCGGCCTGCTTCTTGTCGAGGCCGTAGGCGAGCGCGGCCGCCGTCGGCTCGTTGATGATGCGCAGCACCTCGAGGCCGGCGATGCGGCCGGCATCCTTCGTCGCCTGGCGCTGGGCGTCGTTGAAATAGGCGGGAACGGTGATGACGGCCTGTGTGACGGGCGAGCCGAGATAGGCCTCCGCCGTCTCCTTCATCTTGGTGAGGGTGAAGGCCGAGATCTGGGACGGCGAATAGTCGTTGCCGTCGGCCTCGACCCAGGCGTCGCCCGAGGAGGCCTTCTTGATCTTGTAGGGAACCAGCTTCAGATCCTTCTGCGTCATCGGGTCGTCGAAGGTGCGACCGATGAGACGCTTGATGGCGAAGAAGGTGCGTTCCGGATTGGTGACGGCCTGGCGCTTGGCCGGCTGGCCGACGAGACGCTCGCCATCATCTGTGATCGCGACGATCGACGGCGTGGTGCGGGCGCCTTCAGAGTTCTCGATGACCTTAGGCGTCGTGCCTTCCATGACCGCGACGCAGGAATTGGTCGTGCCGAGGTCGATACCGATGACTTTACCCATGGATGGGATCCCTTTTGAACGGAGCAGATCGCCGGGTTGCGACGGACATCGCCACCTCCCGGCCCATGGACCGGTGCGCCCCCACCTGTTGCGGCGAACGAACCGGCATTCCACGTCAGACGGTCGTGAAACCGCCCCTTGGCGGCGTATATAGGGAGGGGGTTCTCGCCCTTGCAAGACAGGCGAGCCGATTAAGAATCACCCCCGCCGCCCTTTTCGGCGACAGGGTTGACGGCGTTCATTGCCGCCGAGTGTTGCGCCGGTGCCCTTGCGTCGGCCGGCGCGGCATTTCATGCAAAACGGGTCGAATCCCTGATCCAGCGGGCTTTTCGTGATCCGACTGCCATATGCCGCCCTCTGCCTCGCACCGCTGGTCATTGCCGGCGCGATGCAGGCCGCTCTGGCGCAGCCGATGCAACTGCCGGGAGCGCAGCCCTTCAATGCACCCGGCACGCAGCAGGCCGCGCCCCCCTCCAGCGCGCCGGCCGCGCCGCGTCCGCCTTCCATGCCGCCGATCAAGGTGGCTGGCGAAGACGCCATCCTCGGCCGCGTGCTGCGCCACAATGGCGGGGCGGGTGAAGCGGTCTTCGAGAAGTCGGGCGCGGGCTACGGTCTCAAGCTGACGGCGGATGGCTTCCAGTCCGGCAATCTGGTCGAGCCCTGCGCGGTGTCCTTCGGCGAGACCCCGGTGCCGGTGACCGCCCTCGGCCGGCCCGCTGGCGTGCCGCGCTACCGGCTCGAGGCGTCGGTCTGTCCGATCGTCTTCGACGTGCTGGACGGCGCTGTCCTCGTCGTCGAGCCGACCCAGCCATGCGTCGTCGAGGCCGCCGCCTGCCGCATCGATCCGCGCGGCCTCTGGGGGCCGGATGCGCGCACGCTCGCCGCCCGCGCCAAGGAGATCGAGGCGGCTCGCGGCGCGGCCGAGCGCGCCGTGCGCGAGGGCTATCGCGTGCTGACCGCGAGGGCCGATGCGGTCGAGCAGCGCGCGATCGCGCGCGAGCAGGCCGGTTTCTCAGCCGAGCGCGAGCTGGTCTGCCGCTCGTATCAGCGCGAGGGTCAGTACGGCTTCTGTGGCGCGCGCCTGACGGAGGCCCGCGCTGCCTCGATCCGCGCCCGCCTCGGCCTCGCCAATGAACCCGCCAAACCGGCGCCGCGTCCCGCTCGACCGCGCCCCGCGCCGCCCGCGGGCGGATCGGGACCGCTGCCGCTGACGCCGCAATAGCGCCGCACGGCACCCTCACTGCCTTGTCATTGGCCTTGCGGGCTGCGATCCGTCACAGATCGCGCCCAGTCGAGAGGATGATGACGCGGATCATGGCCTACCCCCTCACCCGACGGTTTTGGCGCCAGGCGGCGCTCGCCCTCGCTCTGGTCGCGCCCGCTCTGGTGCAGGCCGCGGAGTCGACTGCCGTCACCAGCCCGCGCGTAACGGCGACGCTCCTCTCCAGCCGTGATGCCGTGGCGCCGGGGGAGCGCTTCCAGGTCGCGCTCGTCCAGAAGATCGCGCCCGGCTGGCACACCTACTGGGCCAATCCCGGCGATTCCGGCGAGGCGACCCGCATCACCTGGACCCTGTCGCAGGGCGCGAGCGCCGGCGAGATCCAGTGGCCCGCCCCGAAGGCGATCCCGGTCGAGCCGCTGGTCAATTTCGGCTTCGAGGGCACGGTCCTGCTGCCGGTGGAGATCGCCGTTCCCGCCGATGCCAAGATCGGTGAACGCCTGACGCTGCAGGCGGCGGCCACCTGGCTCGTCTGCGAGAAGATCTGCATTCCCGAGGAAGGCACGCTGACGCTCGACCTGCCGGTCGCGCCGGCGGCCGTCATCGACGCCGCGGCGGAGTCCCGTATTGCGGAGGCGCGCGCGCAGCTTCCGGCACCGGCGGCGTTCCGAGGCCGCCTCGCCGCCGAGGGCGAGGCTCTCGTCCTGACGCTGCCGGGCCTGCCGGCCGTGGCCACGGAGCTGCGCTTCTTCCCGCTGTCCGACACGCTGATCGACCACGCCGCTGCCCAGGAGATCCGCCGCGCGGGCGAGGCGACCACGGTGCGCCTCGCCCGTTCCAGCGCCTTCAAGATCGCGGAGGGCGAGAGCGCCGGTGTGCTGACCTATCGCGAAGGCGGGGCTCCTCGGGCGCTGAGCATCGTCGCAGATGTCGATCGAGCCCTCGTCGGCGCCGCGGCGGCGCCTGCAGCCGCACCTGCGGCGGTCACCATTCCTCTCCCTGCCGAGGGCGCGGACCTCACGCTCTGGGCGGCCCTGCTGTTCGCCTTCGCCGGCGGGCTGATCCTCAACCTGATGCCCTGCGTGCTGCCCGTGCTCTTCATCAAGGCGCTGGGCTTCGCCCAGCTTGCCCAGGCCAGCCGCTCGCAGGTCCGCGAGCAAGGGCTGCTCTTCCTCGCGGGCGTGCTGGTGACCTTTATGGCGCTGGCGACGCTGGTGATCGCGCTCGGTGCGCTCGGCACCAGCGTCGGCTGGGGCTTCCAGCTGCAGTCGCCGCCGCTGGTGATCGCGCTCGCTGTGGTGATGACGCTGATCGGCCTCAACCTGCTGGGCGCCTTCGAAGTCGGGACTTCGGCGGCCGGCCTCGGCCATGGCCTCGCCAGCCGGGGCGGGCGGCTCGGCGCCTTCATGACCGGCGCTCTGGCGGTGGTCGTCGCGACGCCCTGCACGGCACCCTTCATGGGCGCGGCGATCGGCTATGCGGTGACTCAGCCGCCCCTGCTCGGCCTGTCCGTCTTCCTGTCGCTGGCGTTGGGTTTTGCCCTCCCGGTGGTGGCACTCTCCTTCGCGCCCGGCCTGCTGCGGTTGCTGCCGAAACCCGGCCGCTGGATGCTGATCCTGAAGCAGGCCTTCGCCTTCCCGATGTTCGCGACCGCGATCTGGCTGATCTGGGTCGCCTCGGTTCAGGCGGGGCCCGGCGGCGTGCTGGCGGCGCTGGTCGCCGTGCTCGCGGCGGGCTTCGTGGTCTGGCTGGTCGGCGTCACGCGCGGCAGCGGGCGCGGCCGGCTGGCCTCGTCGCTGGCGGCCGTTTTGGTCGCCGTCGGGGCCGGCTGGTTCGTGGTCCAGAGCGCGGTGCCGGAGGCGACGCAGGCACGGGCCGGCGATGTCCAGGCCTGGTCGCCCGAGCGCGTCGCGGCGCTGCAGGCGGAAGGGCGGCCGGTCTTCGTCAACTTCACCGCGGCCTGGTGCATCACCTGCCTCGCCAATGAGCGCGTCGCGCTCTCGCGGCAGGAGGTCAAGGACGCCTTCGCCGAACTCAAGGTCACCTATCTCAAGGCCGACTGGACCAACCGCAACAGCCAGATCGCGATGGCCCTGGCCGAGCAGGGCCGGGCCGGCGTGCCGCTCTATCTGTTCTATCCCGGCCGCAAGGGCGCCGCGCCCGAGGTGCTGCCCCAGTTGCTGACGCCCGATACCGTCGTCACTGCCGCCCGCCGCGCCGCCGGCAAGCCGGTCGAGACGGCCGCCCGCTGAGCCTCATCCCCACCGCAGACAGGAGACAGACGTGAAAGCCCACCTGACCCGCCAGACCTTTCTCGCCGGCCTCGCCTTCGCTGGCCTCGCTCTCGCGGCAGCGCCCGCGCTGGCCCAATCCGCCGCGAAGATCGGCGCACCCGCCCCGGCCTTCGAGGCCGTGGATTCCAATGGCCAGACCCGCAAGCTTTCCGAATTCGCGGGCAAGACGGTGATCCTCGAATGGACCAATCATGACTGCCCCTATGTCCGGAAGCACTACAACAGCGCCACGATGCAGACGCTGCAGAAGGACATGGCGAAGGAAGGCGTCGTCTGGCTCTCGGTTATTTCCTCGCCGGTCGGCGAGCAGGGCCATGTCGATGGCGCCAGGGCCAATGAGCTGACGAAGAGCCGCGATGCCGCCCCGGCGGCCGTCCTGCTCGACCCCAACAGCAAGGTCGCCCGCGCCTATGGCGCGACCACGACGCCGCATATGTACATCATCGATGCCAAGGGCACGCTCGCCTATATGGGCGCGATCGACGACAAGCCCTCCGCCAGCGCGGCCAGCCTCGAAGGCGCCAAGAGCTATGTCCGCCAGGCGGTGGCCGAGCTCAAGGCCGGCAAGCCGGTCTCGGAGGCGAGCACCAAGGCCTATGGCTGCGCAGTGAAATACGCGCCGGTGAGCTGAGGGCTGACCCTAAGCGTCATGCCCGGGCTTGACCCGGGCATCTCGTAAACCAACACCTCAGAATGCAGGAAATTCTCGGGTCTGCGCTTCGATTCGCCCGAGAATGACGCCTCGCTAAACCCGCCCCAGCCGCACGCCCGTCTGGCTGTCGAAGACATGGACACGGTCGGGATCGACCGTGATCCAGATGCGGCCCGCCTGTGCCGCGACCGCGTCGGTCGCCGCCTGCATCACGAAGGGCAGGCCGGCGAGCTGGCCGTGGAAGAGCTGGGTCGCCCCCAACTCCTCGATGAATTCGACGTCGAAGGGCAGCGATCCAGCTTCACCCTCGGAGGCGATCTCGACATCCTCCGGCCTCAGGCCCACCTCGACCGCCGTCTGCGCCGGCAGATCCTGGCGCAGGTCGCGTGCCTCCAGGATCGCATCGCCCAGCGCCACGATGCCGGGGCCGTCGATCGTGCCGGGCAGGATGTTCATCGGCGGCGAGCCGATGAAGGTCGCGACGAACTTGCTCGCCGGCTTCTTGTAGACATCGGCCGGCAGGCCGATCTGCTCGACTTGGCCGCCATTCATGACGACCAGCTTGTCGGACAGTGTCATCGCCTCGACTTGGTCGTGCGTGACGTAGATCGAGGTGACGCCGAGCGCGCGCTGCAGCTTCTTGATCTCGACGCGCATCTGCACGCGCAGCTTGGCGTCGAGGTTGGAGAGCGGCTCGTCGAACAGGAAGACCTGCGGCTTGCGCACGATCGCGCGGCCCATCGCGACGCGCTGGCGCTGGCCGCCCGAGAGCTGCTTCGGCCGGCGCTCCAGCAGCCCCTCGATGGCGAGGATGCGCGCCGCTTCCTTCACCCGCCGGTCGATCTCGTCCTTGGGCGTGCCGCGGTTGCGCAGCCCATAGGCCATGTTGTCGTAGACGCTCATATGCGGGTAGAGCGCGTAGTTCTGGAACACCATTGCGATGTCGCGGTCGGCGGGGCCGATCTCGTTGACGACGCGATCCCCGATCGAGACCTCGCCCGCCGAGATCGTCTCCAGCCCCGCGACCATGCGCAGCAGCGTGGATTTTCCGCAGCCGGAGGGGCCGACCAGCACGCAGAAGCCGCCATCGGGAATGTCGAAGGACACGCCCTTCACCGCCTCGACGCCGCCGGCGTAGATCTTCTTGACGTTGGTGAGTGTAACCTGGGCCATCGGCGACTTATTTCTCGGTTTCGACCAGGCCCTTCACGAAGAGCCTCTGCATCAGGACGACGACGAGCACCGGCGGCAGCATCGCCAGCATGGCGGTGGCCATGGCGAGCTGCCATTCGGTGAGCGCGTCGGAGGTGACGATCATCTTCTTGATGCCGATGACGATGGTCTGCATCGAGTCCTTCGTCGTGATCAGAAGCGGCCAGAGATACTGGTTCCAGCCATAGATGAACTGGATCACGAACAGCGCTGCGATGGTGGTGATCGAGAGCGGGACGACCGTGTCCTTGAAGAACTTGAACGGTCCGGCACCGTCGATCTTCGAGGCTTCCAGCAGCTCGTCGGGGATCGTCATGAAGAACTGGCGGAACAGCAGCGTGCCGGTCGCAGACGCGATCAGCGGGATCGCGAGGCCCTGATAGGTGTCGAGCATCCGCAGGTCCGAGACGACCTTGAAGGTCGGGAAGATGCGCACCTCGACGGGCAGCATCAGCGTCACGAAGATGATCCAGAACGCCGCCATCCGGAAGGGGAAGCGGTAATAGACGATAGCATAGGCCGAGAGCACGGAGATGAAGATCTTCCCGATCGCGATCGCCATGGCCATGATGAAGGAGTTGAGCATCATCGTCGCCACCGGCTCGCGCGTCGTGCGCGCCGTCCCGACGAAGAGGATCTGGCCGTAATTCTCGAGGAAATGCGGCCCTGGCCAGAGCGGCAATTGCCCGTTGATGATGGTGGCGTTGTCCCAGGTCGAGGCGACGAAGGTCAGCCAGACCGGGAAGGCGACGATCAGCACGCCGATCGTCAGGATGACATAGGCGATCGCGTCGCCCAGGCGGCGGTCCTCGACCATCAGTAGCTGACCCTGCGCTCGATGAACTTGAACTGCACCGCCGTCATCGCGATGACCATGACCAGCAGCACGACCGACTGCGCCGCCGAGCCGCCGAGATTGGAGCCGCCCTTGCCGTCCGCATAGACCTTGTAGACCAGCGTCTCGGTCGCGCCCGAAGGCCCGCCCGCCGTCATCGTGTCGATGATGCCGAAGGTGTCGAAGAAGACGTAGACGATGTTGACGACGAGCAGGAAGAAGGTCGTCGGCGAGAGCAGCGGGAAGACGATCGTCCAGAAGCGCCGCATCGGCCGCGCACCGTCGATCACGGCGGCCTCGATCACGCTCTTGGGGATCGATTGCAGCCCCGCCAGGAAGAACAGGAAATTGTAGCTGATCTGCTTCCAGGTCGCCGCGAGGATGACGAGCAGCATCGCGTCATTGCCGTTCAGGCGCGGATTCCAGGCGATGCCGAGGCTCTGGAGGCCGCGCGCCAGCATGCCCAGCGACGGGTCGAACATGAAGATCCAGAGCACGCCGGCAATCGCGGGAGCGACGGCGTAGGGCCAGATCAGCAGGGTCTTGAAGATCTCGGCGCCGCGGACCGCCCGGTCCGCCATCACCGCGAAGAGCAGCGCCAGCGACAGCGAGAGGAAGCACACGGCCGTCGAGAAGATCACCGTGTTGACGAAGGCCTTGAGATAGCCCGGATCGCGGAACAGGGCCTGATAGTTCTCGAGCCAGACGAACTCGGTCGAGACGCCGAACGCATCCTCCAGCAGAAAGCTCTGCCAGATCGCCTGGCTGGCCGGCCAGTAGAAGAACACGATGGTGATGGCGAGCTGCGGCAGCAGCAGCAGGGCCGGCACCGTGAGCCCGTTGAAATAGGCGTTCTTCTGCATGGCCTGTCCGAAAGAATCCGCCGCCCCGGCAGCCGGGGCGGCGGTGTCACGTGAGGATGAGGGTCAGCGCGAGGCGGTGCGCTCGAACTGGCGCAGCGTCTGGTTGCCACGCTCGACGGCCGCGTCGAGCGCTGCCTTCGGCGTCTTCTGGCCGTTCAGGGCGGCCTCGAACTCCTCGGCCCAGATATCGCGGATCTGGACGAGGCTGCCGAAGCGCACCCCGCGCGAATTCGCCGTCGGCTCCTTGTTGGTCAGTTGCAGCAGCGGCGTCTCGAGGAAGGGCTTGTCCTTGTAGAAGCCGGACGCCTTGACCTTCTCATAGGCCGCCTTGGTGATCGGCAGATAGCCGGATTCCGTGTGCAGCTTCACCTGGCGGTCGACATCGGACAGGAAGGTGAAGAACTTGGCGACGCCCTTGTATTCGTCGGCCTTCTTGCCGCCCATCACCCAGAGCGAAGCGCCGCCGATGATCGAGTTCTGCGGAGCGCCCTGGACATCGGGGTAATACGGCATCGGGGCGTTGCCCCAGTCGAACTTGGCGTTGGCGCGGACGTTGCCGAAGAAGGCGGAGGAGGTCAGGAAGATCGGGCACTCGCCCGAGGTGAAGCGACCTTCGCCCGTGTTGGTGCGGCCCGAGTAATCATAGGTCTTGTCCTTCTGCATCTCGACCAGATTGGTCAGGTGCTTGAGGAAGACGCCCTTGTTGAAGACGAACTCGGTGTCGAAGCCTTCGAAGCCGTTGGCCTTGGTGCCGACCGGCTCGTTGTGCCAGGCGCCGAGCTGCTCGACATTCACCCAGGTCACCCAGGCGTTGGAGAAGCCGCACTTGTCATAGCCGGCCGCCTTGAGCTTCTTGGCCGCGTCGAACACCTCCGGCCAGGTCTTGGGCGCCGCATCAGCGTTCAGCCCCGCCTTCTTGAACGCGTCCTTGTTGTACCACATCACCGTGGAGGACGAGTTGAAGGGGAAGGACAGCATCTCGCCCTTCGTGGTCGAGTAGTAGCCGGTGATCGCGGGCAGATAGGCCTTGGGGTCGAAGGTCTCGCCGGCGTCCTTCATCAGGTCCTGCACCGGCTTGATGGCACCCTTGGCCGACATCATCGTCGCGGTGCCGACCTCGAAGACCTGCATGATGTGCGGCGCATTGCCGGCGCGGAAGGCGGCGATGCCGGCGTTCAGCGTGTCGGCATAGGAGCCCTTATAGGTCGGAACGACCTTGAAGTCCTTCTGCGAGGCGTTGAACTCCTCGGCCAGCCGCACGACCACGTCGTTGTTGGCGCCGGTCATGGCATGCCACCACTGGATCTCGGTCTGCGCCAGCGCAGGCGCGGCGCCGCCGAGGACGAAGGCCGCGACGGACATCAGGATACGTGATTTCACGGTCATCTCTTTCTCCCTTCCGCCCTCGGTGGGCCGAGGCGGCTGTTCTTGTTGGTGCGCAAGCTAACATGAAGGCCGGGCGACGGTTCAATGACAAAATGATGACGGATGCAAGCGCGGGCGCTTTCGCCGCGCCCGGATCGGGCTCTTGCACAATCCCCCGGAAGACGCTGTTCTCCCGGACCCCACCGCCTTCCACGGATGCCTCCCATGCCCCGCCTGACTCTGACGCCCGAACGGACCCTTCCCGCAGACGCGCAGGCCGCGGCCCTGCTGGGACGCATCTGGCGCCCGGATGCCGCGGGGCCCGCGGTGGTCACGCTCCGCGACGGAAACGTGATCGACGTCACCCGCACCTTCCCGACCAGCCGCGACCTCTGCGAGGCGCCGGATCCCGCCGCCGCGCTGCGGGCCGCGTCGGGCGAGACCGTCGCGCCGCTCGCCGAGATCCTGGCGAACACGCCGCCGGATGGTCGCGATGCCGCGCGCCCCTGGCTGCTCTCCCCGCTCGATCTGCAGGTGGTGAAGGCCGCCGGCGTCACCTTCGCCGTCTCGATGCTGGAGCGTGTCATCGAGGAGAAGGCGCGCGGCAACCCGGCCGCCGCGGCCACCATCCGCGAGGAGATCGGCAAGCTGATCGGCGATGATCTCTCGAAGCTGAAGCCCGGCTCGCCCGAGGCGATGCATCTCAAGGATGTCCTCATCAAGCAGGGGGCCTGGAGCCAGTATCTCGAGGTCGGCATCGGCCCCGATGCCGAGATCTTCACCAAGGCGCCGCCGATGTCCTCCGTCGGCACCGGTTTCGACGCCGGTCTGCATCCCGCCTCGACCTGGAACAATCCCGAGCCCGAGATCGTGCTCGTCGTCGCTTCCGACGGCCGCATCGTCGGCGCCACGCTGGGCAACGACGTCAATCTGCGCGATGTCGAGGGCCGTTCGGCCCTGCTCCTCGGCAAGGCCAAGGACAACAATGCCGCCGCCGCGGTCGGCCCCTTCATCCGCCTCTTCGATGCCGGCTTCACCCTCGACCATGTCCGCAACACGACCGTGACGCTCAAGGTCGAGGGCGAGGACGGCTTCGTGCTGGAAGGCTCCTCCTCGATCGCGAAGATCAGCCGCGATCCCGCCGACCTCGCGAGCCAGATGATCGGCCCGCATCACCAGTATCCGGACGGGGCGGCGCTCTATCTCGGCACCATGTTCGCGCCGATCAAGGATCGCGATACGCCCGGCGGCGGCTTCACCCACAAATACGGCGACGTGGTCACCATCGCCGCCCCGGAGCTCGGCGCGCTGGTCAACCGCATGAAGCGCACCGACCATTGCGAGCCCTGGACCTTCGGCACGTCGCATCTGATGCGCAGCCTGGCCAAGCGCGGGCTCCTGTGAGGCCAGGCGCGATCCTCGTCGTCGGCGAGGCAATCGGCGATTTCATCCCGCGCGACGCCGAGGGGCGCCGCTACGAGGCGGTGCTGGGCGGCTCCGGCTTCAACGCCGCCCTGGCCCTGGCCCGCTTCGGGGCGCATCCCGCCTATGCCGCCGCGCTCTCGACCGACGCCCTCGGCCGGCGCTTTCGTGCCGCGCTGGCGGCGGAGGGAATCGACACGGCGCTGATCCGCGACAGCGCGCGCCCGACCGCCGTCGCCATCGTCTCCCCCCTGGGGCCGGACGGGATTCCGGAGTTCGCGCTTTACCTTCAGGGAACCGCCCATGATGAAGCGCAGGGGACACCTCGCGCGCTGCCGCCGGGTGTGACCCATCTGCATGCGGCCTCCTTCGGCGCCACTATCGGCCCCTCCGGAGACGCGACGGGCGATCTGGCGGCGAGCGCCCGCACTGGGGGTGCCACGATCAGCTACGACATCAACATCCGTGCGACCGTCCTGCCGGAGCGCGACCGCGCGCGCGCGCTGATCGAGGCGCGCATCGCCCAGGCCGATATCGTCAAGGCGAGCCTGGACGATATCGCCTGGCTCCATCCCGGCGAGCCGGCGGAGGCGGTGGCGAAGCACTGGCGGAATCTCGGCGCGCGTCTCGTGCTCGTCACCCGGGGCAGCGAGGGCGCGATCGGCTATGGCGCCGGCGAGCCGCTGGTGGCCACCGTTCCATCCGTGGTCGTGGCCGATACGGTCGGCGCGGGCGACACCTTCATCGGTGGCGTCCTGGCCGTGCTGGCCGCTCGTGGACGGCTCGGCCGCGGCTTCTCCGAAGCCTCGAGAGAAGTTCTGAGGGATGCGCTCGCCTTTGCCTGTGCGGTCGCCGCCGACAGCTGCACCCGCCCGGGCTGCGATCCGCCGCGCCGCCTCGCGACCTGACCGGAGCCGCCGATGCATCTCGCTTATCTCGACTATCACACCTGTGGCGAGCCGGTCCGGATCGTCACCGGCGGCTATCCGGTGCTGAAGGGGGCGACGATCCTCGAGAAGCGTCGCGACGCGCGCGAGAACCATGATCATCTGCGCCGGGCGATGATGCTGGAACCGCGCGGCCATGCCGGCATGTATGGCGTGATTCCGGTCGCGTCCTCGCATCCGGAGGCCGCCTTCGGCGTGCTCTTCACCCACAACGAGGGCTACTCGACCATGTGCGGCCACGCGACGATCGCGCTCGGCCGCTATGCGATCGAGCACGGGCTGGTGCCGGCGGCGGAGCCGGTCACCCGCTTCGCGATCGAGGCGCCCTGCGGCCTGCTCCGGCTCGAATGCGCGGTGCGCGACGGCAAGGTGGACAGCGTGGTCTTCGAGAGCGTTCCGGCCTTCGTCTTCGCGCGCGACCTCGCCGTCGCCCTGCCAGGCTATGACGAGGTCGTCACCGACATCGCCTATGGCGGCGCCTTCTACTGCATCCTGCCGGCGTCGCGCTTCGGGCTCGATCTCTTCGAGACGCCGGTCGCGGCGCTGACCGATGCGGCGGCCGCCCTGACGGACCATCTGCGCGCGAGCCTGCCGATCACGCACCCGAGCGAGCCCGATCTCGGCTTCCTCTACGGCACGATCATCACCGACGAGGCTCAGGCGCACGATGAGAGCTTCAACCTCTGCATCTTCGCGGAAGCGCAGATCGACCGTTCCCCGACCGGCTCCGGGGTCACGGCCCGCATGGCGCTCGACCATGCGAAGGGCTTCGTCGAGACTGGCACCACCCGCCGCTTCCGCAGCATCACCGGCGGCACCTTCACCGGCCGTGTGCTCGGCCCCGTCGCCGGTTTTGCGGACGGGGCGGTCACGGTCGCGGTCGGCGGCACCGGCCATTTCGCCGGGCAAGGCAGCTTCACCATCGAGCCGGACGATCCCCTCGGCCACGGCTTCGCGCTCCCGAACCGCTTTGCCGAAATCGCGCGCGGTTAACCCAGACGGGAAACCAGTTCGAGCGATTCCACTCGACCGACGGGCCGATTACAGGCTGTTTCGCTGATCGTGGCAGTCTCCGGGTAAGGTTTTCTCGGCAGGCTGCCCGCTGCAGAAGTCGGAGGCGGCATGTCGATCGGAAATCTCGGGGCACCATCGGCGACGGCGACCCTCGGCGATCGGCTGGTGCGTCTCGCCGGTTCGCCCGGGCTGTGGATCGCCGCCTTCGCGCTCGCCGCGGTCGCGGCACTCACGCTGAAGCTGAGCCTGCCGCTCGGCCCCAACGCCTGGGACACGGCGGTCTATCTCGATGCGGTCCAGCGCATCCGCATGGGGCAGATGCCGAGCCTCGACTTCTTCGCGCCCGTCGGGCCGCTGGGCTATTACGGCGCCGCGCTGCTGGATCGGCTGTTCCCGCTGGCGCAGCCGATGCTGCTGGTGAACTGGGCTCTGCTGCCGGTCCTGCTGCCTCTCGCCGCGATCCTGGCCGCGTCGGTCTCGGCCCGCTCCCGCCCGCTCGCTCTGGCGCTGATTCTGCCGCTGCTGCTCTTCGCCGCGCTGCCGATTAATCTCCACGGCCTCTATCCGATGCCGGGCTTCGACGGCTACGGAAACTACAACCGCCATGTCGCGCTGCTGCTCTACGCGCTGATCGCGACGCTGCTCTTCGTGCCGCGCGGGCGCCTCGCGACAGGGCTCGTCGCGGCCCTGATGCTGACGCTGTTCCTGGTGAAGATCACCGGCGCCGTCACCGGTGCCCTGCTGGTCGGATACGCCATCCTGGCCGGCCGCCTGCGTCTGCGCGACGCCGTGCTGGCGGCGGGGCTGGTCCTGGCCGCGCTCGGCCTGCTCGACCTCGCGACCGGGATCGTGCGCGCCTATCTCGCCGACATCCTCGCTCTGCTCGCCCTCAACACCGGCGCGCTGCTGCCGCGCTTCCTCACCGTCGCCTCGGTCAAGTTCAACGTCGTCGGCCCCTGCCTGCTGCTCATGGGCGCGCTGGCCCTGGCCGCCTGGCGGGAAGGCCTGTCGCTCTCGCTCGACGGTCTGCGCCGGCTTGCCGCCTCAAATCTCGGCTGGCTCGCCGCGGCCTTCCTGGCGCTGACCTTCTTCGAGACGCAGAACACCGGCTCGCTCGAATATATCGGCCTCTGGCCCATCCTGCTGTTGATCCTTCTCGACTGGCGAAACCGCTCCGACCGGCTGCGCCCGGTCGTGCTAGTGCTGGCGCTCGCCGTCGCACTGCCGAGCGCGGTGATCGTGGTCGAGCGTAGCGCGCGGGCCTTGCTCGGCGCGGCCGGCCATGTCGCGCTCGATGCGCCCGAGCTCGGCCCGCTCGGCCGCGTCAGCCTCAAGCCCGAGACGGCGCAGCGCGCGGCGGTCATGCTGGACCACTATGCCAAACACCCGGAGCCTTACAGGGACCTCGCTGCCCGGGGCCTCGGCCCCTCGGCAATCCTCTATTCCGAGATCGACTACCAGGCGACCTGGCTGCTCGAGGTCCGTCAGGGCATCGTCGCGCTGCGCGCCTGGGAGGCCGCCAACGGACGCCGGCTCAACGGCATCCTGACGCTCGACTTCGTCGATCCCTTCAACAGGCTGCTGGACCGGGAGCCGCCGCGCCATGTCCCGATCGGCATGGATCCCGGCCGCAGCACGCCCGCGCTGGAGCCGCGCACGCTGGCGGAACTGGCCCGCACCGATGCGATCCTGGCGCCGAAATGTCCCGTGACGGCAGCCCGCGACGCCATCCGCGCGCATTTCGCCGAGGCGCTGCGCGGGCGCCGGCTGGTCGCCTTGTCGCCCTGCTGGGACCTCCATCTGAAGGGCTGAGCCGGCTTGCTCAGCCCGCCGTCTGCCCGGCCTCCCAGCCGAGGATGGCGCGCTTGCGCGTCAGCCCCCAGTGATAGCCGGTCAGCGCACCGGATTTCCCGATGACGCGGTGGCAGGGCACGACGAAGGAGATCGGGTTCTTGCCCACCGCCATCCCGACGGCGCGCGAGGCGCTCGGCTTGCCGATATGGCAGGCGACATCGCCATAAGTCGTGGCGCGGCCGACCGGGATCTTCAGCAGCGTCTGCCAGACCCGGACCTCGAAATCCGTCCCGATCAGCACGACACGCAACGGCGTCTCGGCCGACCACGCCTTCGGATCGAAGATGCGCGCGGCATAGGGCGCTGTCGCCTGCGGATCGAAGCGGTACTGCGCATGCGGCCAGCGCCGCATCATGTCCGCCAGCGCCTCCGCCCGCCCGCCGACGACCTTGCCGCCGTCGAGCCCATCCGAGACCCAGCCAAGCCCGGCCAGCCCGCGCGGCGTCGTCACGATCAGCGCCTCGCCGAAGGGGGAGGGATGGAAGCCGTAGGACAGGCTCAGCCCGCCGCCGCCGGCCTTCCATTCGCCCGGCGACATCGCCTCATGCGTCACGAAGAGATCGTGCAGCCGCCCCGGCCCCGACAGCCCGACCTCCAGCGCGGTGTCGAGCACGCTGGCCGAGGCGCCGAGCAGATTCTTGGCATGGTCGAGCGTGATCGCCTGCAGAAAGGCCTTGGGCGTCAGCCCGCACCAGCGCCGGAACAGGTGGTGGATGTCGGTCGGCGTCGCACCGGCGGCGCCCGCGATCGTCTCGATCGTCGGCTGGGCGCGCCAGTTCTCGGTGATGTAGGCCAGCACACGGCGCACCGTGTCGTAGTCGGAGCCCGGCGCGACGGAGGCGAACTCGGCCGCCGCCGGCATCGCCTCGGCTGCGCGCGCCAGCACCGCGTCGGAGAACCGGGTCGGCTTCATCGCCGCGAGCTTTTGCAGGGGAGCGTTCATCGCCGTTACCTTCGCCTCATCGATCATGCGGCGACACTAGGAGCGCCCGCAGCCGCCCTCCACCCGAAAGCTGGGAAGTCCGACTGCTCCTTGACCGCTTCGCGTCCTTGCTGAAATCTGCAGGCGTGGCCGGAGCAGATCATGGTCAAACGTCCATCTCGTAAGTTGAGTGTGGCAGCACTTGGTCTCATGTGTTCGTGTCATATCGCCCGGGCGGATGTCCTGGAGGGATGCTGGCGGCAAATTTATTCGAACGGAGAAGAGTGCCCATCTTGTGAAATCCACATCTCACGAGATGGAGATCGATTTCGTGTCAAAGCCAACAATGGCTGGCGCGCCAGTTTTCATACCACTACGGAGCAAAGTCCATTTGCGGCGGAGGGCATCGGTCGCTGGGGCGGCGAGGTGATCGGACCTCACTCTGGCCGGTTTTTTCGACTTCGGGTGGCCGCTCGTGAGGACCGCCTTTTCCTGATCCTAACCGACGTCAATTATTCCGTGGGCGCAGCCTTTCGTCGTTGTCCAACGATGTTCGGATAAGGCGGTCAACACGGAAGAAGCGATACAGGAAAGGCTCGTTCAGCCACCTCGCCGCGCCGTCGCCAGGGCCCGGCCTAGCGCATCCGCAAAGCTTTCGCGTTCCCCCGGCGAAAGGGCGGACGCAACGGCGACGCGCCGGCCCCGCGAGACGAGGTCGAGCCCGAGCAATCCGTAATCCTCGTCGGTCTGGCGCTCCAGCTTCGTCCAGGCCGGGTTGGAGCGCCAAATGGCTTCCTGACCGTGATGCGAGACCTTCCGCAGCCGCACCTCGATCGGGGTCACGACGATGCGCTCGAAGGCGCGCGCATGCCGGAAGTTGACCTGGAATGCGATGAAGAGCGCGACGACATCCAGCCCCATGAAGCCCGCCACCGGCCAGGCGCCCAGCACCATGAAGGGAATCGAGGAGGCGATGGCGGCCAGGCACACCAGCGTCATCACGATGCGGAAGGCGTTGCGGTCGAGCGAGCGGTGCGGCGTGATCGTGGCGTCGAAGACCGGCCGCTCGGCCCGCGCCGAGGCGTCCTCATCCGCTGCGGTGGCATGGCGCTTGCCGAGGTCCATGGCACGACTATAACGCCCGCATGACGCAGGAGAACAGGGCCAAGCCTGGGCCAAAGCGCCGCGCTGCCGCCGCGCCGCGGATCACGAAACCGCGCGCGCGCAGCGCCGCCGGCGTGCGCGAGATCTTCGCGCGTTTCGAGGCCGCCAACCCCGAGCCCAAGGGCGAGCTCGACTACGTCAATCCCTTC
The DNA here is from genome assembly GCA_001556125.1 of Rhizobiales bacterium CCH10-E5. Lineage (GTDB taxonomy): Bacteria > Pseudomonadota > Alphaproteobacteria > Rhizobiales > Beijerinckiaceae > Allobosea > Allobosea massiliensis. The sequence goes on along the minus strand of LSIG01000136.1, from coordinate 65,276 downwards.
ACCCTGCTGGTCGCGGTCGTGCTCTCGGCGCAGGCGACCGATGTCGGCGTGAACAAGGCGACGCGGCGGCTGTTCGAGATCGCCGATACGCCGCAGAAGATGCTGGCACTCGGCGAGGATGTCGTGCGCGACCATGTCCGCACCATCGGCCTGTTCCGCACCAAGGCGAAGAACGTCATCGCGCTCTGCGAGAAGCTGATCGCGGAGTTCGGCGGCGAGGTGCCGATGACGCGCGAGGCGTTGGAGAGCCTGCCGGGCGTCGGCCGCAAGACGGCCAATGTCGTGCTCAACATCGCTTTCGGCCAGATCACCCACGCCGTCGACACCCATGTCTTCCGCGTCGCCAACCGGTTGCGGATCGCGCCCGGAAAAAACGTGCTGCAGGTCGAGATGGGGTTGGAGAAGGCGGTGCCGGCCGCCTATGGCCGCCACGCACATCACTGGCTGATCCTGCACGGCCGCTACACCTGCAAGGCGCTGCGGCCCGAATGCGGGCGCTGCATCCAGTTCGATCTCTGCGACTCGGCCGACAAGCGCATCGGCTGATCGGCCGCCTCACTGGCTGGTCGTGGTGCAGTTGCCGTTGACGCAGGTGGTCGTCACCGTCTTGCAGACGCCGTTGACGCATTCGCGGCGGGACTGGGTCGTCGTCCGGCCCTGCTGCTGGGTCGACTGCGTCGGGATCGTCAGCGACGGCGCCGGGCGCATCGGCGTCGGCTGGATCCGGGCCGGCTGAAAGGTCGTGTTGGGGATCTGCACCGTCGGCGTCATCGGCGCGGGGCGGGGCGGGTTGGCGCGGCCGCTGATCGCGGCCGCCATCGCCGCATCGGCCTGGCGACGGTCCGCCCGGTAGCGGGCCTCGGCCTGGAGGTCGGCATCGGGCACCGGCTGGCCGAGCCGCGCCAGCGCCTCGGCGGCCTGAAGGCTGCCCCAGCGCGCGCCCTGCGTGTAGTAGAATAGGTAGAGGTTCTCCTCCTTCGCGAAGCCGGCGATCCCGAGTTCGTGGCAGCGCCCCGTGGCGAACAGGTTCGAGCCGGAGTTCGCGGCCAACGACTTGGCGGCGGCGCACCATTCCGGCGAATAGGCCGGTGCCGAGGACAGCGTCAGCTGCGGCGTCGCCTGGCAGGCCCCGAGCAGGGCGGCCCCGAGCAGGGCGGCAGGGAGGCGCAGAGCGCGAAGGCGGCTGAAGCTGATCATGGTCAAGAGCCCGCAGAATATGTCGTCCTGTTTCTACCGTCTCCCGGACGGGCGACAAGGTTCAAAACCTGCACCCATCTCCTGATCGCAAGGCGGGGGCGGCGGCTCGCCGGCACCCGCGGCACCCCTGCGCCGCGCCATGATCGTGCCCGCATCGGCTGACAGAACCCCTGCCAGGCGCGATGGCCTGCAGGGTCTGCGCGCGGCAGCGAAGGAAATCAGTCATGACGACGGCGATGGATGTTCTCGGCCCCGGCCATGTGGCGGTCGTCACCGGCGCCGCCTCCGGCATCGGCCTCGCGGCGGCGCGCGCCTTCGTGCGCCGTGGGATGAGCGTCGTGCTCGCCGATCGCGACGAGACCACGCTCGCCCTGGCAATGGCGGAATTCGCGAGCGCGGAAGCGCAGGTGCTCGCCCGGCCGCTCGACGTCGCCGACCGGGCCGCGCTGGAGACACTGCGCGACGAGGTGATGGGCCGCTTCGGCGCCGTGCATCTGCTGATGAACAATGCCGGCATCCAGCCGGGCAGCGCCCTGTTCTCGCCCGTCGAGGACTGGGAGCGCATCCTCGCCGTCAATCTCTGGGGCATCATTCACGGCACCCAGGTCTTCGTGCCGGCCATGCTGGAAAGCGGCCAGCCCGGCATCGTCGTCAACACCGGCTCCAAGCAGGGCATCACCACCCCGCCGGGAGACCCCGCCTACAATGTCTCCAAGGCGGCCGTGAAAGCCTTCACCGAGGCGCTCCAGCATGATCTGCGCGGTCGCGCCGGCTGCCGGATCAGCGCCCATCTGCTGATCCCCGGCTTCGTCTTCACGCGGTTGACGGCGAAGGGCCGGCTCGACCAGCCGGACGGCGCCTGGACGCCCGACCAGACAGTCGCCTTCATGCTCGAACGCCTTGAGGACGGCGATTTCTATATCCTCTGCCCGGACAACGACACGCCGCGCGTGCTCGACGAGAAGCGCATGGCCTGGGCGATGGGCGACATCATCGAGAACCGCCCGCCGCTGTCGCGCTGGCACCCCGACCACGCCGAGGCGTTCAAGAGCTTCCTGAAAAAGGCGCCCGCGGCTCAGTAGCCCCGCGCCGGGTCGACGACATGCTCCAGCGCTTCGCCGGCCTCGAGCCGGCGGATCTGCGCGGCGATCAGCGTCGCCACGGCCTCCGGCTCCGACATCGCCGCGTTGTGGGGCGTGACGGTGACGGCCGGATGCGACCAGAGCGGCGACTCCGGCGGTAGCGGCTCGGTCTCGAACACGTCGAGCGTCGCGCCCATGAGCGTGCCGGCCTCCAGCGCCGCCAGGATGTCGGCCTCGACCTGCAGCCCGCCGCGGCCGGCATTGATCAGGAACGGCCCGCCGAGGCGCCCGCCCTGCGCCAGCCCGGCGAGCAGCTTGGCGTCGATCAGCCCGCGGGTGTCGGGGGTCAGCGGCAGCAGGCTGATGAGGATGTCGGTACGCGCGAGGAAGTCGATCATGCCGTCGCTGCCGGCGAAGGTCGCGAGACCCTCGACCGCCTTGGGCGAGCGGCTCCAGCCGGCGACGTCGAAACCCATCACCTGGAGCTTGCGGGCGGCGTCCTGGCCGAGTTCGCCCAGCCCCATGATGCCGACGCGCACCGAGCGCGCCGCCGGCTGGTGGCGGTCGTCGTCCCACAGCTTCTCGCGCTGCTGCCGGTCGTAGCGCGGCTGCTGGCGCAGATAGCGCAGGCAGTGCAGCACGATGTATTCGCTCATCCGCGTCGTCAGGTCGGGATCGACGACGCGTGCGATCGGCACCTCCGGCAGGCGCGTATCGGCGAAGAGATGGTCGACGCCGGCGCCGAGCGAGAACACAGCAGCGAGGTTCGGCAGGCCCGACAGGCTGCCCTCCGGATGTTTCCAGCTCGCGACGTAATGCACCGAGCGCCGGTCGAAAGGCTCGCCCAGGATCACCACCGGCATGTCCGGCAGCAGCGCCGCGAAGCGCGCCCGCCAATCCTCGACATGCCATCCCGTCATCGCCAGCAGCAGGCTCATGCGTTCGTACTCTCCGTGATCCGTTCGGCGATCAGCGCGCCGCGACGCGGCGCACCGTCTCCCAGACGATAGGCCTCGCGCAAGCGCTTCTCGGCCATGGCATGGCCGGCCTCGTCGCGTGCATGAACGATGCCGAGCGGCCGGTCGGGGCCGACCGCCTCGCCGAGCCCTGCGAGATCGACGATGCCGACCGCAGGATCGATCGCGTCCTGCGGCCGGGTCCGCCCGCCGCCGAGTGCCACCACCGCCAGCCCGACGCCGCGCGTGTCGATCGCCTGCACGGTTGCAGTCGTCGTCGGAAAGACGGGCCGCACGATCGGCGCCCGGGCGAGATGGCGCTCCGGCTTCTCCAGCAGATCGGCCGGCCCGCCCAGCGCCGCGATCATCTTTGCGAACCTCTCAGCCGCCGCGCCGCTGGCGAAGGCCGCCTCGATCTTCGCTGTCGCGTCGCCGATGTCGGTAGCGAGCCGCCCGAGCAGCAGCATCTCGGCGCCGAGCGCGACGGTGACCGCGTGGAAGCGTGGCTCGCGCCGTTTCCCGGTCAGGTGGTCGAGCGCATAAGCGACTTCGAGCGCGTTGCCGGCCGCGCTCGCCAGCGGCTCGTCCATATCGGTCAGGAGCGCCGTCGTCGGCAGCCCCGCGCCATTGGCGACGCCGACCAGCGCATCGGCGAGCGCGCGCGCCTTGGCAGGATCGGGCAGGAAGGCGCCGGAGCCGAATTTCACGTCCATCGCCAGCCCATGCAGCCCGGCCGCGAGCTTCTTGGAGAGGATCGAGGCCGTGATCAGCGGGATCGCCTCGACCGTCGCGGTGACGTCGCGGATGGCGTAGAGCCGCTTGTCGGCGGGGGCGAGATCGGCCGTCTGGCCGATGATGGCGCAGCCTTGCTTGCGCACCACCTTGCGGAAGAGGTCGTTGTCGGGCTGCGTGACATAGCCGGGCACCGCGTCCAGCTTGTCGAGCGTGCCGCCGGTATGGCCGAGGCCCCGTCCCGAGATCATCGGGACATAGCCGCCGCAGGCGGCCACCGCCGCCGCCAGCGGCAGGCTGACCGTATCGCCGACGCCGCCGGTCGAGTGCTTGTCGAGCGCGGGGCCCGGCAGGTCGTCCCAGTTCAGCACCGTGCCGGAATCCCGCATGGCGAGCGTCAGCGCGACCCGTTCCTTCGCGCTCATGTCGCGGAAGAACACCGCCATGGCGAAGGCGGCGGCCTGACCTTCGCTGACGCCGCCGTCGCTAATGCCGGCGATGATCTGGCGGATATCGGCCTCGGGCAGCTCGGCGCCGTCGCGCTTGGCCGCGATGATTTCCTGCGTCAGCTTCATCTCAGTAGGACCCGCTCGCCTCGCCCGACGCCTCGCCCGCGATCGCGTCGACCAGCACCTGATGCAGCCCGCTCGCGCCGAAGCGGAAGGTTGCAGGCCTCGCCCAGTCCGACCCCATGATCGCGTCGGCCAGCTCCAGATAGCCCGCGGCATCCGCGAGCGTCCGGATGCCGCCGGACGGCTTCAGGCCCACCGGCCGGCCGCTCCCCGCGATCACCTCCAGCATCGTCCGGGCCGCCGGGAGGCTGGCCGAATGCGTGGTCTTGCCGGTCGAGGTCTTGATGAAATCGGCCCCCGCCGCGATGGCGAGTTCAGAGGCAGCGCGGACCCGGTCGAGATCGGGATACTCGCCGGTTTCGAGAATGACCTTCAGCGTCCGGCCGTCGCAGCTGTCCTTTACGGCGCGGACCATGGCCTCGGCCCCCGCCGCATCTCCAGCCAGGAAGGCGCGCCAGGGCAGCACGAGGTCGATCTCGTCGGCTCCCGCCGCGACCGCGCCCTGCGTCTCCGCCAGCACGTCCGCGCCCGTCGACTCGCCTTGCGGGAAGTTGACCACCGTCGCGATCCGGACCGGCGCCCGGCCCAGCATCGTGCGCGCCTGCGCCACGAAACGGGGCCAGATGCAGATCGCCGCGACCGGCCCCGGCGCCCCGACGGCGCGTGCGCACAGCGCCGCCAGCCCCGCCTCGTCGGCATTGTCGGAGAGATCGGTGAGGTCGAGCAGGGCCAAGGCCCGCCGGGCGGTCGCGATGCTTGATTCCAGCATCAAAGGCTCCTCAGGAAGGCGCGCAGCAGGCGGGCGAGGTCGGCCGCCGCCCGGCCGGCCACATCCTTGGTTTCGTCGTGATGGGGCGCCCCGCCATGCAGGCCCGCGCCCATATTGGTGACGATCGACAGCCCCGCGACGCGCAAGCCGTGCCGCCGCGCCAGGATGACCTCGGGCACGGTCGACATGCCCACGAGATCGGCGCCCATCATCTGCGCCATCCGGATCTCGGCCGGCGTCTCGAAGCTCGGGCCTGAGAACCACATATAGACGCCCTCGCCCAGCGACAGCCCCTCGGACGTCGCGGCGCGCGCCAGGCCCGCCCGCAGCGCCGGGTCATAGGCGTCGACCATCGGCACGAAACGCCCATCGCCGGAAGCGCCGACGAGCGGGTTCGGCCCGTTCAGATTGATGTGGTCGGTGATGACAGCCAGGCTACCCGGCGGCATCTGCGGCTTCAGCGAGCCGGCGGCATTGGTCAGGATCAGCGGCGGCGCCCCGAGCTCGCCGAGCATGCCGAGCGGCACCCGCATCACCGCCGGGTCGCCTCCCTCGTAGTAATGCGCCCGGCCCTGATAGATCAGCACCGTCCTGCCTTCGAGCCGGCCGATGCAGAGCTGCCGCGCATGGCCGGAGACGCCGCCCGCCGGAAAGCCGGGGATCGCGGCATAGGGAATGCGGATCGCATCCTCGAGCTGGTCGGCGAGCCCGCCGAGCCCGGTGCCGAGCACGATGGCGCAGTCGATCGGGCCGGTCGCGCCATGGGCGCGGACGGCTTGGGCGGCTTCCGTGAAGGCGGTGTCGGTGCTCATTCCGTTACAATCCCGTTCGGCCCTCATCCTGAGGAGCCGCGTAGCGGCGTCTCGAAGGATGGTCCAGTGCGCTCTGGAGCATCCTTCGAGATGCGGACTGTCGTCCGCTCCTCAGGATGAGGGCTGCAGAAGCACGCCGGTTAAAAACAAAGGCGGTCGGCCACACGACAAAGAACAGCGTCACCGGCGCAGATTGTCCGGTCCGAAGGAGGCGGGCAACAGCTCCGCCAGCGAGAACATCTGCCGGATGCCACCGGGCCCCGCGATCGCGACGGGCGTCTCCGGCGCGGCGAATTCGCGGATGCGCTGGCGGCAGGCGCCGCAGGGCGTCACCAGCTCGTCCCCGTCGCCGAGGACGAGGATCGCGCGAATGCGTCGGCCGCCCCCGGCGATCATCGCTGAGATCGCGCCCTGCTCGGCGCAGCTGCCGGAGGGATAGGCGGCGTTCTCGACATTGCAGCCGGGATAGACGACGCCGTCGTCGCCGAGGATCGCGGCGCCGACGCGAAAGCGCGAATAGGGGGCATAGGCGAAGGTCTGCACCCGCGCGGCAGCAGCAAACAGCGCCTCGAAATCGATCGCCTCGGTGCTTCCGGCCATGGCTCAGCGCTCCTTCACATAGGGCAGGCCGGCGGCCTTGGGCGGCGTCGACTTGCCGATGAAGCCGGCGAGCAGGATCACCGTCATCAGATAGGGCAGGGCCTGGATCGCCTGCACCGGCACCTGCCCCATGCCGGGCAGCGCCACGCCCTGCAAACGGATCGCCACCGCGTCGAGCCCGCCGAAGAGCAGGCAGGCCCAGAGCGCCGGCCAGGGCCGCCAGTTCGCGAAGATCACGGCGGCCAGCGCGATGAAGCCCTTGCCGGCGGTCATGTGCGGCAGGAACCCAGCCGATTGCGAGACGGCCAGATAGGTCCCGCCGAGCCCACACAACACCCCGCAGATAACCACGGCGCCATAGCGCAGCCCGGCCACCGAGATGCCGGCGGTGTCGACCGCCGCCGGGTTCTCGCCGACGGCGCGCAGCCGCAGGCCGAAGCGGGTGCGCTTCAAGACCAACGCGGTTACGACCACAGCGAGCAGCGCGAGATAGGCCGGCGCGGACTGGCCCGAAATCACCTCGTCATAGATCAGGCCAAAGCCCGGCACCTGCTCCCGCAGCGTCTGCGCAAACGGCAGGGTGATCTCGCCGAAGCGCGCGGCACCCTCCAGCGTGGGCGTGCGGCCGCCCTGGCCGAACCAGGCATTGCCGAGGATCACGGTCAGCCCCGCCGCCAGCATGTTGATCGCGACGCCGGAGACGATCTGGTTGCCGCGCCAGGTGATCGCGGCAAAGCCGTGGACGAGGGCCAGCAGCACGGAGGCGAGGATGCCGGCACCGAGCCCCGCCCAGGCCGAGCCGCTCTGCGCAGCGATGACGGCGGCTGCGAAGGCGGCGACCAGCATCTTGCCCTCGAGCCCGATATCGACGACCCCGGCCCGCTCCGACCAGAGGCCCGCCATGGCGGCGCAGAGCAGCGGTACCGAGAGGCGGATCGCCGAATCGAGGATGACGGCGAAGGTGGCGATCGCGTCCATGGTCAGGCCGCCCGTCCCGGCCGCAGCAGCGCCGCCACCGCCCGACGGAACAGCCCGTCGAGGGCGCCCGCGAAGAGGATGATGACCCCGCCGATCACAACCACCATGTCGCGGGTGATACTCGGCTTGTCGAAGGAGAGCTCCGCCCCGCCCTGGTAGAGCACGCCGAAGAGCAGCGCCGCCAGCGCCACGCCGACCGGGTGCCCGCGCCCCATCAGCGCCACCGCGATGCCGACGAAACCGTAGCCGGCAGTGAAATCGAGCAGCAGCCGGTGCTGCACGCCCATCACCTCGTTGACCGCGAGCCCGCCGGCGAGCGCCCCCGAAATCGCCATGGCCACCATGGTGATGCGCGCGGGCGAGATGCCGGCATAGGCCGCGGCCCTGGGATTGGCGCCGACGGTGCGGATCGCATAACCCAGCCGCGAGCGGAAGATCAGTGCCCAGACGGCGACGAGCGCGGCGAGCGCCAGCAGGAAGGCGCTGTTCAGCGGCGTCGAGGGCAGGGTGATGCCGAGCGGCGCCAGCAGCTTATGCATCGGCGTCAGGACCGCATGGGCTGCGAATTCCGGCGTCTCCGGCTGCATCGAGCCGGGTTTGCCGATCGCTTCCACCAGCAGATAGACGGTCAGCGTCGCCGCCAGGAAGTTGAACATGATCGTGGTGATCACGACATGGCTGCCGCGCGTCGCCTGGAGCCAGCCGGGGATGAAGCCGTAGAGCGCGCCACCCGCCGCCGCAGCCAAGATCGCGAGCGGCACCAGCAGCAGGCCGGGCAGCGGCGCGAGCCAGAGACAGGCCAGCGCGGCGAAGATGCCGGCGATCGTCGCCTGGCCCTCGCCGCCGATGTTGAACAGCCCGGCATGGAAGGCGACGGCGACGGCGAGCCCGGTGAAGATGAAGTTCGTCGTGTAGTAGAGCGTGAAGCCGATGCCCTCGGCCGAGCCGAGCGCGCCGCGCAAGAGCAGCGCGGTCGCCTCCAGCGGGCTCTCGCCGATGCCGATGACGACGAGCCCGGACACGGCGAGCGCAGCCGCGACGGAAACCAGCGGAACCAGCGCCGTATCGGCCCAGCGCGGCAATTCGATGGGGGCGGCGCTCATGGCATACCGACCGTCATTCTCGGGCGAAGCGAAGCGCAGACCCGAGAATCTCCGGCAAGAGATGCTCGGGTCGAGCCCGAGCATGACGTTCGTTGCGCAGGCCGCACCTTCACGCCGCCTCTCCCGTCACGCCCGCCATCAGCAACCCGAGATCGCGCTCGTCGGCCTCGCCGGCCACGCGTTCGCCGGTAATGCGCCCGCCGCACATGGCGAGAATCCGGTCCGACAGCGCCATCACCTCCTCGAGCTCGACCGAGACGAGCAGGATCGCGACGCCCGAATCGCGCAGGGCGATCAGCCGGCGGTGGATGGCTTCGATCGCGCCGATATCGACGCCGCGCGTCGGCTGGCCGACGAGCAGCACCTTCGGCGCCCGCTCGATCTCGCGGGCGAGCACGATCTTCTGCTGGTTGCCGCCTGAAAATTTCGCCGTCTTCAGGCCCGGGTCCGGCGGGCGCACGTCATAGGCGGCGAAGGTCTCCCGCGCTCGCTCTGTGATCGTCGCCGGCGACAGGAAGGGGCCGGGGCCGAGCGCGGCATCGTCCTGATAGCCGAGGATCGCGTTCTCCGCGGCGGGAAAGGCGGTGACGAGCCCGGTCCGCAGTCGGTCTTCGGGCACATGCATCAGGCCGAGCTTGCGCAGCCGCGCCGGATTGCGGTCGGCCGAGGTCAGGACCTGGCCGTTCAGCCGGATGACGCCGCGCGAGGGCTGGGCCAGGCCGGCCAGCACCTCGAGCAACTCGCTCTGGCCGTTGCCCGCAACGCCGGCGATGCCGACGATCTCGCCTTCATGCAGCGTCAGGTCGATGCCTGAGAGCAGCGTGACCCCGCGCGCATCGACCATGTCGAGCCCGACCGCCTCGAGCACCTTCGCCCCGCGCGGCCGCGCTTCCTTCTCGACGCGCAGCAGCACGCGCCGGCCGACCATCGCCTCGGCGATCTCCGGCGGCGAGGTCTCGGCCGTCGCCAGATGCGCGACCATCTCGCCGCGCCGCATCACCGAGACGCGGTCGGTGATCGCCATGATCTCGCGCAGCTTGTGGGTGATCAGGATGACGGTCTTGCCCTGCTCCCGCAGAGCCCGCAGCAGGGCAAAGAGCTGGTCGGCCTCCGGCGGCGTCAGCACGGCCGTGGGCTCGTCGAGGATCAGGATCTGCGCGCCGCGATAGAGCGCTTTCAGGATCTCGACGCGCTGCTGCAGACCGACCGAGAGATCGCCGACGATGGCGTCCGGGTCGATCGCGAGGCCGTACTGCTCCGAGAGCCGCGCCAGTTCGGCGCGTGCCCGCTTGACTCCGCCGCTGAGCCAGGCGCCGCCCTCGGCGCCGAGCACGACGTTCTCGACGACGCTCAGCGTCTCCACCAGCATGAAGTGCTGGTGGACCATGCCGATGCCGAGCGCGATCGCATCCGCCGGCGTGCGGATGACGCAGGGCCGGCCAGCGACAGCGATCTCGCCCGCATCGGCCTCGTAGAAGCCGTAGAGGATCGACATCAGCGTCGACTTGCCGGCGCCGTTCTCGCCGACGATGCCGTGGATCGAGCCGGACGCGACCGACAGCGACACGTCGCGGTTGGCCTGGACCGGCCCGAACCGCTTCGAGATGCCGGTCAGTGCGATGGCGGGAGGAGGGGCCGTCATGACGCGGAATCGTGAGCCCAGAGCGTCATGCTCGGGCCTGACCCTAGCATCTCTTGCCGGAGATTCCCGGGTCTGCGCTTCGCTTCGCCCGAGAATGACGTCCCGTTGTCGCGCGACGCCAGAGGCCTCACACCGCGCACTTCGAATCCGACATGTAGTCGTGGACCTTGATCGCGCCGCTGATGATGTCGGCACGGGCCTTGTCGGCGGCGGCCTTCATCTCGGGCGTGATCAGCGCCTTGTTGGCGTCGTCCAGCGCCCAGCCGACGCCGTCCTCCTTCAGGCCGAGCACCGAGATTCCCGGCTTCCAGCTGCCGTCGCGGGCGGCCTTGAAGGAGGAATAGGCGGCGACGTCGACGCGCTTGAGCATCGAGGTCAGCACCTTGCCGGGCTGCAGGCCGTTCTGGTTGGAATCGACGCCGATGCCGAGCTTGCCGGCGTCGGCCGCGGCGCGCAGCACGCCGATCCCGGTGCCGCCGGCGGCGTGGTAGATCACGTCGGCGCCGCGGTCGATCTGCGACTTGGCGAGCTCGCCGCCCTTGACCGGGTCGTTCCAGGCGGCCGGCGTCGAGCCGGTCATGTTCTGGAAGATCTCGGCATCCTTCTTGGCCGCCTTGACGCCCTGGACATAGCCGCAGGCGAATTTCCGGATCAGCGGGATGTCCATGCCGCCGACGAAGCCGACCTTGCCGGATTTGGACGCCATGCCGGCGAGCAGGCCGACGAGATAGGAGCCCTCATGCTCCTTGAACACGACCGACTGCACGTTGGGCAGGTCAACGACCATGTCGATGATGGTGAACTTCAGCGCCGGGAACTCGGCCGCGACCTTCTGCAGCGCGGTGGCCTGCGAGAAGCCCACCGCGATGATCGGCGAATGGCCGTCGCGGGCGAAGCGGCGCAGCGCCTGCTCGATCTGCGCGTCGTTGGTCGGCTCGAAATCGCGGAAATCGACGCCCGTCTCGGTCTTGAACTTCTCCGCGCCGGCGAAGACGCCCTCGTTGAATGATTTGTCGAACTTGCCGCCCTTGTCATAGACGATCGCGGGCTTGATCGGCGTCTGCGCCATCGCGACGACGGCCGAAAGAGCGACGCCGGCCAGCGCCAGCGCGAGCGATTTGAGCTGCATGGAACTTCCCCTGTCGATGTCCGGGGGCGTTGCCCGCCCCGTCTGGCGACACGATGGCATGGCTTTCGGGCGCGGCCAAGACGGCGGTGGGCGCCGGATCGCCCGAGGCGCTGCAATGCCGCAGCCGGGGTCCGGCCCTGCCGCGGGCGCGATTGCCCCGCGAGCGCGATCGGCCTAACCCTTGCGCCATGAGCCTGAACGAGGACGAGGTCGAGCGCTATGCGCGCCATCTGGTGCTGCCGGAGATCGGCGGTCCCGGCCAGCAGAAGCTCAAGCGCGCCCGGGTGCTGGTCGTCGGTGCTGGAGGCCTCGGGGCGCCGCTGATCCAGTATCTCGCCGCGGCGGGCGTCGGCCATATCGGCATCGTCGACGACGACACCGTCTCGCTGTCGAACCTGCAGCGACAGACGATCTATGGCACGGACGACATCGGCGCGCACAAGGCGGTCGCGGCAGCGGCCTTCGTCAAGCGGCTGAACCCGCATGTCGAGGTCGAGGAGCACGTCACCCGGATCGACCCGCACAACGCCCGCACCCTGATCGCCTTCTACGACGTCGTCGCCGAGGGTTCGGACAATTTCGCGACGCGCTATGCCGTCTCCGACGCTTGCTTCCACGAGCGCAAGCCGGTCGTGATGGCCGCGCTCGGACGCTTCGACGGCTCGCTGACGACGATCCGGGCGCATGAGACCGGCCCCGGCGGCCGGCCCAATCCGACCTGGCGCTGCCTGTTTCCGGACGTGCCGCCGCCGGGCTCCGTGCCCACCTGCGCCGAGGCCGGCATCCTCGGCGCGCTGCCGGGCGTGATGGGGTCGCTGATGGCGCTGGAGGTCATCCGCGCCATCACCGGCTTCGGCGAGCCGCTGGTCGGCAAGCTCCTGCTGGTCGACGCGCTGACGATGCGCTTCGAGACGATGCGCTATGGCTGGGACGAGACCAACAGCCTGAACGGCACGGGCGCCGGCTAGCCGCCTCAGCAGAGTGTTAACCCGTCGCCGCTATCGCCGGTTGCAGGAGAGGCGCAGGCGAGGGTGCCGATGCAGGCCGAGACACCATTGCGCGCCGCGCCAGCCGGTACGGCCGGACGGCGCATCCCCTGGCTGCCCCAGCTGCTGCTCGCCGCGGCTCTCATCCTCTGTATCTGGCTGCTGACGCGCCCGCTCGTCCTGCCGCTCGGCGCGATGTATTGGGACCTGGTGCTCTATGTCGACGCCGCACGTCGCATCGCCGAGGGGCAGGTTCCGCTGCTCGATTTCCTGACGCCGGTCGGTCCGCTCGGCTACTGGCTCTATGCCGGGCTCGACCAGCTTTTCCCGCAGGCGCACCCGCTCATGACGGCGCAATGGTCGCTGTTTCTGATCACGGCACCGCCCATGGCGCTGGTGCTGATCGCGGCGGACCGGCGCTCGCGTCGGCTCGCACTGGGCCTGCTGCTGCCCTATCTCGTCTTCCAGATCCTGCCGGTGAATGTCGAGCAGCATTCCTTCTTCCCGGGACTGGACGGCTTCGGCATCTACAACCGCCAGGCCAGTATCGTGCTCTATGTGCTCGTCTCGGCGCTCTTCGTCCTGCCGGGTCGAACGCTGCGCGCAGGAGTCCTGCTCTGGTGCATGCTGGCGCTGCTGCTGATCAAGATCACGGGCTTCCTCGCCGGGGGATTGGTCTTGGCCTACGGGCTGCTGGCGGGGCGCCTCGACTGGCGCCTCGGCCTGTTCGCGGCCCTCGGCGGTCTGCTCATGCTGGCCGGCCTCGAACTCTCCGGTGGCCTCGTCAGCGCCTATGCGGAGAGCATCCTCGCGCTGCTGCGGATCAATGCGGGTGGCATCCTGCCGCGTTTCCTGCAGGCCGGTTCGCTGCATCTCGACATCGTTGCCGCAGGCGGCGCGCTGATCCTCGCTCTGGCCTGGATCGGCCGCAGCGAGTGGGTGCAGGGGCTGCGCCGCCTCGTGCGGGAGCGGTCGGCCGCCTCCCTCCACGCGCTCTGCGACCGGGACGAGGCCTGGCTCGCCGTGACCATGGCGGCGGGACTGTTCCTGGAGACGCAGAACACCGGCGGGCTCGCCTTCGTCTTCGCCTGGCCGGTGCTGCTGCGGATCCTGCTGCGCCGGGTGCAGGACGCTCGGCCCGGGCGCTTTCTGGTACTGGCGCTGGTGGCCGCGACCGCGATCCCGCCCGCCATGACCGTTCTGCAGCGCGCGGGCCGTACTTTGCTTGCCCAGAGCAACTACATCGCCCTGCCCAACGATCATCTTGGCGCGCTCGGGCGCGTCTCGCAGCATGTCGAGGTGGTCGGCCGGGCCGGCAAGATGCAGGCGATCTACGCCGCCTCGACCGACACCTACGAGGCCATCGCGGCCCAGCAGATCCTGCCGAGCCAGACGCTCTATTCCGAACTCGATTTCCAGCTCGGCTGGCTGATGGCGATCGACGCCGGCATTGCCGCGATCCTCGCCCATGAGGCGCGGACCGGCACGCGTTTCGACACAATCATGAGCCTGAACTTCGTCAACCCCTTCCCGGCGCTGATGAAGCGTTCCAGCGTGCGCCACATCGCGATCGGGGCCGATCCCTTCCGCGCCGTGCCGGAGCCGGACGCCGAGGCGCTGGCGGCGGTGGCCGCGGCCGATCTCATCCTGCTGCCGCTCTGCCCTGTCACGGTCGCCAACCAGGCGCTGCACCGGGTCTATCAGCCTGCCATGACGGGCCGCCGCGAGATCCCGCTCGGCCCCTGCTGGAAGGGCTTCGTCAAGGGCTGAGGCGGCTGACGCGCACCCGGCGTTCAGCCGCGAGCAGCGACCTTGCTCTCGATCACGTCGAAGAGCTGCGCCGCCAGATCCGGCCCGCCGAGCTTCTTGATCGCCCGCACGCCGGTTGGCGCCGTGACGTTGATCTCGGTCAGCTTGCCGTGGATCACGTCGATGCCGACCAGCAGCAGGCCGCGCTCGCGCAGCGAAGGGCCGATCGCCTCGCAGATCTCGCGCTCCTTGGGCGAGAGGTCGGTCGGCCGCGCCGCGCCGCCGCGCACCATGTTGGCGCGCAGATCGCCGACCGCCGGCACGCGGTTGACCGCGCCCGCCGCCTCGCCATTGATCAGGATGATGCGCTTGTCGCCTTCCGAGATCTCCTTGATGAAGGCCTGCGCCACCCAGGGCTCGCGGAAGAGATTGGCGAAGAGATCATAGAGCGAGCCGAAATTCGGGTCGTCCTTGCTGGTCTTGAACACGGTCGCGCCGCCATGGCCGTAGAGCGGCTTCATCACGATCTCGCCGAATTCGTCGCGGAAGGCCTCGATCTCGGCTTTGTCGCGGGTGATCAGCGTCGGCGGCATCAGCTCCGGGAAATGCGTGACGAAGATCTTCTCGGGCGCATTGCGGACATGGAAGGGGTCGTTGACCACCAGCGTCTTCGGGTGGATGCGCTCCAGCATATGCGTGGTCGAGACATAGGCCATGTCGAAGGGCGGGTCCTGCCGCAGCAGCACGACGTCGAGCGTCGAGAGATCGGTGCGGACCTCGGCGCCGGCCGTGAAATGGTCCCCCTCGACGTCGCGGACGGTGACGGGGCGGATCGGCGCCGTGACCTTGCCGTCGCGCATCGAGAGCTTGTCGGGCGTGTAGGTGAACAGCGTATGCCCGCGCGCCTGCGCCTCGAGCATCAGCGCGAAGCCGGTGTCGCCGGCGACCCGCAGGCGCTCGATCGGGTCCATCTGGATGGCGACGCTGAGGGTCATGATATGCGCTCCGGTTCTGGAGCGACCTTATCGACCGGTCTCCCCCGCATCGGCAAGGGGGCGTAACCGCATGGCCGGCGTGATGCCGGCGAGGCGATAAGCATCCGGTCGCCAGATTGACCGCATCCGGGTAGCGCGCTACCGTCATCGGCATCGTCGCCACGGCGATTGGAGGCCACAATGTCCCGCGTAGCGAGCGCCGTTCAAAGCAAGTTCGCCCGTTACCGCGCGGCCAAAAAGAAGCAAGGGCTCAAGCTGCTGCGGATCTGGGTGCCCGACGTCAACGCGCCCGGCTTCGCCGAGGAAGCGGCACGGCAGGCGGCCTTGCTGCGGGGCGCTCCGGAAGAGACCGAAACGCTCGCCTTCATCGAGGCCGCGACGGCTGATTGGAACCTGGAGCCTTATGACTGGGGGCCGGAGGGGCCACCTCCCGGCTCCGCCAAGCTGACGCGATCCTGAGCCGGCTGGCTGCGTTGAAACGGGGGGATGTCGTCACCGTGGCGCTTCCGGGCGATTACGGCAAGCCGAGGCCAGCGATCGTCATCCAGTCGGATCGGCTGCCTGCCACGGACAGCGTCCTGGTTTGCCTGTCGACGACGAACCGGCGTGATCTGCCGCTGTATCGCCTGCCCGTCGATCCCTCGCTGCGCAACGGCCTGCGCCACCCGTCGGACATCATGGCGGACAAGGTCATGGCGGTCGCTCGCAACAAGGTTGGAACAGCGATAGGTTCACTCGAGCCCGAACAACTGGCCAAACTCACGCTGATGCTGACCTCGTTGATCGGTGCGGCCGACGACCTCTGATCGCGGCGGCGTGAGGGCTACAGCCCCAGTTCGGCCACCGCCGGAACATGGCGCGGCCAGCGCCAAGGAGCGAGAAAGACGGCGTCGGCGCGCAGGTGATGCGCCATCGCCCAGGGGTTCTGTGCCAGCCATTGGCGGATCCGCAGCTCGACCAGCCTGTGCTTTTCGGGGGTGATCGCGATCAGGGCCTCGTCCAACGCCCCGCGCGCCTTGACCTCGACGAAGGCGATGGTGCGGCCGCGCTTCACGATCAGGTCGATCTCGCCGCCCTTGCCGCCGAACCGTCGCGCCAGCGGACGATAGCCCTTCAGGCCGAGCCAGAGGATCGCGAGCCACTCCGCGCGCTGCCCGGTGATGCCGGAGCGGCGCGCGCGGCGGCTGCGGGCCTCGCCTGTCACGGCTCCTCGCGCGTCAGCTCCAGCGCGCGGGCATAGACCTTGCGCCGCGGCTGGCCGGTCTCGGCCGCGACCTGCGCGACCGCCTCCTTCAGCGAGAGCTCGGCGAGCGCGATCCGCAGGCGTTCGCCGATCGTGTCGCCGGCAGCCGCTTCCGTCTCGGCGCCGGGCGGGCCGATCACGACGACGATCTCGCCGCGCGCCTCTTCCTCGCCCTCGTAATGCGCCGCCAGCGTCGACAGGGCCCCGCGCCTCACGGTCTCGTAGAACTTGGTCAGCTCGCGCGCGACGGCGCCGGGGCGCTCGCCGAGGACGGCAGCCGCATCCGACAGCATCTCGGCCAGACGTCGCGGCGATTCGAAGAAGACGAGCGTCCCGGGGATGGCGGCCAACTCGGTCAGCCGCCCCCGCCGCGCCGCCGCCTTGGGCGGCAGGAAGCCCTCGAAGAAGAAGCGGTCCGTCGGCAGGCCCGCCAGCACCAGCGCCGCCAGCACGGCGGAGGGGCCGGGAATGCCGGTGACCGGCAACCCCTCCGCGACGACCTCCGCCACTAGCTTGTAGCCGGGGTCGGAGACGAGCGGCGTCCCCGCATCGGAGATCAAAGCGAGCTTGCCGCCCTCGCGCAGCTTGCCGAGGATCTTGGGCCGCATCTGCTCGGCATTATGCTCGTGATAGGGGTAGAGCGGCGTCGAGATGCCGTAATGCGCCAGCAGCGTCTTCGAGGTCCGCGTGTCCTCCGCCAGGATCGCATCCGCCGCCGCCAGCGTCGCCAGCGCGCGAAACGAGATGTCGCGCAGATTGCCGATCGGCGTGGCGACGATGTGCAGCCCCGGCGCCAGCGCTTCCGCCTCCGCTTTGATCCCGAAGGCGGTGTAGCTGGGGGCGCGCGGCGCGGCGGGGGCAGGGGTCGGCGTCGACATGGCCGCGAACCTGCCACAGCCGCCGCCGCTGCGCCATCCGTGCGGGCGGGCGGCTGCGTCGCCCGCGACCGCAACTCAGAGTTAACAACTTGAAAATACCCTGCCGCACTGGCAGGAGAATCCCCACGGTCGGGGGACTGTAACGCCGGGCGGGCCTGCTGCCGTCCGGAGCGAGATCTGGAGATCGCCCGTGTCGCGTCATCCGCTCAGGGAATCGATCAGCCGCCGCAGCCTGACCTCGCTGGCGGCGCTCGCCTGCCTGTCTCTGGCAGCCTGCAGTGGCGGGCCGAGCGGGCTGCCGGGCTTCGATGCCGCTTCGCCGCAGGCGCAGCCCGCGCAGAGCACGGGTCAGACGATCGGCACAGGCAAGGTCAAGGTCGGGTTGATCCTGCCGCTGACCGCGGAAGGCCAGGGCGCCGTCGTCGGCAATTCGCTGAAGAACGCGGCCGAGATGGCGCTCTCCGAGTTCCCCAATGCCGATCTGACGCTGCTGGTGAAGGATGACCGCGGCACGCCCGAGGGCGCGCAGGCCGCCGCGCAGGAGGCGATCGCCGAGGGCGCCGAACTCATCATCGGCCCGCTGTTTGCACCGTCCGTTCAGGCCGCCGGCCAGGTCGCGCGCGCTGCCAACCGCCCGGTCATCGCCTTTTCCAGCGACACCAATGTCGCCGGCCGCGGCATCTATCTGCTGTCCTTCCCGCCCGAGAACGACGTCAACCGCGTCATCGCCTATGCCTCGCAGCAGGGCCGCAAATCCTTCGCCGCCCTCGTGCCGGACACCGCCTATGGCAAGGTCGTCGAGGCCGCGTTCCAGCAGGCGGTCGCCGGACGCGGCGGCCGCGTCGTCGTGATCGAGCGCTTCTCGCCGGATTCCAATTCCATGGCCGCCGCGGCGAAGCGCCTGGTTCCGGCCCTGCAGCAGGCCGATGCGCTCTTCGTGCCCGCCGCCGCCGACACCATGCCGGCGCTCGGCCTCGCTTTGCAGCAGGCGGGCTACGACCCCGCCAAGGTCAAGCCGCTCGGCACCGGCGTCTGGAACGACGCCAATGTCGCGCGCGTCCCGGCGATCCAGGGCGGCTGGTTCGCCTCCCCCGATACCGCCGGCTTCAACGCCTTCGCTGGCCGCTATCAGACGCGCTTCAACAGCGCCCCGACCCGCACCGCGACGCTCGCCTATGACGCGGTCTCGCTGGCGGCCGCGCTGGCGCGCACGCAAGGGTCGCAGCGCTTCTCGGAATCGGTGCTGACCAACGCCTCGGGCTTCGCGGGCGCCGACGGCGTCTTCCGCTTCCGCCCGGACGGCCAGAACGACCGCGGGCTCGCCGTGCTCGAACTGCGCAACGGCCAGATCGTCACCGTCAACGCCGCCCCGCGCGATCTCGGGCCGCGCACGCAGTAGTCGCCGTCGTCAGGCGGCTTTCGGTGCAGGCACGAAGGGCTTGACGTCGATGCTGCCCGCGCGCTTGCGCGCCTGGGCGATGTCGAAACTGTTCTGCATGCGCATCAGCGTGTCCATGGACAGCCCAAAGGCCTTCTCGAAACGCAGCGCCATCTCTGCGGAGAGCGCAGCGCGCCCGTTCAGGAGGGCGGACAGGGCCGGGCGCGTGACGCCCAGAACGGCCGCGGCTGCCGTCACCGACAATTCGGCGGGCTCGATGATTTCGGTCTTGAGGAAGCTTCCGACATGCGGCGGGGCTTTCAGCCGGTAGCCCTCCCGGGGAGCGGTTTCATCATCCATCAGTGGTAATCCTCATAATCCAGATCGATGATTTCGATGTCGTTTTGTTCGATACGGAAGGTCAGGCGCCAGTTCTTCGTCACGAACAGGCTCCAGACACCCTTCCGGTCGCCCGTCAGCAGGTGCACCTTCCAGCTCGGAAAGATACGAAGCTCGTCAGCTCCCTGCATGTCCTGCAGGAAGGCGATCATCTTGCGGAGCTTGTCGACGACCTGCGGCTGAAGGCCCGACGCATCGTCCGCCTCGACCAGCCGGCGCAAGCCCCTGTGCCTGACATTCCGGATCCGCATTGCCGGACCATATAACAGCCCGGCCTCGCTTCGTAAAGCGAGGCTTTACGCTTTACGCCGCCAGATCCGCCACCACCGCGTCCAGCACCAGCGCGCCCTCCGGCGTGCAGGCGAGCTTGCCGCCGGGCTTGCGGACGAGCAGCCGGTCGAGCACGAGGCTGGTGACCCGCCGCTCGTTGAGCGCGCGGCCTGACAGCGCCCTGAACACGGCGGGGTCGATGCCCTCGACCAGCCGCAGCCCCATCAGCAGATATTCGTCGCCCTGCGCCTCGGCATTGAGCCGCTCGTTCTCGATGAGCGCCTGGCCGCCCGCCTCGACGCGCTCGAGCCAGGCCTCGGGCCGCTTCTCGGTCGAATGGGCCATCCGCCCCTCGTCGGTCACCAGCCGCCCATGCGCGCCGGGGCCGATGCCGGCATATTCGCCATAGCGCCAGTAGACGAGGTTGTGCCGACATTCCGCGCCGGGACGAGCATGGTTGGAGATCTCGTAGACCGGCAGGCCATGCTTGGCCGTAATCTCCTGCGTGATCTCGTAGAGCGCAGCGCCCGCCTCATGGTCCGGCACGGCGAGCTTGCCGGCCTTGAACAACCGCTCGAACATCGTGTCGGGCTCGATCGTGAGCTGGTAGAGTGAGAGATGCTCGGCGGCATGGCTGATCGCCAGCTCCAGCTCGGCCCGCCACGCGGCCGGCGTCTGCTCCGGCGAGCGGGCATAGATCAGGTCGAAGGAATAGCGCTCGAAGTAGCGGCGCGCGATCGCGACGGCGTCGAGCGCCTCGCGCGTCGAATGCATCCGCCCGAGCGTTTTGAGATCGGCATCGTTGAGCGCCTGCACGCCGAGCGAGACGCGATTGACGCCGGCCGCCCTGAAATCGGCGAAGCGCCCGGCCTCGACGCTGGTCGGGTTGGCCTCGAGCGAGACCTCGCAATGCGGGTCGATCGCCCAGGCCTCGCCGATGGCGTCGAGGATCGCACCGACGGTGCGGCCCTCCATCAGCGAGGGCGTGCCGCCGCCGAAGAAGATCGAGGTGACGGTCCGCCCCGGCGCCAGCGCGGCCCGATGGGCGATCTCGCGCCGGAAAGCCGCGACATAGCGGGCCTGGTCGGGCGGCTGCAGCCGGACATGGCTGTTGAAGTCGCAATAGGGGCATTTGGCCAGGCAGAACGGCCAGTGCACATAGACGGCGAAGCCCGCATCCGCAGTCGGATGCAGGGTCGGGGATGCCGGCGCGAGGACGGCCGCGCCGCTCACGCCGGAGCCCTGAGGCAGGCGGCCGCCAGCAGCTTGAAGGCTTTGGCCCGATGCGACAGCGCGTCATCCACGCCGCTCTTCACGGTGCTGGTCATCTCCGCGAAGGTCACGTCGTAGCCGTCGGGCTGGAAGATCGGGTTGTAGCCGAAGCCGCCCGTCCCGCGCGGGGCGTCGACGATGCGGCCATGGACGCGCCCCTCGAACAGCTCCTCATGGCCGTCCGGCCAGGCGATCACCAGCGCCGAGACGAAATGCGCTTTGCGCTGCTCCGGCGCCGTCGCGCCGCGCTTGGCCATCTCGGCCAGCACGCGCGCCATCGCCGGCTTGAAGTCCTTGCCCGGCCCGGCCCAGTTCGCCGAGAACAGGCCCGGTGCGCCGTCCAGCGCGTCGACGCAAAGTCCGGAATCGTCCGCCAGCGCCGGCAGGCCTGAGGCTGTCGCCGCCGCATGCGCCTTGATCGCGGCGTTCTCGGAGAACATGTAGCCGGTCTCGTCGGGCTCGGGCAGGCCGAGGTCCCCGGCCGAGACCAGCTCGATCCCGAACGGCGCCATCAGCTCGCGCATCTCGACGAGCTTGCCCTTGTTGTGGGTCGCGATCACGACCTTGCCGGTGAGGATACGGTGTTGTGCCGTCATTCCGGGGCGCTCCGTAGGAGCGAGCCCGGAATCCATGAACACAGGTTGTGAACAGTCGAACACATGGCCAGCTCGTTTAAAGGGTTTGCGCCATATCCGGAGAAGACAGTGGTCATGGATTCCGGGCTCTTCGCTGCGCGAAGCCCCGGAATGACGGTTGGGATCAGGCCACCGCCGCCTTCTGCAACGCCACCAGCTTGCTGACCCCACCCTTGGCGAGCCGCATCAGCGCCATCAGCTCCTCTTCCGAGAAGGGCGCGCCCTCGGCCGTCCCCTGCACCTCGACCAGGCCGCCGGAGCCGGTGATGACGAAGTTCGCATCGGTCTGCGCGCCGGAATCCTCGACGTAATCGAGGTCGAGCACCGGGTTGCCGGCGACGATGCCGCAGGAAATCGCCGCGACATGGTCCTTCAGCGGATTGGCGCCCTTCAGCATCGAGCGCGCCTCCATCCATTTCAGCGCGTCGTGCAGCGCCACCCAGGCGCCGGTGATCGAGGCCGTGCGGGTGCCGCCATCGGCCTGCAGCACGTCGCAATCGACGACGATCTGGCGCTCGCCGATCGCGGTCAGGTCGACCACGGCGCGAAGTGAGCGCCCGACCAGCCGCTGGATCTCCTGCGTGCGGCCGGACGGCTTGCCGGAGGTGACCTCACGGCGATTGCGCTCATGCGTGGCGCGCGGCAGCATCGCATATTCGGCGGTGACCCAGCCCTTGCCGGTGCCGCGCAGCCAGGGCGGGCCCTTCTCCTCGACGGTTGCGGCGCAGAGCACCTTCGTCTCGCCGAAGGAGACCATGCAGGAGCCTTCCGCATAGCGCACGACGCCGCGTTCGAGCGTGACCTTGCGCATTTCGTCTGCGGCGCGTTTCGAGGGTCGCATGGCGATATCCTGATTGTTCGGGGTTGGCGGCTTGTAGGCGGTCGCCGCGGGTGCGGCAAGGCGGACAGGGGTCGCACGCGTTTTCGCTTGATCGGGCGCCGGTCCGGATCAACAATAAGCCCATGTCGAGAAAGCCGTTTCGCCGCAGATGAGCGCCCACACGCCGCGTCCCGACACAGCCAGCGGACTGATCGAGACCGATCAGCGCTCGCGCGAGATCTTCCGCCAGATCGTCGACGGCTACCTCGCCACCGGCGAGCCGGTCGGCTCGCGCAACATCGCCCGTCTGCTGCCGATGTCGCTCTCGCCGGCGACGGTGCGCAACGTCATGACCGATCTCGAACTGGCGGGGCTGATCTACGCCCCCCACACCTCCGCGGGGCGTCTCCCGACCGAGAGAGGCCTGCGCTTCTTCGTCGATGCGATGATGGAGGTCGGCAACCTCACCGCCGAGGAGCGCGCCCGCATCGAGGCGCAGATGAAGGCCGCCGCCACCGGCCGCACGCTCGACGGCACGCTGACCGAAGCCTCGGCCCTGCTCTCGGGCCTCTCGCGTGGCGCGGGCGTCGTCGTGACGACCAAGGCCAATGCCCGGCTGAAGCATATCGAGTTCGTCCGCCTCGACCCGACGCGAGCGCTCGTCGTGCTCGTCGCCGACGACGGCACGGTCGAGAACCGGCTCCTGAGCCTGCCACCCGGCCTGCCGGCCTCCGCGCTGACGGAGGCCGCGAATTTCCTCAACGCCCGCATCCTCGGCAAGACGCTGGGCGAGCTGCGCGCCGAGATCGCCCAGCATCGCGAGCAGATGGAGCGCGAACTCGACTCGCTGACCGCGCGGCTGGTCGAGAGCGGCATCGCCACCTCCTCGGGGCCGAGTTCCGACCGCCACCTCATCGTGCGCGGCCAGGCCAATCTGCTGGAGGACCTCAAGGCGCAGGAGGACCTTGAGCGCATCCGCCTGCTCTTCGGCGATCTCGAGACCCAGACCGACGTCATCGACCTGCTGGCGCGCGCCGAGGCCGGCGACGGCGTGCGCATCTTCATCGGCTCCGAGAACAAGCTGTTCTCGATGTCCGGCTCCTCGATGGTCGCTGCGCCCTTCCGCGATGCCGAGCAGCGCATCGTCGGCGTCGTCGGCATCATCGGCCCGACGCGGCTGAACTATGCCCGCATCGTGCCGATGGTGGACTACACGGCCAAGGTGGTGGGGCGCCTGCTGGACGGGGCGCGGTGAGGCCGATCCGCTCTTGGTGCGGGTTCGTGCTCGGAGTGGTGATGATGGTCGGTCCCGCCCTCGCTTCGGGCCCAGCCTTGATCGAGGCCGCGGCCTCGGGGCGCGTCGACGAGGTTGTTCGCCTGCTCCAGGCCGGCGCGCCGCTGGAAGCCCAGGATGCCGGGGGCCGGTCGGCCTTGCTGCGCGCGGTCGCCGGCGATCATGTCTCCGCCGCGAAGATCCTGCTCGAGGCCGGGGCGAGCCCCAACACCCAGGCCGCCAATCGCGACACGCCCTGGTTGCTCGCGGGAGCCTTGGGCCGGGCCGAGATCATCGCCGCGATGCTGCCACGCAAGCCCGATCTGTCGATCCGCAACCGCTATGGCGGCAATGCGCTGATCCCCGCCTGCGAGCGCGCCCATGTCGAGGCGGTCAGGCTGCTGCTGACCAGCGGCATCGACCTCGATCACATCAATGATCTCGGCTGGACCTGCCTGCTGGAGATCGTGATTCTGGGCGATGGCGGCCCGCGCCACCAGCAGGTCGCGCGGCTGGTTCTCGATGCGGGTGCCGATCCGAGCCTCGCGGACAGGGACGGCGTGACGCCGCTGGCTCATGCCCGACAGCGGGGCCAGCAGGCGATCGCGCGCCTGATCGAACAGGCTGGCGGCCGCTGAGCGCCTGCGATTTGGCATCGCCGCCGGATCGCGCTACCTGTGCGCCAACGCGGCCCGGCCGCCCTCCGACACGCTTTTCCCTAAGGCTTCCGCCATGACCGACACGCTGCCCGACCGCCTCTCCTCCAACCCCAACAGCCCCTTCTATGACGAGGAGCTGCTGTCGCGGGACATCGGCGTCCGCTTCAAGGGTGTCGAGAAGACCAATGTCGAGGAGTACTGCATCAGCGAAGGCTGGGTGCGCCTGACCGCCGGCAACGCCAAGGACCGCTTCGGCAACCCGATGACGGTGAAGCTCAAGGGCGAGGTCGAGCCCTATTTCCGCAAGCCTGCGGAGGGCTGAGCTGCCTCAGCGCAGATCCTTGTAAAAGAACGTCGAGCCGCAGTCGCGGCCGTCGGGCATCAGCGCGAAGCGCGGGATCGTGCCGAGTTCGGTCCAGCCCAGCTTGCCGTAGAGCCGGCGCGCCGCGCCGTTCTCGTCGGTGTCGAGCACCAGCAGATCGCGCTTGGCCTGTCGCGCCGCCGTCTCCGCCGCCCGCATCAGGGCGGCGCCGAGGCCGCGCCGCCTTGCGCGGGAATGCACAAGCACCTTGGCGATCTCGGCACGATGCGGCTGGTTCGGCTTGCCGATGAGCTGCAACTGCGCCGTGCCGAGGATCTCCGCGCCCCGCCGTGCCGCGAACAGGATCGTGCGCCCCGCCTCCACCTCGACCGCGACGCCGGTCCAGAACGCGGCATAGTCGGGCAGTCCGTTCCAGTTCATGAAGCCGACCGAGGCCCCGTTCTCGACCGCATCGGCGAGAATGTCGGCCAAGGCCGGGATCGCGTCTCGCGCGGCCGGCGCATCGAGCGGCCTGACTGTGATCGCATCGTCCTGTGTCATGGGCTTTCGGTCCGTCTCAGAGATCGGCGGCGGTCAGCACCACCGCATAGCGTGCCGGGACCTCGCCCGGATTGTGGAAGGCGATCGGCCCGTCGAGCAGCATGGCGAGGCAGTCTCCCGCCGCCAGCCGATGCTCGCGCCCGCCGACGGTGAGGCTGAGCTCGCCCTCCAGCAGCCAGAGCTGCTGGTCGAGCCGGAAGCCACCGCGCGGCGCATCGAGCAGGACGCGCGCCCCCGCCGGCATCTCGACCTCCACGATCTCGATCTGGGAGCCGGTTCCGGCGGGCGAGACGCTGCGCCGGACATAGCCGCTGTCGGGATCGGTCCAGACCGGCTGCTCGCTTCGCCGCGCCAGCGGGCCGCCTTGCGCCTCCTCGCGGAAGAGGGC
The DNA here is from genome assembly GCA_001556125.1 of Rhizobiales bacterium CCH10-E5. Lineage (GTDB taxonomy): Bacteria > Pseudomonadota > Alphaproteobacteria > Rhizobiales > Beijerinckiaceae > Allobosea > Allobosea massiliensis. The sequence goes on along the minus strand of LSIG01000136.1, from coordinate 39,897 downwards.
CGATAGCAGGACGCCGAGCCCGGCGCAGAGCCGGTCCAGAAGCGCCGCCGTCGGGCTCGATTCCCCCCGTTCGACCCGCGAGATCATGGCGCGGCTGACGCCCGAGCGTTCCGCGAGCTGGTCGAGCGTCAGGCCGCGGCTCTGGCGCAGCCCCTTGATGCGGGCGCCGAGACGGCGGTCGAGATCGATGTCGCTCACAGAATCCATAAAGAGAGAATATTTCGATTATATCGGAAATCAAGTGTCTTACGGATCGCCGTCGCCTTCCCGCCCGGCCCCGCGCGTCAACGCGGATTTCACCACGATTCCAGCTTGCCGCCAGCGACGGGGCCGATCTTTGCAAAGCGGCAGGGAAGCCCTGCTTTCATATCGGGAACGACGCCCGGAAGGGCGCTGGTCGAGGGGAACGGCCATGAATCGAGGTCTGGAGTGGCTCGGCAGAGCCGTCGTCGGCTTCATCACCCGCGGCAGGGCGGAGCCGCGCGCCTCCGATGAAAAGGCCCTGGCGAGATTGCGCGCGGCGCTGCGTCCGGGCGACGTGCTTCTGGTCGAGGGCGGGATGAAAGTCTCCGCCGCGATCAAATATCTGACGCAGTCGACCTGGTCCCATGCCGCGCTCTATGTCGGCGAAACGGGACAGTTCACGGATGACGGCGAGCCGCTCGTGCTGGCCGAAGTCGAGATGGATGTCGGCTGCGTGCTCTCCCCGCTTTCCAAATATGGCGCCTTCGGCACGCGGATCTGCCGTCCGCAGGCGCTCGACGAGGAGGGGCAGGCCGTCGTCGTCGACTATGTGCTCGGCCGGCTCGGCACCCAGTACGACCTCAAGAACATCCTCGATCTGATGCGCTGGCTGATCCCTTTGCCCTGGGCGCCGAAATCCTGGCGCCGGCGCATGATCGCGCTGGGATCGGGCGATCCGACGCGGGCGATCTGCTCGACGCTGATCGCCCAGGCTTTCGAGGCGGCGCGCTATCCCGTGCTGCCGACGATCGAATATGCCCGCGCCATGGACGAGGCGGATTTCGAGGAGATCCTGCATATCCGCCACCACTCGCTTTACATGCCGCGCGATTTCGACATCTCGCCCTATTTCGCGGTGGTGAAGCCGACGCTCGAGGCCGGCTTCGACTATCGCGCCCTGACCTGGGCGCAGCAGGCTGCGCCCGCGCCGCTGCGAATGGCTGCGGCGGAATAGCCGGGGCCGCGGCAAACCCTTGGCGCGCTGGGGCTTCGCTGCTATGGCCCGCGCATGAGCACCCGCACCTTCGACAACATCCGCAACTTCTCGATCGTGGCGCATATCGACCACGGCAAGTCGACGCTCGCCGACCGTCTGATCCAGCAGACCGGCACGGTCGCGGCCCGCGACATGAGCGAGCAGATCCTCGACTCGATGGATATCGAGAAGGAGCGCGGCATCACCATCAAGGCGCAGACCGTCCGGCTGGATTACAAGGCCAAGGACGGCAAGGACTATGTCCTCAACCTGATGGACACGCCCGGCCATGTCGACTTCGCCTATGAGGTCTCGCGCTCGCTGGCGGCCTGCGAAGGTTCGCTGCTGGTCGTCGACGCCTCCCAGGGCGTCGAGGCGCAGACGCTGGCCAATGTCTACCAGGCGCTCGACGCCAACCACGAGATCGTCACGGTCCTCAACAAGATCGACCTGCCGGCGGCCGATCCGGAGCGCATCAAGCAGCAGATCGAGGACGTGATCGGCCTCGACGCCTCGGAAGCGGTGCCGATCTCCGCCAAGACCGGGCTCAACATCGAGGGCGTGCTGGAGGCGATCGTCGCCAAGCTGCCGGCCCCCAAGGGCGATGCGGATGCGCCGCTCAAGGCCATGCTCGTCGATTCCTGGTATGACGCCTATCTCGGCGTGGTCGTGCTGGTGCGTATCATCGATGGCGTGCTGAAGAAGAACATGACCATCCGCATGATGCGCGCCAACGCCGCCTATGGCGTCGACCGCGTCGGCGTGTTCAAGCCCAAGATGCAGGAGGTCAAGGAACTCGGCCCGGGCGAGGTCGGCTTCTTCACCGCCTCGATCAAGGAGGTGGCGGACACCGCCGTCGGCGACACCATCACCGACGACCGCAAGCCGATCGCGGAGCCGCTGCCGGGCTTCAAGCCGGTTCAGCCGGTGGTGTTCTGCGGCATCTTCCCGGTCGACGCCGCCGATTTCGAACTGCTGCGCGGCGCCATGGCGAAGCTGCGGCTGAACGATGCCAGCTTCTCCTACGAGATGGAGACCTCGGCCGCGCTCGGCTTCGGCTTCCGTTGCGGCTTCCTCGGCCTGCTGCATCTGGAGATCATCCAGGAGCGGCTCGAGCGCGAGTTCAACCTCAACCTGATCTCGACCGCGCCGTCGGTCGTCTACCATCTGCGGCTGCGCGACGGCACGACGCTGGAGCTCCACAACCCGGCCGACATGCCGGATGTGATGAAGATCGAGGCGATCGAGGAGCCCTGGATCCGCGCCACCATCTTCACGCCGGACGAGTATCTCGGCTCCGTGCTCAAGCTCTGCCAGGACCGTCGCGGCCTGCAGATCGATCTCGGCTATGTCGGCGCCCGCGCCAAGGTGGTCTACGACCTGCCGCTCAACGAGGTGGTGTTCGACTTCTACGACCGGCTGAAGTCGATCTCGAAGGGCTACGCCTCCTTCGATTACGCTATCACCGACTATCGCGAGGGCGACCTCGTGCGCATGTCGATCCTGGTCAATGCCGAGCCGGTCGATGCGCTCTCCATGCTCGTCCACCGCACCCGTGCCGACGCCCGCGGCCGCGCCATGTGCGAGAAGCTGAAGGACCTGATCCCGCCGCACATGTTCCAGATCCCCGTCCAGGCGGCGATCGGCGGCAAGATCATCGCGCGCGAGACCATCCGCGCCCTGCGCAAGGACGTCACCGCCAAGTGCTATGGCGGCGACGCCACCCGCAAGCGCAAGCTCCTGGAGAAGCAGAAGGAAGGCAAGAAGAAGATGCGGCAGTTCGGCAAGGTCGAAATCCCGCAGGAAGCCTTCATCGCCGCGCTCAAGATGGACAGCTGAGCCGTGGAGGTCGCGATCCTGCCGCATGCGCTGGAGCGTGCGGAACTGAGGGGCGCGACGGCTGAAGAGATCATCGAGACGGTTCGGCAGGGCGAGCAGGCTCCTGCCAAATTGGGAAGAACGATCTTTACGCTCAACCATCCGGGCCGCTGGATGTGGCGAGAGCGCAGTTATGATACAAAGCAGCTTGAGGTGATCGCCGTCTTCGAGGACGGGGCTTGGCTGGCCATCACTGTGATCGTGAAGTTCTTCTGAGGGGTCGGACCGCGATGCAACTCACCTATGACGCGACACACAACATTGCCTATCTGCGCTTCGCCGAGGCTGCTGGGGATGTCGAGACGGTGCGCGTCAGCGAGGATGTGCTGATCGATCTCAACCCCGATGGCTCGGTCTGCGGCATCGAATTGCTGGATGCCGGTAAGCAGCTCGCCGGCGCAGGTGGGGCCTCTCTTCTGGTCGAAGCCGGCGGCCGCACTGTCACTCTGCCGCTGGTCGCAGCGGAATAACGCTACAGGCTCGTCAACGCGTCATCCCGGACAAGCTGCAAAGCAGCGCAGTCCGGCATCCATCATGGAGCGCCGGAGCCCTACGATGGATCCCGGCGCTCCGCTTCGCTACGGCCGGGATGACTCGTCGTGGTTCCGAGGCGCTTTGCTCAATCAGAGCGCCTCGAAAAGCCTCACCACCCCAGCGCGCAGCCATCCTTGCGGTGGTCGGATCCGGCCGAGAGCGCGCCGGTGACGGGATCGATCGCGATCGCCTGACCGCCGCCGATCGCCGCGCCCGGCGCCGTGAAGACGAAGCCGCGCCGCTCGAGCTCGGCGCGCACGGCGGCCGGCACGGTCTTTTCCGCCTCGATCGCGGTCTGGCCCGGGCGCGGGAAGATGCGCGGCAGCGAGATCGCGCTCTGCAGGTCCAGTCCGTAGTCCAGCAGCTTGCTGATCAGATGGGCGTGCCCCATCGCCTGGTAGTGGCCGCCCATCACGCCGAAGGACAGGCAGACCTTGCCGTCGCGCAGCATCATCCCGGGGATGATCGTGTGCAGCGGGCGCTTGCGCGGCGCGATCGCGTTGGGGTGGCCGGGCTTGAGCACGAAGCCCTGGCCGCGGTTCTGCAGCAGCACGCCGCTCTTCGGCGCGACCAGCGCCGCGCCGAAGGGGTGGAACACCGAGTTGATGAAGCTCACCGCCATCCCGTCGCCGTCGACGACGCTGATATAGACCGTGTCGGCATGCTCCACCTCGGTGGGCGCGAAGCTCGGCAGTTCCTTGATCGCCTGCTTCAGGTCGATCTGGCTGCGCAGCTGCGCCGCCAACTCCTCTGACAGCAGCCAGTCCGGCGGCACATCGCTCTGGCTCGGATCGGCCAGCACGGCGTCGCGCACGGAATAGGCAAGCCTGGCCGCCTCGATCTCGATATGCAGCCGGTCGGCGGAGAGCGGGTCGTCGCCCGGCTCGAAGCCCGAGAGGATGTTGAGGATCATCAGCGCGATCACGCCCTGGCCGGCGGGCGGGCACTCGAACACGTCATGGCCGCGGAAGCGGGTCCTGATCGGCGTGACATAGCCGCCGTTGGCGTCGCGGAAATCCTCGAGCGTATGCAGGCCGCCGAGTTCGCGCAGCCGGTCGACCATGTCCTGAGCGATCGCGCCCTCGTAGAAGGCCGAGGCGCCCTTGTCGGCGATGGCCTGCAGTGTCGCCGCGAGCTCGCGCTGGTGATGGATTTCGCCGGCCAGCGGCGCCCGGCCCTCGGGCAGGAAGACGCGCGCCGTCGGCTCGTCCTTCGCCATCAGCGCGGCCTGCCCGGCCCAGTCGGCGGCGGCGCGCGGCGCCACCACATAGCCGTCCCGCGCCAGATCGATCGCGGGCTTCAGCAGCTGAGCCAGCGGCAGGCGGCCATGGTCCTTGACCAGCGTCGCCCAGGCCTCGACGGCTCCGGGGATCGTCACCGCATGGGGGGACTGGCGCGGAATCTCGCTGAAGCCGTGCTCCCGATACCAGTCGAGTGTCGCGGCCGCCGGCGCCCGGCCCGAGCCGTCATAGGCGAGGACCTGGTCGCTGCCGCCCTTCGCCATCAGCACGAAGCAATCGCCGCCGATTCCGGTCGAGCCCGGCTCGACCACGCATTGCACGGCACAGGCCGCCACGGCGGCGTCGATCGCATTGCCGCCGGCCTGCAGGATGTTGATCGCGGTGAGCGTCGCGGTCGGGTGGGAGGTCGCGGCCATGCCGCGCCGGCCCATCACCACCGAACGGCCGGGGAGTTCGAAATCGCGCTGGTTCGGCTGGCTCACGTCGTCGTCTCCCGAGGCTCGGCCGGGTTATGCCGGCTCTCTAGACCGCACTCGCCCAGCCGGGCGGATTTGGCAAGCGCCACCGGCGCGCTGCGGCCCTGCAATGGGTTCCACACGGGCCGGCGCGCTGATACGACCGGGAGATCGCGAAGAGATTCCGGCCGTCAGGAATCCGAAGCTGGGGAGACCGCCACCGTGCCGCTACCGACCACGCTCGCCGGGCGCCTGCGCCTACCCGCCATCGCCTCGCCGATGTTCCTCGTCTCGGGCCCCGATCTCGTGATCGAGACCTGCAAGGCCGGCATCCTCGGCACCTTCCCGGCGCTGAACCAGCGCACGAGCGAGGGCTATGAGGCCTGGCTGAGCGAGATCGAGGGGCGTCTCGCCGACGTGCCGGACGCCGCGCCCTTCGGCGTCAACCTGATCGTCCACCGCTCCAATCCGCGGCTGGAGGCGGATCTGGCGATCACGGCGAAGCACAAGGTGCCCCTCGTCATCACCTCGCTCGGCGCGGTGCCCGATCTAGTCAAGGCCGTGCATGGCTATGGCGGGCTCGTCTTCCATGACGTCATCAGCCTGCGCCATGCCCAGAAGGCGGCCGAGGCCGGCGTCGACGGCATCATCGCGGTCGCGGCCGGCGCCGGCGGCCATGCCGGCACGATGAGCCCCTTCGCGCTGGTCTCCGAGATCCGCCGCTTCTTCGCGGGCACGATCGTGCTGGCGGGCGCGATCTCGAACGGCGCGCAGATCGCCGCCGCCCAGCTCATGGGCGCGGACCTCGCCTATCTCGGCACGCGCTTCATCGCGACGGCCGAGAGCATGGCGGACCCCGAATACAAGGCGATGCTGCTGCGCAGCCAGGCCGCCGACATCCTCTACACCCCGGCGATCAGCGGCGTGAACGCCAACTTCATGCGCGAGAGCATCCAGGCGGCGGGGCTCGATCCCGACAACCTCACCGGCCACGGCAAGCTCGATCTCGGCAACGAGGCCAAGGTCTGGAAAACGATCTGGTCGGCCGGCCAGGGCGTGGGTGCGATCGAGGACGTGCCGACGACGGCCGAACTCGGCGCGCGGCTCCTGGCCGAGTACCGTCAGGCGCGGGCCTCGCTCGCGGGCTGAGCACAAGGGCGCCCGTCATCCTGGGCTTCGCGCATGCGAAGACCGGGATCCATCATCGAGCACTGTGCTGCCCTGTGATGGATCCCGGCCTGCGCCGCTGCGCGGCTTGTCCAGGATGACGATGCGGGGGCTGTGCGATCAGCCCTTCAGCTTGGCGTTGCACTGGCTCCAGTAGCCGCCGCCCTTGGCGATCCATTTCAGTTCGCCATTGGCGTTGGTCGCCTTGTTGGCGTTGTACTGGTCGGCGCAGGTCTTCAACCGTGCCTTGCCGGCAGTGAGGTCGTTGTACTTGGTCGCCACCGCCTTCGGGAACACCGCGGGCTTGGCCTTGGCCGTGCTGGCCGGCTTGGCCGGCGTCGCAGCAGGCGCGGCGGGCTCGGAGACGGCGGCCGCAGCCTCGTTCTCGTCGGCGTCGTCGTCGGCGCATTGGGCCTTGCGGAAATCGTTCCACTTCTGGCCCTTGAGCGTGTTGGCCTTCTTGGCCTCCTGATACTTGGCGGAGCATTCCTTCATCGTCAGCGCCGCCGCCGGGGTCACCGGCAGGGCCGTCAGCGCAGCCAGCGCCGCACCGGCAAGGATCGCATTCCTCAGCATGGTCGTCTCCATCGCAGGGGCGCATCGTACCCCTGCGGCATGGCACTCCCATTCCGCACGGCTGGCAAGCGGCATTTTCAAGGCGCAGCGGGCGCCCGCCGGCTTGGGAGATCAGGCCAGCGAACGCAGATCGAAGGCGGGGTCCGCAGCCTGCTCCGGCGTCGGCGAGAGCCCGGCTGCGATCAGCCGGCGTCCCATCATGTGGTCGGCCGGGCGGTTGATGCTCTCGATCGCGACGAGCCGCGGCCCGTCATAGCGGAAGAGCGAGAAGCGCCCCTCGGCCGGCGAGCCGCGCACCACGGAAGGGCCCCCCGGCACGCCGAGCCCGACCATCTGCAGCTTGACGTCGTACTGGTCGGACCAGAACCAGGGCACGGCCGCATGGGGCTCCACCCGCCCCGCGATGGTGGCGCCGACGATGCGCCCCTGATCATTGGCGTTCTGCACCGAACTCAGCCGCAGGCGCCGCCTCGCATGCACATTCGGATGGCTGGTGCAGTCGCCCGCGGCGAAGATCAGCGGGTCGGAGGTCCGTCCGTATTCGTCGACCGCGATCCCGTCCTCCATCGCGAGCCCCGCCGCCGCAGCCATCTCGACATTCGGCACGGCCCCGACGGCAGCCAGCACGAGGTCGCAGGGAAGGCGCGAACCGTCGGCGCAGAGCACCGCCGTAACCTTGCCGCCCTCGCCCTCGATGCGTGCGACGCGCGTGTCGAGCCGGATCGCGACGCCCTGCCGCTCATGCACGCCCTGCATGTAGGCGGAGATCTCCGGGGCGACGGCATGGCCGATCAGCCGCGGCCCGGCCTCGATCACCGTGACCTGCTTGCCGAGCGTGACCGCGGCGGAGGCGACCTCGAGCCCGATGAAGCCGCCGCCAATGATCACGATCGCCTGCGCCGCTGCGAGCCGCGCATTGAGTGCCTGCGCATCGTCGAGCGAGCGCAGGGCGAGGACGCCGTCGAGCGTCGCGCCCTCGCAACGCAAGGCCGCCGCCCGTGCCCCGGTCGCGAGCGCGAGCTGCCCGTAGCCGAGCACCGAGCCGTCCGCGAAATGCACCTGGCGGGCTTCGCGGTCGAGCGTGACCGCATGGCGGCGCGGCAGGAAGGCGATGTCCGCCTCGGCAAAGAAGGAGGCCGCCTTCAACGGCAGATGGGCTCCCGCCTTGCCGAGCAGGAAGCCCTTCGACAGGGGCGGGCGCTGATAGGGCAGTTCGGCCTCGTCCCCCGCCAATCCGATGGTGCCGGCAAAGCCGGCCTCGCGTGCGGCTGCGGCGATGGCGAGCCCCGCATAGGAGGCGCCGATCACGAGAAGGTCGAAGGCGTCGGCGGTCGGCGGAATCGGGGAAGAGCTGGTCGGCATCGGGCGAGCGTCCAATCGCGAGCGCCCGAAGGGATATCCGGGGCGCACCACGCCCGAAGGCGCGCCCCGTATCTAGGCGAGAGCGCCGCCGTCGCCTATTCGAAAAGCGAGGGCGTCGGTTGCGGCCGCTGCAGCGGATGGGGCGTCAGAACGAGGTCGTCAGCCGCGTCAGCCATTCCGGCGAGGCGGCGACGAGGGCCGCTTCGAGCGTCTTGTCCCAGCCGGTCAGGATCAGGATGCCGACGGCGACGAGGAAGCCGCCCAGCGCCGTCTTGAAGCCCTGACCGGCCGACATCATGCGGTTGCGCAGGCTCATCAGCCGGGATCGCGACAGCATGCCGAGCGCGATCAGCGGCAGCCCGGCGCCCACGCCGAAGGCGAGCATGGTCAGCGCGACCGCGCCGAGATTCTCGCCCTGCGCGGCAAGGACCGAAGCCGCGCCCAGCGTCGGCCCGACGCAGGGGCTCCAGACCGCGCCGAGCAGGAGCCCGACGCCGAACTGGCCGCGCAGGCCGTTCGGCGAGAAGCCGCCGAAGCGCTGCTCGGTCCAGTTGCTGAGCGGGCCGCCCGCTGCCGCCACCCGCGCGTGCAGCACGGGCAACATCAGCACGAGGCCGAGCAGGACGAGCATGACCGCAGCCGCCATCCGGAACACGCCGGTGTCGAGGCCGATGGCGAAGCCGATCGTCGCCACGAACAGCCCGATCGCGGTGAAGGACAGTGCCAGCCCCGCCGCCAAAGCGACCGGCCCGTAGCGATGCTCCGAGACCGCCGTGCCGAGCACGATCGGCAGCAGCGGCAGGACACAGGGCGACAGGATCGACAGGAGCCCTGCGATCAGGGCGAAACCGGCGCTGGCCATGACGCGTCAGCCTCAGATCGCGCGGGCGAGCAGGGCTTCGATCGAAGCCTTGTTGGTGTCTCCGACCGAGCGCCCCATCTCCGTGCCGCCCTTGAAGACGATCAGCGTGCTCTGCTGCTGAGCCTTGAAGCCGCGCAGCGCGTCCTTCTGGCTGTCGAAATCGACATTGAAGACGACGAGGTTCTTGAAGCGTGGCTGCTTGGTCAGCTCCGACAGGATCGGCGCCTGCGCCTTGCAAGTCGGGCACCACGGCGCCGAGACATCGATCAGAACGGGCTTGCCGGCCTTCATGGCGGCGTCGAAGGCGGCTTGCGAGAAGGCGGTCTTGTCGAGGGCGAGGGCCGGCAGGGCCGAGAGCGTAAAGGCCGCGGCGGCGAGGGTGGCGAGAGCGTGGCGACGGTCGAGCATGGGAACCTCTGCAGGGTGACGGGGCCGGTGCAAAAGCCCGGCATCAGCCCATTCGCAGGGTGGTTGGTGTCCGTTACGTCATCACGCCGAGTTGATGATCGCCTGTCGCGGCGGCGTCATCCGCCAGCCGCGCTGCGATCGTGGTCTGTCTTGAGGCGTCGCTCGAGGAAGCGGCTGTAGGAGCCCATCGCATAGCTGAACACGGCATAGACCAGCGCCGCGAAGACATAGCCCTCGATCACCGCGATGCCCTGCCAGTTCGGATCGCGCAGCGAGGCGCGCACCGTGTCGAGGAAATCGAGCAGGCCGATGATGGTGACCAGCGTGGTGTCCTGGAAGAAGCCGATGAAGATGTTGACCAGCGGCGGGATCACGATCTTCAGCGCCTGCGGCAGGATGATCTTGCGCATGGCGAGCCAGTAGCCGAGCCCGAGCGCCGCCGCCGCCTCGTGCTGGCCCTTCGGCACGGCCTGCAGCCCACCGCGCACCGTCTCGGCGATATAGGCGCCGGCGAAGATGATGATCGCGACCTGCGCCCGCAGCAGTTTGTCGACCGTCAGCCCGTCCGGCATGAACAGCGGCAGCATCACCGAGGCCATGAACAGGATCGAGACCAGCGGCACGCCGCGGACGACCTCGATGAAGATGATCGCGATGACCTGGATCGCGGGAAGCTTGGAACTGCGCGCCAGCGCCAGCACCACGCCGAGCGGGAAGCCCAGCGCCAGCCCGACGAAGGAGAGCATGAAGGAGAGCGGCAGCCCGCCCCAGTTCGTCGTGGTCACGACCGGCAGCCCGAAGACGCCGCCATACATCAGGACGCCGCAGATCAGCGGCACCGCGATCCAGAGCCAGACCAGCCCGCGCCCCCAGAAGCGCGGCATCATCGAGATGATGATCGCACACAAGAAGAGCCCGAGCGCCAGCGCCGGGCGCCAATGCTCGTCGTAGGGGTAGAAGCCGAAGATCATGAAGCGCAGCTTCGCGGCCAGGAAGGGCCAGCACGCGCCCGTGCCGCCCTTGCAGGCCTCCGGCCCGCCCTCCATCACCGCGCGGGTCACCAGCCAGCCCCAGGCGGCGGTGGCGAGCCGCACCATCAGCCACAGGCAGACCAGCGTGATCAGCGCGTTCAGCGGCGTGCCGAAATAGCGCTTCAGCGGGGCGGAGAGGCCGCGCTGCCGCGGGGCGGGCAGGGTCTCGCGTGCGGTGTTGAGCGCGTCCATCTCCGCGGCGGTGGCCATCTCAGCGCTCCACCAGCGCGACGCGCGCATTGTACCAGTTCATGAACAGCGAGATCGTGATCGACATGCCGAGATAGACGAGCATGAAGATGGCGATGCCCTCGATCGCCTGGCCGGTCTGGTTCATCGTCGTGTTCGAGACCATGACGAGGTCGGGATAGCCGATCGCGATCGCCAGCGACGAGTTCTTGAAGGTTGAGAGATAGGAGCTCGTCAGCGGCGGCACGATCACGCGCAGCGCCTGCGGCAGCACCACGAGCCGCATCGTCTGCCCGTCGCGCAGCCCGACCGAGCGTGACGCCTCCCATTGTCCGCGCCCGACGGAGAGGATGCCGGCGCGCACGATCTCGGCGATGCCGGCCGAAGCCGAGAGGCCGAGCCCGACCAGCAGCGCGGTGAATTCCGGCGTGACCTGCAGCCCGCCGGTGATGCGGAAGCGGCCCTTTTCCGGCCAGTTCACGACGAGGTCCGGCTGCAGCAGGATCGCCGCCAGCAAGGGCGGGATCAGCAAGGCGGCCAGGACGAGAGGCCAGGACCGCCGCTCGATGCCGGTCGCGACCCGGCGCCGCCGCAGCCGCCCGGCCACGACGAAGGCGAGGACGACACCTGCGAGGGCCGCCAGCAACATGCCGCTATGGGCAGGCGACCAGCGCAGCGAGGGCACGATCAGCCCGCCATTGCTGACGAAGACCTCAGGGATCGGCTGCCAGGCTTCGCGCACCGGCGGAAACACGGTGACGATCAGCGCGTACCAGAGGAAGAGGTAGAGCAGCAGCGGGACGTTGCGCAGCGCCTCGACATAGAGCTTCGCCAGCAGCGACAGCATCGGGTTGCGCGAGAGCCGCGCGATGCCGACGACGAGTCCGAGAACGGTCGAGAGCAGCACCGCGAAGATCGAGACGAAAACCGTGTTGAGAATGCCGACCAGCAGCGCCCGCGCGTAGCTGTTGCTGGAATCATAGGCGATGAAGGACTGGCTGATGACGAAGCCGGCCGGCCGGTCGAGATAGGCGAAGCCGGTGGCGATGTTCTGCTCCGCCAGTTTCCGCGAGACGTTGCCGAAGAGATAGAGCCCGACGCCGACGACCAGCACCACCGCCACGACCTGATAGAGCACGGCCCGCACGCGCAGGTCGTTGAGCAGGCGCAGCGGATTTGAGGAGGTGGCGGCCATGGCGGACTCCGGGCGACGGGCAAGGCGGGCGGCGCCGTCGCGCCGCCCGCGGGGTCCGGTCTCGGCCCCTGTTCAGGGGCCGGCGTCGCTCAACGGAACGGCGGGGAGTAGAGCAGCCCGCCCTTGGTCCAAAGCTGGTTGGGGCCGCGCGTCAGGCCCAGACGCGTCGATTCGCCGAGGTTGCGCTCGAAGAACTCACCGTAATTGCCGTTCTGCTTGATGATGTTGTAGGCCCATTTGTTGTCGAGGTTCAGCATCTTGCCGAGATCGCCGCTGACGCCGAGCATGCGCTGCACCTCGGGCTCCTTGCTCTGGAGCTTCTCGTCGACATTGGCCTGGGTGATGCCGTACTCCTCCGCCGCGATCAGCGTGTAGACGGACCAGGAGACGATGTCCTTCCAGTTGCTGTCGTTCTGGCGCACTACCGGCGCCAGCGGCTCCTTGGAGATCGTCTCGGGCAGGATCACGAACTGCTTGGGATCATTGGCGACGGCGCGGACCGAGGCGAGGTCGGAGCGGTCGGAGGTGATGACGTCGCAGCGGCCCGAGAAGAAGGCGTTGCGCCACTCGTTGTTGTCCTCGAAGACGACGGATTCGTATTTGATGCCGCGCGGCTTGAAGAAGTCCTCGAGGTTCTGCAGCGTCGTCGTGCCGGGCAGCAGGCAGATCGCCGCCTGGGAGAGCTCGCTGGCGCTCTTCACGCCGAGCTTGGCGTTCACCATCAGGCCCTGGCCGTCATAGAAGACCACCGGCCCGAAATCGAGGCCGAGCGAATTGTCGCGCGAGAAGGTCATCGTGGTCTGGCGCGAGAGCACGTCGATCTCGCCGGACTGCAGCGCCTGGAAGCGGATATTCGTGTTCAGCGGCACGAACTCGACCTTGTCCGGCGCGCCGAACACCGCAGACGAGATCGCCCGGCAGACGTCGGAATCGAAGCCCTTCCGCACGCCCTTGTCGTCGGCGAAGGAATAGCCTGCCGAACTCGGCGACACGCCGCACAGCACCTTGCCGCGCTTCTTCACCGTGTCGAGCGTGGCCTGCGCGGAAGCGGGGCTGGCCGCCACGGCGGCGACCGCCGCCAGGAAGCCGAGCGTCGCGATTTTGCTGATCATGCGGGTCATCATCCGTCTCCTCCATCGCACCCTTTCGTCCGGTGCGTTGCAGGCAGCGTAGTTCCACTTGGAACCAGCTTCAAGCGGGCTCGGCTCAGGTCGGGCGAGGGAGGGGGAGAGGCGCGAGGGCGCGCATGGTGAGACTAGACCGGTACGCTGCCTCACGTCCATGCCCTTTTGACGACGGCTGTGGCGTCCCTCCGCCCGCAGCACGCGCCGCGTCGACGGGAAAAGGCGTCAGAGCCTCCCCGTCACCGGGATGAAGGCGCCGGTGATGCCGCTGGCGTCCTCCGCCAGCAGAAAGCGGATCGCATCCGCGATCTCGCGCGGGCGGACCCAGGCTTCGTGGTCGGCATCCGGCATGGCAGCGCGGTTCTGGGGGGTGTCGATGATCGAGGGCAGGATCGCATTGACCCGAATGCCGTCGGTCTTCAATTCGTCGGCAAAACTTTCGATCAGACGGTGCACCGCGCTCTTCGCTCCCGCATAGGCCGACAGCCCCGCCGGCGCCTTGATCGCGGCCCCCGCGCCGATGGCGACGAGGCTGCCCCGCCCGACCGCTCGCATCGGCGGCAGTGCCGCACGGAAGATGTTCAGCGTGGTCAGCACGTTGAGCCGGTACATCTGCTCCCATAGTTCGGGGCCGCCTTCGGCCGCCGCCGCGGAGGCAAAACCGCCGACCGTATGGGCGATGCCGTCGATCCTGCCATAGCGCGCGAGCGAGGCCCGGATCGCACCGTCGCAGGCGGCGGCGTCGAACAGGTCGAGATCGGGCAGCACGAGATGCCGCTCACGTCCACCGAAGGGCGCCAGCAGCTCCTCGATGGCGGCCGCCTGCCGGTCGATCGCGACGATGCGATGCCCGCCGCTGGCGAGCGTCGCCAGCAGAGCGCGCCCGACATTGCCGGCCGCGCCGGTGACCATCACGATGGGGGAGCTGTCTGTCATCGTCGGGATCCAGTGCTTCTCGGGTCAGGGATGGGGGTGAAGGCGTGTCAGCAGCCGCGTCAGCAGCATGTCGAACAGGCCGAGCGCGATGACGGTCACGCCGAGGCGGAGGACGAGATGCAGTTCGCCGAGGCCGATCATCGCAGCCAGAGGCGCCGAGGTCGTGAAGACCACGCCGGCGAGCGCGCAGGCGATGAAGGTGGCGGCCCAGCCCAGCAGCCGCGCGCTCATGGCTGCCTCGCCGGCTCAGGGGCAAGGCGCAGGACGAGCACATTGCCGATCCGCTCGACCTCGCCCTGCAGCGTCACCGGGATCCCGACGCGGCCGAGCAGCGCCGCCGGTATCGGCCCGCCATCGGCGCCAGCCAGCATCAGGAACGAACTGCCGGCGACGGGGTCCACAGTGGCGAACACGGCCGGCACCTCGCCCGTCAGGCAGAGATTGGCGCAGGCCTTGTGCGACAACCCGGCGCCGGGGCGCATGGCTCCCGCATAGCATTTCCCGTCGCAGATCTCCCCGGCGATGCGCCAGCGACCGAGAGCCTCCTGCATGACCGGTCGAAGCTCGGGCGAAGCGGGCAGCAGAGTGGCCCCCTCGACAACCAGCATCTCGAGGCTGCCGCGCCGCAACACGCTGCCGCGCAACTCCATCGGCCCGGCCACCGCCGGCAGCGCAGGGCCGTTCTTGCCGTCGCTCGCGAGCAGCATCACCCGGCCCCGCGGAAAGGCCGCACTCGGCGGCAGATGCAGCAGCGGATAGCCGAGGCGCGCGACATGGCCGCGCAGGACCTGCGTCGCTCCCCACTCCTCGGGGCGCACCGGCCCGCCGGCCGCGTCGCGCTCCCCGAGCCGCAGCAGGCCCCCGGCGGGATCGTCCGCAGAACGGCTGAGCCCATAGCCACCGAGCCCCATGGCCGCGAGGCAGAGGATCGCCACCAAGACCAGAAACCGTCCGAGGCGCGGGCCTGTCCGCCCGCTCCAGCCGACGAAGAACTCGTCCGGCTCGACCCGCCCGCTCATCGCAAGGCCTCCGGGATCGCAACAGGCTCGACGGCCGTGCCGAGCGGGTTCGGACGGGGGTCGAGCAGGATCGTCTCCCCCTCCAGACGCAGCCGGTAGGTCGCGACGCGTTCCGTGAAGGGTGCCGGCGCGCAGCCGTCGCGCAGGCGGTACTCATAGCCGTGCCAGGGGCAGATCACGCAGCCGTCGCGCAGCCTCCCCTCGCCGAGCGGACCGTTCTGATGGGCGCAGAGATTGCTGATCGCCGCCAGGCTGTCGTTCTCCCGGAAGATCGCGACGGAAGAGCCGTCCGCGAGCGGGACGACGAGCCCGCGCCCGGAGGGAACCTCGCGGATCAGGCCGGCGGTGACCCAGCCCTCTGCCTTGAGCGCAGCCGGCCGGTCGCGCCGGCGTTCCCGCCAGGCCGCGGCGAGATGCAGCGCGATGAGCGCGCCCGCGCTTCCGCAGACGAGCAGCGGCAGGCCCGGATTGCGCGCATCCTGCAGGGCCCCGAAGCCGACATGCAGCACGACCAGCCCATAGGCGCCATAGACGCTCATATGGATCGCCTTCCACACGGGAGGACCCAGGAAGGAGAGCCAGAAATCATGGCTGGTCGCCGCCAGCACGAGCAGGATCAACAGGGCGAGCACGCCGAAGGGGATGAAGGGCAGGCCGCGCAGTTCGCCCGAGGCCACATCGGTCGCAAACAGCGCGACCCAGGGCGAGAGCGGGCTGTAGGCGAAATACCAGTCGAACACCGCCATGGCATGGCTGGCAGCAACCGCGCAGGTGATCCCGCCGAAATGGCGGCGGTTGTAGAGGAGCGGCAGGAAGCGCTCGTCGAGCCGCGCCAGCGGCCCGATCATCAGAACGAGCGTCAGCAGCAGGAAGGCGCAGCTGCCATAGGCCTTGATCGCCAGGGACTGGGCATCGAGCAGGGTGCTGGCCGGCCGGGCGGCGGGCGCGAAGCGAAGGAAGGCGACGAGATAGAGCGCGACCGCCGCCAGCAGCACGGCGTCATAGATGATCTTGCTGCGTGTCCAGCCGACCGGCCGATAGGCGACGCTCATTCTTCCGCCTCATCGGTGTCGGCATCGATCCGCAGGGAGGCGGGCGCGGGCAGATCATGCTGGCGAAGAGCCAGAGCCGTGCCGAGGACGAGCGGCAGAAGGCCGGCGAGGATGAGCCAGAGCACCGCATGGGCGCGTTTGTGCCGTCGACGCAGCGAGGGCGGGCGTCCGGTCTGCGTCGCAGCGTCCAGCCAGCGCCAGACGACCAGCGGCCAGAGCAGGACCAGCCCCGGCAGCAGCAGCGGCCGAAAGCCATAAGCGCCGCGCGCTGCGGGATCGATCCGGTCGAGGCCAAACAGGAGGAAGGCGAGGGCGACGCCGAGCCCCGCCAGCAGCCAGGCCTGGCCGAGCGTAACGATGAGCGCGGCCTCTCCCATCGGGTGCTCAGCCCGCTTCCGCGGCAGCGGGGCGGCTGCGGGCCAGCAGGCTCGTCTGGGCCGGGGCATTGGTCGCCCAGGCGCCATCGAACAGGCGGGCGCCGAGTTCCTCCGGCATCGGCTCCAGCCAGGGACTGCCGGACAGGGCGCTCTGCGCATCCTGTATCCCCTGGGCCCAGCGCGCCTCCATCGTGGCGGCGCTGAATTCGTAGTCTTTCGACGGGCCCTGCGCTTCGACAGGCCGGTAGCTCAGCCGCACGATGTCCATCCGGGTCACGCAGCCGAATTCGTAGAGGAACTGCGCCTCCTTGCTGCGGCGCAGATCCTCGGGCAGGCGCTCGATCAGGCTGTTGATGTTGTGGCGGACGTCGTGGATGACGCGGGCCATGTCCGTCGCGGCGCGCGTGCGGCTCGAATAGCGGATGTCCTTCTCGCGCTCCATCGCGCTGTCCAGATCGTCCGGCAGCCGGCCCTCGGCGTTGAAGACATCGACCTGGAAAGTGAGCCGGCTGCGCCGCGGCACGTAATCGAGGACGTATTGCAGCGGCGTGTTGGAAACCAGGCCGCCATCCCAGTAATGCTCGCCCTCGATCTCGACGGGCGGGAAGCCTGGCGGCAGCGCTGCGCTCGCCATGATATGCTCCGGTCCGATCCGCATTTCGCGGCTGTCGAAATAGGCGAAGTCGCCCGTCCTGACATTGGCGGCACCGACGCTGAAGCGCGTCTCGCGGGCATTCAGCCGGTCGAAATCGATGAAGGCTTCCAGCGTGCTGCGCAGAGCGGCGGTATCGTAGTAGCTCACCGGCGAAGAGAACCAATCCGTCAGCGGGCGCGGCGCGAAGAAACCGGACTGGCCGAACAGCAGGGCGCTCGTCGCATGCCAGCGCCGGTTCATCGCCTGCGAGAAGGGCAGGAAGGGGAAGCTCGTCACCGGTGCGGTGACGCGCTCCCAGAATCCGCGCAGCCTTGCCACCCGCTCCGCCGGCGCGTTGCCGGCGATGATCGCGCCGTTGATGGCGCCGATCGAGATGCCGGCCACCCAGTCAGGATGGTAACCGGCCTCCGCCAGCGCCTCGTAGACCCCCGCCTGATAGCTGCCGAGCGCACCGCCGCCCTGCAGGACGAGCCCGATCTTCTTGTCGAAATCCGCAGGCTTGGCTCGGATCGGCGCGCTCATGACGATGCGTTCCTTCTCTCTCGCAAAGGGGCCGCTGCTGGCGGCGGTGGCGCTTCGGGGCGGTCAGGACCGGTCGTTGCCTTCGAGCCGCTCGAACAGCCACACCGCGATGGCGCCGTAGATCACATGGCCGACGAAGCTCATGTAGGAGAGCTCGCCCCCTTCCCCGAGCAGGTAGAAGGAGAGGCCGCCGATCGGCGCCATCAGGCCGAGCGCGTTGAACCAGGTGAAATTGCCCCAGGTGATGGCGTCCGCGATCAGCCGGCTGCGGTTTATCGCCCGCGTCGCGATCAGGCCGACCGCGGCGGTCCAAAAGATGAAATGGATCGGAGCGAAGGTTCCCGCCGCGATCAGCCCGGCGACGCCGGCGCTGAAGGTCACGAGGACGATGGCGTCGAGCACCAGCGGCCAGCGCGGCACGAAGCGCGACACGATGAAATAGAAGACCGGATAGCCGACGATGCCGACGCCGTAATGCAGCGCCTCGCGGATCAGGTGGGGGACCGACAGGCCGAGCCGATGCTGCGCGATCGCGTCGATCAGCCCGGCCGGCTCGAGCGGATAGCCCAGCACCGCCTTGGTCAGCACCCGGGCCCAGATCTCCCAGACCAACAGGCCGGCAAGGCCGCCCGCGAAGAGATGGATCATGGTCCGGTTGCTGATGGTCGCGGGTCTCGCATCGGCCGTCATCGTCATCGTCGTTCTCCCCATCGGATCCGTCTGGATCGGCTGGCCTTCAATTCGAGCGCGCGAGCCACTCGGTTACGGGGCGGTCGTCGGCCTTGTGCCGCCGCCTCACGGCCAGCACCTGCCGCAAGCCGACAGCGTCCCCTGCCTCCTGCGCCATCCGCGCGAGGGCCTGAAGGAAGACGTCGCGCTGGGCATGGCTGCCGCCGAGCCGGTGCAGCCGGCGCGCCAGGAAACCGACCGGCGCCTGAAGTCCGGCCCCGCGTTCGGCCTGCACCAAGGCGGAGGCGAGCTCGGCGCCGACATTGCGGGAGACATTCGCCTGGTCGGTGGTGGAGCGGCCGGATTCATGAATGAAATCAGCGAGATCGACCGCCTCGTCCAGTCGGCCGGCGCCGATCAGCGCGAGCAGGAAATGGAGCTGTCCGAAAACCAGGGTCGTGTTGCGGGCATGCCGCTCGGCAACTTCTGAAAGCGCAGCCCAGCGGGCCTCTCCCGGATCGATGCCGGCCTGGCGCAGGCGCCACAACATCGAAGCGGCATTGGCGAAGTCGCGGAAATCCCCGTCGAGATCGCCGGCGACCTCGCGGTCATAGATGTCGAGCACGGATTCGTGATCGCCGCGGCCGAGCGCGAACAGGGCGAGATGCCAGGCAAAGTGGCGCGACAGGTTGTTGCAGCGGGTCCAGACGCCGCGATGCGCCTCCAGCCAGCCGCTTCCCTCGGCGACCTGGTTCCGCGTTTCGAAGACATGGGCGACCGCATGCAGCCCCCATGCATCGTCGGGCGCGATCTCCAGTGCCGCGCGCCCGACGCGCTCCGCCTCGTTCAGCCGGCCGATCTCCTCCAGTCCGAAGGCGTGGCAGCCCAGCAGGTAGCCATAGCCGGCATTCGAGCGCTCGCATTCGCTGCTGAGCCGCGCCGTCAGACTGACCATGCCGTCGACATCGCCGGTCATGAAGCGCAGCGCATGGGAGAGCTTGGCCGCTAGAAAGGCGTTGGGCTCGCGATAGAGGAAATCGTCGAGGACATCGGCCGCCGCCCGCAGCCGCCCTGACACGGCGTTGTCCAGCGCATTCACCAGAGCCCGCTCGAAGACTGTCGCTCCGTCGTTCCGGTCGATCGAGAGACGCGCCCGTTGCAGCCGCGTTGCGGCTTCGACCAGGGAAGCCCTGCCCGCGAGCAGGACGCCCGCCATGCCAGCGAGCGCATGCGCTGCCGTCAGCGTCGGCGCGACCTGCAACGCGTCCTCGAGATGGGCACAGGCATGGGGCCGGTGGCTGGCGAGGGCGTGGACTGCGTTTGCAAAGGCGGCCGTTGCGGCGGGCTGCGCGACGGCATGTTCGGAGCCGAAGGCGTCGATCATGACGGGGCTCCGCCGGAAAACCCCGTGAGGCGGTACACGCTTGCGGGATCAGACATCACATCCGCACCTTTCGCTCGCTGGAAGCCGCTTTTGCACTTGCGAGAGGCTAGCCGAGCGCAAACCATCTTGCGACGACGCGACGGCGCGATCTTGCGGCGAAGGCCGCTGGAGGCCCCGCAAGACCACGTCCCGCAGCGTGATCTCCGCTTTGTGCGGTGCAACGCATTCGTCATGCTGAGGTGAAAGGAGGACCGATGACCATGCATGCCATCGCCAGCCTTGGCCGGCCGAGACGCTCCTTCGCGGAGTTCTATCGCTCCTCGGCCTATTCGCAGTTTCCACAGGAGCACCGGACCCATTTCTGGAGCCAGTTCCATGGCTTCGTCGTCGACCAGCAGCCGCACGACTTCACCGACATCGCCAGCACGGATTGGGTTCTCGGCCTGCCGCTGAAGGCCGCCTGCCCCACGCGTTTCGATTACGGCGACGGCTGGCGTCAGAGGCCGCGCAGCCGCGGCGACTTCCTGCTCGTGCCGCCCGGTACCGAGGTGCGCTACGAGATCGCCGGACCGACACGGCTCCTCGTTCTCACCTGGAGCGGCGGACTCCTGACCGATCTCGACGACGAGCTCTTCGCCGACGAGGAGGCGGCGCTGCGGCCCTTGATCGGCCATTACTTCAAGAACAACGGTCTCGAGGCGGCCTGCCGGTCGTTGTGGATGGAACTAGCCCGCACCGACGACGCCTCGCGGCTCTTTCTCGACAGCGCCGTGACTCATCTCGCGGGCAGCCTGCTGCGCTGTGCCGCCCGCCACCGCGAGCGCTCGACCTATCGGCGCATCGAGATCCGCCGGGTCCTGGCCTATATCGAGGACAACCTCGGCAAGGACCTGTCCCTGACCGAGCTCTCCGGCATCGCCGGACTGAGCCTGTTTCACTTCGCGCGGGAGTTCCAGGCTCAGGTCGGCGTCTCGCCCTATCGCTACATCCAGCAGCGACGCACGGGGCAGGCCCTGCGTCTGATCGAGGCGAAGCAACTCCCGATCGAGGAGATCGTCCGGCGCTGCGGCTTCGCCAGCCTGCGCAGCATGCGGGCGCAGATCCGGCGTCACGCCGGCGCGCGCACCATGTCATAACCGGGCTGTCGCAGCAGGGGGGACCGCGATCATGACCTATTGCCTCGGCATCTGGCTGCCGACGGGCCTCGTGCTGGCCTCCGATTCCCGGACCAGTGCCGGTGTCGATCAGATCTCGACCGTCAAGAAGCTCGCGCTCTTCGAGAAGCCGGGCGAACGCGTCGTCGCCATCCTGTCGGCCGGCAATCTCGCCACGACCCAGGCGGTGATCAGCATGATCCGCCAGAATGCCGGCGGCGGTGGCGCGGTCGGACCCGAGGGCGACATTCTCGCCGCCCGCAGCCTGTTCGACGTGGCGCAGATCGTCGGCAGCGTGCTGCGCGAGGTGATGCGGCTCAACCGCAGCTTCGTCGAACCCTATGGCGATCCCAGCGCGAGTTTCCTCGTCGGCGGCCAGATCGCCGAGGACGGCCACCGCCTGTTCCAGGTCTACTCGGCCGGGAATTTCGTGGAGGCCTCGAGCCGCAACCCCTTCCTGCAACTCGGCGAGACCAAATACGGCAAGCCGATCCTCGACCGCGCCCTGACGATGCGCAGCGGGCTCGACGAGGCGGCCAAGCTCGCTCTTCTCTCCTTCGACGCCACCATCCGCAGCAACCTCTCGGTCGCGCCGCCGATCGACCTGCTGCGCTATGAGGCCGGTAGCCTGCAGGCGGCGCAACTCGCCAAATTCACCGCCCAGCATCCCTATTGGGCGGATCTGCGCGAACGCTACAGCAGCGGCCTGAGCCGGCTCGTCGAAAGCCTGCCCGAACCGCGCTTCTGAGCGCGGCTGCCCTGGTCGCTGGCCCGGCGCGCGTTCTTGCTGCGAAATCGCGCTGGCACCCCGCAACGGCCCGTTCCCTGGCCAATCCGCCCGGCCGGGCGGCATCGCCCGTGCTAGGCCAACCCTGTCTTCAGGCGTCATTGGGATAGGGGGACACCATCATGCTGAAGGGCAGAACTGCGATCGTGACCGGCTCGACCTCCGGCATCGGGCTGGCGATGGCTCGCGCCTATGCGCGAGAGGGGGCGAATGTCGTGATCAACGGCTTCGGCGAGGCTGACGCGATCGAGCGGGAGCGCGCCGCCATCGCGCGAGATTTCGGCGTCGAGGCGCGCTACAGCGCCGCCGACATGGCCGATGGCGCAGCGATTGCCGCGATGATCGCAGGCGTCGAGGCCGAGTTCGGCGCGGTCGACATCCTCGTCAACAATGCCGGCATCCAGTTCGTCGCGCCGGTCGAGGAATTCCCGGTCGAAAAATGGGACGCGATCCTGGCGATCAACCTCTCCGCCGCCTTCCACGCCATCCGCGCGGCCCTGCCCGGCATGAAGGCGCGTCGCTTCGGCCGCATCATCAACACGGCCTCCGCCCATGCGCTCGTCGCCTCGCCGTTCAAATCGGCCTATGTCGCCGCCAAGCACGGCATCGCGGGGTTGACCAAGACGGTCGCGCTGGAAGCCGCCACCTTCGGCGTCACCGTGAACGCGATCTGCCCCGGCTATGTCTGGACGCCGCTGGTCGAGAAGCAGGTTCCCGAAACCATGGCGGCGCGCGGCCTGACGCGCGAGCAGGTCATCGCCGACGTGCTGCTGCATGCCCAGCCGACCAAGCAGTTCGTCACCGCCGAGGAGGTCGCGGGCCTGGCTGTGTTCCTGGCCTCCGACCTGGCGCGCTCGATCACGGGCGTGATCCTGCCGGTCGATGGCGGCTGGACCGCACAGTAAGGGGAGCCTCGCCATGAACCGCCAGCAGATCCTCGACCTGCCCTCGATGCCGCTCGCGGGCCCAAGCTATCCGGCCGGGCCCTATCGCTTCATCGACCGCGAATACATGATCATCAGCTACGAGACCGATCCCGAACTGATCCGCCACCATCTGCCCGAGCCGCTGCAGCCGCTGGCGGAGCCGGTCGTCCATTACGAGTGGATCAAGATGCCGGATTCCTCCGGCTTCGGCAGCTATACCGAGACCGGCATCGTCATCCCCTGCCGCTTCGGCGAGGAGGAGGTTAATTTCGTCTCGCAGATGTATCTCGATGTCGAGCCGCCGATCTCGGCCGGGCGCGAGATCTGGGGCTTCCCCAAGAAATACGCCCATCCCAGGCTGGAACTCGTCAAGGACACCCTGACCGGCACGCTCGACTATGCCGGCCAGCAGGTCGCGACGGGGACGATGGGCTACAAGCATGAGAGCCTCGCCGGCAACGGCGCCAAGACGACGGCGACGCTGTCGAAGACTCAGGTCAACCTCAAGATCATCCCCGGTGTCGATGGCGAGCCGGAGATCTGCCAGCTCGTCGCGCTGAATCTGACCGAGATCACGGTCAAGGGCTCCTGGATCGGCCCCGGCCGGCTGCATCTGGTCCCGCATGTCAACGCGCCGGTCGCCGACCTGCCGGTGCGCAGGGTGCTGGGCGCCCATCACTGCATCGCCGACCTCACCCTGCCCTTCGGCCGCAAGATCCATGACTATCTCAAGCCGTGAGAGGGTCGGACGGCCCTGTCAGAGCCGGTCCAGCACAGCGAGCGCCTCGGCCGGGTCGAAGCGGACCCGGTAATCCGGATCGACGAAGGCGGCCGCGATCGTCCCGCCCCGGGCCACGACGAAGGTCGCCGGCACCGGCAGGGACCATGCGCCGTCGCCGTTGCGGGCCGGCAGGTCATGGCCGAACTGGCGGTAGAGCGCCTCGATCTCCGGCGAGAGCCGGAAGCGGATGCCGAGCGCATCGGCCAGGCGTCCCCCGACATCGGACAGGACCGGAAAGGCGAGGCCGTTCTTCTCCGCCGTGTCGAGCGTGTCGTCGGGCGTCTCCGGCGAGACGGCGACCAGCGTCGCGCCCCGTGCGGCGAACTCGGCCAGCCGCTGCTGGTAGCTGCGCAGCTCCAGATTGCAGTAGGGGCACCAGCCGCCGCGATAGAACACGATGACGAGCGGACCGCCCTCGGCGAGGGCGCGCAGATCGACGCGACCGCCGGTCGCGTTCGGCAGGCTCAGCGCGGGAACGAGCGATCCAGCGCGTGCGGCGCGGTCGAGCAGGCCGGACTGGCGCAGGTTGACGATGTCCTGCGCCACCAGCGTCGCGGTGTCGGCACCGACACGCCGGGTCCATTCCTCCCGGAATGCGTCGAGGTCATGCTTCAGGCTGGTGGAGGTCTGTGTGGTCATGAAGCCGGCTCCTGATGGTGTGGGGGGCCGGCGACCCTGCCGCCGGCGCGGCGCGTTCAGGCATGGGCGCGGTTGCGCGGCGCCGTCCACTTCGTCTGGGCCATGAAGCCATCGAGCGGCGTATGGGTCAGGTGGTTGACGTAGTTGGAGATCGTCTTGGTCGCGACGATGAGGACGACCTCGAGCACCTGCGCCCGGGTGAAGCCGGCCGCCAGGAAGGCATCGACCGCGTCATCGCCCGCGAAACCGCGCTCGGCGACGACCTGCTCGACGAAGTGGCGCAGCGCCTCCAGCCGCGCATCCGTAACCGGGGCACTCTCGCGCAGCGCGGCGATGATGTCGGGCGCAACGCCGGCCATCTTGGCCAGCACCGAATGGCCGGCGGTGCAGTATTCGCATTCATTGGCGACGTTGATCGCGAGAAATGCGACCTGCTGCTCGGCCGGCGTGAAGCTGCTCTGGCCGACGAGACCGAACAGTGCGTCATAAGCCTGCAGCGTCACGGGGCTTTCGGCCAGGGTGCGGTGCAGGTTCGGGATGAAGGTCCAGGCCTTCTCGATGCCGGCGAGCTGGGCCTTGGCGGCTTCGGGAGCGGTCTCGACGGTGTGCAGCGTGAACGCGGTCATGGGGTCTCTCCGGGTTGGGAGCAGCCCTTGCGTCCGCTCCATGACCGGACCATGCGCTATTCATCCGGACCCGATAACGCCCCTTGTCGACAGAACATTGATACGTAACATGTATGAATGTCTGATCTGCTGACCCTGTTCAAAACATTCCAGCGGGTCGTCGAGACCGGCTCCTTCACGGCCGTGGCGGCCGAGTTCAACACCAGCCAGCCGACGATCTCGCGGCAGATCGCGGCGTTGGAAGAGCGGGTCGGCGCGCTGCTGTTTCAGCGGACGACGCGGGCCCTCGCCGTCACCGAGGATGGCCGCGTTCTTTATGAGCAGGCGCGCCAGACGCTCGACAGCGTGCAGCAGGCGCTGGGGTCGGTCGGTCGCCAGCGGCTCGCGCCGACGGGGCTGCTGCGGCTGGCCTGCCCCGTTGTGTTCGGCCGGCTGCATGTCGTGCCACGGCTTCCGGCCTTTCTCGCGCGCCATCCGGGCGTAACCATCG
This sequence comes from Rhizobiales bacterium CCH10-E5, assembly GCA_001556125.1. Lineage (GTDB taxonomy): Bacteria > Pseudomonadota > Alphaproteobacteria > Rhizobiales > Beijerinckiaceae > Allobosea > Allobosea massiliensis. The sequence goes on along the minus strand of LSIG01000136.1, from coordinate 14,639 downwards.
ACCTCGTCATGAACGACGGTTTCACCGATCTCGTCGAGGAGGGCATCGATCTCGCCATCCGCATCGGCGCGATCATCGATCCGTCCCTGATTGCGCGCCGGATCGGGCTGACGCGGCGCGTCACCGTCGCCAGCCCCACCTATCTGGCCGCTTACGGAACGCCGGCCGTGCCCGCCGATCTCGCCCGTCATGACTGCATCGTCTATGCGCGGCTGGCGACCGGCAATCGCTGGGAGTTCTCGGGCCGCGACGGACCGGTGTCGGTGACGGTCTCCGGGCGCTATCGCGTCAACAACTCCGAGGGCGTGCGCGAGGGCGTGCTCGCCGGTCTCGGCATCGGCGTGGTTCCGGTCTGGCATTTCACCGACGAGATCGCCTCGGGCCGCCTCGCGGTCATTCTTGCCGATTTCGAGCCGAAGCCCTTGCCGACGCAGGCCGTCTATCCCTCACGGCGTTTCCTGGCGCCCAAGGTCCGCGCGATGATTGACTTCCTCGCCCATGAATTCGAACTCGATCCGCGGCTGAGTTCCTACGGGCTCGATCAATGAGCCGGCGATCGGTGGCCTTGATCCGGCGACGATCGCGCGCCTGCGCGCGCGCCGCGGCCACGTTCACCGGGAGACCGCACATGCGCGACAAAGGGGGCCACAGGGTGCCGCTCCCGGCTTGGCGGAGCCATGCAGAGGGCCTGGCGTCCCCGACCCTGTGGTTGGCGCTCTGCGTCGCTCAGCAATGTCGGGATGGCGGAGAGGGGAAGCTGGATGCGAGCGTTCTGCTCCGGCTCCGGCACATGGCTTCGCGTTCAGGGGAGGGGCTGGCAGCCAAAGGGCATCGTTCAAACGTCAGGAAAAGCCAGTTGGCGCGAACCGCGACGTGTTTGCGGGAGGCTTCAGGTCCTGAAAAGATCGGCTGCCATGAGAGCCGCGACGAAGAACACGGTTGTCTCTGCTGTGCGCGGGCGCGCGATGCTGCCATTGCTGGATCACGAGGGCGAGGCAACGACATGAATGCGAATGCTGAGGCCCAAACTCCCATCTGGCAACTCGTTCTGCGATCGCCGCTTTTCCGCCTCATCGTTCTGGGCGCTGCGATGCTACAGTTCATGGGCTAGGCCCAGTCGTGGCTGGATGATTATCGGGCTTCGCCCTTGCTGAGCACGCTGATCCAGAGCGTCCTCGGGCTGTCCGCAATTGCGCTTTACGTTGCCTACGGAAAGTTTGTCGAACGCCGCGACGTGACTGAACTTTCAACACCCGGACTTGTCCGTGAATGGGCTCTTGGCGCGTTGCTCGGGGCAGGCCTCTACACTGCATGCGCCGTGAGCTTGATGCTGCTTGGCTACTACACAGTCGTGGGGTTCAACCCCATCATGTTCCTGCTGCCCAATCTCGCCCTGGCAATCAAATCGGGCATCTTCGAGGAACTCCTTTTTCGCGGCATCCTGCATCAGTCCGTTGAAGACATTCTCGGAAGCTGGGCGGGCATCGCAGCGTCATCTCTCGTGTTCGGCTTGCTTCACCTTCTGAACCCTGCGGCAACCCTCGGTGGCGCGATCTACATTTCCATTGAGGCCGGGCTTCTGTTGTCGGCGGCGTACATGGTCACGCGCCGCCTCTGGATTTGCATGGGGCTGCATATGGGATGGAACTATTTCCAATCGGCGGTTTTCTCCGGCGTCGTCTCGGGCTCGGTCACCGAGCCAGGCCTGCTGAAGGCAGCGATCGCAGGGCCAGAATGGCTGACCGGTGGCGCCTTCGGCATGGAGCATTCAATCTTCGCGCTTGTATTCTGCACCTCGGCTGGCGTGATCCTGCTCATGATCGCCATCCGCCGTGGCCACCTGATGCCGCCAATCTGGAAGCGCAAGGGTTCGTAACGGGTCGCAGTTGTTCGACAATCTGCGCAAATGGCGGACAGGGCGTCCGCCTCTCCGCCGTTTTTGTTGACCATATGCAGTTTCTGACCTTGAAAAGACTCGTAAAATCGCGATTGTCAAAGTTACGGTTATGATAAGCGTTGCAAGACGGCCGTTCGGCGGAGGCTTCATTGGCCAGGAATAAGCTCTCAGAGACCAGGGTGAAGACGCTCGACAAGCCGGGTATCTACGGTGATGGCGACGGTCTCTATATCCGGGTGCAGGCGAAGGGTTCCAAGAACTGGCTCTTCATTTACCGCCGTGGCACGGCTCGTTCAGAGATCGGCCTTGGCGGCTATGGGCAGGGCACCGCGCCGGTCTCGCTCGCATTGGCTCGGGAGAAGGCTGAGGTCATCCGCCAACGCCTGGCTCGCGGTGAAGATCCTATGAGCGAGCGGAGGCCGCACAAGCCGAAGACGTTCAAGGATTGCATGGAGGATCTGATCTCGGCCAAAGAATCCGAGTGGACCAATTCAAAGCACGCCGACCAGTGGCGGATGACGCTGCGCGAGTACGCGAAGCCCCTGCATGACAAACCTGTCGCAGACATCGTCATGGGCGATGTGAAGGACTGCCTCATGCCGCACTGGCAAGAGCGTCCCGAAACCGCCGATCGCCTGCGGTCGCGCATCCAAGCGGTAATCGACTATGCGATTGCTCATGAGTGGCGGACAGCAGGTAATCCGGCCCGTTGGCGTGGCCTTCTGGATAAGGTGATGCCCGCTCGGAAGAAGCTTCAGCGGGGGCATCACGCCGCGCTCGCCTATAAGGATGGTCCTGCATTCGCCAAGAAGCTTAGGCAGTCATCCGGCACGGCAGCCCGCGCCGTGGAGTTCCTTGCGCTAACCGCTACCAGAACCCGCGAGGGGCGCGAGGCAGTCTTCAGCGAGGTCGATACAAAGGCGAAGACATGGACCGTCCCCGCCGAGAGAATGAAGGCAGGTAAAGAGCATGTCGTTCCGCTGACCGATCGAGCGATAGAGATCGTCGATACCATGCGGCAGAAGGCAACCAGCCAGTTCATCTTCGGCGGCAGTCAAGACGGCAAGCCTGTGTCCGACACGGCTATGACCAAGGCGCTCCGGCTGGCCTCGCCAGATAAGGCCGCGACCCTGCATGGCCTGCGCTCGATGTTCCGCGACTGGGCTGGCGACTGCACGGAGCACCCGAGGGAGGTCGCGGAAGCCTGCCTTGCCCATGCCGTTGGCAACGATGTTGAGCAGGCATATCGGCGCAGCGATGCGCTTGAAAAGCGGCGGGCTCTGATGACGGATTGGGCCGGGTATCTGGCGTCCGACTAAAGCGCGCTAGCGTCAGGCTGGCCGCTATGCGAGCGTGTGCGTCAGGGAAACGGGGGCATCGACATGAGTGTCGAAGAGAAGTTGCGCGTTCTTGCTGATCGGATCAAAACCCATTCGAGCGCTATGCTCACGGAGGAGGCACTAAAGACAGCTATCGTTTTGCCATTTCTTGCGGCTCTCGATTACGACGTCTTCAATCCCGCCGAGGTGATCCCCGAATTTTGCGCCGACGCGGTCGGCAAGAAGGGCGAAAAGGTCGACTACGCGATAAAGATCGACGATGAAATACGCATTCTGATTGAATGCAAGCCGATCTCAACATCGCTTGACAAAATTCATCTAGCCCAGCTGTATCGGTATTTTTCGGTTACAAATGCCAGGTTCGCTATATTGACTAACGGAAGAACGTTTCATTTCCACACAGATTTAGTGGCTCCGAACAAATTGGACGACAAGCCGTTCTTGACGTTTGATTTGTCTGATCTACAAAATCAAATGCTTGTAGAGCTGAAAAAATTTTCACGATCTGAATTTAATGTTGATGGAATACTACAATCTGCCCACCGACTTAAATACACCAGTGCAATAAAGAAATCAATTTCGGGCGTAATGGAAGATCCGCCCGAAGATTTTGTGCGCATGGTCACTGTAGGTCTCTATAATGGTCGATTTACCAGCCAAATACGTGAACAATTCACCCCAATGGTAAAAGCGGCATTTCGAGAGATAGTTCGTGAATCAGTCCAGAGCCGCCTGTCAACCGCGCTCGCTGAAACCGCTACGCCAGAAATAGGTACCGATCTCGTAGACGAGGAAGAGGTCGTAACGACCGAGGAAGAGCGGGAGGGTTTTATGATCGTCCGCGCTATCGTTCGCGACATCCTAAAACCAGCCCGTGTTGTGATGCGGGATCAAAAAAGCTACTGTGGCGTGCTCGTCGATAACAACAACAGAAAGCCGTTGGTCCGGCTTTGGTTTAACAGGGCCGTCAAATACGTTGGTCTCTTCGATGGCGACAAGGAAGACAAGGTCAAGATCGATTCGCTCGATGAAATATACGAGTGCGCTGACAGGATTCGTGCGACCGCAAATTCGTATCTATCTGATACCAGTGTGGTGGTAAGCTCGTAGGCGCCAACAGAAGAGACCGGCCCGTGCGTTGACCTCCGACGTCACGGGCCGGTCTATGGGTATGTGCGCCCCCCGGCCCCGGTTACAGTCGCCGCTCACGCAGCACCGCATAGTGGTCAATGACGCTCGGCCGGGAAGAGAGGTTGCGCCCGCCGCACACCGAGCACCGAAAGCGCAAAGAGAGGTCGGGGATGGGCGTGTCGGCTGCGAAGCGCTCGATCGCGACCTTGGCGTGGCGATGGCAGCCGTTGCACCAGATCTCGGCCCGGCAGATGCCGGCCGCCAGCAGCCCATCGACCGTCTCCGGTGCGACCTCTTGGCCTTGGGCATCACAGCAGCGGCGGGGGTTCCTCATCGGCCCAAGGTAGGCGCGGACGGTGCGCCAGGACAACGCCACCGGCGCCGCCGTGTAACGCTTTCCGAGGCGTTTGCACTGGATCTCCAGATTCTTGGATCCGCGTTACCAAACCTCGGATTTCTGTTACATTTTTACCGAGTAACGGGGGCGTTTGGCACCCTTCGTTTTTGAGCCCAGTCTGGAGTCGGCCGGCTCACTGTGTACTCACGTTACCGGTCGGTGGGCCATGACGATTATACGCACGCCTCGTCAGCATGAAAAACCCCGCCGGCTAGGGCGGGGTCTGTAGCGCTAAGCGATTTCGTTGGCGCCGACCTTAAGCCGCGAGCGCGCGCTGAGCTTCGTGACTCAAGCGGTTCTTGATCATATCATTGATCTGGCGTGTTGAATGGACAACGCGAATGCGCCGCTTGATCTCATCGAACGAGAGCGCGTTCAGTAGGTCAACGAACGCTGAGTTAACGAATGACGTTGTCGCCGAGGTGATCCCTGCGAACGATACCTCAATGTCGCCGCCAGACGACAGCGCGCGTGTGATCGCGTCCCGCACGGCATCGCCCTGCAGGTTCGTATCACACGCGGGAACGATAGCCCTCACCGTGATCACCATGCGAAGTCCTCCTCTTCATCAGTGGCCGGCCTGAGCCGGTCGGTCATGATGTCGATCTGTACGAGAGTTCCGGGGCAAAACCCGGCAGTGGTCCGCACCTTAGGAACGTCATCACCGCTCTCAAAAGTTACGATAGCATTACCCCCATAGATGGAGATAGTTCCGATTTCTGCTCTTGGTACGACGTCAAGCAGGTAGTCGAGCCCCGCCCCGCGGTTGCGCGGAGTGCTCTGGGTAGTGAAATCCCGCTCGCACGCCAGGATTATGGCGTTTGCATCGGAAAGTCCTTCGCGAACTCGCCGAACTGAGCGCGGAATGCCGAGACCAAAGTCTGCGACGGCGATTTCCAATCGGTTCGCCGCAGGAAAGTGCTGCGCTGAAATGCCGCCGATATCGTAGCGCGTGTGATCAGCGATGTTGTTGATGATTTCGGCCAAACAGGTCCGCAGAGGAGCCAGCGTCGCCGCCGTTTGGTCCAACCGAGCGGATAGCCAGGGAATGAAGCGGCCATCGAGCCAGTCATGGCTGTTAGGCTGCGCCACCTTCGTGTAAGGTATCGAAGTTGAACGGGGAGCAGCACCAACCACAATAGCCGCTTCCTGATGGCTGATGAAGAAGCCGCAATCGTCGAGATATCGTATGGCTGGACATGTCGACCTCACGCCCGAGAAGGTAACAGATCGCTCTTTCTCTTTCAGCCATTCTATGAGGTTGCTGAGGAATACTAGCCCAGCGGGCTGAATAAAATTCAGGGCGCTGAAATCAAAGCAGATAGTCGCCGGCAATTCATTGTTGTGGGATGCCTCAACGATCTGTTGGGTCAACTGCGTCATTGTCTGCCCAGAAAACTGGCTCGGAATCAGAACAGTGACGGGGGGTGCCATGCCTCCTCATGTCATGGCGCCGCCAGCGAAACAAGGCGTACGCCCGCCGCCGCCGATACATCCACGATCGCCAGCGGTGGCCCTTCGATGGGGCTTGCTGTATCGGACCATCCCGCCTGAAATGGGACTGAGCATCCTCCCCAGGACGCCGGTGAAACAGACACCGGGCCGGCTTGCCGCCTACGCGGCGTCTCCTAGGCAATCACCGAAAGCGTCATCCCACCTGTGAATGATCGACTGTTCGACGCGGTCGGGCATGACAGCCGAAAGCATCAGGAATCCCCCAACGCCGCCGTTGCCGTTTTCGTCGCGCCACTGCCGCTGCCGCTCGGCGATTGCGACGGCTGTCGAGACCAAGTCGTCGGGTGTCTCTTCAAGCTCGACACCCGGCGCACAGGCGAAGCCGTCGATCGCGCGAAGCAGCCAAGGCGCGCCATAGGCCGGCACGTTTGACGTGAACCAACCTTCGGCACGCCCGCGCTCGTGGCTCCAGCCGACGACGTAAAGTTCGCAGCCACCGTACTCCTGCACCTCAGCGGGCGCGGCGTCCCAGACGATCTCGGCGGAAAGGGCCAGATTGTCGACCAACTCCTCAAAGCTGGCGAACGTCTTGGCCAACCGCGGCACGATGTCGTCCGCGAAATCCTGAGGTCCCCGAACCGCGATCACGCAATTGAGATTGGCTAGCGCATGCGCCTTGGGGCGGATGGAGATGATGCGGTTGGACTCGTCGTAAGTGACGCCGTCCGTCACCATCACGGCGGCAGTCTCAGTCAGGAAAACTTGAACCGCACTCATGCCCGGTACCCCGTCTGCATGGTGCCGAACACGCCCGTCCCGCCTCCGCCGCCAAACATGTTGCCGATCAGGCCCTCAATCGCCTTGTTGGCAAGCGTCGAAACGATCCGCTTGAGGGCGTTATTCATCGCGTCGGCAGCCTTCGCGCCGTTGAGAAGATCGTCGACAAAGCCCTTGGCTACATCCGCAGTCAGACTCTTTGCGAAATCTAGCGACTCCTGAACGCCCTTGGTCTCCTCCCGCCACTTCGCAGTGGCCTCGGCGATCCCAAGGATCTTTTCTTTCTCGGCCGCCGTCAGGGTGGCGGTTTCGCGCAGGCCGGCTGTGACGTCGCGCTGTGCTGCGGCCTGGCCGTTCGCCAGCGCTACCGCCTTGGCCCGCTCGATCACGGACAGCCCCACGGTCTGGCGCTCCGCCTCGGCCACGGCCTGAGCCTTGGTGAGTGCATCAACGTAGCGCTCGACGCTGGTGACGCGCTCTTCGTCGGAACCGCCGCCTCCACCGCCCTTGCCCTTGTCGAACAAGGATGATGTTTTTGTCGGGCGAGCGTTGACGGTGACCTGCAGCGCTTCGCTAGTCTTCGGAAAGGCCGCCGCGCGGGCCGTTTCGCGATCAAGCTCCTGAACCTGCTCAAGGCGTTTTTGCGCGGCGGCGAGATCGGCCGGGCTGAGCCCCAGTTCCCGGCCTTTCGCGATGCCCCATTCCAACGACGAGCGGCTGGCGCCCTCGATACCGTTCTGCTGCAGATCCGCGACGGCAGATGTCCGGCTGGCATAATTCGACACCGCAGTGCCGACCGTGCCGGCCAGGGCGCCCGCCTTCGCGATGATGCCGTCGATAAGCCCGATAATCGCGCCGGCGTTGGACCTAATCATGGTCGCCCACCGCTCGACGGCGGCGGTCCAATCGCGCTCGAAGTCTTTGGCGCGTGCAATAATATCGGCATCAACGATCGCGCCGGTCTTGCTAGCCTCGGCGCCCTGCCGGGTGATGGCGTCCGCGCCCTGCTCAAGTAGGGGAACCCAATCACGGGTAAAGCCAGCCGCCTCTGCGATCTTGATTTTGTCGAATTCGGTGGCGGCATTCTTGGTCAGGTTGGCGACCTGGCCGAGCGCGGTGCTGACGTCCATGACCGCACCCTTGCGGTCTTTCAGCTTGAGGTTGTTCTCGTCGAACAGCTTCGACAGCGCGTTTTCTTGCTGCCGCGCCTCGTTCAACCGCTCGGCCAGGCCCTCGATGCCGGTGCCGAATTCCTTGTTGGTGAGGCCGTTGGTACGGCCGGCAAACTGCAACTGCTGGAATTTCTCGGTGTCGAGCCCGACACGCTTCGCCGTCTCGCCGATCCGCACAAGTTCCGAGTTCGCATCGGCCAAGCCGCGGATGACCCGGTCGAAGGTGAACGCCGCCGCGAATCCCCGGGCTGCATTGGTCAGACCGCTGGTGTTGATGGTCGGGTTGAGGCGCTTGAATTTCGCCTCGATATCGTCGGCCGCCTGTCCGGACAGCTTGGCCGCTGTCCGCATCTGTCGCTCAAGTTCTTTGATATTGGCGCCAACTGCAATTTGAAGCCCTTCACCCGGATTAGCCATCCACGGACTCCGGCGCGGCGACCGGCACGCCCATCAGCGCGGCGCTCAGGACGGCCGCAGCCGGGATCGACGACTCGCCGAGCGGGCGATCGAGGACATAGCGCTTGGTCAGCGCAAGCGCGTCGACCGGCTTTGCGCCGCCGCCGATAAGGCCAAGGCGCATGATTTCGTACACCGACTGCGGGGTCCAATCGCCGGTCTCGAACGCCATCAGCGTCTTCATCGGTCCCTGACCGAGTTTTTCCTGAAGCTCGACAAGCTGGTCGTAGGGCAGTCGGAAGGTGTGCTCGCCATCGCCCCACGTTATCTTGATGATAGAGGTTCGCTCTGCGGTGTCGCTCATTGTAATTCCAATCAATCTGAGAGGTTGCGGGCCGCAGCGAGCGCAGCCTGTTCTATGTTCCGGCGAATTTTTCGCCGCCTGGCGCGGTATGTCGGGAAAAACCAGGGGCGTGCCGGCTGGTGCGCCGTCCCGTACTCGCTCGCAAAAATGTAGTCGTATGTTGCTGATGCGCCGTCCCGTACAGGCTTCGTTGTCTTTGGGCCGCCGGCTTTGACAAAGAACCTATCGCCGTTTCGGCCGACCTCCATACGAACACTGTCGGCGAGCGTGCCGTCGTCTTTCGGGGCGCTACCCTTCATGGCTATGACTAGGTTGTTCGCTTCGATCGCGGCCTGTGCTGCTGCCGCGGCGCGTACCTCTAACGGCACGCGGGCCAAGCGACGGCGAAGCCGCGCCAAACTGGCCGCTGTGGATGTGGACATTGTGCTCCCGTGGCGCCGCAGCGCAAGAAAAGCCGCCCTAAATGACGGCCAACGACCGGAGCCTTGCATCGCAATGAGCGCATCCCCATGTCGTTGATGTGTAGGAGATAAACTCTAACCTCGGAGCGCGAGATGCTGCAGGCCCTGAAGATTGCCCTCGCTGGACGTGGCTTCGATGAAGCAGCGCCCAAGGTTGCTGCTGCCGGTATCATCACTGCTATCTTTACGGGACTGGGGACGTTGGCGTTTACGCTGCCTCCCGAGGCAGCCGCGAGCCCCGACTTTCCTCTGCCGCAGTTGGTTCATCTCGGAGTAGCGGTGCTGGCCTCGCTTGCGTTCGTAGGACTAGCCGGTTGGCTGTGGCGGCAAAGTGGTACCTCGGACGCCACGCCGCCAACGGTGGCGCCCGTCAGGCTTTCGCCCTTGGCGAGGGCTCAGCGTTATGCTGCGAACGCCCGGCGATAGTATCGCCACGGGTTGTCTCCCTCTGGCCCGGCAGCATTCTGCGGCGGCTTCACTTTCGCCGCAGGCCGCGCCTTCGAACAGGAGGCCCAAACTGGCGCTCTGCCCAGAAGGGCCGTTCCGGCGGACTGAACCCCCGATGCGAGTGTTCGATGTAGGCGATGACCTGGTCGCCAATTTCGCGCCAGACGCTTTCGGCAAGCGGTCGCGCTGTCTCGCTGGTCAACCCAACCGCTGCAAGTTCGCCGAAGTAATCATGGCCCCAGGCGAGAAACTCAGCCCATGCCGCGACGTCGCTGGCGCGGGCCATTGTTCTCCGGTTACGGACCGGCATTACCGCCTCGCGCCGTAGTCTGGCGTGCGCGGCGGTCGCGGCGCATCAGGAGCCTCAACGCCATCGAGGGCGAGTTCTCGAAGGCCGCGGAAGAAAGCGGTGCGGCTGTCGCGCTCGATGGCAACCGCAGGATGAGCCTTGGGTGTGCCGTAGCGGTCCTTTACCGTCAGCCCGTCAGTAATCAGCAATTCGCGCGCCTGTTCCGCACGATCCCAGGCTTGTGCGGTCTGAATAAGCACGCGAAAATGGTGCGATTCCAAATCGAAATCGGCAATGACTTCACGAACCCACTTGCGCGTGGAGGCGCCCAAATGGGCCGGAATCTTATGATTTGCGGCCATAGGCCCTCATTTTTGTTGAAAGTTCACCGGACAATCGGGGGCATGCGTGGCCTGCAAGGTGGGCGCGGACCGTTCCCATAGGGGAGAACCGGCCGGAGGTTGTCTCCCCCCTCCCGGTCACCCGAGCGCCCTGTAGACCTCCTCAGTCTCAGCAGTGACTAGGCGCGCGTTCGTCGCCATCCGCATGCCGGACTGCGCAACCCACGGGTCGAACGCGATGCGCGTGCCGATGGGCAGCGGCCTGTTGCCGAAAGCGCCACCGTGAACGTACCAACCCAGATCGGCGGGCTCGCCCACTGGCTTCGCCGTGCCGCTATTGCGAGCCGCGGACCAAGCGACGATTTCGCCAATCACGCTGCTATACCCCGCAGTCGCATCGCGGCCTCGGCCTTGCTGCGAACCCGGCGGGCAGCAGCGGCGGCGTTGTCGGCGCGCAGCGCGGCGCTGGTCGCCTCGCCATATGCGCCCCAGATGACCAGAGAGATTTCGAAGAGCCTGGCTTGCGTGACCAGCCGGCGGGGCAGATCCCCGCGGTCGTCCCACTCCTCCCTGATCGCCGCAAAGCCCACCGACACCTGATCGACCGTGCCGGCTCCGATCATCGCGATGGCCTCCCGGCCCATTGGCGAGTCCGCGTTCGGCGTCAGGCTGTACCAGAGGCCAATCCTGTCCGACCGCAGCGTCAGTGTGCCGTTCTTGACGCGGGCCAGTGGGCGGGACGAGTCGTGCGCCCAGAGCGCCGCGACGTCTGGATGCTCGCGCAGCGAGGCGTCGAACGCCCCGCGGGCGAAGCTCTCTTCAAACAATCCGGCGATGACCGCAGGCTGATTCCATTGGATGGCGTACCCCGAAATCTCACTCACGGGTTGCTGCCTTCAGTCGGGCCTCTCGCTTTGCAATGGCGATGCGGCGGGCGATGGTCTCGGCAGACTCGGACCGATCGGCGTGGCGCACTTCGCCCGGCAGCTTCACGCTGCGCAGGCCACGCCTCCGGCGTTCATCGGCCTTCTCATATTCGACGCGGTTACTCGACATAGCCGGCCTCCCGCGCAGCGCGCAGCCATCGGTCGACATGACCATCTCGCCGATCGCCCAAGAAAATCGGCTGCATCGGGATCAGCGAGCCGCGGGCAATGTCGTTAGCGTCGAGATCGTCAATCAACGATTCGTAGTGCTCACGAGCCGCCTGGGCGGCCTTCAGCGCCTCAGCGAGCGCTCGAACCCGGCGCCCGTACTCCGGCTTTACCGCGGCGCAAGCTGCCCTGCTGGCGATGGTCCGGCGGTCAGAAATGCGAACGCGAATAACCTCCAGAGCGGCTGCGATATCGTTGAGTTCGGCGCGCATCTCGACAGCCCGCTTGCGCGAAAGAGCCTTGCCGCTGGGGGCGTCACCGAGAAGGGCGGCGATGCCGGGCGCGACCTCGCGGCTGTTGTCGGCTGCAATGGCCTTTTCAAGCGCCCGAACCTCTGCCGTTTTAGCTGCCTGCAGCGCGGTAAGTTCAAGCTGCTTCTGCTGAAGCTCCGCGTAGGCCGCGTCGCTCTCGGCCAAGTCGGGCACACGAAACGGCTCGGCAGGGGCCTTTGTTTTGGTGATCATGGGGCGATTTCCAGTTCTGCGACGATGCGAGCGAGCGCCTGTGCCGTGATCGTGCAGGATCGACGAACAGCGCTGTCGCGCCAATGAGTGGCTAGGTCGCCGGGCCAGGCGAACACGGCGATCGGCACACCACCGGTGCCGATCACGCGAAGCTCCGGCCAGTTGCAGACGAACTCGAACTGGAGGTTGGCCAGATCCACGGAGTCGGCTGGCGATGCGTAGGCCGCGAGCAGCGCGGCGAAATAGCTCACGGCGTCGTCGGCCGTGTCCTGCATGGACGCGGGCAGCATGTCAGGGGCCATGCCGGCGCGGTAAAGGCCGCGGTAGTCGGCGACGGTCTCGGCGGCCGACCGGATATCCCGATCGACGGCGATGGTCGTGATCAGCGCGGCCAGTTCATCGATTGAGATGTGCGGGACCGACGTGCCAACCGCCAGGGGGAGGACGCCGGCATCCTGCAAGCGCCGGGCTTGGTGTTTGACACGGCCAGGGGGCGCGCGAAGTTCCCGGGCCACGACGCGGACTGCGTCGGCGACGGTTGCCATGGTGATTGATCCTATTCAAAAAACGAAAGCTGCAAATTGATGGGCAAAAGAAGACGCCCCGCCGAAGGGCGAGGCGTCAGTGCCGGGAGGAGGCAAGGAGGCGCTGAAAAGCGCTCCCATTAGTAATGAAAAAATGATGCGAAAAAGGGACTAAGCAGCCAGAGCGGTGCTTATCTTCTGATCTGCAATTGAATCGTACTCTTGCAACGCAGTCGCTAACTCTTCACACGCCATCAACATCGCAGAACGCGCGTGACGCTCTGCTGTCTTGCCACGTTTGCCCAGCAGCGTGCCGATTTGCTCGAAACTCTGCGCGCGGTACTGATCGAGGAGAGCGACGTTGGCAGGCGTCAGGCGGGCGCATACGAAGGCGAGCCGGTCCTTCGCCGCCCAGATTTCCTCCATCGTTAGGACATCGCGCGGCGGAGGTGGCGCGCTCTTGCGTTGCGTAAAGCGCAGCTTCGCCCTGAGCGGTGTAACGATCTGATTTCCTGCCGCGAAGGTGTGGCGAAATCCCCGGATCGACCCTGCCGTTACTTGGGCGTCCCAGAACAGATCGCCCGCATCCGGCGCCGCGTCCTCATCGCCGGTAATTTCGTCGCCGACATCATCCAAGTCGACGGGGTCCAGCGCCAAGCGATCAACAGTCTCGTCATCGTCGTCATTGTCGTTGGCGGGCTCGCGGCGACTATCGAGACGTCCGTCATTGAATAGGAAATCGCCGGCGCGGATCAGTCGCCCTGAGAACGGCGAAAACTCAACATCGCCACCGACTATGACGGTCCTCGTCCGCGTCTCGTGGATCACGCTGCGGTCGGGCCGGGTGTGGCGGACCCGTTCTGGGCGCTCCTCTGTCACTACTCCGGCCAGCATATGCGTCAACAAGCGCTCCGCGGCGGTTCTGCTCTTGGGTAGCCATTCCTTCTCGGCTGCTTCGACTGGAGACCCGGCGGGAGCGGTGTCGTCGTCGTTTTCATGTTCGAACGAGAGAGCCGCGTCGGCCAGCCACGTCGATTGCACAGGATCCGCCTCGGCCGCCTGGCAAAGTTCTATCCAACTAAGCAGCGGTCGGAACTCCTCTGCCAAGGCGGCGTGCCGCGGCGACTTCGGATGGGCAGCGCGTCCAAATATCTTGCCGTCCGTCGCGGGAGCCTTGGCTGCCCACGCCGCGACTGCGGCGCGGTGCTGTTCTGGCGTGCGTACGTTATCGTTGTCAGAAGAAATCAAAGTGCCCTCCCAGGCAAATTAAGATGATGTGGGATGCCGCTTGACGCGGTCGTTGTTTAAATGGCGCAACGCCGGGCCACAGGCGGGCCGTGGTGGCGATGTTGGCAAGGTTAGGTAGTCGGGTAGCGGCGGGGCTGCTAAGGCCGCAGGCGGGACGCTGAGCGCTATAGGTAGATCCACGCGCTCTCCCTCAATCAATACTTAGTCCCGACATCCTGAAATCGTCAAGGAATGGCTTGCGACGACTCCTAAAAAATCAAAGATTGGAATCTTAGAGCCCGTCCCGAAAGGGTTGAGCGACTGGGGCACTCGTGATTCCAAGGGGTTGTTCAGGCCATCTTGGAGCGAGCGATGTGGACCCCAGCCACTCGCCGGCAGCATAGTCGCGCGGGACTTCGATATGAAACGGATTTGACGGATGCGGAGTGGCGGCTGATTGCGCCGTTGCTACCGGCGCCGAAGCGGACGGGCCGGCCGCTCTCCTGGCCGCTGCGCGAGATCGTCAACGCGATCTTTTACGTCATGCGCGGAGGCGTCGCCTGGCGGCTTCTGCCGAGCGACCTTCCGCCCAAGAGCACGGCCTATCGCTGGTTTGCGGCCTGGCGAGACGGGGGCGTGTTCGAGGCTCTCAACCATGCGCTGCTGATGATCGATCGCGAACGCAGCGGTCGGCCGGCCTCGCCCAGCGCCTGCATCATCGACAGCCAGAGCGTGAAAACGAACGAAGCCGGTGGGCCCCGTGGCTACGACGCCGGCAAGAAGATCATGGGTCGCAAGCGCCA
>LSIG01000135.1 GCA_001556125.1 Rhizobiales bacterium CCH10-E5 | reverse complement strand
TGGGCTCAAGGCTCGCCAAAAGCGACTATGGACAGTATCTGCTGCGCATGGCCGCCGAGATCGCAGCGAAGCCCGGCCATTCCGCTGGGACGTAAACCAATCGGCGTCTGAGATAGGATCTAGGAATTTGACGGGCCGTAAGCCCGCAACTGCCACCGCCTTCTTTTACCTTGAAAGGTCCCGAGCGGGGTTGCTGGATATCAATTCAAGCCTCGTGAAAACGGGTTGCCGTTGAACTGACATGGGATAGTCACCACATCCTCACGATGGCTAAGAAGCGCGTTGGCAGACTTCTCGCGGTTGGAGTCCTGATTGCGGCAGTAGCCTATTGGGCCTCGCCCTATGTCGCTGCGGTCAGGCTCGCCGAAGCGGCCAAGCGAGGCGACATCGAGGCCGTTGTCTCGCGTTTCGATGTTCATCGTATACGAATCTCATTGGCGCGGCAGATTGTCCGCGCATATCCCGTTGATCAAGCTCTTGCCGCAGCTCTCGACCCTGTTGCGCGTCAAGCAGCTGGTGTGGTGGCCGTGACTTATGTCGATGCCATGATTGCCGAGCATTTGTCCGCCGAGACGCTTGCCGCGGCCCTCACAGGCCACGACAGCAGTTTTTCAGGGTCTTCAGTCAAGCTTCCGGGACTTATGGAACTGGACAGCGCCTGGTCTGTTCTCATGCGCTCCGGATTCACTGGCCCTGTTTCGTTTGCGATCGACATCGAGGCCGGCGACGGCTCTCTTTTGCGCCTCGGCTTCCGATGGATCGGTGGTACATGGCGGGTGGTGTCGTTCGGCCTGCCCCGAGAGGTCATCGGCGAGGCCATCAGATTGCTCAAAAGCCGCACTGGATGAGCAGCTATTGGCGGATCACTTGCGGTCTCGGTGGCAGCTTGACCGGCCTGCATCCCGGTCCTTGACGCCAGTCGGTAGCCACGGGCGCGCGACGGGGTCACCGATTGTATATGACTGGCATCGTTTTCGCTAAGGCGGAGCGTGCGGTCGGACCGCGGATGGATGGTCTGTGGGCCACAACATAGAACGAGCTCGCCTATCGGCGTGGATCGCGGCGACCCGATTGAGCTGCGCTGTCTCTTCGCAGTTAAACCTGAGAAGCAACGTTAGTGGTCCGGACGCGAGAGCAACGGACCACCATGGTCGAGCCGTTCCGCCGGATTGCCGAACGCTTCCAAGGGGGCTGGGTTACTCAGCTTTCAGACAGATTTTGAGAGACACGGGCGTTGGTTCGTCATCCAGTCGCGCGGTATCACTGATTGCCGGGGGCGTTCGCCCATGCTGGGAAGTGGTGTAGCATCGGCGCTTGATCACACAGGCAGACATACTGAGGATAGCGACCGTGCCAGTGGTGCCATTGTATCCGCCTCAGCGCATCGATGACCTCGTGCAACGCATCGAGCAGCTGGTGATGGATGCCCACTCACGGAGTTTTGGCACATTGGCTTACTTTCTCGAGATGGCGCTGACGGAGGCGCACATTCAGCAGCGCAAATTGCTGAGCGAACCTCCTGATTCGAGCGAGCATCGCCAGGAGTAAAATGTTGCGAAACGACGTGCCGCTCTGCACCCGGTATCAGAGTTCTGGATGTGTCCGGTGGCGACGTCGGGAAGGCGAGATCGATCGGTCACTTCTACCGGCTGCGAGCCAGCCGTTCATGGCAAAGTGCAATAACGGCTTCAACTCGCCCGCACCGCTCAACAGCCGTCAGTTATTCAGCGGAATCTCCTGCGCGACATGTCGATACGGGGAACCGCGCACCAGGAGCATCGCGCGGGTGTAGCGCACCCTGCTTGTGTTCGACTCGACGCGATCGTCCGCCACAAGTTGGTGCCTTTCGAGTCCTAAGGCGGTGGACCACTCGGAGTGACACGTCACCACTGCCGGCTGACGGCGAGATAGCGTTCGACGGAGAGGGCACTCGACGCTTTGGCCCTGCGGCCCATGGCAAAATGGTCAGTTCCGCGTGCGGCCGCGGCATCTGCAAGCGCCTCCCTGTTGCCAACGCTTCCTTGTCAACTCGGAGCGGGCGCTACGCTTCGCACGCGCTCCTTCAGCTCACCGAGCCGCTGCGCGATGGGAATCGATGGCTCTCTCGGCGGCCGCTCCGCTCGGGCCGCGATCAGTCCGCTTCCACCGCGGCGACCGTGTTCGACTCGTCCATATCTTGCCTGCGAGCGCAGGCTGCTGTGACCAGCAGCAGCTGCAACGGCGGGGCCAGCGCCGAGCGTCGCTTTCGCGTCCGCAATGCATTGATGCCGAAAAGTATAGGGCGAGACACCGCATGGCATTTTGGCGCGTTTGCCTGCTCGCGCGATTGCCTTCCTTAAAGCATCGACGCTTGAAATCGTGATCACAAACTGTCCGCCGGCTTGATCGCAGAGCTCGGCAAGATACCGCGCCGGTGCCCCAGCAGCTGCAATATCCACCGCGATAATCGACCGCACTGTGCCGTACTGACCACGGTGCGACTTCACGGGCCGTGCTGCGAAACTGAGCGTATTGCCCTGCCGGATCACCAGGATTCCGCCTGGCTTTTTATCTTCGCGCTCGCGAAGGTACTCTGCAGGACGCGCCGCGCAAACACAAAGCGCTGCCCCAACTTCCTTGTAGGCAACGGGCATTTTCTGCCAGACCCGCTCACGCCAGTTGTCTGGCAGATACTTCAGGTCGTGCTTTTTCGAAGCAGCCCCTCGGACCGGTCGCGGACCTGCAAGCGACTGCCAAGGAGAGGCAATGCTAAAATCCGGCTCTCCTTCGACGGGTGGGTGCTCTTCCAATGGTCGCCCGAGCCGGCTGACGGCGGACTCTAGATCAATAAGGCGCTTGTGCCTCGTTTCCAGATCGCCCTCCGTTTCGGCTGATTGGATCGCCGACAATAGCTCCACCAGGACCTTTCGTCCGACGAAATGGCACGCGGCGCGCCTGACGCCGTAGGTATCCCGAGACGGACGGCCATGAAGAAGGTTGATCGTCCGGTGCTTCCAGAGCCGGAGGAACACCCTCACATAACGCTGCTCCGTAGCCGACACGACTTCACGCACAGGCAATCGGTCGATCAGATCGCGCGCCTTCTGGATCGTTGCGACATCGTTCATTTGCTGCCGGTCGGCTCTGGCCTCGTCGGGCCTACTTATTTTCGGACGCTTTTAGCTTGCCACCTGATCTCGACTGGCACCAGGGCAAAATGCGCCCCGCTGCAGGATTCGCTTCCGAGTGGTGAGCGGGCCTCGACGATTTTCGTCGCGCGAGCGTTTGGCGCTGACCAGGCGATCTTCAGCGCTCTGAAGGGCGGATCGTCGTCCGGATCAACAGGCTATTCCACCATTGAGCCAGTAACTGCGTCCGTTCATTCCGGCTCGATGGCGATCGTGGAGAACGCTGGTTTGCGCCGGCCGGATTCATGGACCATCGGACTATTCTTCCGATGGGAGGGCGCACATGGTACGCTGTGCGTACGCTGTGCACCGCACATTTCACTTCGTCAGAGTGGGGTAGCGCGGCGGCGCTCTTTGCAGGCCAGGCCTGCGAGTGAATGGGGCGCGTGAGGCGTTGTGCAGCAGGTGGTCTATCTGGCTCAGGCGCGCCCCGATGCTGTCAGGCCGTTGCCGCGATAGGCTGGGACCACGTAGGCCCCACGAGGCAGATCGTCTAGCGAGCTTTGCAGGGTTCGGCAACGATACGATGGATGACGTCGGCGAGGAGCCCTTGCGGGTCGATGACCTTGAGCTTGTAGGCCGCCACAGGTGAGGCGATGTGGGCCCTGCTTGCCCCTGTTGTCGGAGCCTGCGAAGACCGCAGTCCTGCGATCGAACGCCACAAGCCAAGTTGCATGCCCGACCACACTGAGGTCGAATTCGACGCGGGCATAGCAGGAGAAGCCGAAGCCGGTGAGGGTCTGCCGGCGGAAATGGCCGCGGCTGACGGCATCAGTGAGCCTGCTTTTGTGGTGGACAAGGACGGGCTTCTCCCTGAGCTACAGTACTTCCGTTACGATGATGATGGCCCGGCAGCTGGCTTGTTGCGCGGCACGACAGTCTTCGGACGAACAGCCGTGCATGCCACTTGGACGTGATAAGGTGCCGCGATGCGCACGGGCACGTCCGTTGCGATCGGTGAGAGTCAGATCGGGCGAGCTTGAAGAAGTCGCGATCGGCCTGGCTCCAGAAAGTCACAAGCCTCAATGCGTCGCTGGACAGCGGCGCACGATCCTCGTTCTTTACCGAGCGCGTCGCGCACATGCGCTGGTCCACCGAAGGACGGGGGCAGGTGGATATCGCGGCCGAAGGCATCCTTGAACGCGATGGCACCGGGCTCGCTGATCCCTAGAAGCCGCCTCAGCAAAGCGTCGCGCAGCGGGAATTCGCCAGGCGGCCGATCGGCAGGTAACTCCGCGAGATCGCATCGCGCAGCTTCGCGACCTTATCGGCGGTGGCCAGCATCACGGACAATGACGGCGTTGCATTGAGGGGCACATCGATTGTTGCCCTGAGCGGATCGAGTCACTGAATCCAGCCGATGGCGATCTAGACAAGGTCAGCCTGCTGTTCCTGAACTGTGATCGCTTGCGCGATCTCGCAGATGCGGGGCGCGCCGGCTGGAAGATCGGGTCGCTCGCAGTGCGATGGCCGGTCTTCGAAGGATGCTGTCATGCGATCGGTGTAACGCTGACGGGAGGCCGTGCAGCCGGCTGCTGAGCCGTCGCGCTGGTCGAGATCGCCATCAAAGCAGCCAGTGCGGCGGTGACGCATCGTACATCGCCGCGCTTGTTGAAGGCCCACGTCATCACGGGCACCGCTCGACGTCGCTGACGAACTGAGTTCAGAAGCTCATTCTCATAGAGGCGCTGCCGGCGGAGCTGCGCGAGTTCGCCGACGCGCTGCCGTCGAAGCGACCGCCCAGCACGGCGTTCGGCGTCAGCTGATATTCGAAGCCTGCCGCCATCAGCCCGACGTCGCGGTCCTGCCGCGCGCCGGCGACCACGAAACCGGGTCCCGGCACGCCCGTCAGCGTCGCGGCGAAGGCCATGTCGCGCCGATAGTCGTGCCCCCAGCCGATTTCCGTGAAAAGGCTCAAGCGGCACCCGCCGGAGCTAAGTACCATCGTCGCCTTCACGCCCAGTTCAGAGCGCATTGCGGTGTTGGTCCGCCCACGCCCTTCACGCCCACTCCCGCCCCGGTCATCGCATTACTCTCGCGGAAGTCTGGCGTCCGGACGCTCTGGATCTGCAGCACGGCGAAGGGCGTGAACGCGAAGCCGTTGCTGCTGAACAGGTCACAGGCCGCCTGCGGCGGTCCACACAGAGCCTCCGCAAGGTAATCGGCCGCCAGCCCCTGGCCAAGAACGGCGATGGAGCGGCGCGTCTCGATCTGCATCGAGCCATGGGAGGCTGAAGCGCCCAGACGAAGCGCCCCGATCTGGGTCGAACCGTAGAGGCCGGCCTGGAAGATGTCGGCGTTCATCGTTCCCATGCCGTTGGCGAGTTTGGCATTGGCACTGCCCCCGGACAGCGCGAAGCCGACCGCTGTGCCAAGCATGACGTTAAAATCGGCGCCGACGGCGATACTGGCGTCGGTGAGTTCGCATTTGGCAAAGCCGACACGCGTCGCGTCGCAATTGGTCCGGCCGGAAGCGCCGAATGTCGCCGCCCAGACATCATAGTTCGGCTCGACTGCGATCCAGGCTTAGGGCCCGGGGACCAAGCTCTTCCGACCCGGCAGATCGGCCGTGTATGATCTGGCCCCGCCGCCCATCAGTGACCCGTCGCGCCCGATCGCGAAGGGATCGAGCATCACGCGCAGGAACTGGTCCGAGA
>LSIG01000134.1 GCA_001556125.1 Rhizobiales bacterium CCH10-E5 | reverse complement strand
TCAAACATCGGCGCTCAGACCGCTCCCGCAAAGGTGGCGCCGGGACATCGCTTACGCTGAAGTGGTAAATGGCTGCGTTATTCTTCCCCGACCCAAGCCGGCTGGCTGAGCTAGGTTACGGGCGCGTCGCGCACGTTCCGGTGCTTTTTGACAGCCAAGGTCGCTATTGCCGTGAGGCTAACCGGTATTTGCGGTCGCGTGCGACGCTAGACTGGCACCCTACAATGGACGTTGGATTAGTTGGTGGGTTGGTGGTCGTGTCCCTGCTGGTGGTGTAGCTTCGCAGAGCCACCGCGTGCCGGCTTTG
>LSIG01000133.1 GCA_001556125.1 Rhizobiales bacterium CCH10-E5 | reverse complement strand
TGGCCTTCGCGTCTGAGCAGGACATGCAGACGCCGGTACCCGAAGCGTCGGCGCTCGCGGGCGATCGCGATCATCCGCTCCCGCAGAGCGCAATCGTCAGGGCGCGCGGATCGATATCGCACGGTCATGCGGCAGCAGCCGATGGCTTTACACGCCCGCCGTTCGCTCATCGCGTGATGCTCCACGAGATGCGCGACAGCTTTCCGCTCGGCAGCGGGCGTCACCATTTCTTTCCCAGCAGATCCTTCAGCGCGACATTGTCGAGCATCGCATCGGCCAGCATCCGCTTCAGCTTCGCGTTTTCGTCTTCCAGCGTTCGAAGGCGTCTGGCCTCCGACACGTCCATCCCGCCGAACTTCGCCTTCCATTTGTAGATGCTGGCGTCGCTCACACCGTGCTTGCGGCACAGATCGGCGACCGAGACTCCCGATTCCTGTTCCTTCAGGATCGCGATAATCTGCTCTTCTGAGAAACGGCTGCGCTTCATGTTCTGGTCCTCTCATTGGGCCAGAACGAACTTCAAACCGGATCAAGCCCGAGGGGCAACGTCAAAGGATGTCTGTTGCCGGCCTGTTTATGGAACGTCGTCGAGCCGATTAACTGTGATCTTTCGCCGCAAAGGCAGGTGAAGCAAAGGCCCAGGAGCGTACCCATTACGAACCCCGCGAGGGCGCCACCAACAATTTGCCCAACTAAGGCCGCAGCGCTTAGCTGCTTAATAGACCCACCGACGGTAAGTTCTGCAATGACGTAACCTCCGCCGAACAAAAAGCCGGCAACGACAAATACTAGAAATGGCAGGCGAACTTTAACCGGACGGCCTTGGCTCAAGATCGATCGAGGGTTACGACTGAGTCCTGGTTGGACGCTTTTCACTGCCCGAGGAGACCGCCCAACACACGCTGGTAGAGTGGCCTAGGCGGGGGCGCGGGAAGGACCTCTGGCTGCGCCGGTGCGCTCGCGACTACAATGCTATTGTTCGCTGGCAGCGCGGGCCTCAATGGCTTTACAGCCGCCTCGGAAGCAAACGGCCGTGTCACGAGCGGAAAATCTGCGGCCTTCGCCTTCACAGCCGCCACCACGATCGGGATCTCCTCCGGACCGCGCGCCAGAGCGTCAGGCCGGCTGACGTCGCCGATCGACCGGCGAGTGCGATCATCGAGGGCGGTGTAGGCGTTCGCGCCCGCCGCGGCCATGGCGATCTCGCGGAAGGACTGGTGCCCGCCGCCGTCCTCATAGACGAGGCGGATTGCCGGCGTGCCCTTGCTCACGAGCGCGGCAACCTCGCGCTCGTCGCGAGCTTGCTTGGCCGCGACCGCAGTGACCGTCGCTGGGTCGGCTTCGCTGAAAGCATAGCGACTGCCGCTGACAGTCCAGGTGGGCTCGCGCCTCGCAACCTCGAACTGGTCCGAACCCTCCTTCAGGTTCTTCCAAAACGCGATGTGCGGGTCGGCACGGTGCTTGGCTAGGTTCTCGGCCGTCATGCGGAAGGGGTAGGACTGGAACTGGAACGAGCGCTGCCCCGCGGCGAAAGCCTCGCGGGCCACAGCGTAGACTTCCGCGATCGCCTCGTCCGTCATGGCGAAGCAGCCCCGGGAGGAGCAAGTACCGTGGACCATGAGGTGCGAGCCGGTCCGGCCGTGCGAGCGGTCGTAGGCGTTCGGGTAGCCGAGATTGAAAGACAGGAAGAGGCTGGAGTTGGGGTTCATTGCTGCAGGCGTCACGTCGTAAAAACCCTCCGGCGCCTGCCGGTCGCCCTCGCGAACTTTCGGTCCCAGTTGCCCCGACCAGCGGCACATCGGGTACGTCTTGAGCAGTGCGTACTGCCCATCGGGCTTTTTCTTCCAGACCTCGATTTCCGACTCCTTCTTGTAGGAGCGCATCAGGATAGGGTCAGATGCGGAAACCCCCTTCTCGGCCATCAGCGATAAGGTGGCGGGTTGGATCGGGCTAAGGTGGCGGGTGGACCTGTAACTCTCGTCGGTTTGACACGCGCCAAGCGCAAGCGCCAAGCCCAAGGCGAACACCAGCCGTTTCATAAGTATCCCTCGGAATTGTTTCCCGCGCTCGCTCAAATCATGGCGCAAAGGCGTTTCTATCAAGTTCGATGTTTACCGACAGTTAAACTCGATTAAGGCGGGCTTCGCGCGCGCCGACATTGGGCTTCAGCAGCGGCTATCGCTGATCTTGTCCCATCATTCCAGATTCAGTGCCCCGCTGCCGTAGGCCGCAGCAATCAGGCAGCCTGTAAACGCGATCGTACCTTAGCAAAGTCGCTTGGAAATGCATATGGCGAAACTCTCATACCAACGGCCCTCATTTCTGACCGATACGGGCCCATTCGCGCATCCCGATGGA
>LSIG01000132.1 GCA_001556125.1 Rhizobiales bacterium CCH10-E5 | reverse complement strand
TCATCGAGCGGGCGATGTCGTCCGCCAGCGAAATCACCCGCGAGGACTTCGTGCCCGGAGCCGGCTCCAGTTCGTACAGCGTCACCACCGGACCGGGGCGCACCTGCGTGATCTCGCCGCGCACGCCGAAATCCTCGAGCACGCCCTCGAGCAGCGTCGCGTTCTGTTCGAGCGCGTCGGTCGAGATCGCGTTGGCCGGGAGCTTCCGGGGCTCGGAGAGATAGGTCAGCGGCGGCAGCTCGAATTCGTCGCGGTCGAGCAGCGAGGGCTGCGCCTCGCGCTGGATGCGCTTGCCGGGCTTGGGGCCGGGGGCCGGGGCCGTGACGCGCGGCGCGTTGAGGTCGCGCAGGTCGAGCGGCTCGTCGTCGTCGAGATCGAAAGGCCTCTCGTCGACGGGCGCACCGCGCGGTCCGCGCAAGGGCGGCAGCGGCGCCGGCTCGAAGGGTGCTTCGGGACGCAGGCCGGTCTTGCGCGCCGCCCCCTCGTCGAATTGCGGTTCGCGGCGCACGCGGCCGGCCGCGGCCACAGGCTCCAGATGGCCACGGCCGCCGGATGCGCCGGCACCCTGGGCGGCGGCCCTTGGCGGCTGCGGCAGGCGGCGCAGAATCATGCCCCGGATGGCCATGGCGCCATGGGCGAGCCAGCCCACCAGGATCACCGCGATGCCGGGCTCGTCGTCGCGGCGGTCTTCCGTTTCCGACCAGGATTCGTCGTCCTCGTCCTCGTCGAGGATCGGATCCTCGTCGCTGACGAAGCCGAAGCCGGCGGCGGCGGTGACAGCGAGAATGGCGATCCCGGCATAGAGGAAGCCGACGAGCCCGCCGACGGCGTTGCCGGCGATGCCGGCGAGGTTGCGCGTGCCGAAGAGGAGCCCGTCACCGATGACGCCGCCCATGCCGGTCGGGAGCGGCCAGCGCGGCGTCGCGGGCAGGGCGCTGCCGACGGCCGCGGTGGCGGCGACGGCGACGATCCAGAGGCCGAGCTTGAGAGCGCCGCGGTCGAAGATGTGGAAGCGGATGAGCCGCAACGACCAGACCAGCGGCGGGAACAGCAGCGCCAGGACACCGAGCCCGATCAGCTGCATCAGCAGATCCGCGACCATGGCGCCGGGCCGACCGAGCCAGTTGGCGACGGCGCCGCTGGTGGCGTTGTTGAGGCTGGGATCGTCGACCGACCAGGTCGCCAGCGACAGGGCCACGGCCGCCATCAGCGCGAGCAGCGCCAGGCCCGTCATCTCGCTGGCGCGGCGCGACAGGAACTCCCGCACCGGATCGGGCAGGCGGTCCATCAGCGAGGAGGAGCGTCGGATCGTACGCATGCGGGGCTGGGCCGTCATTCGGGACTGCGGGCCGCATCGCATCGGCCGTTTCGACCACGTTAGGAAGCCGAGGTTAAGACACGCTTAACCTTGGCGAGATGGCCCCATCGCCGTGCTGCGGCCATGAAAAATCCCCGGCGGTCGCCCGCCGGGGATGGTCTCTGGATGGCCGGTCGGCCCGGCCGGGCGCGTCGCCTCAGGCGTGGTAGGCGCGCTCGCCATGCTCGGCGATGTCGAGACCCTCGCGCTCCGCATCGGGGGCGACCCGCAGGCCGACGATGACATCGACGATCTTGAACAGGATCAGCGAGCCGACGCCGCTGAAGACCAGCGTGAACAGCACGGCCTTGACCTGGGCCATGAAGGCGGCGCCGAACTCATAGGTGCCGACCGCCAGTTCGCCGGGCTTCGAGCTGTAGTCAGGGATGCCCGCGCCGCCGAGATCGACATTCACGAGAATGCCGGTGGCGAGCGCACCCAGGATGCCGCCGATGCAGTGGATGCCGAAGACGTCGAGCGAGTCGTCGTAGCCGAGTGCGTTCTTCACCGTCGAGCAGAACACGAAGCAAACCGTGCCGGAGACGAGGCCGAGCACGATGCAGCCCATCGGGCCGCCGAAGCCGGCCGCCGGCGTCACGGCGACGAGGCCGGCCACCGCGCCCGAGACCATGCCGAGCATCGAGGGCTTGCCCTTGACGGCCCATTCCACGAACAGCCAGGCGACGGCCGCGGCGGCGGTGGCGACGAAGGTGTTGACCATGGCGAGCGCGGCGGTGCCGTTGGCCTCGAGGTTTGAGCCGGCGTTGAAGCCGAACCAGCCCACCCAGAGCAGGGCGCCGCCGATCAGGGTCATGGTCAGCGAGTGCGGGGCCATCAGCTCCTTGCCGTAGCCGATGCGCTTGCCGATCAGGATGCAGCCGACCAGGCCGGCGATGCCCGCATTGATGTGCACCACGGTGCCGCCGGCGAAGTCGAGCGCGCCCCACTTGAAGAGCATGCCGGCATCGGCGTTGACGGCGTCGAGCGCGGCCTGGGCGGCAGCCTTGCCGTCGGCGCCAGCCTCGGCCAGGGCCTTGGCGGCGTTGCCGACCGCATCCGGGCCGCCCCAGTACCAGACCATATGGGCCATCGGGAAGTAGATGAAGGTGACCCAGAGGACGGTGAAGAGCAGCAGCGCCGAGAACTTCATGCGCTCGGCGAAGGCGCCGACGATGAGGGCCGGCGTGATGCAGGCGAAGGTCATCTGGAAGGCCAGATAGACATATTCGGGAATGACGACGCCGTTCGAGAAGGTGGCGACGGTGGTGGTGGCGTCGACGCCACGCAGGAAGGCCTTGGAGAAGCCGCCGACATAGTCGTTCAGGCCGCCGCCATTGGTGAAGGCGAGCGAGTAGCCGAAGACGACCCACATCAGCGCGACGATGCTGACGATCGCGAAGACCTGGGTGAGGACCGAGAGCATGTTCTTGCTGCGGACGAGGCCGCCATAGAACAGGGCGAGGCCCGGGATCGTCATGAGGAAGACCAGAACGGTCGAGCTCATCATGAAGGCGACGTCACCCTTGTTGGGGACGGGGGCGGCGGGCGTCTGGGCCAGCGCGCCGCCGGCGGCGGCGAGCGCCAGCGCGACGAGCCCGACCCGGCTGATGGTCTTGGAATGCATCGTTTGAAACTCCTCGGAAGGATCGCGTGTGATCAGAGGGCGTCGCCGTCGGTCTCGCCGGTGCGGATGCGCACGGCCTTCTCGATCGACGAAACGAAGATCTTGCCGTCGCCGATCTGGCCGGTGCGGGCGGCTGCCGTGATCGCCTCGATCACCTTGCCGACCAGCTCGTCGGACACGGCGACCTCGATCTTGATCTTGGGCAGGAAGCTCACGGCGTATTCGGCGCCACGATAGATCTCGGTATGGCCCTTCTGGCGGCCATAGCCCTTCACCTCGGTCACGGTCAGGCCGTGCACGCCGATGGCGGTGAGCCCGTCGCGCACCTCCTCCAGCTTGAACGGCTTGATGATAGCCATCACGATCTTCATTGCTGGGTTTCCCCGTTTCGCCGCCCGGAAGTCAGCCCCGGCGATCCTGTTGCGCCTCGCGCGCCTGTCATCGCGGCGCGTCGGCGGACGCAATTCAAGGCCCGTGCCAACTGGCGGCGAGGGGGTATGGAAACTCGGCATGCAGCGGGAATCGCCGCGCCGGAGTGATTCCGGCGCGGGCAACCTGCCCAGAAATCGAGCGGATGATGAGTTTGTGGGCTGTTGCCTAAAACGGCGTCAGACGCGGTCTGGTCGCGGCCGCACCAGGCCTTCCTGGGCCACTGAGGCGACGAGCCGGCCCTGCCGGTCGAACACCAGCCCGCGCGAAAAACCGCGCGCGCCCGAGGCCGAGGGGCTGTCCTGCGCGTAGAGCAGCCAGTCGTCGGCGCGGAAGGGACGATGGAACCAGAGCGCATGGTCGAGGCTCGCGGCCTGGACCTGCGGGTCGAAGACGGTGGTGCCGTGAGCGATCAGGCTCGAATCGAGCAGCATCAGGTCCGAGGCATAGGCCAGCACCGCTTGGTGGACGGCCGGATCGTCGGGAAGCGGCTGCATCGCCCGGATCCAGACATGGAAGCGCGGCTCCATCGCTTCGCCGGTGCCCGCATAGCGGCGCAGCTCGACCGGCCGGATCTCGATCGGCCGCTCGCGCTGGTAATAGGCGCGCACCGCCTTGGGCATGTTGGGCAGGATATCGCGGCTCATCGCGTCGCGATCGGGCAGGGCCTCCGGCGGAGGGACGTCCGGCATCGGCATCTGGTGGTCGTAGCCCGGCTCCTCGATCTGAAAGGAGGCGGACATCGCGAAGATCGCCTCGCCCTTCTGGATCGCCAGCACGCGCCTTGTCGTGAAGGAGCGTCCGTCGCGCAGCCGGTCGACCTCGTAGATGATCGGGATTTCGGGATCGCCGCCGAGCAGGAAATAGGCGTGCAGCGAATGTGGCTGGCGGCCCTCCACCGTCTTGCAGGCGGCGTAGAGCGACTGCGCGATGACCTGACCGCCGAAGACGCGCGGCCAGCCGACGCGGGGGCTGCGACCCCGGAACAGATTGCGCTCGAGCGGCTCGAGGTCGAGGATCGACATCAGGGAGTCGCTGATCTGGGACATGGAACAGGCTCTGGCGGCGGGCGGGTTGACGATGAAGCCGGCTTGCGCGCACAGCAGCAGCCGGTTCCGCCGCATCAGCACCGACCCGTCCCGGATCGTCAAGGCGGGAGGGTTTCGCTCCCGTGGCGGCGAGGAGGACGGCGCATGAGCGAGCAGACAGGGCCGGGCGAGGCGATCGTCATCGCCGGCGGCGGCATTGCCGGGCTTTCGCTCGCGCTCGCGCTGAAACAGGCGCTGGGTGGTGCCTTCGCCGTCATCGTGGCCGATCCCGCCTTCGCGCGAGCGGCGCGCCCCGACACGCGTGCCTATGCGGTCGCGGCGGCGGCGCAGGCGATGCTCGGCTCGCTCGGCATCTGGGACAGGATCGCGGCCGATGCCCAGGCCATGACCGAGATGGTCGTCTCCGACAGCCGCAGCGGCGATGCCATCCGCCCGGTCTTCCTGACCTTCGACGGCGAGGTCGAGCCCGGGCAGCCCTTCGCCCATATGGTCGGCAGCGGAGCGCTGATCGAGGCGCTGACCGCCGCCTGCCGCGCGGCGGGGGTCGCGTTGCGGGGCGAGGGCGTTACGCGCTTCGATAGCGGCGATGCCGGCGTTGGTGTCGTGTTAGCGGGTGGCGAGACGCTGCGGGCCCGTCTGCTGGTCGCCGCCGACGGCGCCCGGTCCCGGTTGCGCGAGCAGGCCGGCATCGGCTGGGTCGGCTGGGATTACGGCCAGTCGGGGCTGGTGGCGACGATCGGCCATGAGCGGCCGCACGGGGGTCGCGCGGTCGAGCATTTCCTGCCGTCGGGACCCTTCGCGATCCTGCCGCTCAGCGATGGCGGGCGGCTCGGCCATCGTTCCTCGATGGTCTGGACCGAGCGCAGCGAGAATGTGCCGGCGCTGCTTTCACTGGATGAAGAGGGCATGCTCGCGGAGATCGAGCGGCGCTTCGGTCTCGAACTCGGCGAGATCGCGCTGGAGAGCCCGGTGAGCGCGCATCCGCTCGGCTTCGGCGTGGCTCGCCGCTTCGTCGGCGAGCGGCTGGCCCTGCTCGGCGACGCCGCCCATCTGATCCACCCGATTGCCGGTCAGGGTCTCAATCTCGGCCTCAAGGATGTCGCAGCGCTGGCCGAGGTCATCGTCGATGCTGCCCGTCTCGGACTCGATCCCGGAACCGCCGACGTGCTGGAGGGCTATGAGCGGGCCCGGCGCTTCGACACGGTGGCGATGGGAGCCGTCACCGACGGGCTCAACCGGCTGTTCTCCAACGACGCGACGCCGTTGCGGCTGGCACGCGATCTGGGGCTCGGGCTGGTCGACCGGCTGCCGGGGCTGAAGCGCTTCTTCATCCGCGAGGCGGCCGGCGTCGCGGGCGCGCCGCCCCGGCTGCTCCGTGGCGAGGCGCTGTGACGGGGTACGTCATGGTCGGGCTCGACCCGACCATCTCTCTCCGGACGAGATCGGCGTCATTCTCGGGTCTCCGCTGCGCTCCGCCCGAGAATGACCCCGCTCGTTACTCGTCCAGCGGGCGCGCTTCCTCGGGCAGCATGATCGGGATGCCGTCGCGGATCGGGTAGGCGAGCTTCGCCGCGCGGCTGATCAGTTCCTGCTTCGCAGCGTCGTATTCCAGCGTCGCCTTGGTCAGCGGGCAGACGAGGATTTCCAGCAGCTTCGGGTCGATCCGGTTGGCGGTTTCGGTGACGGACTCGGTCATTGCGGGACTTTCGGTTGGGCGGGCGCTCAGGCGCCCTTGCGGGGCAAATCGGCCAGCATGCCGGCGGCGACCATGAGTTTCGGCAGGGAGAGGCCCGACGCCGCGATGGCCTGCACGGTGCTGCGGCTGCGCTCGACCTCCGCCCGCCGCGCCTCCTGCCAGGCGTCGAGCCCCGTGCCGCCGGCGGCGATCTCACGGGTCAGGCCGGCCTGAGCGTCAAACAGCGTCTCGATCGCCCGCTCGCGGGCGAGGCGCTCGTAATCATCCGTCGCCGGTACCGCGGCCGCGGCCGCCGCGAGAGCCGACAGGCCGAAGATCGAATCGACGCCGAAATGGATCGCGGCGACGGAGGCGATGTCGCCGCCGGCCTGCCCGGCGATGTCGACGATTTCCGTCGCCTGGGCCAGCGTCGGCAGGCTCGCGATCCGCGCGGCGAGGTCGGCGGGGACGCCCTCGGCGGTCAGCACGGCGATGCGCGCCTGCCGGGCCTGGGCCTGCACCTCCGGCAGCAGCGTCTCGAGCGTCCCGGCCAGGGCGGCGACGCCGGCGCGGTAATGCGAGACCGTCGCCTCGATCGTGCCGGGCCTGGCCGCGCCACGGCGCAGGAACCAGCCCATGCGGTCGCGCAGCAGGTCCTGAACGGCGCCGTAGAGCGCGAGCTGGACCTTGCCGGAGAGCTTCGCGTCGAGTGCGTCGATCGCGCCGTTGAGCGAAATCAGATCGAAGGCGTCGCGCGCCACGGCATAAGCGGCAGCGATGGCCGGGATTTCGGCATGGGTCAGCGCCGAGAGCACCGGCACCAGTGTCGGCCCGCCGCGGTTGACGATGGCGTTGGCGAGCTGTGTCGCGACGATCTCGCGGCGCAGCTTGTGGCCGGCGATGTCGGACGCGTAGCGCTCGCGCAGCGCCTGCGGGAAGTACCGGACGAGTTCGCTGTTGAGATAGAGGTCGTCCGGAACCTCGGATTCCAGCAGCGCATCGTGCAGGGCGAGCTTGGCATAGGCCAGCAGCACCGCGAGTTCGGGCCGTGTCAGCGCCTCGCCGCGCTTCTCGCGCTCGGCCAGCACGGCGTCGCTCGGCAGGTACTCGACCGTGCGATCGAGCCGGCCCTGCGCCTCCAGCGTCTGCATCAGATAGCGCAGCCCCGGCGTCGCGCCGGTGCCGCGGGCCTCGGTGAGGGAGAGCGCCAGCGTCTGCAGATAGTTGTTGCGCAGGACGAGTTGGCCGACCTCGTCGGTCATCTCCGCCAGCAGCGCGTTGCGGGCCTCTTCCGGCAGGCGGCCGTCCTTGACCGGTCCGGCGAGGGCGATCTTGATGTTGACCTCGACGTCCGAGGTGTTGACGCCGGCGGAGTTGTCGATCGCGTCGGTATTGAGACGAATGCCGGCGCGGGCGGCCTCGATGCGGCCGCGCTGGGTGACGCCGAGATTGGCGCCCTCGCCGATGACACGGGCGCCGACCTCGCCGCCCGTGATGCGGATCGGGTCGTTGGCGCGGTCGCCGACCTGCGCGTCGCTCTCGTCGGAGGCGCGGATATAGGTGCCGATGCCGCCGAACCAGAGCAGATCGACCTTCGCCTTCAGGATCGCGGTCATCAGCTCCGGCGGGGAGACCTCGGCCCGGGACAGGCCGAGCAGGTCCTGCACGGCGGGCGAGAGCGGAATGCTCTTGGCCTGGCGCGAGAAGACGCCGCCGCCGGCCGAGATCAGGCTCTTGTCGTAGTCCTGCCAGGAGGAGCGCGGCAGATCGAATAGGCGCTGGCGCTCAGCCAGCGACCTGGCCGGATCGGGATCGGGATCGAGAAAGATGTCGCGGTGGTCGAAGGCCGCGACCAGCCGGATCGCCGGCGAGAGCAGCATGCCGTTGCCGAAGACGTCGCCCGACATGTCGCCCACGCCCGCCACGGTGAAGGGCGTCGTCTGGATGTCGATGTCGACCTCGCGGAAATGCCGCTTCACCGCCTCCCAGGCGCCGCGGGCGGTGATGCCCATCTTCTTGTGGTCGTAGCCCTGCGAGCCACCCGAGGCGAAGGCGTCTCCGAGCCAGTGATGCTTCTCCAGCGAGAGCGCGTTGGCGGTATCGGAGAAGGTCGCCGTGCCCTTGTCGGCGGCGACGACGAGATAGGGGTCGTCGCCGTCATGGCGCACCGTGTCGGCCGGCGGAATCACCGTCTCGCCGTCGAGATTGTCGGTCAGCTCAAGCAGCGTCCGCACGAAGATGCGGTAGCTCTCGGTGCCCTCGGCGAACCAGGCCGCCCGGTCGGAGGCCGGCGGCAGGTGCTTGGGCACGAAGCCGCCCTTGGCGCCGACGGGCACGATGACCGCGTTCTTGACCTGCTGCGCCTTGACGAGGCCGAGCACCTCGGTGCGGAAATCCTGCGGCCGGTCGGACCAGCGCAGGCCGCCGCGCGCGACCTTGCCGAAGCGCAGATGGATGCCTTCGACGCGCGGCGAATAGACGAAGATCTCGTAGAGCGGACGCGGCAGCGGCAGCGAATCGACCCTCGCGCAGTCGTATTTGATCGAGATCGTGCCGCGCGGCTGCCCGTCGGGGCCGATTTGGAAGAAATTCGTGCGCAGCGCGGCGTCGATCAGGTTGACGAGGCGGCGCAGGATGCGGTCCTCGTCGAGGCTGCTGACGGCGTCGAGGGCCGTCTCGATAGCCTTGCGTTCGGCCTCCATCTTCTGCCCGCGATCGCCCTCGCCGAGGCGGGGATCGAATTTCGCGATGAACAGCGCAACCAGCCCGGCGGCGATCGCCGGATGGCGCGCCAGCGCGTCGGCGATGTAGCCCTGGGCGTAGGGCGCGCCGACCTGGCGCAGATAGCGGCCGAGCGCCCGCAGCAGCGAGGCCTCGCGCCAGGCCAGCCCTGCCGCCAGCACGAGCTGGTCGAAGCGGTCCGACTCGGCGAGCCCCCGGAACTGCGCCATCATCGCCGCTTCGAGCGCGGGCCCGAGGCGGGCGACGTCGATCTCGCCGTCGTCGGCGCGCTCCAGCGTCATGTCGTGGAGCCAGACGCGGGTGGTGTCGGCGGCCTCGCCGGCGGCCGGCTGCGGCGTGATGTTGTAGGTCCGCTCGTTGACGACGCGGAAGCCCATGTTCTCTAGCACGGGCACGCGGGCCGAGAGCGAGATCGCCGCGCCGCGCGAGAAGACCTTGAGGTTGGCGCGCGTCGCCGGGTCGCCCTCGCGGCGGTAGAGATCGACCGAGCGCGGCCGCTCGGCGCTCATGCGCTGCAAGACGTCGATGTCGGCCAGCGTCTCGGCGGGCGAGAAGCGGTCGCGATAGGCGGCGCCGAAGGCCTCGGCATAACGCTCCGCCAGCGCGCGAGCGGCGGGGCCCGAGCGCTGCGCGTCGAGCACGTCCTTCAGCCCGTCGCTCCAGGTCCGCACGATCGCCGTGATGCCGGCTTCCAGCGTCGGGCGGTCGATGCGGGGTGTTTTCCCCTCGTCGCGGCCGATGATGTAGTGCGTCCGCGCGAGCGGGCCCTCCGGATAGGCCGGATAGGCGGCCGAGATCCGGCCCTGATAGATGCCCGCCAGGAACTCGCCGACACGACGGCGCACGCGGGTGTCGTAGCGGTCCTTCGGAATGAAGACGAGGATCGAGACGAAGCGGTCGAACTCGTCGACGCGCGCCAGCGCACGGATGCGCGGCCGTTCGGTGAGCTGGAGGATGGCGAGCGCGAAGCTCTCCAGCGTCGCGGCGTCGATCTGGAAGAGCTCGTCGCGCGGATAGGCGTCGAGCACATTGTAGAGGGCGCGGCCGGAATAGCTCGCCGGATCGAACCCGATGTTCTTGGCGACGCGGGCGACCTTGAGGCGCAGATAGGGGATGGCGAGCGCGCTGCCGGTATAGGCGTTCGAGGTCAGCAGGCCGACGATGCGCAATTCGCCGTCGAGCCGCCCGTCGGGCGTGAACAGCTTGACCCCGACATAGTCGAGATGGACGCGGCGGTGGACCCGGCTCTTGACGTTCGCCTTGGTGATGATCAGCGCCTGCGGCTTGGCCAGGAAGGCGCGGATCTCCGGGGTGACGGTGACCATCTCGCGGTTCTTGCGCAGCACCTTGACGGCAGGATCGCGCAGGATGCCGAGGCCCGAGCCCTCGATCGGATCGGCCGCCGCATCGCCGTTGGGGAAGCGGTAGGCGCGGATGCCGAGCAGGGTGAAGTTGTCGCCGGCGATCCATTCGAGGAACTGCAGCGCCTCGGAGACCTCGTCCTCCGGCAGCGGCGGCGGGTTGGCGCGATAGGCCTGGATCACCTCGGTGATGCGGCCGCGCATCGCGGCCCAGTCCTCGACCGCCAGGCCGACATCGGCATAGACGCGTTCCAGCCCGAGGCGCAGACGGTCGCGCGCTTCGGGCGAATCGATGCGCTCCAGCACGATCTGGATCAGGCTTTCGCGGCGGGTGCCTTCGGGGGCGCGCCCCGTGGCCTCGCCGGCGAGCGACAGGAAGGCGCCGTCGGTGGCCCGGGCGACGGCCAGGATCGGATGCGAGACGAGGCGCGGCTCGTGGCCCTGCTCGGCCAGCTCGGCCAGCGTCGAATCGAGCAGGAACGGCTTGTTCTCGTTGACGACCTCGAGAATCGTCAGCTGGCGCTCGCGCCCCTCTTCGGCATAGGCCTCGTCCCGGAAGCGCAGATGGATGGCCTCGGGCGGGCGTGGCGCGCTCAGATGCTCGAAGGTGGCGGCCGCCGAGCGGGCGAGCAGTTCGGGCGGGAGCGCCTCGAGATCCTCGGCGACGGCGCGTCCATAGAGCAGGCGGGGGAATTCCGGGGGCATGGAACCCGACAGGCCAGCAGCGGCACCCTCGATGGCGGAAACGGCCGCCGCCGCCTGGTTCACGCGCTTGCCCATGGTCCACCCCTGTTCTTTTGCCGCAGCGATGACATAGGCTGGGGCGCCTTTCAATCTCGGCGCAGCGCCGGGATCAGCCTCCCGACGACACGACAGGACCTAGCATGGCGGCCCATCATGACAAATCGAAGCCCGGCGAGACGCCGCCGCGGCAGGGCCTCGACGAACCGGCCATGGCGCTCGACCTGCCGCCGGGCGCGCTTACGGCCGAGAATCAGGCCTATTTCGACAAATGCCTGGAAAAGCTCGGCTTCGTGCCGAATGTGCTGGTGGCCTACGCCCATGACGATGCCAAGCTCTCCGCCTTCGCCGCCTTCTACAACGACCTGATGCTGGCGCCGTCGGGGCTGTCGAAGCTCGAGCGCGAGATGATCGCGGTGGCGGTGTCGAGCGTGAACCGCTGCTATTACTGCCTGACGGCCCATGGCGCGGCGGTGCGGCAGCTCTCGCAGGATCCGGTACTCGGCGAATTGATGGCGATGAATCATCGCGCCGCGGATCTGTCGGCGCGCCACCGGGCGATGCTCGGCTTCGCGGTCAAGCTGACGGAGGCGCCGCATCTCGTCGGCGAGGCCGACCGGGAGGGCCTGCGTGAGGCCGGCTTCTCGGAGCGGGACATCTGGGACGTGTCGGCGGTGGCCGCCTTCTTCAACATGTCGAACCGCATGGCGTCCGCGGTCGATATGCGGCCCAATGCCGAGTATCACCGGCAGGCGCGCTGAAACGAAGCCAAAGAAAAACGGCCGGCGCGAAACGCCAGCCGCTGAGTTGGCCCCGACTGAACTGGCCCGGCCCCGCTCAATCCGCGGGGGGCTGGGGGGCTGACAAACCGAAGATCGGCGAAGCCGGGCCATCGAGGCAACGAAGCTATCTGACCCAAGCAACAGGGCGGACGCTTGACCCGTTCGCGGCGAAAATGCGGCGGTTCTGACGAAGCCGTGATGGCCCGACCGGCCGTCCCCGGCTTGTGTCGGAGCAGCGGCGATTGCTTGCCAGCACAGCATCTCGGGCGCATCATCCTCCGCCCAGTCTCAGAGCGAGCCCTCGCGGCCGCGAATCGGGAGGCGCCATGAGCGAGAGCGAGACGCCGCAATCGGCGGCGGGAAACGGGGTGATCCCCTTTCCCGCCCCCGCAAAGCCGGCCACCGTCACCTTCGACCGCCGCGAACTGTCAGAACTGCTCAACCTCTACGGGCGCATGGTGGCGGCCGGCGAATGGCGCGACTATGCGATCGACTTCCTCAAGGACCAGGCGCAGTTCTCGGTCTATCGACGCTCCTCAGAGGTGCCGCTCTACCGCATCGTGAAGGATCCGGCGCTCGCCAAGCGCCAGGGCGCCTATTCGGTCGTCGCGGCGACGGGGCTCGTGCTGAAGCGCGGCGCCGAGCTGTCGCGCGTGCTGCGCGTGCTGGACAAAAAGCTCAGCGTCGTCGGCTGAGGACGCCGCTCAGAGCGAGGGCGGGGTGCGATCCCCCTCGCCGAGATCCTTCTGCATCAGCATCTGGTCGAGCCAGCGGCCGTGCTTGAAGCCGACCTTCTCGGCTACCCCGATCAGGCGGAAGCCGGCGCGTTCATGCAGGCGGCGTGAACCGAGCGAGGCGCCGGTGCCGTCGCCGATCACCGCGATCATCTGGCGAAAGCCGCGGCGGGTACACTCCTTCATCAGCGCGTCGAGCAGGGCGCCACCGACGCCCCGGCCCTGGCTGTCGGGGGCGATGTAGATCGAGTTCTCGACGGTCGAGCGATAGGCCGGGCGCGGCCGATAGGCGCCGGCATAGGCATAGCCCAGCAGGCGGCCGGCTTCCTCGGCGACGAGATAGGGATAGCCGCCGGCGGCGACCGCCTCGAAGCGCCTCAGCATCTCGGCTTCGTCGGGCGGATCGAGTTCCCAGCTCGCCGTGCCGTGCAGAACCGCATGGGCGTAGATCGCGGCGATGGCGGGGATGTCTGCGGCAGTGGCCGGGCGGATCGAAGGCGTCGTCATGCGCCGATCATCGCCGCGCCGCGGCAAAAGAAAAGCCCCGACCTTGCGGCCGGGGCTCGATATTCTGGCATGGCCGCCCGAAGGCGGGCCGATCTCACTCCTGCCTGCTGCCGAAGAGCGAGAGCAGCATCTGGAACATGTTGACGAAGTTCAGGTAGAGCGACAGCGCGCCGTTCACCGAGAGCTTCGCGGCCGATTCCGCGTCCAGATCCGAGTAGAGATACATCTCCTTCAGACGCTGGGTGTCCCAGGCGGTCAGGCCGGCGAAGACCAGCACGC
The DNA here is from genome assembly GCA_001556125.1 of Rhizobiales bacterium CCH10-E5. Classification (GTDB taxonomy): domain Bacteria; phylum Pseudomonadota; class Alphaproteobacteria; order Rhizobiales; family Beijerinckiaceae; genus Allobosea; species Allobosea massiliensis. The sequence goes on along the minus strand of LSIG01000132.1, from coordinate 44,781 downwards.
CGATCACCGAGATCGCGAAGCTGAGCGCGCTCGAGGCCAGGAAGATGTTGACCAGCGAGGCGATCACCAGGCCGATCAGGCCCATGATCAGGAACGAGCCCATACCCGAGAGCGACTTCTTGGTGGTATAGCCGAAGAGGCTGAGACCACCGAAGGCCGCCGCCGTGATGAAGAACACGCGCGCGATCGACTCACCGGTGAAGACGATGAAGATCGACGACAGCGAGATGCCCATCACCGCCGCGAAGGCGAAGAACATCGCCCGCGCCGTCGAGGAGCTCATGCTCTCCGCCTTGAAGGAGAAGAACAGGATGAAGGCGAGCGGCGCCAGCATCACGACCCACTTCAGCGGGCTGAGATAGAGCGCCTGGCCGAGCGGCGTCAGCGCCGTGACCTTGCCCGTGGGCGAGACGCCGGCGATGGCGAGCATCGAGATGCCGATGGCGACGAGGCCGGTGATGGCCAGGCCGATCGTCATGTTGTTGTAGACGCCGAGCATGAACGAGCGCAGGCCCTGATCCATCTCGACGGCGCTGGTCTGCTGTGCGCGGCCGGCACCCCAGACTGGAGCATTGCGGTCGAAGTTGCTCATGGAGCGAGTTTCCCCTGAGGTTGATGTCCGGACCGACACCCCGCGGGCGGGGTCCGGTCGTCGCTCACAACAGTGGCGATGCGCAGAATATGAGGGGGTTGCCCGGCCCTTACAAGGGGGCCTCATGGTTAAACGGCGCGGCGCATAGAAACGCGACTGCGCCGCCATGCAAAACGGCGGGCCGTCCATGTTTAGCCAGAGTCGTTACCGGCCAGTCGTCACAAATTGCGCAGGTGAGAAGCCGGCGCTTTCGACAGTATTTGCAGCGTGCCCGTCAACCCGAACAGGACGGTCACACCGATGGCGGCAGTCGCGGCCAGTAATGCGCCGGTCGGGTCACTGACGAATTCGATCTTCATCACTTGGGTGACGACGCCCCAACCGGCCAGAGCGCCCGCGACAACGCCGAAGAGCGCCGAGACGAGACCGATGGCGGCGTATTCGAGGGCGTACGACGAAAGTATGAAGCGACGGGTCGCGCCGAGCGTCTTCAGGATCATGGCGTCGTAGAGTCGCGCCCGCTGTCCGGCGGCAAGCGCACCGCCCAGAACCAGCAGGCTGGCGGCGATGGCGAGGCCGGAGGCGCCGCGAATCGCCAGAGCGAGCTGGGCGACGATGGTGTTCACCGCCTCGAGCGCATCCTTGACGCGCACGGCCGTCACCGACGGGAATTCGACCGCCAGCCGGCGCAACAGGGCGGCATCGCTGGAGGCGCCGGCTGCCGCCGCTCCCTCGGCCGGGGTGACGGTCGCGAGATTGGTGTGAGGCGCGCCGGCGAAGGTGTTGGGCGAAAACAGCATCACGAAATTGATGCCGAGCGAACGCCATTCGATGCTGCGCAGATTGGCGACGCGAGCGGTGATGTTGCGGCCCAGCACGTTGACGGTCAGGCGATCGCCGATCTTGAGGCCGATGCCAGCGGCGATCTGGGCGTCGAACGAGACCAGCGGCTCGCCGCGGTAATCGGCCGGCCACCACTCTCCCGCGGCGAGTTTCGAGCCCTCGGGCAGATCCTGCGCATAGGTGATGCCGCGGTCGCCATCGAGAATCCAGGCCGCCTGCTCGCTGGCCTTGATGTCCTCGGCGCGGACGCCGTTGATGGAGACGATGCGACTCCGCATCATCGGCACGCGGTCGAGGGTCGCGCCGGGGCGCTCCTCGCGCAGCAGCGCATCAAAACGCGCCGATTCGGCATTGGGAATGTCCAGGAAGAAGAAGCTCGGCGCCTTCTGGGGCAGAGCCTGAGTCAATTGCCGCGTCAGGCTCGTATCGATGAAGGCGAGCGCCGAGAGCAGGGCGACGCCCAGGCCGAGCGAGAGCACGAGCGAGGGCGTCAATGCGCCGGGGCGGTGGCTGTTGGCCAGCGCCATGCGCAGCGAGGGGTTCTTCGGCCGCGGCAGCCGGCGCGCCAGGGCCATCAGGCCCCAGGACACGCCGCGCAGCAGCAGGAAGATGCCCGTCATCACCGCGATGTAGATCAGCGCGATACGCCGGTCATAGGCAAAGAGCAGCGCCACCGCGACGAGCCCTGCCACCGCCGCCAGACAGAGCGCGAGGTAGATCGCGCGCGGGCGGCGCGCATCGGGTTGGATCTGGTCGCGGAAGAGCGCCGAAACGGGGACGTCATGGGCCCGGCCGAGCGGCAGGATGGCGAAGACCAGCGCCGTGAGCAGCCCGTAGAGGGCGGCGACGCCGAGTTCGCCCGGCGCCAGCGTGGGCTCGAAGGGCACCGGGAGCACGGAGGTCAGCGCGGCGCCGAGGGCGAAGGGTGCGGCTGCGCCGAGAACGAGGCCGATCGCGGTGCCGAGCGCCGCGACCAGCATCACCTCTGTCAGATGGATCGCGACGACGCGGCCCCCGGTGGCGCCGACCGCCTTCATGGTGGCGAAGTCGAGTTTCTTGGCCTCGACGAAGCGGCGCACCGCATTGGCGACGCCGACGCCGCCGACCAGCAGGGCGGTGAGTCCGACCAGCGTCAGGAACTGGGTGAAGCGTTCGAGATTGCGCTGGAAGCCCGGATTCGCGTTGGCGCGGGAGCGGATCTCCCAGCCGGCGTCGCGCTGTTGCGTGCCCGCATCGGCGATCAGGGCGGCGAGATCGGCATCGCTCGAAGCCTGCGGCGGCAGGGCGACGCGGTAGGTCCAGCGCACCAGGCTGCCCGGCTGGAGCAGGCCGGTGGCGCGCAGCGCGTCCTGCGACATCATGAGCCGCGGGCCGAAGCCGACGCCCGCCGCGATCTTGTCGGGCTCCGAGACGAGATTGGCGCGAAGTTGGACGCGCGCCGAGCCGACGAGGATGGTGTCGCCCGGCTTCAGCTCGAGACGGCCGAACAGGACGGGATCGGCGACGGCACCGAAAACGCCGTCACGCGCCGAGAGCAGGTCGGCCAACGGGGCGCTGGGCTCAGTCACAAGCTCGCCAATGGCCGGATAGCTGGCATCGACCGCCTTGATCTCGACGAGCGCCGTGCCCTTGTCGCCGGCATTGGCCATGCCGCGCATGGTGGCGATGGTCGAGACCGTGCCGCGCCCGGTGAGGAAGGCCAGTTCCTGCGGCGTCGCCTCGCGATGGATCAGCCCGAAGGCGGCGTCGCCGCCGAGAATGCGCCGGCCCTCGCGGGAGAGGCCCTCGGTCAGGCCGCGCGAGGCCGAGGCGACGGCGGCGATTGTCATCACGCCGAGCGCGAGGCAGGCGATGAAGACGCCGAAGCCGCGAAAGCCGCCGCGCAGGTCGCGCCAGGCGAGGCGCAGCGCCAGCGCGACCAGCGGTGCGCCGGCCGGGGAGGCGGGAAGGGGCTTGATCGTGCCGTGCATGTCAGCGCGCCGGCATGTCGGCGGAGGCTTCGGTCTGCGCTGCAGCCTCGATGCGTCCCGCCCGCAGGCGCACGGTGCGGTCGCAGAGCGCGGCCAGCGAGAGGTCATGCGTGACCAGGACCAGCGTCGCGCCGCGCTCGCGACGCAGCGCGAAGATCAGATCGACGATCGAGCGGCCGGTGTTCTCGTCGAGATTCCCGGTCGGTTCGTCCGCGACCAGGATCGCCGGGTCGGGCGCGACGGCGCGGGCGATGGCGACGCGCTGCTGCTCGCCGCCGGAGAGCTGGGCGGGGTAATGGTCCATGCGGTCGCCCAGGCCGACATTGCGCAGCTCGGCCTCGGCCCGGGCGAAAGCATCGCCGATGCCGGCGAGTTCAAGCGGCAAGGCGACGTTCTCGCGCGCCGTCATCGTCGGGACAAGGTGGAAGGACTGGAACACGATGCCGATATGGCGGCCGCGGAACACGGCGAGACCGTCCTCGTCGAGCGCGCCGAGATCCTGCCCCGCGACCTTGACCATGCCGCGGTCGGGACGCTCCAGGCCGGCCATCGTCATCAGCAGGGTCGATTTGCCGGAGCCGGAGGGGCCGACGAGTCCGGTCGCCTGCCCGGCGGCCAGTGACAAAGAAACACCCTTGAGGATATGGACGCGGGCGGCCGCACGCCCCAAACTAAGCTCGACATCCCGCAATTCGATCGCCGGCTGACCCGTCGGCGGGACGCGCGTATCGCTCATCATTCCATGATCCTGACTTCGATCTTCATCAGCGACCCTGCTCGCAGCCAAACGCGGTCCGAGCAGGGCCAGCCTCCATGCCGTGCCCCAGAGCTGCGATATGGGCGCCTCCGCGCGCTTGTCCAATCTCTCTGCGCCGCTTTTCTGCTCTGTCTCTCCCTGCTGCCGGTCGCGACCATGGCCCAGACTCCGCCCCCGAGCCCCGGTTCCGCCCCGGCGCGCACGCTGAAACTGGTCGCTCTCGGCGACAGTCTGACCGCCGGCTACAATCTGCCGGCCAGCGCCGCCTTTCCGCCCGTGCTGGAGCAGGCGCTGCGCGAAAAGGGCCATGCTGTCGAGATCGTGAACGCCGGCGTCTCCGGCGACACCGTCCAGGGCGGGCTCGATCGGCTCGACTGGTCGGTGCCGGATGGTACCGACGGCGTCATCCTCGAACTCGGTGCCAATGACGCGTTGCGCGGGCTCGATCCGGCGGTGACGCGCAAGGGTCTCGAGGCGATCATCACGCGACTGAAGGCGCGCGGCATCTCGGTGCTGCTCGCGGGCATGTACGCCCCGCGCAATCTCGGCACGGAGTATGCTACGCGCTTCGACAGCATCTATCCCGATCTCGCGAAGGCGCACGGGCTGGTGCTGTACCCGTTCTTCCTCGAAGGGATCGCCGGCGACCGCGCGCTCAACCAGCCCGACCTGCTCCACCCCACGGCCGAGGGCGTCCGCGTCATCGTCCGCAACATCCTGCCCACGGTCGAGCGCTTCCTCGCGACGCTGCCGGCCAAAGGCTGATCGTCCCCTCCCGATCTTTCCGGGCGGTCTTCACCGTCCGGAGCGTCGCATCCCGCTCTTTTTGTGCCTTTCGCCCGTTCTTTCCGGAGTGACTTCGTCATGGACTATCGTCGTCTCGGCCGCACCGATCTCAAGGTCTCGGTGATCTGCCTCGGAACCATGACCTGGGGCGAGCAGAACACGGAAGCCGAGGGCCATGCGCAGATGGACTACGCGCTCGACCAGGGCGTGAACTTCTTCGACACGGCCGAGCTTTACTCGATCCCGCCCAAGGCGGAGACGCAAGGGTCCACCGAGCGCATCATCGGCACCTGGTTCAAGGCCCGCGGCAACCGCGACAAGGTGATCCTCGCCTCCAAGGTCTGCGGGCGCGGCGGCAACACCTGGTTCCGCGACGACAAGAGCCCGACACGCGTGACCCGCAAGCAGATCCGCGAGGCGGTCGAGAAGAGCCTGCAGCGGCTGCAGACGGACTATATCGACCTCTACCAGATCCATTTTCCCGAGCGGCCGATGCCCTGGGGCTCGAACCCGACGCGCTTCTCGAAGGCCGCCTTCGAGCGCCCCGCGGACGAGACGCCGATCGCCGAGCAGCTCGACGCCTTCGCGGAGATCGTGAAGGAGGGCAAGATCCGCCATCTCGGCCTCTCCAACGAGAGCGCCTGGGGCACGATGAGCTTCGTGCGCGACGCCGAGACGCGTGGCGGGCCGCGCGTGCAGTCGATCCAGAATGCCTACAACCTGCTCAACCGCACCTTCGAGACGGCGCTGGCCGAGATCGCGATCCGGGAGGATGTCGGGCTGCTCGCCTATTCGCCGCTCGGCCAGGGGTTCCTGACCGGAAAGTATCTCGACGGGGCGCGGCCGGCCGGCGCGCGCACGACGCTGTTCGACCGCGGCCAGCGCTACCAGACGCCGGGCGCCGAGGACGCGATCAAGCGCTACATGGCGCTGGCGCGGGAGCATGGACTCGATCCGGCGCAGATGGCGCTGGCTTTCGTCAACTCGCGTGCCTTCGTCACCGCCAACATCATCGGCGCGACCTCGATGGAGCAACTCAGGACCGACATCGCCTCGATCGACGTCACGCTGTCGCCGGAGCTCGAGGCGGGAATCGACGCGATCCACCAGCTCGTCGGCAATCCCTGCCCCTGAGACGCCTCAAGGGCGCTGCCCTGTCGGGCAGCGCCTGCCCGGCATTTCGTCTCGCCAGAGTCACAAAAAACTGGCACTGATTCGGCATGCCGAGGCTGTTCACAGCGCTTGAGATTCCCGCCGAGGTCGCTGCGGCGCTCACGCCCCATCGGGGCGGCCTGTCCGGGGCGCGCTGGATCGATCCGCCGGATTACCACATCACCCTGCGATTCCTGGGCGATGTCGACCGGCGCACGGCCAATGATGTCGATGCTTTTCTGGGCGACATCCAGTCCTACCCCTTCGAGGTCACGCTGGACGCGCTCGGCACCTTCGGCGGGGACAAGCCGCGCGCGGTCTATGCGCGGGTCCAGCCGACGCCGCGTCTGACCGAACTCCAGGCCGATCTCGAGCGGCTGATGCGGCGTCTCGGCCTGCCGTCCGAGGGCCGAAAATTCGTGCCGCATGTCACGCTGGCGCGTCTGCGCGACGCCTCCCCGCTCGACGTCGCGCATTTCCTCAGCCTGCACCCGATCGTCCGGCCGATCAGCTTCACGGCGCGGCGGCTGGCCCTGATGTCGTCGCGCGATTCGGTCGGCGGGGGGCCCTATGTGCTGGAGGCGGCCTATCCGCTCGGCCCGTCCTATCCGAACCGGCCGATGCGGGGGGATCATCAGCGGAGATGACCATGCCCAAGCGCCTCGGACCCGACGCCCTGAAGGAGGCGCTGACGACGCTGACCGGGTGGACACGCGTCGAAGGGCGCGAGGCGATCACCAAGCGCTATGTCTTCCGCGATTTCAGCGAGGCCTTCGGCTGGATGACGCGGGTCGCGCTGCTGGCCGAGACGATGGGCCACCACCCCGAATGGTTCAACGTCTATCGCACGGTGGAGGTGACGCTGGCCACGCATGATGCGGGCGGGCTGACGGAGCTCGACGTCCGCCTCGCCCATGCGATGGATGCGCTGCGCCTATAGCGCGAGGCGCTATCCGCTCCAGCCGCAGGCCCGCAGAGCTGCCAGCATATGCGGCGGCGGCGGCGCCTCGACCCGGATCGGCGGTTTCTTTCGATAGAGCGGCACGGTGACGGAGCGGGCGTGAAGCTGCAGGCCCGGGCCGCCCTCGCGCGGGGCATCGCCATAGATCTCGTCGCCCAGCATGGGCCAGCCCGATTCCGCGCAATGGACACGCAGCTGGTGGGTGCGGCCGGTCAACGGCTCCAGCTCGAGCCAGGCGAGCGGGCCGGCCTCGCCCTGTCCATGCCCCATCACGCGGTAGCGCGTCTGCGAGGGCAGGCCGTCGGGATCGACCTTCATCCACCAGCCGCGATCGGGTGCCCGCTTGGCCAGCGGCAGGTCGATCAGCCCTGACTCGGCGGCCGGGCTGCCCTGCACGATCGCCCAATAGCTCTTGTCGATCGTTCCGTCACGGAACATCTTGTTGAGCTCGGCCATGGCGCGCGGGTGGCGGCCGAGGATCAGGCAGCCCGAGGTGTCCTTGTCGAGGCGGTGCGCGGCCTCGGGCCGGCGCGGCAGGCCGAAGCGCAGCGCGTCGAGATGGTCGGTCAGGACGGGGATGACCCGGCGCTTGGCCTGGGGCCCGCGATGCGAGGGCAGGCCGGCCGGCTTGTCGATGACCAGCATCATCGCGTCGCGGTAGAGCAGCGGGACCGGCAGTTCGGGCTCCGGCCGGCCGGGATCCGGGCTCGGCTGCGAAATCTCTGGTCGCTCGGGCGTGGTCATGGCATTGCGCTAGCGAAGGCCTCCCTTGGGCGCAAGCACGAGCCGCTGCGCGGCAGAGGCGACGGAACGAGTGATGAGCGAGAACGAACCGAAGAAGCGCGGCTTCTTTTCGAGATTGTTCGGCAGCGAGCCCGAACCGGCGGCTCCCGCCCCGGCCACGCCGGAGGCTGCGGAGAGGCTTCCCGAGGCGCCAGCCGATGCTCCACGTCCGGCAGACGAGGCCGCCTCCGAGGTGGTGAGCCCGCTGCCGGTCGCCATGCCCGAACCGGCGCCCGTCCAGGCCGCGCCCGTCCTGAGCGCTCCTGTACCCGCGCCTGCGCCCGAGCCGAAGCGCAGCTGGTGGCGGCGGCTGACGGAGGGCCTGTCGCGGACCTCCTCGGCACTGACGACCGGCATCACCGACCTGTTCACGAAGCGCAAGCTCGATGCGGGAACGCTGGAAGACCTCGAAGACATCCTGATCCAGGCCGATCTCGGGCTTGCCACCGCCGCGCGCGTCGCCAAGGCCGTCGGCGAGGGGCGCTACGACCGCCAGATCGAGCCCTCCGAGGTCAAGGCGATCCTGGCGCGCGAGGTCGAGGCGATCCTGTCGCCGGTCGCCCAGCCACTGGTGATCGACGCCACGAAAAAGCCGTTCGTGATCCTGATGGTCGGCGTCAACGGCTCCGGCAAGACGACGACGATCGGCAAGCTGGCGGCCAAGTTCCGGGCCGAGGGCCGGTCGGTCATGCTGGCGGCAGGCGATACCTTCCGCGCGGCGGCGATCGAGCAGCTCAAGGTCTGGGGCGAGCGCACGGGGGCGGAGGTCGTCTCCGGCAACCAGGGCGCGGACGCCTCGGGGCTCGCCTTCGAGGCGCTGCAGAAGGCGAAGTCGGCCGGCACAGACGTACTGCTGGTCGACACCGCCGGGCGGCTGCAAAACAAGACGGGGCTGATGGACGAACTCGCCAAGGTGGTCCGCGTCATCCGCAAGCTCGATCCGGAGGCGCCGCATGCGGCGCTGCTCGTGCTCGACGCCACCGTCGGCCAGAACGCGCTCAGTCAGGTCGAGGCTTTCGGCGACACGGCCGGCGTTACCGGGCTGGTGATGACCAAGCTCGACGGCACGGCGCGCGGCGGCATCCTGGTGGCGCTGGCGGCGAAGTTCGGCCTGCCGGTGCATTTCATCGGCGTCGGCGAAGGCGTCGAGGATCTGGAGCCGTTCTCGGCGCGTGATTTCGCCCGCGCCGTGTCGGGGCTGGACGAGGCGGCGTGAGAGCGGCCGGCGACATGAACAGGCAGGACGAGATGAGCGACAGCATGGCGCAGCCCCCCGCGGCGAAGGGCAGGCCGATCCACCCGCTGCTGAAGCTGGCGCTGGAATTCGGGCCGCTCGCGATCTTCTTCTTCGCCAATTCCTATGGCGACCGGCTGTTCGGCGTCGCCTCCGACCGGCGCATCTTCGTCGCCACCGGCATCTTCATCGTCGCCTCGCTGGTGGCGCTGGCGGCGTCGCGCATCCTGATGGGCTATCTGCCGCGCATGGCGATCGTGAACGCGGTCGTGGTCACCGTCTTCGGCGGGCTGACCATCGCGCTGGACGATGCCTTCTTCATCAAGGTCAAGCCGACCATCGTGAACGCGCTGTTCGGCTGCGTGCTGCTCGGCGGGCTGTATTTCGGCCGCTCGCTTCTGGCGCTGGTGCTGGAATCGGTGATGCAGCTCGACGAGGAGGGCTGGCGCAAGCTGACCCTGCGCTGGGGGCTGTTCTTCTTCGTGCTGGCGGCGCTGAACGAGATCGTCTGGCGCACGCAGAGCCAGGATTTCTGGGTCGCCTTCAAGGTCTGGGGCGTGATGCCGCTGACCATGGTCTTCGCGCTCGCCCAGACGCCGCTGATCCTGAAGCACGAGATCAAGGCGGCGAAGGCCGGCGAGTAAGGCTATTTCGGCGCCATGCGCAGGGCGCCGTCGAGGCGGATGGCGCTGCCGTTGAGCATGTCGTTCTCGATGATGCTCTTCACCAGCGCGGCATACTCCGCCGGCCTGCCCAGACGCGAGGGGTGCGGGACGGAGACAGCGAGCGAGGCGCGGGCCTCCTCGGGCAGGCCGTCGAACATCGGCGTCTCGAACAGCCCGGGCATGATCGTCATGACGCGGATGCCGGAGGCGGCGAGTTCGCGCGCGATCGGCAGCGTCATGCCGGCGACGCCCGCCTTCGAGGCGGCATAGGCAGCCTGGCCGATCTGCCCGTCCTCGGCCGCGATCGAGGCGGTGCAGACGAAGACCCCGCGGCCGCCATCGGCGGTGACGGGCTCGAGAGCGGCCAGCGCCGTCGCCGATTTCGCGAGCATCCGGAAGGTGCCGGTCAGGTTGATGGCGAGCGCCTTCTCGAACAGGGCCGTGTCATGGGCGACGAGCTCGCCGGTCTCGCGCTTTTTCGAGACGATGCGGCGGCCGGGCGCGATGCCCGCGCAGTTGACGAGGATTCGCGCCACGCCCTGGGCCGCCCGCGCCTTCACCAGCGCCTCGTCGACGGACGCTTCGCTGGTGACATCGCAGGGGACGAAGAGGCCGCCGATCTCGGCCGCGACCTTCTCTCCCCGCTCGGCGTTGAGGTCGAACAGCGCGACCTTGGCGCCCTGCGCGGCGAGCATGCGGGTCGTGGCCTCGCCGAGGCCCGAGGCCCCGCCGGTGACGATCGCGGCGACGGAGGAATCGATCTGCATGGCGTGTCCCGGGATCTGATGCGACGCTTCCAGCGTTTAGTGGCGGTGGCTCCGTCATCCAAGGCGGTTTCTTGCACCGCCCGCTGGGCAGACCTCTTGCAGCGGATATCCGCGGGGCCACATCTTTCGACAGGGCGGGCCCCGTCTCATGACTTCATGATGATGTCCCGCAACGCGCCCTCAGGAGGGGCCAGATGAGCGACGGTTTCACCTCCCGCTTCACCGAGGAGGAAATGGCGGCGATCCGGAAGAGCCTGCGCGACGAGGCGCGGTTCGGGGCGGAGTTCTTCGCGCGGCTGAAGCGCGTCGCGAAGCGCATCCCGTTTTCGGAGGATTTGCTGGCCGCCTGGATCTGCGCGCGAGATCCGTCGACGCCGCGACGCGTGCGGATGACGCTGCTGGCGGCGCTCGGCTATTTCGTGCTGCCGCTCGACGCGCTGCCCGACATCATGCCGTTGCTCGGCTTTACCGACGATGCGGCGGTCATCGCGGCCGCGGTCGCGGCGGTCGCCGGTTCGATCACGCCCGAGCATCGCGAGAAGGCGAAGAAGGCCATGGCGGAGCTGTGAGGGCTCACAGCGTCAGCACGATCTTGCCCCGCGCCTTGCGGTCGCCGATCAAAGCATAGGCTTCGGTCCAGCGCTCGAGCGGGATCTCGGCATGGACATGGGCGCGGATCCGACCCTCCGCGACCCAGCCCAGCAGCCGCTCCATATTGGCGCGCTGGGCGCCCGGCTGGCGCTTGACGAAGTCGCCCCAGAAGACGCCGCGAAGGTCGCAGCCCTTCAGCAGCAGCAGGTTGAGCGGGATTTTCGGAATGCCGCCACCGGCGAAGCCGACGACGAGATAGCGCCCTTCCCAGCCCATCGAGCGGAGCGCCGGCTCGGCGAGATCGCCGCCGACCGTGTCGTAGAGCACGTCGACGCCGCGGCCCTCGGTGAGGCGGCGCAGCGCGGCGCGCAGATCCTCGCTTCCGTAATCAATGGCTTCAATGGCGCCGTGCTCGCGGGCGAGGGCGATCTTTTCCGCCGAGGACGCGCAGGCGATGACGCGGGCGCCGAGCAGAGCGCCGATCTCGACGGCGGCGAGGCCGGCACCGCCGGAGGCGCCGAGCACCGCCAGCGTTTCGCCGGGCTGGAGTTGCGCGCGCTGGATCAGCCCGTGCAGGGCCGTGCCATAGGTGACGAAGAGGCCCGCCGCCTGTGCATCCGAGAGGCCCTCGGGAATGGGAATGACATTTTCGGACGGGACGACGACCCGTTCGCGGGCGGCGCCATAGCCGAGCCAGGCGGCGACCCGCTCACCGATGCGCCAGCCGGAGACGCCCTCGCCCAGCGCGACGACCGTGCCGGCGCATTCCGCGCTCGGCGAGAACGGCAGTTCGGGCTTGGTCTGGTAGCGGTTCTCGATGATCAGCGTGTCGAAGAAATTGAGCGCCGCGGCCTTGACCGCGATCGCGATCTCGCCGGGGCCGGGTTGCGGCTCGGGAAGATCGCGGATCACCAGCGTCTCGGCCGGGCCATGGCTTTCGCAGAGCAGCGCCTTCATCATCTCCCCCAATCGTCGCGGTCCGCACGCCATGCTTCGGGGCGAGACTGTGCCATGGCGGCGGCGCCTGCGAAACGTGGCGGAGACCGCGCCGGCATTCGCATTTTCGCCAGGATCATGGCACTCTATCCGCTTGCCTCAGCCATCGCGCCCGTCAACGGGTGGTAAAGGCAGTGTTAAGATTTTTAATGATTGATGGCGGCCATGATCAGCTCGATTCTTCGTCCCGGCGTTCCCGCCTCGCGCCGCGTCCCCCTTCTGCCGACGTTGCTCGCAGGCTGCCTCGGCGTCGCGCTCCTTGCCTCGGCCGCGCAGGCCCAGCAGCAGCAGCGTGGACGCCCTGCGGCCGCCGCAGCAGCGCCCGCCGCCGCTGGCCAGGGCCAGGCGATGCTGCTGGAGACCGCCGGCAAATGGCAGGCCTTCACCTCGCAGCAGGGCCGCTCGAAGGTCTGCTACGCGTTGTCCAAGGCCGAGAGCCGGCTCCCGGCCAATCTCAAGGATGTCGAAGGGCTGCTCTTCGTCGCGACGCGTCCGGCCGAGGGCGTGCGCAACGAAATCAGCTTCGTGATGAATTTCGATCTCAAGGAAGATGTCGAGCATCAGGCGATCATCGGTTCGGAGCGTTTCGCGCTGGTCGCCAAGGGCCAGAACATGTGGCTGAAGAACCCGGCCGAGGAACCGCGTATGCTGGATTCGCTGCGCAGAGGCTCGGGGCTCGAGATCAAGGGCACCTCGAAGCGCGGCAATCCGACCTCGGACAAGTATTCGCTCGCCGGCATGAGCCAGACGGTGAAGCGCGCCGAAGACGCCTGCAAATAGGGCGGCGATTTCTCTGGCGCGCGTTCTCGTGCTATGAGCCCGCACCAATGCGGGCCGCGACCGTCCGCCCCGAGCCAGAGTTCCGATGACCTTGACCGTCCTTGAACCCGCCGCCCCGGCGGCCGAACCCGTTTTGCAGCGGCCTTCGCTGGTCGGGCGCACGCGCGCCGGGCTGGCCGCGGCGCTGGCCGAAATCGGCGTTCCGGAGAAGGAGCGGCGCATGCGCGTCGGCCAGCTCTGGAACTGGATCTATCATTACGGCGTGCGCGACTTCGCGGCGATGACCACGATCGGCAAGGGGCTGCGCGGTGCTCTCGCCGAGCGCTTCACGCTCGATCTGCCGGAGGTCACGGCCGAGCAGATCTCGACCGACGGCACGCGCAAATGGCTGATGCGGATGGCGCCCACCGGCCCGCGCGACCGCGGCGCCGAGATCGAATGCGTCTACATCCCCGAGGTCGACCGCGGCACGCTCTGCGTCTCGAGTCAGGTCGGCTGTACGCTGACCTGCACCTTCTGCCACACCGGCACGCAGCGCCTGGTGCGCAACCTCACCACCGAGGAGATCGTGGCGCAGCTGATGGTGGCGCGCGACCGGCTGGGCGATTTCCCGAACCGCGAGGCCCCCGGCGGCGCCTTTGTCCCGAAGGATGGCGGGCGCTTCGTCTCCAACATCGTCTTCATGGGCATGGGCGAGCCGCTCTACAATTTCGACGGCGTCCGCGACGCGATCGACGTCATCTCGGACAATGAGGGGCTGTCCCTCGGGCGCCGCCGCATCACCGTCTCGACCTCGGGGGTCGTGCCGCAGATCGGCCCGCTGGGATCGGAGATGGGCACGATGCTGGCGATCTCGCTCCATGCGGTGCGCGACGATCTGCGCAACGAACTCGTGCCGCTGAACAAGAAGTACCCGATCGCCGAGCTGCTCGAGGCCTGCCGGACCTATCCGGGCGTCTCGAACGCGAAGCGCATCACGTTCGAGTATGTCATGCTGAAGGGCGTCAACGACAGCGACGCCGAGGCGCGCGAGCTGGTGCGGCTGCTCAAGGGCATCCCGGCCAAGATCAACCTGATCCCGTTCAATCCCTGGCCCGGCACAAAATACGAATGCTCGGACTGGGACCGGATCGAGCGCTTCTCCGAGATCGTCTTTCGCGCCGGCTATGCCTCGCCGGTGCGCACGCCGCGCGGGCGCGACATCCTCGCCGCCTGCGGCCAGCTCAAGAGCGAGACCGAAAAGCTCTCCGCCCGGGCCCGGCTGATGCTGGACCAGGAGGAAGCGGCCGCGGCGACTACCGGCTAACCCGATGCTGCGCTGGCTCCTGCTGATTCCGTTCGCACTGGTGATGGCGATGGCTGCGGGCCTCGTCGCAATGATGGTCGCCAGCGTCGTCTCGCCGGGCCTCGCGCTGCTGATCGGCGGCGGTTTCGAGCGCCTGCTCGACGCCCTGTTCGGGCTGGCTGACATGGGCATCGATCCGGGGCCGACCGCGGAGGCCGCCTTCGTGCTGCTCGGCCGGCTGGGCTTCGCGATCATCGTCGCGCCGGTTTTGCTGGTCGCCGTCGCCTGCGAGCTGTTCTCGCTGCGCAGCGGCCTGATCCAGAGCGGGCTCACCGGGCTGCTCGCGGCGCTGCTGCCGCTGGGGATGCTGGGCTTGGCGCGGACGCCCACGGGCGCCGAGGTCCAGGTGCTCGGCGCGTTGGTGCTGGTCGGCGCCGCGACGGGATTCGTCTACTGGCTGATCGCGGGGCGCAGCGCTGGTGGCGAGCGGCGCGAACCGGTCTGACCGGCAGGGTTCGACCGGGTTCGGCTGGGTATGACCCAGTGCTACCGCCGCGCTAGCATGCTGGTTATCGAGCCAAAATCTGCGGTCATCCCTGATCTCAGTTAGGCTTTGGCCATTAGCACGCGCGTTCGCAGCCCCTCGCTAATCCCCGATCGCGACGCCCTCCCGGCGCCCATCCGCGCCGCCCACAAAACCCTCCGGCGTCTTGACGATGGCCTGGATGCCCGAGGTCATCTCGAGCAGGCGAACCTCATGGCCCTTCGCCTCCAGCGCCGCCTTCCAGCCCTCGGCTTCCGTGCCCTTCTCCAGCTCGGTCGGGCCGTTGCGGCTGCCGAAATTGCCGAGATCGACGGCGGCCTGCGGGTCCATCTTCCAGTCGAGCAGGGCGATCAGCGTCTTGGCGACATAGCCGATGATCTGGCTGCCGCCCGGTGAGCCGACCACGGCATAGAGCCGGCCGAAGGCGTCGAAGACCAGCGTCGGCGCCATCGAGGAGCGCGGGCGCTTGCCCGGCTCCACGCGGTTGGCGACCGGCTTGCCGTGCTCCTCCGGCACGAACGAGAAATCGGTCAGCTCGTTGTTGAGCAGGAAACCGCCCGCCGTCATCAGTCTTGCGCCGAAGCCATCCTCGATGGTGGTGGTCATCGAGACGGCGTTGCCCTGCGCGTCGACGACCGAGATGTGGCTGGTGCCGTTCTCGATGCCCTCCGAGGGCGCCAGCAACCCCGCCCGCTTGTTGGGGGGCTCGCCGGCATTGGCGCGGCCCATCGAGCGTTCGGGGCTGATCAGCCCGGCGCGCGAGCGGATGTAGTCGCGGTCGATCAGGCCGGTCAGGGGAATGCCGACGAAGGCGGGATCGGCGAGATAGAGGTTGCGGTCGGCGAATGCGAGACGCCCGGCTTCCGAAAACCAGTGCGCCGCGTCCGCGCCGGGACCCATCCGTGGGAGATCGCGCGTTTCGAGCATGCCGAGCATCTGCTGCACGGCGACCGCGCCCGAACTCGGCGGGCCCATGCCGCAGAGGCGCCAGACCCGGTAGGCGCCGCAGACCGGCTCGCGCTCCTCGACCCGATAGCCGGCAAGATCGGCTGCCGTCATGTCGCCGGGATTGGTCGCGTGCCCGGTCACGGTCGCGACGATGTCGCGTGCGATCTCGCCCTCGTAGAAGGCGCCCGCGCCGCGTTCGGCCAGCGCGCGCAGCGTCGCGGCGAAGGCCGGATTGCGCAGGATCGTGCCGACCGCTTTCGCCCGGCCGTCGGCCTCGTAGAAATAGGCCGCGGCACGGGCGTCCTTCGCCAGGTTCCTTTCGCCCGACAAAAGCCCGTTCAGGCGCGGCGAGATGGCAAAGCCGTCCTCCGCCAGCCTGATCGCCGGGGCGAGCACCTGTGGCCAGGGCAGTTTCCCCCAGCGGCGATGCGCCTCCTCCAGCAGCCTCGGCGTGCCGGGAACCCCGACCGACCGCCCACCGACGACCGCATCGACGAAGCGCATCGGCTTGCCGTCCGGTCCGATGAAGCGGTCGGGTTTCGCCGCGGCGGGCGCCGTCTCGCGGCCGTCGAGCGTGATCACCCGCCGGGCCGCCTCGTCCCAATGGACCAGGAAGGCGCCGCCGCCGAGGCCGGAGCTCTGCGGCTCGACCAGGTTCAGCACCAGTTGGACCGCGATGGCGGCATCGACCGCGCTGCCGCCGGCGCGCAGGATGTCGCGCCCCGCGGTGGCGGCGAGCGGATTCGCGGCGGCCACCATGAAGCGCTGGGCGGTGGCGGTGGCTTTCGCGATCTTGCCCGTCGCGGCCTCGGGCGCCGGGGCAAGCGGCTGGGCCTTGGCCGGCGCCGCCATCAGCAGGAGCAGGGCGCAGGCGAGGATGCGGGGGCGGTGGCCGGGAATCAGGGGCATGGCGATGGTCCGCTGGCGGGTCCTGCCGCCAGCCTAGCGCAAGCCGGCGAGCGCGCCATCACCCCGTGCCGCTTGGAGCGATCCCATGCGGCGTCTAAGGTCGCGTTCGTCTTCGTCGTCCGATCGTGCCAAGGGGGCCCGGCATGTCGCTTTCGTCCGTCTCGAAAACCCGCCATCCGTTCGCGGTGCTGATGGCCGCCCTGCTGGGCCTCGCCCTCGCCGGCTGCGGCGTCAACAATGTCCCGACGCTGGAGGAAAAGGCGAAGGCGAGCTGGGGCGAGGTGCAGAACCAGTATCAGCGGCGGGCCGACCTGATCCCGAACCTGGTCGAAACGGTGAAGGGCTTCGCCGCGCAGGAGCGCGAGGTGCTGACCGCGGTCATCGAGGCGCGCGCCAAGGCGAGCCAGGTCAAGGTCGACGCCTCGACCATCACCGATCCGGCCAAATTCAAGGAATATCAGGAGGCGCAGAACCAGCTCAGCGGGGCGCTGGGCCGGCTCCTGGTCACGGTCGAGCGCTATCCGGAGCTGAAATCCAACCAGAACTTCCTGGCGCTCCAGTCCCAGCTCGAAGGCACGGAGAACCGCGTCGCCGTGGCGCGGCGCGACTACATCCAGGCGGTCCAGGCCTTCAACACCGAGATCCGCACCTTTCCGGGCGTGATCTGGGCGCGGCTGTTCTGGGGCGCGAAGCCGATGGAGAGCTTTGCGGCGACGGCGGGGGCCGAGCGGCCGCCGGCTGTGAAGTTCTGAGGGCGCTCGACGGGGCAGGGCCATGCTGCTGACCTCTCCGTCATGCTCGGGCTCGACCCGAGCATCTCCTGGGAGAGATTCTCGGGTCCTCGCTTCGCTGCGACCGAGAATGGCGGCTGTGTGCCTCGCTCTGCTGACGATCCTGTTTGGTTCGCTCGCGCTGGCCGCCGATCCCTCCTACCCGGCGCTCTCAGGCCGCATCGTCGATGGCGCCAAGCTGATCGCGGCGGAGCCGCGCCAGCGGATCGAGGGAAAGCTCAAGGCCCATGAGGACAAGACCTCGGACCAGATCGTCGTCGCGACGGTGCCCTCGCTGCAGGGGCTGAGCGTCGAGGACTACGCCAACGGCTTGCTCCGGTTCTGGAAGCTCGGCCAGGCCAAGACCAATAACGGCGTCCTGCTGCTGGTCGCGCCGACCGAGCGCAAGGTCCGCATCGAGGTGGGTTATGGGCTGGAGGGGGCGCTCACCGACGCGCTCTCCAAGGTCATCATCACGACGGCGGTGGCGCCCAAGTTCAAGGCGGGCGACTTCGCCGGCGGCATCGAGGGCGGTGTCGACGCCATCCTGAGCATCCTCGCCGGTGACGCCGAGGAGTGGCAGCGGCGCGCGAGCGTGCGCAGCGACGAGACATCCACGGTCGACATCATCGCCATGGTGGTCATGATCGCGCTGGTCCTGATCATCGTCGCGGCCTTCATCCGGGAATTCGGCGGTACCGATGCGTCGCGCCGGCACCGCCTGCGTAACGGGCGCTGGGTGACGCTGCCGCAAAGCTCCGGCTGGAGCACGGGGTCGGGCGGAAGCTGGAGTTCGGGATCCGGTGGCGGGTCGAGCTCCGGTGGCGGCTTCTCCGGGGGTGGCGGGTCGTCGGGCGGCGGCGGGGCTTCGGGAGACTGGTGATGGACGAGCGGGACCGGGAGGCGATCGCCGACGCCGTGCGCGAGGCCGAAGGCCAGACAGCGGGCGAGATCGTGGTCATGATCGACCGCGCTGCGGGGAGCTATCGGACAGTGCCGGTGGTGATGGCTCTGACCCTCTCGCTCTTCGTGCCCTGGCCCCTCCTGGCCCTGACCGCGACGAGCGCGCCGCGCATCTTCCTGATCCAGCTGATCTGTGCCGTGCTGCTGCTCGCGACGCTGCTCTGGTATGGCCGCGGCGGGCGCTTTGTGCCCGGCTTCATCAAACGCAGGCGGGCGCATGAGGTGGCGCTGCGCGAGTTCACGGCGCGGGGGCTGAGCCGCACACGGCAGCGGACGGGCGTGCTGCTCTACATCGCGATCCAGGAGCGCTATGCCGAGATCATCGCCGACAGCGGCATCGACGGCCGGGTCGAGCAGGCAGTGTGGGACGAGATCGTCGAGGCGGTCGTCATCGCGGGACGTGACGACCGGCTTCGCGAAGGGGTCGTCACCGCGGTGCGGGCGATCGGCGCCGTCCTGGCGAACCATACGCCGCGCTCGCCCGACGACATCGACGAGCTGCCGAACAGCGTCATCCTGCTCTGAGTACCCCGAGCGCGGGAGCGGGCGTCAGGCGGAGACGTCCGCCGGTTCCGACCGTCGCCAGACATAGATGAGAACGCCGATCATCCCCGCCGCTACGACGGCCTGAAGCGGGCGGGAAGCGGTCTCGAGGAAGATCAGCGAGAAGCTTGCCAGCATGCTGAACGTGACGATCCATTTTACGGGGCGCGAGACGGCGCCCGAGGTCTGCCAGTTGCGGATCAGCCTGCCGAAACGCGGATGCGTCGTCAGCCACGTCTCCATCCGCGGCGAGGACCGCGAGAAGCAGGCCGTGGCGAGGACGAGAAAGACGATCCCGGGAATCAGCGGCACGACCAGCGCAACGACGCCGATGGCGACGCAGAGGCAGCCGAGAGCAAAGTAGAGCGGACGTTGCCATGCCGGCTTTAGCGAGGGGGTAGGTTCCACGGCCGCCCTCTGGACGTTCGATCGAGACGCCGGAGCTTCTGCCGCAGCGTGACGCGCCTTGCAACCATCCCGCGCTGCAGCGGTGGATCCGTGATCAACGGTCGACGCCGCGCGCCGCCGCGAGCACCGTGGACGGCATGACGCCGGATTTTCCCTGCCGCTCGGCCTGGATCAGGACAACGTAGCTGTCGACTTCGGGGCCTTGCGTGACGCCGAGCGGAGCCGTGACGGTCGCAGGCCGGCCGTCCCAATCGCCGATGCGGGTCATGCCGCGTA
This sequence comes from Rhizobiales bacterium CCH10-E5, assembly GCA_001556125.1. GTDB lineage: Bacteria > Pseudomonadota > Alphaproteobacteria > Rhizobiales > Beijerinckiaceae > Allobosea > Allobosea massiliensis. The sequence continues at coordinate 25,258 of LSIG01000132.1, read as the reverse complement.
CGACATTGGCATAGGCCACCGTCTTGCCCTGGTTCTCGCCGCGGGCGATCGGCACCGTGACCATCTTTGTCGTGGTCGCGACCCAGACGCCAGCGGTGCGCTCCTGCACATCACCAACCGGGACCAATGTCACCACGAGCTGCCCATCGGCTTCCTTCACGGCCAGCTTCGCGGCGAAGCCGCCGCCTGGGGGGTCTTTCGAGGCGCGTTCGATCTCGCCTCGATCCGACCCGACGACATGCGCCGCACCGTTGATGACGGCCTGGGGCGTGTAGACCTGTCCGTCCCCGCGCGCCTTGGCATAATACTTCTGGCGCTTGGCGAAGCTGTCCTTGCCGAGCGTGTCCTTCCAGCCGAGATAATCCCAGTAGGTCACCGGCAGCGTCAGGGTGATGATGTCCCGCTGCTTGGCGAGGTCGACGAAGAGGGCGTCGGCCGGCGGGCAGGAAGAGCAGCCCTGGCTGGTGAAGAGCTCCACCACCGCCCGGGGCTGGAGGTCCGGCACCTGAGCACGCGCCGCGTCGGCGCCCAGCAGGAGCAGGGCGGCAGCGGCGGAGAGGAGGGGCGCGGAACGATTCATGGCTTGAACTCGGCGAGATCTTGCATCTCAGGCGTTACCAAAGCGCCCCATTCGTCTCACTTCAAAATCACGTTGCCTTGAAAACGGGGGAGGGTGCAACGGCTGGTGCCTCGGCGGCGGCAGCGGTCGAGATCATGTTCGGGCGCCAGCGGCGATGCATCCAGAGCCATTGCTCGGGATGTTCGCGGACCCAGCCCTCGACCACGGCGGTCATCATCGCCATGGCGCCCTGGACGTCGATGTCGCCGGCCGCGTCGCGGGGCAGGTCGAGCGGCGGCGTCAGCTGCAGCCGGAAACGCTGGTTCGGCAGGCGGATGACGCGCACGCCATGCACCGGGCATTCGAAGCGGCGGGCGAATTTGCCGAGGATCGGGTTGGTCAGGGCCGGGCGGCCCATGAAGGGGACCACGACGCCGCGGGTGAAGTGCTGGTCGATCAGCATGCCGAGATGGCCGTCGCGCTCGAGCACGCCCTGCATGGCGAAGGCGGCGCCCTGTTTCGCTGCGGCGAGCCCGCCCATCGCGCCGGAGCGGATCTCGTGGACGACGGCGGCGATCGCCGGGTCGTTGGGCGCCCGGAACACGGCCGTGGTTTCGAGGTCATAGGCCTGGGCGCAGATCGCCGGCAGTTCCCAATTGGCCAGATGCGCCGAGAAGATCAGGCCGGGCTTCGCGTCGTCCTTGAGCGCGATGAAATGCTCGATGCCCTCGACCTCGACGCGCGAAGGCGCATCGGGGTTGAGGTAGTCGTAGTCGAAAAGCGTCTTCAGATGGGCGTATTCGGCGGCGGTACGGCCGAGATTCTCCCAGGCGCCCCGCGCGATGCGGCGCACCTCGGCCTCGTCCACCTCCGGAAAGGCCGCGCGAATATTCGCGAGCGCGACGCGGTTGACCGGAATCAGCGGGCTCGCCGTGCGCAGCAGCCAGCCGCCGAGATCGCTCGACCGCTCCGGGCCGAGCAGGCGCAGGAAGCCGAAGAGGGCCCGGATCAGGCCGATCATCACCGCCGCGCCGGCGCGTGCGGCGATTGCTTTCAAGCGTCTCAAGATCGGCCCGGTCCTCTCGCGCCCCTCTGGCCGTCGCGGCCGGGCTGACGGCGCGACTTGCGGCAGGACGGCGCTTTCGTCAAGTTTTCAGCGGCGGCCATCCGCTTGCGGCCGCGCGTTCCGCAGCGTCCTCAGAAGGTCACGACGACCTTTCCGAAGACCTGCCGGCCCTCGAGACGCGCGAGCCCCTTCTCGAAATCCTCCAGCGGAAAGACGGAATCGATGACCGGTTTCATGCCGGCCGCCATCTTGTCGAGGGACTGGCGGATGTTCTCGATGCGGCAGCCGAAGGAGCCGGTGATGCGGTACTGCTGCTGGAACAGCTGCATCAGGTTGATCGTGGCCGAGGGGCCGGATGTCGCGCCGCAGGTGACGAGACGGCCACCGCGCTTGAGGCAGAGCAGCGAGCCGTTCCAGGTGTCGGCGCCGACATGCTCGAAGACGACATCGACGCCCTTTCGCTTGGTGAGGCGGCGGACCTCGCCCTCGAAGCGCTCGGTCTTGTAGTTGATGACGTGGTCGGCGCCGAGTTCGGCGGCCTTGCGACCCTTCTCGTCGTCGCCGACCGTGGTGAAGACCGTGCAGCCGATCGCCTTGGCCATCAGGATCGCGGCCGTGCCGATGCCGGAGCCGCCGGCATGGACCAGGACCGACTCTCCGGGCTCGAGCCTGGCGTTGTCGAACAGCATGTGCTGGACCGTGCCGAAGCCGATCGGCGCGCAGGCCGCGTCCTCGAAGCAGACGCCGGCGGGTGCTTTGACCACGAGCCTTGCCGCCTTGTTCAGGAATTCGCGAGCGAAGCCGTCGATATGGAAGCCCATGATGCCGGCGACGTTCTCGCAGAGATTGTCGCGGCCCTCGCGGCAGGCCTTGCAGTGGCCGCAGGTCTCGGCGCCATAGGCGGTGACGGTGTCGCCGACGGCGAGGCCGGTGACGCCCTCGCCGACGCAGACGATCTCACCCGAGGCCTCGACGCCCGCCGCCTGCGGCATCTTGCGCTTGGCGAAGGCCATGCCACGGAAGCCCCAGACGTCGAGATAGTTCAGCGCGACGGCGCGGATGCGAATCTGGACCTCGCCGGCGGCGGGAGGCGGCGGCGGGTCGATCTCCTCGAGACGGAGGTCGCGGTCGCCGTGAAGTTGAAGTGAACGCATGGGAAGACGGAGTCTCTTTTTCAGTCGCTGCAGCGCGGCGCGGGGTGCCGCCGGTCCATCACGGTTCAAGGCAATCTGTTGTTGTGACGGCGCGACAAGGGGTCTGATCAGCGGCTCAGTGACTGTTCGTCGCTGTGCCATGCGGCAAGGCGGTCTGCTCTGTGCTCTTGTGGTGAACCGCATCGACGTAATTTTCGATCGCGGTTGCAATAATCCATTCCGGCGAACGATCCGTTTGAGCAGCCAGTTCTTTTACGATGGCAGCGATCTGAGGTTCCAGCTCGATTGTTATGTCCATAGCACGACTCCTCATGTCGCCATTCCGAGCAGAGCGCAGCCATCACTTCGCGGCCGGAGGCGACTAGATTGCGCCGTAGACACGCTCCCCGCAACGACGGATGCGGGTCATCTCAGCGGTGGACGCCGAGCTGCGCGGTCACGCCGCCGTCGATCGGGATGACGGTGCCGGTGATGTAGGCGGCGGGCTCGCTCATCAGGAAGGCGGCGAGGCCGCCGACCTCCTCTGGCCTGGCAAAGCGGCCGGCGGGAATCTGCCCCTGCATCTTGTCGCGATAGGCGGCGTAGGGCGCCATCATGTCGGTATCGACGAAGCCGGGCGCGATGACGTTGACGGTGACGCCGCGCTTGCCGGTCTCGACCGCGAGCGTCTTCGCATAGGAGATCAGCGCGCCCTTGGAGGCGGCGTAAGCCGCATTGCCGGGGTTGCCGCGCAGCGCCGCGACCGAGCCGATGGCGACGATCCGGCCGGCCCGGGCGCGGATCATGGACCGCATCAGGCTCTTGGCGAGGCGGGTGAAGGCCCAGAAATTGACCTGCATGGCCGCTTCCGCCTTGTCCTGCGCCATCATCGCGGCCAGCGAATCATAGGGCTGGCCGGCATTGTGGACGAGGCCGAAATAGGTCTCGCTCTCGCGGTCCTCGCAGAAGGCGTCGAGCGCCGCCTTGTCGGCGAGGTCGAGCGGCAGGGCCTGGATGGCGCGGCCGGGATGTCCGGCGGCGATCTCGGCGGCCAGCGCCAGGGCCTGCTCGCCCGAGGAGCGATAGGTGAAATCGACATCGTGGCCGGCCGCGGCCAGCGCCCGGACGATGGCCGCGCCGACGCCCTTGGCGCCGCCGGTGACGAGAACCTTGGTCATGAGCGGGTCGGCTCCGCGGTCAGGACGAGGCTGGTGTTCTGCCCACCGAAGCCGAAGGAGTTGGACAGGACCGTCCGCACCTTGGCGTCGCGGGCGACATTGGGGACGACATCGAGCGCGATCGCAGGGTCGGGCGTGACGTAGTTGATCGTCGGTGGGATCCGGCCATGGGCGATGGTCAGAAACGAGATCACCGCCTCGACCGCGCCGGCCGCGGTCAGGGTATGGCCGATCATCGACTTGTTGGAGGACATCGGCAGGCGCGCCATGCGCTCGCCGAAGACGGCGGCGCAGCTCATCGCCTCCATCTTGTCGTTCTCCGGCGTCGAGGTGCCGTGGGCGTTGATGTAGTCGACATCGTCGGGGCTGAGGCCGGCATCGGCCAGCGCATCCTGCATGGCGAGGATTGCGGGCTTGCCGTCCGGGCTGGAGCGGGTGCGGTGGAAGCCGTCGCCGCGCTCGCCGCAGCCGGCGACGATGCCGAGGATGGTCGCGCCGCGCGCCAGGGCATGGTCGTAATCCTCCAGCACCAGCGCGCCCGCGCCCTCGCCCATGACGAAGCCGTCGCGGTTCTTCGAGAAGGGCTTGGCGGCGGCTTCCGGCGGGTCGTTCTGGGTCGAGAGCGCCGAGAGCAGCGAGAAGCGGATCAGCGCCTCGGCATGGATCGAGCCGTCGGTGCCGATGCAGAGCGCGGCTTTCGTCTCGCCGCGGCGGATCGCCTCGACGCCCATCTGGATGGCGGTGGCGCCCGAGGAGCAGGCGGTCGAGAGCGAGATCGGCGAGCCCTTGGTGCCGAAGGCGTCGGCGACATGATCGGCGACGGTGCCGAACAGGAACATCTCGTGCATCGCCTTGAAGCGCTGCGAGGCTGCGGCGCTGAGCAGGCCGCGATAGTCGACCTCGCCCTCCAGTGAGGCGGCTAGCTCCTGCTTCTGCGGCCATTCCATCTCGACGGGGGGGACCGCCATGAAGAGCTCGCCAGGGAAATCGCCCGGCTGGCCGATGCCGCTCTGGCCGACAGCCTCCTCGGCCGCGAGCATGGCGAGCTTCTCGGAGAGCTGCGGGGCGGTGAAGGGGCCGTCGAACAGGAAATCGACGGTTCCGCCGATGGTGGTGCGCAGACCCTGCGTCGGGAAGCGCTCGATGGCGTGGATGCCGGAGCGGCCGGCGGTGAGCGCCTCCCAGTTCGCCGCCTTGCCCTGGCCGAGCGAGGTGACGATGCCGAGTCCGGTCACGGCGACGACGGGCCTGCCCCGGGAATCGCGGCGGCCGACGGCGGGAGACGGTTTGGAGGGGGTGGTTTCGCTCATCGCACGCTCCTCACGGGGCCACCAGGTGGGCCGCACCCTCGCCGCGCCAGTGACCGGCGCCGGTGACGACGGCCTCGCGGGCCTGGCCCTTCGACAAGGCGGCGGCGGCGAGCGCGACCGAGACGGGGAAGGCGGCCTCGACCGCATGGCCGAGCAGATCGCCGGTCGCGACGCGGCGCGCCTGCGGCAAGGTCGCCAGCGCAGCCGCTTCCTCGGCGGTGACGCCGGCGACGCCGGTGGCGGCCGAGACGGCGAGCGCGCCTGGGGCGACGGGGCCGAGATCGGCGAGCAGGCCGCGCAGCGCCGCCTCGACCGCGCCGGGCTGGCGTTTCGAGCGGGTCGCGACGACGGCGCCGAGCCGGGCCAGGATGGTGGCGCCGCGGGCGGCTGCGCGTTCGGCCGACTCCAGCACGAGGAAGGCCGAGGCGCTGCCCGTGATCAGGCCGGGCGCAGTCTCGCGCTCGAAGACGGGGGCGAAATCGCCCTTTCGCAGGAAGCCGCCCAGCTCGAACAGCAGCAGCATGTCCTGCCGCTCGGCATTGTAGGAGCCACCGACCAGCATGACCTCCGCCTGGCCGGCGGCGATGCGGGCATGGGCGGTGCGGATGGCGTCGACGCCGGCCTGCTCCTCGCCCATGAAGGTGCGCGAGGCGCCGGTGATGCCGTGGACGATGCCGATGTTGCCGGCGAGCAGGTTGGACAGCTGGGCCAGGAACAGCGTCGGGCGCAGATCGCCCATCAGCCGCTCGTTCAGGAAGGTGCCAGGCGCGTTGGCGCCGCGCAGCCCGGTCAGGACGGCGCTGTCGACGGCATGGTCGCGCTCGCCGCCGCCTGCGGCGACGATGACCTGCAGCATCGCCTTGGCCTCGGCATCGTCCTTCAGCCCCGCCCCGTCGAGCGCGAGCCCGGCCGCATAGACGCCGAGGCGCTGCCACGGCTCCATCTGGCGCTGGTCGGACTTCTTGGGGATCTGCCGGTCGAGTTCGAGCGGTTTCAGCGGGTGAACCGGATAGGGTGCGAAGCTCGTCGTGTCGACGACGGGCGCGGCCATGGCCGCCAGCGCGTCCGCATGGGTGTCGATGCCTTCGCCGAGGCTGGAGGCGAGGCCGATGCCGGTGATGACGACGCCGTGCTTCATGATCGGGCCTGCTCCGGGGCGAGGCCGATGGCGGCCAGGCGTGCCTCCATCAGGCTGCGCATGTCGGCGGGGAAGGGCATCAGGCGGAAGCGCAATTCCGCATCGCAGATCGCTTTGCCGTCGATGGCGATGCGCGCCTTGGTCGCCGCATAGCCCGAACCCTCGATGACGAGTTCGGCGGCGATGTCGAGCACGGCATCCGGCTCGACGAAGGTGCGGAAGCGCGCCTTGTCGACGGTCATCAGGAAGGGCATCTGCGTCAGCCCGTTGAGCGCGAGCAGCAGATAGCCGGAAGCCTGCGCCATGGTTTCGGTCAGCAGCACGCCGGGGACGAGCGGATGGCCGGGGAAATGACCCTCGAAGACGGGGCTGGCGTCGGCCGCCGGCACGGTCGAGCGGGTCGCGATCCGCTTCTCGCCCGGTTCGAAGGCGACCACGCGGTCGATCATGTCGAAATATTCGAGGCGCATGCGCTTCCGATCGTCGGTCACGGGGCGTCGAAGCCGGCTCCGACGCGGCTCTGCTCTAAACGCTGAGCCGGCGGGGCTCAAGCCGGCGCCCGCCAAAGCAGGACGGCCCCCATGCCGGGGCGCCGCGGACATCGCGTCCGCGCCCCGGCATGAGGGCCGTGATCACGGAGGTGGCGGGATTCAGGCCGCCTTGGCGGCGACGAGATCGTCGATGCGCTTGCAGAGGTTCTCGAGCACGAAATACTGCTCGGCCGGCGCCTTGCCCTCGTTGACCTCCTGTGTCCACTGCTCGAGCGGCAGCTTGATGCCGAAAGCCTTGTCGATCGCGAAGGCGATGTCGAGGAAGGCGAGCGAGTCGATGCCGAGATCGTCGATCGCGTGGCTCTGAGGCGTGATCTTCTCGCGCGGAATGTCGCAGGTCTCGGAAATGATTCCGGCGACCGTCTCGAAGGTGGCGGACATGCGGGTGCTCCCGTCGTGATGATGGAGGCGGACGACATCCGGGCGCGGACGATCGTCCTGCGCCTGCCCCAAGCCCCCCGCCAAGGATGACTGTGACGCCCCCTTACACCGCGGGGGGTGAGAGGACAACTGCGGCGAGTCCGGCGGCCGGACTCGCCCGTCGAACGCAAGCGCGGGGAGAAGCTCGTCCGAATTGCCGAAGTGACGTAACGTTAATGATCCGATGCAATTCTGCGTTGCTTTCGAGTCGCTCGGGGGACTGGCCGTGGTATCGCTGAAAACGCGCTTTGCCTTGCTGTGCCTGCTGCTCGCCCTCATCACCAGCGCGGTCGCGGGAATCGGCCTTCATTCGTCGTCGCGCATGGGCTCAGCCATCGACGATCTCGCCCAATCAGCCACGGCGATCCGCAACCACACCATCGGCGACATGCTGCATGACGGGCTGCGCGCCGATGTCTACGCGGCCCTCATCCGGTCCGACCAAGGAGCAGACGGGACAGAGACGATCGCGGAGACACGGGCACACGCCCAGGAGTTTTCGGAGCGCATCGCCGCGACAAAGACGATCGTCAGTTCGCCGGAGACCCTCGCGCGCCTGCAGGCGCTCGACGAGCCATTGAACAGCTATATCGCCCAGGCGGTGACGCTGGTCGAACTCGCCTTCAGGGACCGCAAGGCCGCTCTCGCGGGCATGGCGCTGTTCGACGAACGCTTCGAGGCGCTCGAAAGGTCGATGAAGGAGGCCGGCGACGCGCTGGAGGCCGAGGCGATGGCGGCGCAGTCGGGTGCGGGCAGCGCCCGTGGTCTCGCCACGAGCGTCGCGCTGTCCGGCCTCGTCATGGCGCTGCTGACGGCGCTCGGGCTGTATGCGGCGGTCCTGCACAGCATCGCCCGCCCGATCGCGCAGATCGTCGAGACGATGCGTCGGCGTGGATCGGAGCCGGGGTCCGTGTTGATCCCGCATCGCGATCGCCGCGACGAGATCGGTGAAATGGCGCGGGCCATCGGCTCCTATCAGGACGTGCTGGCCGGACGCGCGGCCGAGGAGCAGTCGCGGCGTGACGAGGAGGTGCTCTCTTCGCAGAGGCAGGCCGCGACGTTCGCCGAGACCGCGCACCAGATCAGGCGGGCGGTCGATGCCGCCGTGCATGGCGATTTCAGCCATCGCGTCGACCCTGGGGCGCAGCAGGGCGAGATGGCGGCGCTCGTCACGGGGATCAACCAGATCAACGCCGCGATCGACGGCGCGACGACGACTTTCGCCGATGTGCTGGCGGCCATCGCCGACGGCGATCTCACCCGCACCGTCAGGACGGACTACTCCGGCAAGCTTGGATCCGTCAGCGGCTCGATCAACGAGATGGTCGAGAAGCTGGCCTTGACCGTGACGGTGATCAAGCAGACGGCGCGCGAGATCGCCGCAGCCGCCGAGGAGATCAAGTCGGGAGCGGAAAACCTCTCGCTGCGCACCGAGGAGCAGGCTTCGTCTCTGGAGGAGACTGCCGCCACCACCGAACAACTGGCGGCATCGGTGAAGGCTTCGGCCAATGCTTCGCGGCAGGCTGTCCATCTGGCCGAGAACGCGACGCGCGTCGCCCGCAATGGCGGTGCCATCGTCACCGACGCGATCGGCGCGATGAACCGCATCGAACAGGCCAGCGGCAAGATCACCGACATCACCTCCGTGATCGACGGGATCGCCTTCCAGACCAATCTGCTCGCGCTGAATGCGGCGGTGGAGGCGGCGAGGGCCGGGGATGCCGGCAAGGGCTTCGCGGTCGTGGCGTCCGAGGTTCGGGCGCTGGCTCAGCAATCTGCGGACGCGGCCAAGAGCATCTCCGGCCTGATCAACGATACCACGCAGGAGGTTGCCGCCGGGGTGAAGCTCGTACGCAGCGCGGGCGAGGTGCTGGGTGAGATCGTCGAGGCGACGCAGCAGGTCGCCGGTACGGTGACGGAGGCTGCAGCGGCTTCCGGCGAACAATCGAACGGAATCGACGAGATGAGCCAGACCGTCGTGCGGATGGACGAGATGACGCAACAGAACGCCGCGCTGGCCGAGGAAAGCGCGGCCGCCGCCGTCATGCTCGGCCGCAAGATCGCCGAACTCGACGCGCTCGTCGCCACGTTCCGCACCACGAGCTCCGCGCGGCCGATGCACCGTCCGGAGGCTGCCACCACCCTGCGCCGGGCGAGCTGACGACAGTCAATCCCGGGCCTTCCACGCAAAAGGGCTGCGGCATCACGCGATGCCGCAGCCCTTTTTTGTGTTTCTCTAGAAGGCCGCGACTGGGCCCGGCCGTTCCGTCGCTCAGGCGGCCAGCCCGCGCAGCACGTAGTGCAGGATGCCGGCGTTCTTGAAGTAGTCGATCTCGTCCAGCGTATCGATGCGGCAGAGGATCGGCACCTTCTTCACCGAGCCGTCGGCATAGGTGATCTCGGCTTCGAGCGTCTGGCGCGGCTTGACCGTGGCGAGGCCCTTGATGGAGACCGTCTCGTCGCCCTTCAGGTCGAGCGAGGCCCAGCTCGTCCCCTCCTGCAGCGTGAAGGGCACCACGCCCATGCCGACCAGGTTCGAGCGGTGGATGCGCTCGAAGCTCTGGGCGATCACGGCCTTGACGCCGAGCAGGTTGGTGCCCTTGGCCGCCCAGTCGCGCGAGGAGCCGTTGCCGTATTCGACGCCGGCGAAGATGACCAGCGGGACATTCTCCTGCTGGTACTTCATCGCCGCATCATAGATCGGCAGCTCTTCCTTGCTCGGATAGTGGATGGTGTAGCCGCCCTCGCGCCCGTTCGGGCCGAGCATGTGGTTGCGGATCCGGATGTTGGCGAAGGTGCCGCGCATCATCACCTCGTGATTGCCGCGGCGCGTGCCGTACTGGTTGAAATCCGCGACCGCGACGCCGTGCTCGGTGAGATAGGCGCCGGCGGGCGAGGCCGCCTTGATCGAACCGGCCGGGGAGATGTGGTCGGTGGTGATCTTGTCGCCGAAGAGGCCGAGGATGCGCGCGCCCTTGATGTCGCCGATCGGCGCCGGCTGCTTGCCCATGCCGCGGAAATAGGGCGGGTTCTGGACATAGGTCGAGTCGTCGTCCCAGGCATAGGTCTCGGAGGTGGGGGCGTTGACCGCCTGCCAGTGCTCGTCGCCCTTGAAGACGTCGGCATATTTCGCCTCGAAGATGGCGCGGGTGACGTTCTTCTGGATGAAGTCCTGGATCTCCTTGTTGGAGGGCCAGATGTCGCGCAGATACACGTCCTTGCCGTCGGAGCCCTGGCCGATCGGCTGGGTCGTCAGGTCGATCTGCACCGAGCCGGCGAGCGCATAGGCCACGACCAGCGGCGGCGAGGCGAGGTAATTCGCCTGCACGTCGGGCGAGACGCGGCCCTCGAAGTTGCGGTTTCCGGAGATCACGGCGCCCGCGATCAGGCCCTTCTCGTTGATGGTCTTCGAGATCGGCGCTGGCAGCGGGCCGGAATTGCCGATGCAGGTGGTGCAGCCGAAGCCGACCAGGTTGAAGCCGAGCTTGTCGAGATCGGGCTGGAGGCCGGCCTTGGCGAGGTATTCGGCGACGACCTGCGAACCGGGCGCCAGCGAGGTCTTGACCCAGGGCTTGACCTTCAGACCCTTGGCAACCGCGTTGCGGGCGAGCAGGCCCGCCGCCATCAGCACCGAGGGATTCGAGGTGTTGGTGCAGGAGGTGATCGCGGCGATGACGACGTCGCCATGGCCGAGATCGAAGTCCTCGCCCTCGACCTGGACGCGGCGCGAGAGTTCGCCGCCCTTCTTGTAGTCGCTGTCCATGGCGGCGGCGAAGCCGGCCTTAACGGCCGAGAGGTCGACGCGGCCCTCGGGGCGCTTCGGGCCGGCCATGGAGGGCTTCACCGTGGAGAGATCGAGCTCGAGCGTGTCGGTGAAGACCGGGTCGGCAGTCTCCGGCGTCGCGAACAACCCTTGAGCCTTGCTGTAGGCCTCGACCAGCGCGATCCGGTCGGCCTTGCGGCCGGTCACCGTGAGATAGTCGAGCGTTTCGGTATCGACCGGGAAGAAGCCGCAGGTGGCGCCGTATTCCGGGCCCATATTGGCGATGGTGGCGCGGTCGGCCAGCGTCAGATTGTAGAGGCCCGGGCCGAAGAACTCGACGAACTTGCCGACGACGCCCTTCTTGCGCAGCATCTGCGTGACTGTGAGCACGAGGTCGGTCGCGGTGATGCCTTCCTTGAGCGAGCCGGTGAGCTTGAAGCCGATCACCTCGGGCAGGAGCATCGACTGCGGCTGGCCGAGCATCGCGGCTTCCGCCTCGATGCCGCCGACACCCCAGCCGAGCACGGCGAGGCCGTTGACCATGGTGGTGTGCGAATCGGTGCCGACGAGCGTGTCCGGATAGGCGACCTCGACCTCGGCGCCGTCGATCGTCTCCTTCCGGGTCCAGACCGTCTGGGCGAGGTATTCGAGATTGACCTGGTGGCAGATGCCAGTGCCGGGCGGGACGACGCGGAAATTGTCGAAGGCGAGCTGGCCCCATTTCAGGAACTTGTAGCGCTCCTGGTTGCGCTCGTATTCGAGCTCGACATTGCGGGCGAAGGCCTTGGGCGAGCCGAATTCGTCGACGATGACCGAGTGGTCGATGACGAGATCGACCGGCACGAGCGGGTTGATCTTCTGGGCGTCGCCGCCGAGCGCCTTCACGCCGTCACGCATCGCCGCGAGGTCGACCACCGCCGGCACGCCGGTGAAGTCCTGCATCAGGACGCGAGCCGGGCGAAAGCCGATCTCTTTGCCGGCGCTGCCCTTGTCGTCGAGCCAGGCGACGAAGCCCTCGATGTCGGTCTTGGTGACCGAGCGGCCGTCCTCGAAGCGCAGCAGGTTCTCCAGCAGCACCTTCATCGAGAAGGGCAGCTTCGAGATGCCGGCGAGTCCGTTCTGCTCGGCGAGCGGCAGGGAGTAATACACATAGGTCTTGTCGCCGACGGTGAGCGTCTGGCGGCACTTGAAAGAGTCGAGGGAAGCCATGCGGGCTGATCCTGATCAAGGGGTTGCGGTCGCGAATCGACGGAGGCCCCTTGCGGGATCGCCGGTTCGAAGGCCTGATGCGCAGGTCGCGCGCGCCGCCCCGGGAGTGCCCGAGCCCCGCGCCGGATCGGCGTGCGGCGTAGCCACGGGCTCTATAGAGCAATTCCAAGAAGCCCGCTACATGAACGAAGCGCGTTCGCGCGCGAACCCGACGCTGCGGAAGATGCCTATCCCTTGACCTCCTCGCCCGCCCTGATCCTGACCCTGGAGGCCGACCGGCTGGCCTGCCGCCGCGGCGGCAGGCTGATCTTCTCTGACCTCTCCTTCCGCCTCGGGCCGGGCGAGGCGATCGCGCTCACAGGGCGCAACGGCGCCGGCAAGTCGAGCCTTCTGGCGATGCTGTGCGGGCGGCTGCGTCCGGATGCCGGCGCGATCCGGATCGAGGGCGCGGTCGATCTCGCCCCGGTCGAGATCAGCCATGTCGTCGGCCACCGCGACGGGCTCAAGACGGCGCTGACCGCGCAGGAGAACCTGTCCTTCGCCCAGGCGCTGCTGGGTGATGCCGCGCTCTCGCCCGGCGAGGCGCTGGCGGCCGTCGGTCTGCCCCATGTCGCGGGCCTGCCGGTGGCCTATCTCTCCGCCGGCCAGCGCCGGCGCGTAGCGCTCGCGCGGCTTCTGGTGTCGCGCCGGCCCTTCTGGCTGCTGGACGAGCCGATGGCCGCGCTCGACGTCGCGGCACAGACGATGCTGACCGGGCTGATGCGCGCGCACCTGTCAGACGGCGGCGCCATCCTGGCGGCGACGCACGGACCGCTGGGGCTCGACGGCGCACGCGAACTGAGGATCGGCCTGTGACCGCCGCCTTCCTCGCCATTCTGAGGCGCGACCTCGCCCTCGCCTCGCGAGCCGGCGGCGGCGGCGAACTCGCGCTGGTCTTTTTCCTGACGATCGTGGTGCTGGTGCCCTTCGCGCTCGGGCCGGACCTCAACCTGCTGTCGCGAATCGGCCCGGCCATCCTCTGGCTGGGGGCGCTGCTCTCGGTGCTGATCGGGCTCGACCGGCTGTTTCAGGCGGATGAGGAGGACGGCTCGCTCGATCTCATCCGTAGCGGCGTCTTGCCGCTGGAACTCGCGGTGGTGGCGAAGGGGCTGGCGCATTGGCTGACGACCGGCCTGCCGCTGGCGCTGGCGGCGCCGTTGCTCGGCCTGCTGGTGGCGCTGCCCGGCGAGGCGATGCTGCCGGTGGCGGCGACGCTGCTGGTCGGCACGCCGGCGCTGAGCTTCATCGGGGCGGGCGCCGCGGCGCTGACCGCGAGCCTGCGCCGCGGCGGGCTGATCCTGCCCGTACTGGTGGCGCCGCTGACGGTGCCGGTGCTGATCTTCGGCGTTTCGGCGTCGAACGCAGCGTTGGGCGGGACGATTCCGTTCCGCACGCCCTTCCTGATCCTGTGCGCGCTGTCGCTGGCGGCGATCGTCGTCGGAACGCTGGCGGCGGCGGCGGCGCTGCGACAGTCGAACTGACCTCAGGCGGTCCCGGTCCGGCAGGCGTCCTCGCGGCGACCGCCGAATTCGACGGCGCAGCCATAGCGGCCGGCGAGGCGGGCCACGATGGCGGCAACGGTGCCGATCTCGACGCCCGGCAGGGCATGGCGGCCGAGAATCTCGCGTGTGGTCGCGTCGACATCGACCACACGCGATTCGCCGGCCTTGGCGCGGATCGTCGTCTCGACCTCGCGCTGGATCTCGTCCGGCAGGTGTCGCGTCATGGCCGCTCCTCTCGACAGTCGGGTCAGGCTAGCAAGCGGCATCCGAGCCGACAACCGTGCAGAACCGATATATCAATCCCCTCAATTGCTTAGGATTTGATCGATCGGGCAGCCGCCGGCCTTCGCGGCGCTGTGCGTCGCGCTTCGTCGCAAAGGGGCGAGCGGCTGGACCGGCCGCCGGCGCGTGCCCGTCTCGATCGCAGCCGCGCATGACGCCGTGATGTCGCATGGGTGGCTCGCGGATTGCTGCGGGTCACCGCCCTTGATAAGGCTGCGGGGACAGCTCTGGCGGCAGCCTTCGAGCACGATGCGATGACATGGCCGGCCTGATCGATCTCGCGAACCCGACGCGCTTCATGCGCCTCTCCGCCATCCTGCTGCCCTGGTTCGCCGGGGTGGCGGCGCTGCTGCTCGGCGTCGGTTTCTATCTCGCCTGGTTCGTGGCCCCGCCCGACTACCAGCAGGGCGAGACGATCCGCATCATGTTCGTGCATGTGCCGGCCGCCTGGCTGGCGATGATGTTCTATTCGATGATGACGCTCTCGGCGCTGGGCACGCTGGTCTGGCGGCATCCGCTGGCCGATGTCGCGCAGAAGGCGGCGGCCCCGATCGGCGCCGCGTTTGCCCTGATCTGCCTGCTCACCGGCGCTTTCTGGGGCAAGCCGATGTGGGGGACCTACTGGGTCTGGGATGCGCGGCTGACCTCGATGCTGGTGCTCCTCCTGATCTATCTCGGCATCATGGCGCTGTGGCGGACGCTGGACGAGCCGTCCCAGGCGGGACGAGCGGTCGCGATCCTGACGCTGGTCGGTTTCGTCAACGTGCCGATCATCAAATTCTCGGTCGACTGGTGGAACACGCTGCACCAGCCGGCCTCTGTGCTGCGGCTGGACGGGCCGACGATCCACGCTTCCATGCTGTGGCCGCTGCTGATCCTCGCGCTCGGCTTCACGCTGATGGCGCTAGCCCTACACCTCGTGGCGATGCAGGCCGAGATCATGCGGCGGCGCGTGCGGACGCTGACGATCCTCGAGGCCGAGCGGCTCGACCGGCTCGCCGCCGAAGGCTCTCCGGCGTGAGGATGACCGCATGACAAGCGCGCTCGGGCCTCATGCCGCCTTCATCCTGGCCTCCTACGCCGCCGTCGTGGTGGTGCTGGGGGGGCTCGTCCTGTCCGTTCTGATCGATCACCGGTCGCAGAAGCGGGCCCTGGCCGAGTTGGAACGTCGCGGCGCCACCCGCCGCTCCGGACAGGAGCCGTCATGAGCGAGACCGAGGCCCCGGCCGAGGCCGCGCCACGCCGGCGCTCGCCCCTGATCTTCCTGCTGCCGCTGATCCTGTTCGGCGCTCTCGCGGTCGTCTTTCTCGTCGGGCTGTTCGCTGGCGACGCCAGCAAGGTGCCGTCCGCGCTGATCGGAAAGCCCGCGCCGCCGATCACGCTGACGGCGCTGGAGGGCCTTCAACGCGAGGGGCGGCCGGTCCCGGCCTTCGCCATGAAAGACCTTGCTGCCGGGCGGGCGACGATCGTCAATGTCTTTGCGAGCTGGTGCGCGCCCTGCCGGGTCGAGCATCCCTTCCTGGTGGCGATGGCCGAGTCGCCGCCGGTCAAGGCGGGCCGCGTCGCGGTGGTCGGCATCAACTACAAGGACGAGGCGGAGAATGCCCGACGCTTCCTGGGCGCGCTGGGCAATCCCTATTCCGCCGTCGGCGTCGACGCCTCGGGTCGCGCGGCGATCGAATGGGGCGTCTATGGCGTGCCGGAGACCTTCGTGATCGGTCCGGACGGGCGGATCCTCGAAAAGCATGTCGGCCCGCTCGACGCCCAGAGCGCCGGGCGGCTGCTGGCGCGGGCGGTGGCGGGCAAGTGACACCGATGGCTTCGCCGAAGCCTCGGCAGTGACGCGTCATTCCGGACGCAGCGAAGCGGAGATCCGGAATCCATCATCGAGCGTCGGAGCCCTGCGATGGATCCCGGGGCAAGCCCGGGATGACGGGGATGGTTCCGAGGGGAGTGACGGCTTCAGGCCGCCTTCTTCCCGCCCATCAGGCTTGCGAACAGGCCGCGGCCATCGGTCCCGCCGGTCAGCGAATCGATCAGGTTCTCGGGGTGCGGCATCAGGCCGAGCACGTTGAAGCCCGGCGAATAGATCCCGGCGATGTTGTTGAGCGAGCCGTTCGGGTTGGCCTCCGCCGTGACCTTCCCCTGCGCGTCGGCGTAGCGGAAGGCGACGAGCCCCTCGCCCTCGAGCCGTGCCAGCGTCTCGTCGTCGGCGACGTAATTGCCCTCGCCATGGGCGATGCAGACATCGATGACCTGTCCCGGCGCATAGGCAGCGGTGTAGGGCGTGTCGGCGCGCTCGACCTTGAGATGCTGGCGCCTGCAGACGAATTTCAGGTCGGCGTTGCGCATCAGGATTCCGGGCAGGAGCCCCGCCTCGCAGGCGATCTGGAAGCCGTTGCAGATGCCCAGCACATAGCCGCCGCGGGCAGCATGGGCGCGGGTCGCGTCCATGACGTTGGCGCGGCCGGCGATGGCGCCGGTGCGCAGATAATCGCCATAGGAGAAGCCGCCGGGCAGAACGACGAGATCGGTGCCGGCCGGCAGCTCCGTGTCGGCGTGCCAGATATGAGCCACCTCGGCCCCGGCCTGCTTCAGCGCCTTGGCGACGTCGCCGTCACGGTTCGAGCCGGGGAAGGTGATGACGGCGGCTTTCATCGGATCAGGCCCCGATCTCGACGCGGTAGTTCTCGATCACGGTGTTGGCGAGCAGCTTCTCGCAGGCGGTCTTGAGGGCGGCTTCCGCCGCGGCCTGGTCGGAGCCCGCCAGCTCGATGTCGAAGACCTTGCCCTGGCGGACGGAGCCGACGCCCTCGATCCCGAGCGATTTCAGCGCGCCTTCGATCGCCTTGCCCTGCGGATCGAGCACGCCGGTCTTGAGGGTGACGGTGACGCGGGCTTTCATGGGGATCTCCGGAGGCTTTCTGCGGCTGCCTTAACCGCGAATCGCACCGGGCTCAACCGCCGGGGCGGGTTTCACGTGAATCAGCGGCTGCGCCATGCGGCCACCGCATCGCGGCGGGCGCTTTCGGAATCGGGCGAGACGGCGATGGCCAGGACCAGCCGGTCGCCCTCGCGTCCATGCAGGATGGCGGTCGTCGCGCTCTTGGCGCCGTCGCCGCGGGCGCGGATCTCGACGACGAGGCCGCTCGTGCCTTCGGCCTCGAAACGACTCACCTGCGTCGTGCTCCCGGGCCGCGCATCCGCCTTGCCGGCGGCGGGCTTGGTCGCGGCCGGCTTGCGCGCCGGATCGGGGGGCGGCTTCGAGAACAGGCGGGCGAGGCGCTCCGGCTCGGCCTTCAGCGCCTGCTCCATTCGCCCGGCCTCGCGGCCGGAGAAGGCAAGCACGGCGGCGAAGCCCTGCTGCGCGCAGGCCTCGCGCGGGCAGAACACCATGGTGCGGGCCTCGATGCCCTCGTTCAGCACCCAGTCGCCGATGGGGAGGGGCGTCCAGCCCTGCGAGGCGGGCAGCTCCGCCAGACCCGGACCGAAGGATCCGGCGCAGCCCGTCAGGAGCATCAGGGCCGCGAGCAGGCCCGCGACATCAAAACGGGAGCGCAGGCGCTCCCGTGTCATGAGCCGAAGGGCCGGCTGGGCGACTGCCATCAGGGGCGCTTCGAGGCTTACTGGACGAGCCGCGGACCGGAGGGGCCGGGCTTCTCGTTCTCGCCGAGGATGCCGAGCCGGCGCGCGACCTCGGAATAGGCCTCGATCAGCCCGCCCATGTCGCGGCGGAACCGGTCCTTGTCGAGCTTGTCCTTGGACTTGATGTCCCAGAGCCGGCAGGAATCGGGGCTGATCTCGTCGGCGACGACGATGCGCATCATTTCGCCTTCCCAGAGGCGGCCGCATTCCATCTTGAAGTCGACGAGACGGATGCCCGCGCCGAGGAAGAGGCCGGAGAGGAAGTCGTTGACGCGGATGGCGAGCGCCATGACGTCGTCGATCTCCTGCGGCGTCGCCCAGCCGAAGGCGGTGATGTGCTCTTCGGAGACCATCGGGTCGTTGAGCGCATCGTTCTTGTAATAGAACTCGATGATCGAGCGCGGCAGCTGCGTGCCCTCCTCGAGCCCGAGACGGGTCGAGAGCGAGCCGGCGGCGACGTTGCGCACCACGACCTCGAGCGGAATGATCTCGACCTCGCGGATGAGCTGCTCGCGCATGTTCAGCCGGCGGATGAAATGCGTCGGCACGCCGATGTCGTTCAGGTTGGAGAAGATGTGCTCGCAGATGCGGTTGTTGAGCACGCCCTTGCCGTCGATGACTTCGTGCTTCTTGGCGTTGAAAGCGGTGGCGTCATCCTTGAAGTGCTGGATCAGCGTTCCGGGCTCCGGTCCCTCATAGAGGACCTTCGCCTTGCCTTCGTAGATGCGACGGCGGCGATTCATTGGGATATACCGTGGCTTGAGGAAATCCAAAGGTCGGCCTTTCTCTGGACGCGGGTGGCCCCGCGGCGGGATCTGGGCCCCTGATCAGCCGGTTCGGCCCCCGTCCGCGTCGAATCCGAGAGACTCGACATCGGTCTGGAACCCGCTCCCGGCCGGCTCATCTTGCGGACGGCGAGTGGGCCGTCCATGCGGCGCTATATGGCGCTTCTGCACCGCGAACGCAACAAACCGCTCCGCCGCGGCGTGTTTTCGCGCGCGCCCTGCGCTTCCGCCGCAATCCGGACTGGCCTGTTCCACGGGGGCACCCTATATGGCTGCGGCGTGCTTCCAGAGCCGTCCCGGCCATGCCCCGCAAAGGACTTTACCGCATGTCGACTTTCGATCAGCGCAAGGATGCCTTCGAGAACAAGTTCGCCCATGACGAGGAGCTGCGCTTCAAGGCGACGGCCCGGCGCAACAAGCTGCTCGGCCTGTGGGCGGCGGAAAAGCTCGGCAAGTCGGGCACTGAGGCCGACGCCTATGCCAAGTCCGTCGTGGTGGCCGATTTCGAGGAGGCCGGCGACGACGACGTGCTGCGCAAGGTGAAGGGCGATTTCGCCGCCGGCAACGTGGCGGTCGGCGAGGACGAGATTCGCCGCGTGATGGGCGAGCTGCTGCTGCGCGCCGCGGACGAGATCCAGGCCGGCCGCTGAGGCCAGTGGCCGAGCCGACCTCTCCAAACGCAGGTCGCGATTGAAACGGGCGCATGGGCGCCCGTTTGCTTTTCGGCCATGGCCCGGTCCAACCTGATGCACCCGCCGGCCCAGCCAAGAGCGGGATCTGCAACGGATGAAATGCGCCATGGCCTCACAGACCGTCCTGTCCTCCCTCGCCGATCGTCTCGCCCGGGGAGACAGCCTCGTTTCCGCCTGGTGCGGCCTGCAGGATCCCGCCATTGCCGGCCTGCTGGCGAAGGAGGGTTTCGATGCCGTCACCCTCGACATGCAGCACGGGCCGATCACGCTGGCTGAGGTGATCCGGGCGATCCCGCTGATCAACGCCGCCGGCAAGCCGGCGCTGGCGCGCATCGCCGTCGGCGAGTTCCAGAATGTCTCGCGGCTGTTCGATGCCGGCGTGTCCGGCGTGATCGCGCCGATGATCAACACCATGGCGGACGCCCGCGCCTTCGCGGCCTATTCCAAATATCCGCCGATGGGCGAGCGGAGCTGGGGCAGCTATGGCGGGCTCGGCGCCTCCGGGCTCGATCAGAACGGCTATCTGCACGAGGCGAACCGTTTCTCGCTCTCCTTCGCGATGATCGAGACCCGCGAGGCGATGGCGATCCTCGACGATATTCTGGCGCTCGAGGGCATCGACGCGGTCTTCGTCGGCCCCTCCGACCTCTCCATCGCGCTCTCGGGCGGCAAGGCGGTCAATGCGCTGTCCTCCGAGGTCGACGAGGCGATCCGGCACATCGTCGCGCGGGCTTCGGCCGTCGGGAAGCCGGTCGCGATCTATGCGCAGTCGGCCGAGCGCGCGAAGGGCTTCCTCGAGATGGGCGCGAAGCTCGTGACGGTGATGAGCGACACCGCTTTCCTGCGCGGGTCGGCGCAGAGCGCGCTTTCGGTGCTGGGGCGCTGACGATCGCTCAGGCGTTCACGCCTTCGCGGGCCTTCAGCACGGCGTAATAGGCCCAGAGCAGCCGTGCGGCGACGCCGCGCCAGGGCCGCCAGCCCTCGGCCAGCGCCTCGAGCGCTGCGGCTCCCGGCCGCGCCGGCAGGCCGAAGGCGACCCGGGCCGCCTCCTGGATCGCCAGATCGCCAGCCGCGAAGCCGTCGCGATGGCCGAGGCAGAACAGCAGATAGATGTCGGCCGTCCAGGGGCCGATGCCGGGCACCGCCGTGAGATGATGGTGGACCTCTTCGGCGCTCGCCTCCGCTAGCCGGTCGAAGCGCAGCCGGTCCTCGACGATCGCCGCGGCCACGGCGCGCATCGCCTTCTGCTTCGGGCGCGACAGGCCCGACAGCCGCATCGCCTCGTCGTCGGCCCCCAGGATGCGTTCGGGAGTGAGCGGTGCCAGCACCGTCTCGACGCGCGCCCAGACGGCCCGTGCGCTGGCCACCGACAGTTGCTGCGAGACGATGATGGCGGCCAGCCCCGGAAAGCCGCCCTCCCGGCGCCGCAGCGGCGGGATGCCGGTGCGGGCGATGATCGGATGCCAGCGGGGGTCGCTCAGGCTGAGCGCCGCCATGCCCTCTTCGAGATCGGCTGTCGTGGTGATGAGCTGTGTCATGACCCCCGCTTTGCCGCACGCTGCCGCCGATCGCTGTCAGCAGGTCGACGCTCGCCGCTCCCAGTTCCGAACGGCCAGCGCTTGGCCGCATCGCCCCGCGACACTAGACAGGACGAATGCCGTCGTCGCCTCCCGCCGCCGCACAACCGGTCCTGCGCTTCGCGCCGAGCCCGAACGGCCGGCTGCATCTCGGCCATGCGCTGTCGGCCCTGACGAATGAGCGCCTCGCCCAGGCGATGGGCGGACGGCTGCTGCTGCGGATCGAGGACATCGATCGCGAGCGCTGCAAGCCGGCGCTGGATGCCGCCCTGCGGGAGGATCTCGCCTGGCTCGGCATCATCTTCGAGGACGGCGTCCGGCGGCAGTCCGAGCATTTCGGCGACTACCGCGCAGCCCTCGACGATCTGCATCGGCGCGGGCTGGTCTATCCCTGCTTCTGTTCGCGTCAGGAGGTGAAGGCGGCCGCCGCCGCACGCAGTGCCGATACGGATGAGCCCTGGCCGACGGATCCGGATGGTGCCCCGCTCTATCCCGGCACCTGTCGCGCGCGCATTCGGAGCGAGGGTGCTGGCGCGATCGAGGCGCCGCATGTGTTGCGCCTCGATCTGGAGCGGGCGCTGGCGGTCGCGGGGGAGGAGCTCACCTATGACGTGTTCGATGCCTCCGGCGGTGTGACCCGCGTGGTCGCGCAGCCGCGCCGCTGGGGCGATGTCGTGCTGGCGCGCAAGGACGTGCCGACGAGCTATCACCTCTCCGTCGTGGTCGACGATGCGCTGCAGGGGGTGACGCATGTGGTACGCGGGCGCGATCTCGAGGCCGCCACCGACATCCACGTGCTGCTGCAGCGGCTGCTCGGCCTGCCGACACCGCTCTATCGCTTCCACGACCTGCTGGCGGATGCACAGGGGCGCAAGCTCGCCAAGAGCCGCGGATCGGAAAGTCTCGCCGATCTGCGGGCGAGGGGCGTCACGGCGGAGCAGATCAGGCGCGACCTCGGCTTCGCCTGAGCGCGGCCCCGTCAGCCGACGCCGAGCCAGGTCAGCCAGGCCGCCGTGGTGAAGAGCGAGATCAGCGTCGAGAGCGTGATCGCGCTGGAGGCGTCGGCGACGCCCTGGCGATAGCGCTCGGCGAAGAGATAGGCGTTGATCCCGCAGGGGCAGGCGGCGAACAGAACGGCCACGCCGGACCAGTGCGGCGGCATGTCGAAGACCCTCGTCGCCAGTAGATAGACGATCAGCGGGTGCAGGCCGAGCTTGAGCGCGCTCAGTGCCATCGGCAGGCCGAGCCCTGATTCGAGCCCGTAGCGGCGCATGCTGATGCCGAGGCTGATCAGGGCACAGGGCACGGCGGCGCCCGCAATCAGGTCGATCAGCGTCCAGAACGGAGCCGGCAGCTGGTCGACCACGGGGCGGGCCAGCATGCCGAGGATGATGCCGATGATGATCGGATGGGTGAAGAGCCGGCGGACCATCAGGGCGGGCGAGGCGGTGCGGCCCTCCGCCAGCAAAGTCGCGACCGTCATCGTGACGGGCAGGTGGATCGCCAGCAGCAGGCCGAGCGGCACGGCGCCGGCCTCGCCATAGGCCTTCAGGATCATGGGCACGCCGACGAAGACGGTGTTGGACTGCGCGGCAGCGAAGCCGGAAACAACGAGTTCCGGCCCCTTGCGGGCGAAGACGCGGCTCGCGATCAGCATCGCCAGTGCCCAGACGATGGCGAGGCCGGTGAAGTAGGCGATCCAGTAACCCCAGGGCTGGGTTTGCGGCACATCGGCTTTGGCCAGCGTCCGGAACAGAAGGCAGGGCACCGCCAGCACGAAGACAAAGTCGGAGAGGCCTTCGCCCGTGGTCTCGCGCAATAGCTTCGTCCAGCGCGCCAGATAGCCGAGGGCGATCAACCCGAAGACGGGCAGGACGACGAGCAGGGCGGCGAGCATGGTGCGACACCGGCGCAGGAGGAGAACCGTCCCTGCGCCTGTCGGTTCAGCCGGTCTAAGTCAAGCGTTGAAGGCAGATCGCGCCGCGGCGGCAACCTCAGTCATGCGCTCAGCGCAGTTGCGCGACCGCTCCTCCAGCCCGCTCGATCAGGCCCTGGATCTCGTCGCGCTGGCGCTTGTATTCGACCAGCGCCGGGCCCTGCAGCTCGCGGCCGCGCGGCACGCGGATCTTCATCGGATTGACGAAGCTGCCATTGACCAGGACCTCGTAATGGAGGTGGGGTCCCGTCGAGAGGCCGGTCGAGCCGAGATAGCCGATGACCTGGCCCTGGCGCACCTTGACGCCGGGCGCGATGCCCTTGGCGAAGGCCGATTGGTGCGAATAGGTCGTGACATAGCCGTTGGCGTGCTGGATCTCGATGCGGCGGCCATAGCCGGAATCCCATTCCGCCTTGATCACGGTGCCGTTGCCGGCGGCGAGGATCGGCGTGCCGATGCGGTTGGCCCAGTCGACGCCGGTATGCATCTTCGAATAGCGCATGATCGGGTGGTAGCGCATGCCGAAGCCCGAGCGCATCTCGCCATCGGCGATCGGCTTGCGCAGCAGGAACTTCTTCAGCGACTTCCCCTCCTCGTCGAAATAATCGATGAGGCCGTCCTCCGGCGCCTGGAAGCGGAAGACACGGCGCGTCTCGCCGCCGATCGTCAGCGAGGCCGAGAGGATCTCCGCGCGCTCGCCTTCGTCCTCCTCGGTGAAGATCACCTCGAGATTGTCGCCCCCGCGGACGCGCTGCTGGAAGTCGAGGTCGTAGGAGAAGATCCTGACGAGCTCATCGATCAGCGGCCGCGGCAGGTCGTGGCGCATGCCGGTCTCGTAGATGCTCTCATAGAGACGGGCGCCGCCGCTCTCCTCCTCATCCTCGTCCTCGCTGTCCTCCGAGCGGCGCTGGGGCCGCTGCGGCGCCGCGAGTTCCTGGCGCGGCAGCGTCACCAGCACGAAGACACCGCGATCATTGACCGCGACGGTTCCGTCCGGCTGGCCATTGGTCAGCAGCGAGACGCGCACGATCTGGCGCGGGTCGCCCGGATTGGGACCCGGAGCGTAGAGTGCCTGCAGCACCTGGCCATCGGGAAGCGGCGCGGTGCGGACCCGGCCGGCGAAGGCCGACATCATCGAGCGGATCTGGTCCGGCGCGGCGCCGGCGCCGCGCATCACCTGCTCGAAATTCTCGCCGCGCTTGGCGAGCAGCAACTTTTCCTCGACCAGAGGCTCGCGCGAGGCGGCGATCGGCGTCTTGGGCGCGTTGGTGACGTTCTCGGGAACGACGCGCACCTCGATGCCGGAGAAGCGCGTATCCGTCGCCGGGGCATAGGACAGGAGCGTGTTCGCGGGGGTTGGAGCGTTTCCGAGCGTACGGCTCAGCATGAGCTGCGGGGGAATCGGCAGTGCGCGCTGGCGCCCGGAGGCGGCGAGATTGGCCCGCTCCTCCTCGATCTGGGTGATGACCTCGGCATCACCCAGCTGCGGGCGTCCGGCCGGGATGACGATATCGGCGAGGTCGCGCTTGACGATAGTGACGTCGGCATCAGGCACGTCGACGATCGGCTCGGCGTAGCGCTCATTGGGCTGGCCGCCCTCGGCAAAGAGGCGCAGCGGATTGAAGGGCGGAATGTTGGTGGCGTAGACGCCCGTGGTCAGCGAGAGGCTGGATGCCAGTCGCACGAAGGGGCGTACGCGGATGACCTCGCGGTTGCCGACGCGCTGCGACATCGGGGCCCGGATCGAATGGCGCGCCGCCATGACCGGCTGGTCTGCGACGAGCTTGTCGCCTTTGCGGGCGCCGCCGCCGTCACCGGCGGTGGAAGCGGCGCGCGCGGTCACCGCCTCGGGCTGCTCCGGTACGCCCGTGTCGCCCCGCATCGCGACCAGAATCGCGGCGCCCAACAAAGCGGCGCCGCAGGATCCGACCAGCGCGCAGGCGGCGAGCCAGCGCAGCGAAACGCCGCGCCGGTCAAGCGGCTGCGGATCCTCGCCGTCGGGACGGATCGGCGGTTCGATCCCGAGATCGACCAGAAGGGCCGCCGCCTCGGGGGCGAGCGGCTCGGCCGGCAGATTGAACTCGGGCTGGGCGTTCATCGTGAGCGGTCTGCGATCCTGGAGCGAAGGGCCCGGGCCGTGAGGTCCGAGCACATCGGAGCGGGGACGCCGGACGGCGCCGCGGGGCCGGCACGATACCGGAAAAACGGACGGCCGTGGCTGTGCTCGCGGCCGGGGCGAACCATGCCCGTCTCGCCGGCCGGAATCAATCCGGCGGCGCGGGCGGCGCTCCTGTGCGGTGCGAATGCGGCTGTTTGCGGGCGTCGGGCGTCTCCGCTCGCGGGCGCGCGTAGACAGAAGTCACCCAGGACGTCGCGCGGGCCCTGTTGTGGGAGGCTAAGAGCGGCTGTCGAAAAAACTTCAAAAACCGTGTTGACAGTGAGCGAGGGCGGCGCCTATAACGCCGCCATCGAG
>LSIG01000131.1 GCA_001556125.1 Rhizobiales bacterium CCH10-E5 | reverse complement strand
CCCCCATCCCTAACCCTTCCCCACCGCAAGCGGGGGGAAGGGCACAGGTCGCGCATGGATTTCCTCATCCGCCGCAGCTAAGCGAAAAGCACAGAGCCCTACCGGAGAGACGATCATGCTGCGGACCGTTCAAGGCTGCGCCGAAGCGCTGGCGAGCGGCGCCACCACGGCGCGCGCCCTGGTCGAGAACTGCCTGGCGGCGATCGCCGATCCGGCAGGCGAAGGTGCCCGCACCTTCATCTCCGTTTCAGCCGAAGCCGCTCGTACCGCAGCCGATGCCCATGACGCCCTGCGCCGCGCCGGGCGCGCGCCCTCGCCCTATGCCGGCATCCCCTTCGCGGTGAAGGATCTGTTCGACGTTGCGGGCGAGGTCACGATGGCGGGTTCGCGCGCGCTCGCCGACGCCGCACCCGCCAGGGCCCACGCCCCGACGATCGCGCGCATGCTGGCGGCCGGCTTCATCCCCGTCGGCCGCACCAACATGACCGAGTTCGCCTATTCCGGCATCGGCGCCAACCCGCATTACGGCACGCCGCTCAGCCCCTGGGACCGCGCCGCTGCCCGCATCCCCGGCGGCTCCTCCTCCGGCTCGGCGGTGGCCGTCGCGGACGGCATGTCGGTGGTCGCGCTCGGCAGCGACACCGGCGGCTCCTGCCGCATCCCCGCCGCGCTCTGCGGCATCGTCGGCTACAAGCCGACCGCGCGGCGCGTGCCGCTCGACGGCGTCGTGCCGCTCTCGGGCAGCCTCGATTCGCTGGGGCCGCTCGGCGCCAGCGTCGCCTGCTGCGCCATCGTCGATGCGGTCCTCGCCGGAGAGACCCCTGCGCTGCCGAAGGCGCGCCCGCTTGCGGGCCTGCGGCTCGCCATCCCCCGCGAGATCATGCGCGACGGCATGGACGCGACCGTCACTGCCGCCTTCGAGCGCGCGGTCGCGTCGCTGACGGCGCAGGGCGCGCAGATCAGCGAAACCTCGTTCTCGCCGTTGCTCGACATCGCTCCCGCGATGAGCCGCGGCGGCTTCACCGGCCCGGAATCCTATGACTGGCATCGCGATCTGCTGGCCGCGAAGGGCGATCTCTACGATCCGCGCGTCCGCAGCCGCATCGAGGCCGGCGCCGCGATGACCGCCGCCGACTATGTCGCCCTGACCGCGGCACGCTGTCGCATCGTTGCGGCGATGGACGCGCTGACCGCCCCCTTCGACGCGCTGCTGATGCCGACCTGCCCGATCGTGGCGCCGCGCATCGCGGAACTGGCCGAGGACGCGGAGTATTACCGCCTCAACGCGCTCCTGCTGCGCAATCCGAGCCTCGGCAACTTCCTCAATCGCTGCGCCATCAGCCTGCCCTGCAACCGCCACGGCGAGGCCCCCGTCGGCCTGATGCTGATGGGGGAGACCGGTGGCGATGCGGCTCTGTTCGCGGTCGCGGCCGCCGTCGAGGCCGCATTGGCCGCCTGATGCGAAAATGATCCAAGGCAGCGGCGCCAAACGCCGCTAGTGGTCCGGCCTGGATCTGCCGGAGACCTGCCATGAGCCCCACGATCAAGCCCATCGCCAGCGACGCCGCCCTGCCCGCTCAGGCCGATGTCGTCGTCATCGGCGGCGGCATCGTCGGTGCGGCGGCCGCCTATTTCCTGGCGAAGCGCGGCCGCTCGGTGGCCCTCGTCGAGAAGGGCGTCGTCGGCGGCGAGCAGTCCAGCCGCAACTGGGGCTGGTGCCGTCAGCAGAACCGCGACGCGCGCGAATTGCCGCTCGCGATCCGCTCCATGGAGCTGTGGGACGGTTTCGCCACCGAGATCGGCGAGGATCCGGGCTTCCGCCGCTGCGGGCTGGTCTACACCACCAATGACGCCGCGCAGATCGCGCAATGGGAGCGCTGGCGCGAGACGGCGAAGCAGTTCGGCGTCGAGACGCGGATGCTGACCGGGCCGGAAGCCTCCGCCATGACGGCGGGCACCGGCCGCACCTGGCTCGGTGGCGTGCATTCGGTGACCGACGGCAAGGCCGAACCGGCGCTCGCCGCGCCGGTTCTGGCGCTGGGCGCCCGCCAGCATGGCGCGACGATCCACCAGGGCTGCGCCGCGCGTGGGCTCGATGTCGCCAACGGCAGCGTCACCGGTATCGTCACCGAAAAGGGCACGATCCGCACCCAGTCGGTCATCCTCTCGGGCGGCGCCTGGGCCTCGGGCTTCTGCCGCCATCACGGCGTCCTCTTCCCGCAGGCGAGCGTGCGCGTCACCAGCCTGCGCACGGAAGTGGCGCCGCCCTGGCTCGAGGCGTTCTACACGCCCGAAATCGCCCTGACGCGCCGCCTCGACGGCAGCTACACGATCGCGATCAGCGGCAAGGGCACGCTCGAGCTGACGCCACAGGGCATCCGCTTCGCCCGCCAGTTCATGCCGATGTTCGTCAAGCGGCTGAAGGCGGTCGAGTTTGGCATCGGCTCCTCCTTCTTCAACGGCCCCGAGTCACTCAGCCGCTGGACGCTCGACCAGGAGACGCCTTTCGAGCGCATCCGCGTGCTCGACCCCGCCCCCAGCCAGAAGGCGATCGCGACCCTGCTGGAGCGCGCCCATGCGCTCGTGCCGGCCCTGCGCGCCGTCCCTGTGCGCGAAAGCTGGGGCAGCTATATCGACTCGACGCCCGATGCCGTGCCGGTGATCTCGCCGACCGTCGGGCTGAAAGGCCTCGTCCTGGCCGCCGGCCTCAGCGGCCATGGCTTCGGGCTCGGCCCCGGCGCCGGCCATCTCGCCGCCGATCTCGCCACCGGCGATACCCCGATCGTCGACCCCCGCCCCTTCCGCCATGCCCGCCTCCTCGATGGCTCGCAGGGCGAGGTCGGAGAGTTCTGAGACGCGTGGCAGCGGCGTGGCAATCCATGCTGCCGATGCCGAACTGATCGGCAGAATCTTGGGCCGCCGGCCCGCAAATCCACGCCCGCCCCCGCTCCCCGCCGCTAGTCTCGGCTCATCGGCGGCCATGTCCGCCTTTTCCAGAGAGCGAGCGGACCATGACCACCTGGCGGCCGAAATTCATCACCTTCGACTGCTACGGCACCCTGATCTATTTCGAGATGGGTCCCGCGGCGCGGCGGGTCTACGGCTCGCGCCTGTCCCCGGCGCAGATGGACGCCTTCGTCGAGGATTTCAGCAGCTATCGCCTCGACGAGGTGCTCGGCCCCTGGAAGCCCTATCAGGACGTCGTCCGCGATGCCGTCGCGCGCACCTGCAAGCTGCACGGCTTCGCTTATGATCCGGCCGACGCCCAGAAGATCATCGACGAGATCCCGACCTGGGGCCCCCATCCCGACGTGCCGGCCGGCCTCGCCAAGGTCGCGACGGAAATCCCCCTCGTCATTCTCTCGAACTCGATGACGGACCTGATCCCGCATTCCGTCGCGAAGCTCGGCGCGCCCTTCCATGCCGCCTACACGGCGCAGGAGGCCCAGGCTTACAAACCCCGCATGCAGGCCTTCGAATACATGTTCGACCAGCTCGGCTGCGGCCCGCAGGACGTGATGCACTGCTCGTCCAGCTTCCGCTACGACCAGATGACCGCCTATGACATGAAGATCGCTGCCCGCGTTTTCGTCAATCGCGGCCACGAGCCAGCGAACCCCTATTACAGCACGCATGAGATCAAGGACATCGGCGGCCTCCCCGGCCTCGTCGGGCTCTGACCCGATGAGCGATTTCGCGCCGGATTCGGTCGCCTTCGCGACCGGCCACTATATCGGCGGCGAGGTCGTCCAGGCGGGCGAGCGCATCGACGTCGCTCGCCCCTCGGACGGGGCGGCTTACGCCGATCTGCCGATCGCCGACGCCGACATCGTCGATCGCGCCGTCGCCAGTGCCACAAAGGCGGTCGCGGCGAGCGGCTGGGCGTCGCAGCCGCCGCGCGAGCGCGCCCGCGCCCTGCGCCGCTGGGCCGATCTGATCGAGGAGCGCGCGGTCGAACTTGGCCGGCTCGAGGCGCTGGGTTCGACCCGGCCGATCGCCCAGGCCGTCACTGGCGACGTCGCCAGCGTCGGGGAAGGCATCCGTTTCTTCTCTGAGTGGGCCGACAAGCTCGGCGGCGAGGTCGCGGCGACCCGTCATGACAACCTCGGGATGATCGTCTCGGAGCCTTACGGCGTCGTCGGCGCGATCACGCCCTGGAACTTCCCGCTCAGCATGGCGTCCTGGAAGGTCGGCCCGGCGCTCGCCGCCGGCAATGCCATCGTGCTGAAGCCCTCAGAGCTGACCCCGTTCTCGACCGTGCGGCTGGCGGAACTCGCCGTCGAGGCCGGCATCCCCGCCGGCATCTTCAACGTCGTGCAGGGCAATGGCGTCGTCACCGGCGATGCGCTTTCGCGCCATCCGGGTATCGCCAAGCTCTCCTTCACCGGCTCGACCCGCACCGGCATCGCCGTGATGAAGGCCGCCGCCGAAACCGGAATCAAGCCGGTGACGCTGGAGCTCGGCGGCAAGAGCCCGCAACTCGTCTTCGCCGATGCCGATCTCGACAGGGCCGCCGCCTGCATCGCCGGCTCCCTGCTTGCCAATGCCGGCCAGGCCTGCGTCGCCGGCTCGCGGCTGATCGTCCAGCGCCCGGTTATGGAAGAACTGGTGGCGCGACTGCAGGCGCGGCTTTCGACGGTAACGCCCGGCCCGACCTGGAAGGCTGCGACGGGCTATGCGCCGATCATCTCGGAGACGCAGGCGAGGCGCATCGACGACATCCTCGAACGCAGCCGCCTGCAGGGCGCCGAATGCCTGCTCGGCGGCGGGCGCATCGAGGGCCATGGCGGCGCCTTCTACCAGCCGACCCTGATCGCCGGCGTGACGGCGCAGACGGCGGCCGTGCGCGAGGAGATCTTCGGCCCGGTGCTGACGATCCAGGCCTTCGAGGACGAGGCGGAGGGGCTGAGCCTCGCCGACCATCCCGAATACGGGCTCGCGGCCGGCGTCTACACCGCCGATCTCGGCCGCGGCCTGCGCGCCATGCGCGCTCTGAAGGCCGGCACAGTCTGGATCAACCGCTACAGCCGCACGCTCGACTTCATCCTGCCGACCGGCGGCTACAAGAGTTCCGGCATCGGCAAGGACCTCGGCCGCCAGGCGGTAGAGGCCAATCTGCGCCACAAGACGGTGCTGATCGACATCGGCGGCTGAGCCGGCGTCCACTCCTGTGCAGCCCTCATCCTGAAGAGCCGCGCAGCGGCGTCTCGAAGACAGGTCCAGAGGGTTCGCGAGCCTCCTGAATCATCCTTCGAGACGCGGGCTTTTCGCCCGCTCCTCAGGATGAGGGCTGAGGGCCGGCAGGATCCGCCTCAGTGCCGCCAGTCCTGATAGCGGTAATACATCCCGACGAAGGGCAGGAACCAGGGCGGGCCGAAATGGCCTGGCACCACCGGCCAGTCGAGCCCGGCGAGCGGGTTGGCGGCGGTGTCCCCGCCCATCACCCGGGCCATGATCTGTCCCATATGCACCGACATCTGCGTGCCGTGGCCGCTATAGCCGGTCGCGTAGAACACGCCGTCGCGCTCGCCGGCGCGCGGCAGCCGGTCGGCGGTCATGTCGACGAGCCCGCCCCAGCAATAGTCGATCCGCGTCTGTGCGAGCTGCGGGAACAGTTCCAGCATCCGCGCCTTCAGGATGGCGCCGCTCTTGGCGTCTGACGACGGGCTCGACAGCGCGAAGCGCGCCCGCCCGCCGAAGATCAAGCGGTTGTCGGGCGTCAGCCGGAAGTAGTTGCCGATGTTCATCGTCGTCGTCGCCGTCCGGCGCGTCGGCATGATCGAGGCCGCGAGATTTGGCGAGAGCGGCTCGGTCGCGATGATGAAGCTGCCGACGGGCACGATCCGGCGGCGCAGCCAGGCGAAGGGCCCCTGCCGCGAGGCACCCGTCGCCAGAAGCACTTGTTTGGCTTCCAGCGTGCCGCGCGTCGTGACGACGCGGTGCGCCTGCCCTGCGATCCGCTGAAGCCGCGTCACCGCGGCGCCTTCATGAATCTGCGCCCCTGCGCGGGCCGCGGCCTCCGCGAGACCAACGCCGAAGCGGCCCATGTGCATATGGGCGCTGCGCGGGAAGACGAGCCCGCCATGGAAGCCGGACGAGCCGATCTCGCTCTGGACCTCGCCCGGCTCCACCACCACGAGGTCGGGCTCGACGGTGGCCTTGAGCAATTCGGCGCTCTTCTGCAGCTTGGCGAAATGCCCGGGCTTGGCGGCGAGCTTGATCTTGCCGGTGCGGGTGAAGTCGCAGTCGATCGCCTCCTCCTTCACCAGCGCCTCGACCGTGTCGACGCCGTCGTCGAAGACGCGATAGAGCGCGCTCGCCCGCTCGATGCCGATCTGCGCCGCCAGCCCACCGAGATCATGCGCGAGGCCGTTGTTGCAATGCCCGCCATTGCGGCCCGAGGCCTCGCCGACGACGCGCCCAGCTTCCAGCACGGCGACGCGCGCGCCGGCCTTCGCGAGGCTGCGGGCCGCCGACAGACCGGTAAAGCCACCCCCGATCACCGCGACATCGACCGGCCCCTCGACCGGCTTCGTCGAGCCTGAGGTGAAGCGCGGCGCGGAGGCCAGCCAATAGGGTTCGAGCTTCATCGCGGATCGGCCTCGATCGGGAACAGGGCCCAGCCGACACCCGCGCGCAGGCGCGACGGGCCGCCGCGGCGGGGCGGAGAACACACAGCTTGCACGAGCCTAACCTGCTGTATTGTATGAATTATGCTATTCCCGCGCGGTGCCGCAGGCCCTATGATCGGGGACTTCCCGTGAGGCACAGGCCTTGGCTTACACAACGGCAAAACGCCGGCTCGGCTATGAGATCGCCATCCGGCCGATGGCGGAGGCCGATCTCGACCAGCTGCATCAGCTGTCGATCGGCGTCGGCTGGCCGCATCGCCCCGAGGACTGGCGCCTCGTCATCGGGCTCGGCCACGGCATCGTCGCCTGCGACGCGATCGGCCGCGTGCTGGGCTCGGCGATGTGGTGGCCCTTCGGCGAGAGCCTGGCGACGGTGGGCATGGTCATCACCTCGCCACGCCTGCAGGCTCAGGGCGCCGGCCGCGAGCTGATGGAGATGATCTTCGCGCAGACCGGCGCGCGCGACCTGCGCCTGAGCTCGACCAAGGCCGGCTACCGGCTCTACCGCTCGCTCGGCTTCGAACCGGTTGGCCGCGTCTTCCAGCATCAGGGCAAGGCGCTGCCGCATCCTGCCCCGGTCGCCGCCTTGCCCGGCCAGCGCCCGGTGGTCCCGACCGATCTCGACGCGCTCGCCGCCCTCGACGCGAGCGCCTATGGCGCCGACCGGCATCAGGCCCTCGCCGCGCTGCTCTCGACCTCGGTCGGCACGCTCGTGGAGCGTGACGGCGCGATCGTCGGCTTCGCCCTCTGCCGCCCCTTCGGCCGCGGCCATGTCGTCGGGCCCATCGTGGCGGAGGATGACGCGATGGCCATCGCGCTGCTCAGCCCCCATGTCGAGGCCCATCAGGGCGAATTCCTTCGCGTCGACACCGCGCAGGAACAGGGCGCCTTCGGCGCCTTTCTCGACTCCTGCGGCCTGACGATCTTCGACACGGTCACCCCGATGATCCGCGGCCGCAGCCACGGCCCCACCGGTCCCGCGCGCATCTTCGGGCTGGTCAACCAGGCGCTGGGATAAGCCCAGGAGGGACCCGCAGTGCTCAAACGTCGAACAACACCGGCAGCGGATATCCGGGTTTCTGGATCGGCGACTTGATCACGACGTAGCTGAAATATTTGGAGATGCCGATGTTGCGGTCGAGCAGGGTCTCGATCAGCGACTGGTAATGCGTCAGCCCGCGCGTGACGAACTTGACGAGATAGTCGTAGCCGCCGCTCACCATGTGGCACTCCACCACCTCGTCGACCCGGCGCAGCGCGGTCTCGAAGCGGATGAAATACTCCTTGGTATGGTCGGCCAAGGTGACTTCGGTGAAGACGGTGATCGTTTCACCGAGCTTCGCCAGGTTGATCGTGGCGCCATAGCCGGAGATGAACCCCGCCTGCTCGAGCCGCTTCACCCGCAGCAGGCAAGGGCTCGGCGACAGGCCGACAGCATCGGCCAGATTGACGTTGGTGATCCGGCTGTTGTTCTGCAGCTCGATCAGGATCTTCATGTCGATGCGGTCGAGCCGCACGCCCGGTGTCACGACGAAACCTCACCCCATCCCCGGCGCGCAGGTCCTTTTGGAGCCGCCACCGTCGCGACAACCTAGACTGTCGGCGCCCCCCGGGCCAAGCAGGGATCGTGCCGCCTCAGGCCGCCTTCGCGGGCGCCATGGCGGCCTGGACCTCGGCCAACGCCAGCATGTCGTCCAGCGTCTGGCGCAGGCGCGAGACGATCAGGTCGATCTCGCTCTCGCTGCAGCAGAGCGGCGGGGCGAGCCCGATGATGTCGTCGGCAAAGGCACGGAAGATCACGCCGTTTGCATAGCCGCGAGCGAAGAGATGGTCGGCCAGCTTGACGCTGCGCGGCAGCTTTTCCTTGCTGACCTTGTCGGCCACGAGCTCGATGCCGGCGAGCAGCCCGCGCGCCCTGACCTCGCCGACCAGCGGATGGTCGGCCAAAGTGGCGAGCTTCCTTTCGAAATAGGCGCCGACGCGCTGGCCATTGGCCAGGATTCCGCCTTCGTCATAGAGCCGGAGCACTTCGAGCGCGACCGCGGCGGAAACCGGATGGCCGGAATAGGTCTGGCCATGGCCGACCGGGCCGCCTTCGGGCGCATTGTCCTTGATGCCGCGGTAGATCTTTTCGCCGATCGCCAGCGCGCCCAGCGGCGCGTAGCCCGAGGTCAGCCCCTTCGCCATCGTCATCAGATCGGGCACGACCCCTTCCGCCTCGCAGGCGAACATCGGCCCCGTCCGGCCGAAGCCGGTGATGACCTCGTCGGCGAGAAACAGGATGTCGAGCTCGGCGGCCGTGTCGCGCATGGCCTTTAGCCAGCCCTTCGGCGGCACGATCACGCCGCCCGAGCCGACCACCGGCTCGCAGAAGAAGGCGGCGACATTCTCCGCGCCCAGCTCCGCCACCTTGGCCCGCAGCGAGGCGACGCTGGCCGCGATCACCGCCGCATCGTCGGAGCCGGTCGGATTGCGATAGGCGTAGGGCGCGGCGACATAGTGCCGGACATGCGCCGGGAAGTCGAAATTCGCATGGAAGGCCGGCAGCGCCGTGACGCCGGCCCCTGTCGAACTCGAGCCGTGATAGCCGCGCTCCAGCGAGAGGATCGCCTTCTTCGTCGGCCGGCCGGTGACGTTGTAGTAGAACTGGATCAGCCGCAGCGCGCCGTCGATCGCATCCGAGCCGCCGAGCGAGAAATAGATGTGGTTGAGGTCGCCCGGCAGGAGCTCCGCGAGCTTGGCGGCCAGCCGGATCGCGGGCTCGCTGCCGAAGGAGAAATAGCCCGTCGCATAGGGCAGCTCGCGCATTTGAGCGGCTGCCGCCTCGACGATGCTCTCATGCCCGTAGCCGACATTGACGCACCACAGTCCGGCGAAGCCGTCGATCAGCTCATGCCCTTCCGAATCCGTGATGAAGGCGCCCTTGGCCGACTTCATGATGGTGACGCCACGCTTCTCGTGGCCGGCCCAGTTGGCGACGGGGTGGACCCAGTGAAGGCGATCGAGCGCTTCGAGCGAGTTGACGGTCATGGCGGGCTCCTGCAACGGATCGGCGTGGGGTCGGTGGATCAGGCGGCGCTCTGCAGCGGCGGTCGGGCATCAGCCTCGCGCCGGGGCAGTCCGCCCATCTCGCGCAGATAGCGGCCCGGCGTCATCCCGCAGATATTCTTGAAATGGCGCGAAAAATGGCTCTGGTCGAAGAACCCGGCCTCCGAGGCCGCCAGCGCCATCGGCACCCCGTCGCGCAGCAGCCGCTTGGCGTATCCGATCCGGCGATGGCAGATGAAGCGATGCGGCGTCAGCCCGACCTGGCGGCGGAACACCGTCACGAAGCGGCAGACGCTCAGGCCCGCCAGCGCCGCGAGATCCTCCAGATAGATCGCGTCGGTGAAGTGGCGCTCGATATGGCTCAGCGCCCGCCGGATACCCTGGCTGGCGGGCAGGGGTGACGGCGTCGTCCCGCTCTCCTTCAGGACGGTATTGACCGGAGCTGGCTCGTGCATGGACCTCTTCGACCTCCGCGCGGATGCTGTGTCCATCCTGGCAGAAGGTTAGGACGGGCCCGGGCGGTGTCGGCACGGCCTTGGGCACCCGTCATGATACGACCTGCCCAATTCGCAGCCCGCCGCGGCAGATCATGCTTTGCCTTGGGGCAGGCCCTGTCAGTAGCCGCGCTTGCGGTCGACGGCGCCCAGCAACGGCTCGCCCGCCTTGTGACGGCGCAGGTTTTCGAGCACGAGCTCTACGG
This sequence comes from Rhizobiales bacterium CCH10-E5, assembly GCA_001556125.1. Taxonomy (GTDB): domain Bacteria; phylum Pseudomonadota; class Alphaproteobacteria; order Rhizobiales; family Beijerinckiaceae; genus Allobosea; species Allobosea massiliensis. The sequence goes on along the minus strand of LSIG01000131.1, from coordinate 7,310 downwards.
CCGTTTCCGGCTGGGTCATGCTGGCGACATGCGGCGTCAGCAGCACGCGCGGATGGCTCCAGAGCGGGTGGCCCGGCGTCAGCGGCTCGGGTGTGCAGACGTCCAGAACCGCGGCCGAGATCTGCCCGCTCTCGAGCGCCGCCAGCAGCGCCTCCTGGTCGAGATGCCCGCCGCGGCCGACATTGACCAGCCGCGCGCCCTGCGGAAGTTGCGCGAAGAGTTCGGCGCCGAGCATGCCGCGCGTCTCATCCGTCAGCGGCAGCAGGCAGACCAGGATATCGGTCCGGCCCAGGAAATCCGGTAGGCTCTCCGTCCCGGCAAAGCAGGTCACGCCCTCGATCTCGCGCCCGGAGCGGCTCCAACCCGCGACCTGGAAGCCGAGCGTCCGCAGCATCCGGCAGCAGGCCTCGCCGAGCATGCCGAGCCCGAGCACGCCGACGCGCCGTGACGAAGCGGGACGTACGCGGATCTGCTGCCAGATCTCGGCGCGCTGCTGGCCGACATAGTCGATCAGGTCGCGATGCAGTCCGAGCACGGCCATCGAGACATATTCGACCATACCGTCGACGATGCCGGTCTCGATCATGCGCGCCACGGGCAGGTTCGGCGGCAGCTTCGACAGGTCGAGATGATCGACGCCGGCGCCCGAGGACATCAGCAGCTCGAGATTGGGGAAGCGCTCCGCCAGATCGTCCGGCGGCATCCAGGCGACGAAGTAGCGGATCTCCGCCGGATCGCCGATATCGGGCCAGATCCGAAAGGAGAGCTCCGGCGCCTTCTCGGCCAGGATCTTCGCCCATTCGGCGCCGCGGACCGGATCCGACTTGTAGAGGAGAGCCATCGTCGTCCCTTCAGCCCAGTGCCTGGCTGGCGAGTGTGTAGCGCTTGAACGGACCCGAGGGCCGGGGCAGGCTGCCGCGGACCATGCTGTTGACGCTGTCGACCGGCTTGAGGCCGGCGGCGGTCAACATCGCGGCGAGCGGGGAGCCGTCCTCGATATCCGCCCGCACGAACTGCCCCTGCCGCCCCTGCAAGCCGTGAGCCAGCAGCGTCTGCGCATCCGTCAGATCGCCCGCCACCACCGGCCCGATCACGAGCCCCCGGCCGAAGCGGCGCAGGAGCGCGAACCCGGCCGCCTGGCCGTCGCGCATCAGGACGGTGCCCTCGCCCGCCTGGAGCACCGCCCGCAGCAGCGGCCCGCGCGGCAGGCCCGTGGCTGCCTGATCCAGCTGGCCCAGAACCGGCAGATCGGCCAGACCGGCTGGGCGCAACGCCGCGCCACCGGCGAGAACGGGCACCGGAACCGTCGTGACCTCGCCCTGAAACTGTCGGATCGCCCCGCAGACGACGAAACCGAGCTTCTCGTAGAGCGGCTGGCCGGCGACGGTGGCGTTCAGCAGGAGCGAACGCCCCTCCGCCTGCGCGAACAGCGCCTGCATCAGCTGGCGGCCAATCCCGGCGCCCTGATGCTCCGGCGAGACGATGATCATGCCGAGCGTGGCGTGGTGTTCGCCATAGGGCCACCACAGCGCCGTCGCCACGACCTCCTCACCGAGCGTCGCTACGACGCCCCGCCCGAGCCCGATCGCCATCTCCCAATCCTCGGGCCGGTGCGGCCAGCCGACGGCACGCGCGAGGCCCGCACAGATGGCGGCGTCGGCCGGCGCGATGTCGCGCAGGACGGCCGCGTCCCGGATCAGCGTGTCGCCCATCAGCCGACAGTCTCCTGCACGACATAAACCTTCGCCACATGAACGCGGCTGGTCCAGGCACAGGGTGCGCCCTGCGGTACGAAGACGGTCTCGCCTTTCGCCACGGTGACGACGGTGCCGTCCGCCATGGTGAGATCGACCGCTCCTTCCAGGATGTGCATCAGCTCGGCCAGACGGTGCGGACGCGAGATGCGGGCATAGGGCGTCGAATCCCACAGGCCGGCGCGCAGCTGCACCGCCTCGTCGGTGAAGACGTTGTGGCTGCGGCACTGCGGCGACGGGCCGAGCAGGACCTCCGGTGCCGGCGGCGTCGAGGGCGACAGCGGCAGATCCCGCGTGATCGGCGTGGCACCCGGCATCGCGCTGGTCCCGGCCGTCTGCGCATGGAAGGCGAGGACGGTGCCCGGCGCGGCCTGGACACGCAGCCCTGTGCCCCGCCCGATCACCACGGCGGCGTCGGGGCCAATGGTCAGGACCGGCGCGCCTTCGACGGACACCGTCAGCTCGCCCGCCAGCACCACCAGCGTCTCGGTATGCGGAAAGGCCGCGATCTCGAAGGCGCCGGACAGGCTCGCGCGGCCGGCGGCAGCCGCCTCGCTGCTCCAGATGACCTCGCGGCCGGCGGCGAAGGGATCGGCCGCACCCAGGCCGGGACCGGCGCCCGGAGCGGGCGGCGGAAACGAGGCACGGTGGAGCATCACGAGGGCGGGAGGCGTCATGGGCGGGGCGGTCCGTCGCTATCGTTTCGGAGCGTCCAGCCGCTAAGGCAATCGGCCTCGGAGGGATTGCACTATCTTTTCGATCCCGCCGCTAAACGGCGCGGCTGTAGCGCCGCGCCGGCTGGTCGATATGGGCGTCGAAGGCCGAGGCGACCTTTCGCAGCAGGAGCCGTGCCCGCTCCGGCATGCGGATGACGGTGCCATCGTGATCGACCATCCCGTCCCGGACCAGCGGCGCGAGCCGGGCCAGCGAGGGCGCCAACTTCTCCGGATCGGCGCTATGGCGCGCGCAGACCGCCTCGACATCGACCGACAGGTCGCACATCAGCCGCTCGATCAGGTCGGCCCGCAGCCGGTCGTCGTCGCTGAGCCGATAGCCGCGCACCGTCGCCAGCCCGCCCTCCCGGATGCGCTCGGCATAGCGGCCGGTGACGACCTCGTTCTGGACATAGCCCTGCGGCAGCCGCCCGATCGCCGAGGCACCGAAACCGATCAGCGCCTCGCAGCCATCGGTGGTGTAGCCCTGGAAATTGCGCCGCAGCCGCCCGCTGCCGAGAGCCCGCGCCATCTCGTCGTCCGGCTTCGCGAAATGGTCGAGCCCGATGCGGACATAGCCGGCATCGACGAGGCGCTGCGCCATGGCCTCCGCCTGCTCATGCCTGGCGCCGCCGTCGGGCAGGTCCGCCAGCGCGATCCGTTGCTGATGCTTCTTGAAGTCCGGCACATGGGCGTAGCCGAAGATCGAAAAGCGGTCCGGCTCCATCGCAAGACACTGGTTCACCGTCTCGATGCAGGAGGCCGTGCTCTGCCGCGGCAGCCCGTAGATCAGGTCGAGATTGATCCCGCCGATGCCGGCCTCGCGCAACTGCGTGATCACGGCTGCGGTCTGACCGGCACCCTGGACGCGGTTGATCGCGCGCTGGACCTCGGGATCGAAACTCTGCACGCCGAGGCTGGCGCGGTTGACCCCGGCCTCGCGCAGCGCCCCGATCATCGCCAGTGAGAGATGGCGCGGATCGATCTCGACCGCGATCTCGGCGTCACGATGCAGGCAGAAACGCTCCCGCAGCAGCGCGACGAGATCGACGAAATCCGCTGGTGCCAGGATGGTCGGCGTGCCCCCGCCGAAATGGACATGGCGCACGTCCAGCGGTGTCGTTAGACGCGCCGCGACCGCCTCGATCTCCTGCCGCAGCACGCTCAGATAGGCGCCGATCGGCGGGTCACGCAGCGCCACCGTGGTGTGGCAGCCGCAATACCAGCACATCGATCGGCAAAAGGGGATGTGCAGATAGAGCGAGCCCTTGGTGTCCGGCGAAAGCGCCCCAAGCCAGTCGCCATAGCACTCGCCGTCGACATCAGCCGCAAAATGCGGCGCCGTCGGATAGCTCGTATAACGCGGCAGGCGTTCGTCGAGATAGGTCGTCCCAGGCACTTGCACGGCCGCTTCCCCCTGCACCGGTTCGACCGGCTCGGCGGAAAATCATAGGCAAGCTGCCGCGCCCGTCTTTGCGCTAGAGCAAGTCGCGGCGCCCTACCTGAGGCTCAGGCCAGCCCGCCATCGACATGCAGCGTCTGGCCCGTGATGTAGGAGGCTTCCGTCGAGGCGAGGAAGGCGATTGCGGCGGCGACCTCCTCCGGACGGCCGCGCCGCCCGATCGGAATGATCGCTTCCATCCGCGCGATGGCCTCGGCCGCGAGCTTGCTGCCCTTGCCCTCATCCTTGCGGATCAGCCCGGGCGCGACCGCATTCACCGTGATGGCGTCCGGCGCCAGCTCATGCGCCATCAGCCGCACGGTCGTCTCGAGCGCGGCGCGGCTGGCGGCGGTGGCGGCGAAGGGCTGCATGTCGGTGCGCAGCGCATGGGCGGTGAAGGAGGAGGTCGCGACGATGCGCCCGCTGCCGCCGGTCTTCAGCAGAGGTCGCGCCAGCCGGGCCAGCCGCAGCAGCGCGACGACCGAATCCTCGACCGCACCGCGCAGCTCCGCCTCCGCCAGGTCCATGATGCCGCCCTTGCGGGCATGCCCCGCCACGGCCGCAATCGCATCGAGGCGGCCGAAGCGCTCCTCGGCCAGCGCCACCGCGCGCTCCGCCGTCGAAGCCTCGGCGATGTCGCCTAGCAGAGTGGCGACGACGGCGCCCGCCTCCCCCGCCGCGGCTGCGACCGTCGCCAGCCCGGCCTCGTTCGATCCCGTATGCAGCACCAGCCCGACGCCGGAACCGGCTAGACGCAGCGCCGTTGCCCGCCCGATGCCGCTGGCGGCGCCGGTGACGAGATGGACGCGCTCGCAGGACATCATCGACGGAAAACCCTGCGCTGCGGTCGAAGACCGGTGCGCCGTTGGGAGAGGCGTGGTGGGGCAAGGAGGACAAATGTGCGAACACATATGTTATTGAAATCTTAGCATAAATTGAAACTGCCCCAAACACGTCGGGACGACGCTGCCATGGCAGCTCGCCAATCCATGAGGTTGATGCTCTGGCGTGACAGGCTGGCCTGCTGCCGGTTTCGTGGACGCCGAGATTGGGTGTTCATGAAGCCGGAGGTGGCAGATGCAGCGAAGACGATTTGGGCGTGAGTTCAAGATCGAGGCGGTTCGCCTGATCAAGGATCGCGGTGTGAGCGTCGCGCAGGCGTCTCGGGACTTGGATGTCCACGAGAACGTGCTGCGCAAATGGGTGAAGGAGTTTGCCGCCGATCCGGCGCAGGCCTTTCCCGGACCTGGTCAGTTGAAGCCCGAGCAGCTCGAGATCGAGCGGCTGCGGCGTGAGGTGACCAAGCTCAAGGCGGAGCGCGATATCCTAAAAAAGGCCGCAGCCTACTTCGCGAGGGAAGCGCTATGAGGTTCTACAATACGATCCGCAGACACTCGACCATCGGCTATCTCAGCCCGGCCGAGTTCGAAAAGAAGGTGGAATTAGCTTAACTAACCGTCCACAGAACCGGCAACAGGCCAAACAGGCTGTCGCGGATTACGACCAGGCCATTCGGCTTAACCTAAAGTCGATTCTCGCTTACCTGAATCGAGGGCTACTCTACTTAAGCAAAAATGACCCCGACTCCGCGATCACAGATCTGAACGAGATTTCCAAGCTCGATGCGAAATCCCCCGCCGTCTTCAGAAACAGGGGTGTGGCCTGGTCGATCGAGGGCGATACAGATCGCGCGATCGCCGATTTTGACGGCGCGATCAAATTCGATCCGAGAAATGCGCTCGTTTACGCAAATCTCGTGCGCATCTGGGCGGCTAGCGGGGATCGTGACCGTCCGAATGCCGACTTTGGCCAAACCATCGAGTTGGATGCCACTCAGCCGACGGATATGCGGGACGTGGCGGTGCAACGAGAGCTGGCGCTGCAAAAACCGCGCCTGACCACTTCATCCACCGACGCGCACTGGACGCCGAAATCGCCCCGGCCGCGCAACCTCGACCACCACAGCCGGGGCGACCTCGGCACGTCAGAGCAGGTCCCACGGGGCTGACCTGCAACGCGATAAAGGGGCCAAGCTTCGGGTCTGACGCAATCTCGCTGACGTTTGGGGCTCATGTCGCGCCAATCAGACGCGCCTGGAGAAGATCGATCTTTCCGCGGCCGTACATTTGGCGCTTAACGAGCTTGAGACGGGTGATCTGGCCCTCGGTTTGACCGTTTGACCAAGTCGAGAGAATAGCTGCTCGCACAGCGGCCTCGTCTCGTCGGACGCCATTCGACAATGAGGCGACCAGGCTTTGGGAGGCGCGCTCGATCCAGGAAGCCAAAGGCTCGGCCTGCCTCGCTCTGATCATGGCATGGAAGTCGGCGACGATCTCGCGAGCCTCGAACAAGGACGGGACGCCGTTCTCGATCGCGGCGATCGTAACAGTTTCGGCCTTCGAGAGATTGTCGCGACCAGTGGTCATTAACCTCGCGATGGTCCGGGCCGATGGGAGGCGAGCGAGGCTGCTTGCGTCCGCTTTCTCAGCGCGCCGGCGGCGAGTTGCCCATTCGGAGACAACCCTGAGGCTTCCCCGGAAGCCGTTCCTTCGCATTGTGCGCCAGAGGGCGGATGCATTGCGGGCGCCGGCGTCCCATTGCGCATCCAACCAGGGTAGATGCGCTTCCAGAGAACTCTGGCGAGGTCGGAAGACGTCGCTGCGCTCGCCACGGACGATCCGCCTGACGGTCTGGCGGTGATGGCCCGTGCGCCTGACGATCTGTTTGATCGGCACGCCCTCCTGCCAGAGGGCAAGGACCGATGCGTTTGTCTCCTCGCGCCGCAAATATCCGTCATATTGCAGCTTCTCGGCTGCCGTCAGCAAAGCGGGATTGATCACGGTGGCGCCGATGGCGCCGCGGATCTGACGCATTGACTTGCGCACGGCGTCGAGGAAAGCGCGGCTGGCATTCTCCATCAGGTGCCATCGGTCGGCAACCTGGACGGCCTGCGGCAGTGCTCGCGCCACCGCCTCTCCGTAGCCCCCGCCGCGGTCACGGGCGACTGTGTGGACAGCGGACTGATGCCGGAGCCAGGCTTCCGATGTCGCCGGCTCCCGGTCGGGAAGCAGGACGACCGGCCGGCGGCGTTCGAGGTCGCAGACGATGGTGCCGTAGCGGTGATTGCGCCGCCACGCGAAGTCATCAATGCCGATCACGCGCAACGGCTCGCTCGGTACCCGGGCACGCTGCCGGACCACGCGCAGCAGCGTATCGTTGCTGACCGGCAGCATCATCCTGGCGGCAAAACTCGCTCCAGGCCGGCCGCCCAACGCGAGCCCGAGATGCTGGACGATATGATCGAGACGATCGGTCCGGCGTGCTCGCGGAGCAAGGACACTATCACCAAAGCGCTCCGCGAAGATCTGGCGGCCGCATAGAACGGCATCGCACCTGAAGCGC
>LSIG01000130.1 GCA_001556125.1 Rhizobiales bacterium CCH10-E5 | reverse complement strand
CCTTCACCTCCCCGTCATCCTGGGCGACCGCAGGTCGACCGGGATCCATCGGAGGCCTCGGCGCCCTCCGATGGATCCCGGCCTTCGCTGCGCGAAGTCCAGGATGACGCGCGAGGGAAGCTGGAGGTGCGGGAGACATGCACCGCCCGCCGCTGCGCGTTTGACAAATGCCGCCGTAGATGGTTCTAAGCCGGCGTCGCGCGGGCCCAAAAGGCCCGCGTGGCTTTTTCCGCACCCGTGATCCGCTCCCTTCGGAAGCCGGATCTGTCGCTCCCGCCCCATGCGGGAGAGCAGGAGGGCGCGGTCCTCAACTCGCGAACTCACGAGGACACGCGATATGTCGAAGCGCCATGAGGCGAAATACAAGATTGACCGCCGTCTCGGTCAGAACATCTGGGGCCGCCCGAAGTCCCCGGTCAACCGCCGCGAATACGGCCCCGGCCAGCACGGCCAGCGCCGCAAGGGCAAGCCGTCCGACTTCGGCACGCAGCTGCGCGCCAAGCAGAAGCTGAAGGGCTATTACGGCTCGATCTCCGAGAAGCAGTTCCGCCGCTACTACGCCGAGGCGATCCGCCTGAAGGGCGACTCGGGCGAGAACCTGATCGGCCTACTCGAGCGCCGCCTGGACGCCGTGATCTACCGCGCCAAGTTCGTCCCGACGGTCTTCGCCGCCCGTCAGTTCGTCAACCACGGCCACATCACGGTCAACGGCAAGCGCGTCAACATCGCCTCCTACCAGGTCAAGCCGGGTGACGTGATCGCGGTCAAGGAGAGCTCCCGCCAGCTCGCCATCGTGCTCGAATCGGCCCAGCTCGCCGAGCGCGACGTGCCCGATTATCTCGACGTCGACCACACCAAGTCGACCGCCACCTACACCCGCACGCCGACGCTGACGGACGTGCCCTATGCGGTGCAGATGGAACCGAACCTGGTCATCGAGTTCTACTCGCGCTGATCGCACGGAGGCGGGCCGCAAGGCCCGTTGGCCGGATTAGTTGGGGGATGGCGAGCAATCGCCGTCCCCTTTTTCGTTGTCGGGCCTCATCGACCGCCCCGCGGGCTTGCCCGCCGCCATCGCCCCACCGTTTCTGAGACGGCCGGTACTGCTCAGCCGGCAGAGCTTGCAGCCGTCCTTGCAGGCAGACATGCTGCGGGCATGGCGTCTTTCGTACCGACCGAAGAGCAGCGGGCCGACATTCTGGATAGCTTCACGCGGGTCGGGCCTGATAAGGCAATCGGCTATCTTCCTATCCCGACAGTCCTGAAAATCCTCCGGCTGACCATCCCCACGGTTGAGCGCGAGTTCGCCAGCGGCCATCGTAGGGTCCTGCCGCTCGGCCCCGACGAATCCTGCATCGACGGCGGCGCGGTATACGTCTTCGACCAACTGGCGCTTGCCGCGCTGCTGCGTACCTCTAGTGGCCAGCTCGCCAGCCTCGGATGGCCCGCCGACAACGAGGGATTCGTCCGCAAGATCGCCGCTGAGTGGCTTGCGCCCGACCACCCGCTAATGGGGCTCGTGCGTGAAGCCTTCGCAGATACGCATTCTTGACCAAGTCACATCAAGCCCCACCCAGTTGCTCCCCCCACCCCGCCAGTCCATGGTTGGAACAACTCCAACCTGAGGCGTCCTCTGCATGCTCGTCCTGATCCTCGGCCTCGTCCTGTTCCTCGGCATGCATGCCGTCACGATGAAGCGCGATTGGCGCGCGCGGCTGATCGAACGCTTTGGCGCAGGCGGCTACCGGGGGCTGTATTCGGCCGTCTCGATCCTCGGCTTCGGGCTGCTGATCTATGGCTACGGGCTGCAGCGCGCGGCCGGCTACACGGTCGTCTGGGACCCGCCGGTCTGGACGCGGCATCTGGCGCTGCTGCTGAACCTGCCGATCTTCATCCTGCTCGCCGTCGGCCGGCGGCCCTCCTGGCTGCTGTCGCGCGTCAAGCATCCGATGATGCTGGCGGTGAAGATCTGGGCCACCGCCCATCTCCTCGCCAATGGCGATCTCGGCAGCATTCTGCTGTTCGGCGGTTTCCTCGCCTGGGCGGTGATGGCGCGCATCTCGGTCAAGCGCCGTCCGGAGGAGATCGCCCGCGCCGCCGCGATGACGAATGTCGCCTTCGGCCGCCGCGACATCATCGCGATCGTCGCGGGTCTGGCGCTCTATGTCGTCTTCGCGCTCTGGCTGCACCCGCTGCTGATCGGCGTGCCCGTCATCACCCGCGGCTGAGACGACAGGGCTAAGGGCGCGGCCCGCGCCTCATAGATGCGAGCCGACCTCGTCGCGGAACCAGTAGCAGCCGAGCCCCAGGCAGCCGATCAGGATCGACAGCGCATAGGGGCCGAAGAGGCTCGCGACGAAGACGAGGCCGATGAAGCCCCGCATTCCCCAGATCAACCATGGTGTCTTCATGGCTCAAACCTTGTTTCGGTATTGCTGCCAAAACGTAAACGGAAACACGTGAATCGAAGTTGAACGGATAGGGTAAATCGCCGTTTTGGCTTTGTTCCCAGCGCGTTAGGGGTTGAGGCGGATTTGCGGCGACGGCCCCAGAAAAGCCGCTTGCGGCCGTCTGCCGCAGGGGTAACCCTATGGGTCCCACAAACGGGAATCAGCGACGATGACCAAGACCCTCCTGGCTGCCCTCGCCCTCACCTGCATGACCAGCTTCGCCCAGGCGCAGAGCTGCGCCGTCCAGGCCAGCGACAAGAAGCTGGCCGGCGCCGCCAAGACCAGCTTCCTGACCAAATGCGAGAAGGACGCCACGGCGGCCTGCGACAAGCAGGCGGCCGACAAGAAGCTCGCCGGCGCGGCCAAGACGAGCTTCACCAAGAAATGCGTCACCGATTCGGTCGGCACCTGAGCCCGGCGCCGGCCCATGAAAAAGGGGCGGCTCTCGCGAGCCGCCCCGGATCTCTGCATCGCGGATAGAATCAGCCGCGGCGGTCGCCATAGTCGCCGCGATCCTCGCGCCAGCGCGGCCCGCGCTCGCCGTCATGATAACCGCGGCCGCCGCGATGGCCCTCCATCCGGTCGTCCATGCCGCCATGCATGCGCTCATGCATCGCCCGCATCATGCCGCGGCCCTCGGCCATGGCCTCGCGCACGGCGCGGCGCGCCACCGTCTTCTGCTCGTCGCTGAGCGTGACCCAGAGCGGGCGCACGGCGTCGGCCAGCTCCTTGGAGCGGGCGGCGCGCTCGCTGGCGCGACCGGACATCATGTCGAGCCGCTCCATGATGTCGGCATGGCGGAAGGTCTCGCGCTGCTCGCGCATCGCCGACCAGCCGGAGCGGCGCTCCTCGGCGCGCTTCTTGATGACGCCCTCGACCGTCTCGAACAGCGGCACCTGCTCGGGCTTGAGCCGCATGTCGGTCCGCAGCTTGGCGAGGCGCTCGTTGAGCCGCGCCTGCATGCGTTCCGCGCGCTGCTCGCGCCACTCGGCGCGGCGCTCCTCGCGGCTCTCATAGCGGTCGGCACGATCGGGGCGCTCGCTGCGCTCCTGGCGCGGACCGTCGCGCTCGCCGCCGGCCGGCGGGAGCGGAGCGGGCTGCGCGACGGCGAAGCCCGCGGCCAGCGCCGCGAGGGAGGAGGCGGCGATCAGGGCGATCGGTTTCATGCGGTATCTCCCGAGTCGTGGGCGGAGGGAACAGTCGCTGCGCGGGTCTCGAAGCCGGGTCGCGATGAGGGAGACCATGAACCGGCGGCGCTGTCCTTGCGATGGCGCAATCATGAACTCTCGGTAATGTAACGCCCCGGCCTCTTCGTCGTTCCCCGCCCCCCTGCCGTCCGAGCCGCTGCCCATGCGCAATCTCATCACCGATGTCCGCGGCCTCCTCGTCGGCCAGGCGCAGGATGCGGAAGCGGCGACCGGCGTCAGCGTCACCCTGTTCGATCGGCCGACGGTCGCCTCGGTCGCGATCCTCGGCGGGGCGCCCGGCGTGCGCGAGACCGCCCTGCTCGAGCCGGAGATGACGGTCGAGCATGTCGATGCGATCGTGCTCTCCGGCGGCTCGGCCTGGGGTCTGGCGGCGGCCGACGGGGTCATGGCGCATCTGGCGGGCCAGGGCCGCGGCTTCGCGATCGGGCCGCTGCGCGTGCCGATCGTCCCGCAGGCGATCCTCTTCGACCTGCTCAATGGCGGCGCCAAGCTCTGGGCCAAGGGCGGTGAGGAAGCGCCCTATCGCCGGCTGGGCGCAGAAGCCGCAGCCGACGCCGGCGCCGATTTCGCGCTCGGCACGGCCGGCGCCGGCTTTGGTGCCACCACCGCCAATCTCAAGGGCGGGCTCGGCTCGGCCAGCGCCAGGGCCGCCACGGGCCAAATCGTCGGCGCGCTCGTCGCGGTCAATGCGGTCGGCACGGCGACGATCGGCGACGGCCCGCATTTCTGGGCGGCGCCTTACGAGCGCGGGGGCGAGTTCGGCGGGCTGGGCTGGCCGGCCGGCATCCGGCCGGAGGATCTCGGGCTGCGCTTCAAGGGCGGGGCCGGCCAGAACACCACCATCGCCCTCGTCGCGACCGACGCGGTTCTGAGCAAGGCGCAGTGCAAGCGCCTCGCGCTGGCCGCCCATGACGGGCTGGCGCGGGCGCTGCGGCCCTCCCATGGCGCGCTCGATGGCGACATCGTCTTCGCCGCCGCGACCGGCCATAGCGGCGCGCCCTCGGACGCCTTCGCGCTGACGGAGCTCTGCACCACGGCCGCCGACGTGCTGGCGCGGGCCGTGGCGCGCGGCGTCCATGCCGCCACCGCCCTGCCCTTCGCAGGCGCGCTGCCGGCTTGGCGCGACCGTTTCCGAGGCTGACCCCGCAACGCCGCCATGCTAGAGGCGCGGCCATGTCGACCGATGATTTCCTCGCCCGCTTCGGCGCCGCCGGCCAGCGCCAGCCCGATCCCGTCGCCGCCGCCCAGAAGGCGATGCGCAACGCCCTGCCGAAGCGCTTCTACGCGAGCGCGGCCGCGATCGAGCGCGACGGGCTGTTCCATGTCGCGCTCGACGGCCGCACCGCGCGCACCCCGGCCCGCAACCCGCTCGCCATCGCCTCGCGCGATGTCGCCGAGGCGCTCGCGGCCGAGTGGCAGGCCCAGGATCAGGTCATCGACCCGGCCCGGATGCCCCTGACGCGGCTGGTCAATTCGGCGCTGGACGGCGTCGCCGACCAGCAGGACGCCGTGCGGGCCGAGATGGTGCGCTATGCCGGCAGCGACGCGATCTGCTACCGCGCCGGCGAGCCCGAGGCGCTGGTCGCCCGCCAGAACGAGATCTGGGAACCGATCCGCCGCGACGTCGAGCAGCGGCTCGGCGCCCGCTTCATCCTCGCAGAAGGCATCGTCTTCGCACCGCAGCCGGCCCCGGCGCTCAAGGCGGTCGAAGACGCGGTCGCGACCATTCCCGCTCCTGTCGCACTCGCCGGCGCCCATAGCGTCATGACGCTGACCGGCTCGACCCTGCTGATGCTGGCGCTGCATTTCGGCCTGAGCGACGCCGACGCAGTCTGGGAAGCGGCCCATTGCGACGAGGACTACCAGATCGGGATCTGGGGGCAGGACGAGGAAGCGGCCGAGCGCCGCGCCCTGCGACGCGCCGAGTACGATGCCGCCGTTCTGCTGCTGACCCGCGGCTGACGGCCGCGCGCACCGCAGGCCGACGAAGCACCGTTGTGGTTGCGCCCTCGGCGGCCGACGCGCTACGGCTTGCCGGGGCGCATTTCACAGACCGCATCCGGATGTTTCAATGGTGACCCGCACGGACCTCGTGACGCGGCTCGAACAGGCCTTTCTCGGCCATGGCTACGAGCGGCTGACGATGACCGCGCTCGCCGATGCCATAGGTCTGACACGCCGCACGCTCTACAACCATTTCAGCAGCAAGGAGGAGGCGTTCCGCTTCCTTATCGAGAGCGTCAACAGCGCCGCCGTCGAGGCCGGCATGGCGGCGGGCCGGGCCGCCCTCGACGCAGCGCAGGACCCTGTGGACGTCTTCGCGGTCACGCTGGACACTCGCTACGGCCACAACCGGCGACGTCTCGCGACGTCCCGCCACGCGGTCGAGATCAACGATCAGGCCTTCCGTCGCTGCCGCGACCTGATGATCGTCTCCGCCGAGAGCTTTCATGGCGAGCTGGCGGGCTTAATCGGCGAAATGACGGCCCTTGGCCTTCTGCGGCTTCACGACGGCGTCACGGCCCGCGATCTCGCCCAGCTTCTCGCCGACGGCGCCCGGGGCACCAATCAGAGCCTGCCGCCGGTCGATCCGCAGGGCCTGCACCAGCGCTACACCGCCATGGTGCGGGCGATCCTGCACGGCACGGTTCACGCCGACGTGAACCATAGCTGAAATTCACATATTGCCGTGATCTGTGCCATGTGATCAACGAGACCCCGCGGTGATGTTTGACGTTCCGGGGGGGGACGGATGGACGGGGGTTCACTCGAGGTCGAGGGCTATCTGGCCCATCCGCGCTTCGCCGGGCTCGTCAGGGCCCTTGCAGGCGGTTTCCTGGGCGCGCAGCAGGTCGTGCCGCGGCTCGTCACGCAGTTCGCGTCGCAGCAGCGCTGCCTGATCTCCCACGCCGCCCTGGCCTCCTATTTCCGTGGCATGCTCGGCGGCAAACCGGGCTTGACCCAGCGCGACTTCGTCGAGAACGCTCTCGCGCACGGCCTGTCGAGCCGCAACACCGCCGCCGCCTTCTTCGCCGAAGCGCTCTATTACGGGCTCATCCGCATCACGGGCCCGGATCGGGGGCGCGCGAGCATCGCCGAACCGGCCCCCGAGACGCTGTGGGGCATGTGTGAGTGGTATCGGCTGCATCTGGCGGTGATCGACGGCCTCGACGGCGGCAGCCGCGCCGCCATCATGCAATCCGGCGGCATCACGCTGCTCGCCGCGGTCGAGCCGGTGGTGGCCGATGCGCTGCTGGCCTCGCCGCTGATCCGCAACCCGCCATCGACCTATGCGGTCTTCGCCTCGGTCGACGAGGGCGGCAGCCTGATGGACCGGCTGATCGCCGGCTCCGACCCCACCGCCGACCTCGAGGAGCGCGCCGTCACCGACGTGACCTCCGTCTCCGCGCTGGCCAAGCCCTTCAACATCTCGCGCACCCATGCCGGCCGCACGCTCGCCGGCGCCATCGCGATCGGCGCCATCGGCTGGACCGGTGTTCCGGGCCGCTCGCCACTCTGGCTGTCGCGCGCCTTCCGCGAGGATTACGCGCGGGTTCAGGCCACCAAGCTCGTGATCATCGCGGCGGCCTTCGATGCCGCCACCGCCGGAGCGGGCGTCGGCTCCGGCCTGCGCGCCATGCCGGCGCCCCCCGCCCAGTTCGAGGGCGTGCGCCCGGCCTGGTAGTCGCGACCGGACAGCGCCCGCCCGCGGAGGCGAGCCTCGCGATCGGCGCGCGTCTCGACGCCCTGCCCGCCTGCAAGGTTCGGCTGACCCTCTTCGCGGTGCTGACGCTCGGGCTCTTCGCCGATATGGCCGAGGTCGCGCTCGGCAATGCTCTGGCGGCCGTCTTCCAGAGCCCAACTGACCCGCCCGACATCGCCGTTTTCACGGCCGCGATCTTCACGGGCGGCGCCGTCGCTGCGCCGCTCCTCGGGCTGTTGGGCGACCACGCGGCGAGCACGTTCCTCGCAAATCATGACGTTAGGTCAGGCATGTAAACCATTTGCTGACCATTTTTGACCGGTCCATTGCACAGCTCTGTCGCCTCTGAGAAAGCTTCTTCCGCTCGAACGATCCGAAACGGCTTCAAAACGTCGCTTGCCCGCTTCTTTCCGCCGAAACGGCGCCAGGAAGGTCGGGGCGGACCAGAGGCCCACCGGTGTCGGCACGGGATCGCGTCGCGATCGAGGGGGTGGGTGGTATGGCTGGACGATCGACCGCATGGCGGGTGGCAGGTTTGGCGGCGTCTTTCGCCCTCGCTTCGGCGGCGCAGGCGCTCGCGCAAGCCCCCGCGTCCCGGCCAGCGGGCCCGGCTGCGCCGTCTCCCGCCGCGCCGAACGGTGCCGCGCCGGCTGCGGTCCCCTCAGAGCCCAGCGTCACCACGGCGAGCTTCGGCGACTGGACGCTGCGCTGCCAGCGCATCGAGGGCTCCCGCGCCCAGCGCGTCTGCGAGGTGGCGCAGGTGCTGCAGGCTCAGGGCCAGCAGGCCCCGCTGGCGCAGATCGCGATCGGCCGGCTCTCCGCCGGCGACCCGCTGCGCGTCACGGCCGTGATGCCGGTCAGCGTCAGCTTCCCGAGCAGCGTCCAGATCGCGTTCGGCGAGAAGGAGGCCCAGCCGCTCGATCTGCCCTGGCGGCGCTGCCTGCCGACGGGCTGCTTCGCCGACGCCGTCCTGCCCGACGAGGCGGCGAAGCTCTGGCGCAAGGCCAGTGAGGCGGGTCGGATCGTCTTCCGGGATGCCGCCGGCCGCGACCTCGTCCTGCCGCTCTCGACACGCGGGCTCGATCCCGCGCTCGAGGCGCTGGCGCGGGAGAAGCTCTGACGATGGCGCGCCGCCGGCACACCGAGGCGCTCGCCCGGCCGACGTCCGGCCGGTATGGGGTCGTTCCGGCGGCCCTGCGCGCGCGGCCCCGCGGGCCGGTGCTGGCGGCCTGGCGGCAGCGCTGCCTCGTCGGCCAGGCGATGGCGCTCGCGCTGTGGAACGCGCCCGCCTTCGCGCAGAACATCATCACGCCCGACGGACGCACCCAGACCAACGTCGCCGTCAGCGGCACGACCACCACGATCACGACCCAGACGGTCGCGGCCGGCGCCGGTTACAACTCCTTCTCGCGCTTCGAGCAGGCGGCCGGCACCACGGTGAACATGCACCTGCCCCAGAACACCGGGGCGCTGGTGAACATCGTTCGCGACGGGCCCGTCGTCGTCAACGGCATCCTCAACTCCTACAAGAACGGCCAGATCGGCGGGCACATCTACTTCTCGGACTCCGCCGGCTTCACGGTCGGGCCGAGCGGCGTGATCAACACGGGCCGGCTGACCGTCAACACGCCGACACGCGAGTTCCTCGACCGGGTGATCAGCCCGAACGGCGTCGTCGACGCGGCGCTGGCCGCACGGCTGCGTGACAACGACGTGCCGATTTCGCCCGATGGGCGCATCACGATCGACGGCCGGATCAACGCCAAGCGTGGCGTCACGCTGCACGGCCATTCGGTCAGCATCGCCGGCCAGATCACCGCCAATGCCACCGCGGAGGACCTCGGCGAACGGCGCCGCCGCCACCGCACCGCCTTCGCCGAGAGCGTCAACACCAAGGGCCTGCGCCAGGGCGCGGCGATGGTCGCGCGCAAGGGCGGCGGCATCGAGATCGTGGCCGCCGGCACGGTCAGCGTGTCCGGCCGCCTCAGCGCCAACGCGACGGGCCGCCGCGCCGCCGGCAGCATCGCGATCCGCTCGGGCAAGGGCACGACGATCGCCGCCACGGCGAAGATCACGGCCACCGGCGCCGCCCCCTCGCCTCGTCTGAGCGCCGGCTCAGCCGCTGCGGTCAACACGACCGAAGGCGGCAAGGTCTCGATCACGTCGGACGCGGCCATCGCGATCGCCCGCGGTGCGGTCGTCGATGTCAGCGCCGCGCGCGACGTCGCCGGAAAGGCCGGCTCGGCCATCGTCTTCGCCGGCACCCATCTCGACGTCGCCGACGGCGCCGTCTTCCGCGGCACGGCCGGCACCAGCGGCGACGGTGGTTTCCTCGAGCTCAGCGCGAAGAACACGGTGACGCTGGGGGCAGTCGATGTCGATCTCTCCGCCCGCAACGGCAAGGCCGGCCTGCTCTTCATCGACCCCACCGACATCGTGATCGGAACCGGCGGCAGCGCCAACATGATCACCAACGGCACGGATGTGTCGCTGCTGGCCACGAACAGCATCACCATCCGGGGCGACGGCCTCATCGATACGCGCAACTTCAATCGCCAGACGGGGCCCCTTTCCGCGACCAATGCATCGCTCGGCAACTCCGGCAACATCACGCTCGAAGCGCCGAAGATCGAGGTCGCGGGTCAGTTGCTCGCGGGTGTCAGCGCCGGCAGCGCCTTCTCGGCCGGCAATGTGACGCTCAGGGCCAGCCAGTCGCAGACGCTGCTCTCCGGGGCCGCCACCGCCGAGGCCGGCATCAAGGTCTCCGGCACCATCACGGGCCGCGACGTCGTGATGACGGCCGATGCCCGCGCCGTGTCCTCCTTCATCGACCCGAATGCGGGGACACTCGTCGCGCTGGCGGCCCAGACGGTCGGCGGCGCGCTGTTCGGCCTCAACGGCTCCTATGTCGGCAGCACGATCGCGTCGAAGATCGAGATCGCATCGACCGCCGTGATCGAGGCGACGCGGAACGTCTCGCTGAGCGCCAGCGGCCAGCAGGAGGCTTCGCTCCCGGCCATCACGCTCTCGGGCAATTTCCCTTGGGGCGCGGCGGTGTCGATCGGCGAGATCGCCGGGGAGGTGAAGGCCGATATCGCCTCGGGCGCGCGGATCACGGTCGGGGGAAATCTCGACGTCCGGGCGTCGAACGACGTCAAGCTCGGCGTCACCGCGCTGACGCTGACGACCGGGCAGAGCCTGGTGGCGGCGACCGTCGCCTATGGCGCGGTCGACGTCACGACCGCGGCCAAGGTCCATTCCGGCGCGATCATTACCGCCGGCGCGACGACCAACGTCACCGTCTCGGCCCTCACCACCAACAGCTTCTCGACCTCCGCTACGGCGATGGCCTCGGCGGGAAGCGTCGGCGGCATCGCCTTCGCCTATTCGGACTACAAGGCCGCCACGGAGGCGCAGTTCGGGGCCTCGCTCGGCAGCGCCGCCAGCAAGGCCGGCAGCCTCACCGTTCAGGCGGTCTCCGACACGACCAAGAACGCGACCAGTGCCACGACGACGGTCGGCAACAACGCTCTCTTCAACGCCGGCCCGGCCGGTTCGACGGTCTCGGACCTGCTCACCAAGATCCTCGGCAAGGTCAGCAGCGGCAGCAGCAGCGTCCCGGCCAAGGTCGGCAGCGCCATCGCCATCGCCGACAGCGGCCTCAGCGCCAAGGCCTCCATCGGGGCGGATGCGGGCGGCGCCGCGCCTGCGATCTACACCAACGGCAACGTCGCCGTCGCCAGCCGCCAGTCGGACTTCGGCGTCCGACTGATCGCAGACAGTTCGACCAACTCCACCTCGACGGATCCCACAGCCGCCAATCCCCAGGCGCAGGTCTCGCTCTCCTTCGGCATCGCCGTCGGCAATTACAATCACGATTCGACTGCCTTTATCGGCCCCGGCGCGACGGTGAGCGGATCTCGCGTCGGCGTCGGCGCCACCAACGAGATGCCGATCTCGAACACCTGGACGAACTGGGCCGGGCTGTCGGAGGCGATCTCGCACCTCAACGGCAATCTCGGCGTCGTCAACAACATCCTGACGACCTACGCCAATGCCAGCTCCCAGTCCTCGCAATTGGGCCTGGCCGGATCGGTCGACTATTTCCGCGTCAACAACGAGACCTCCGCCTATATCGCCAGCGGCGCGACGATCACGGCCGCCTCGCTGGGCGGGACCTGGCAGACGACGCTGGCGGACGGTTACGAGCAGGCCTGGAGCCGGGCCGTCAGTGTCGCCGCCGACACCACCGTCCACAGCATCGATGGCGGCGGCAATTTTGGCTTCACCGGCGGTGTCCAGGGCGGCGCGGGGTCCGCCGCGGGCGGAACCCTGCTCGATGTCGGCCGCAGCAGCCGCACGGTCGCCGCCATCGCCGACGGCGCGACGGTCACCGCCGGCGATCTCGCGGTCACGGCGACGACTTCGGACAAGATGTTTGTGGTGGCGACCTCTTCAGGCCAGTCCGCCGGCGTTGCCCTGAACGGCATGGTCTCGCTGGCAGGGCTGAACAACCAGACCCTCGCCTCGATCAGCAACCGCGCGCGGATCACCGCCGATCTCGTCGACCTTCGTGCCGAGCAGTTCGTCTCGCTGTTCTCGCTCGGCGGCGCCTTGGCGGGCGGGGGTACCGGCGGCAGCAGCTTCGGCGTCTCCGTCGCGCGCCTGGACGCGACGACGGTGACCCGCGCCTACATCGGCGACAATGCCGACGACCTCTCCGGTAACCGGCTGCGGGGAACCGGCACGACGCTGGGATTGATCCGCACGGATTCGTTGACGGTCCAGGCCGCGACCACCGGGCGGCTGACGGCCGCGTCGGTCGCAGCCGCGGTTGTCGATGGAACGATGGATTTCGTCACGAACGACCCGTTCTTCGCCGCCGTATCGGCCGCGACCGTGGTCCAGGGCGGCGGCAGCCCCTCCTTCGCGCTCGCCGGCAGCGCGGCTGTGGCGGCGACTCAACTGGGCACCTCGGCCTGGATCGACGGTGCCCGGATCGAGAACCGGCTCCAGCCGCTCTCGACCGCGGTCAGGGCCCTGAACTCGAGCATCATCGAGATCGGCTCGGGCTCGGCCGCAGTCAATCTCGCCGGAACCAGCGCGCCTTCCGCCGCCCTCGCCGGCGCCATCGCCAATGCCAAGCTGGACAACAGCACCGACGCCCATATCGCCGGCTCGACGCTGACCAATATCGGCAACACGACCGTGCAGGCGCTGGCCGGCGGGCGCATCACCGCGGTGGGCCTCGGCCTCGCCGGCTCCGGCAGCGGCAACGGCGCCGCGGCGATGTCGGTCTCGCTCGGACTGGTGACCGACCGGGTCTCGGCCGCCATCTCGGATTCGACCCTGCTCGCCGGCACCTTCCCGCTCGGCGCCAATGCGGTCGCGGTCAACGCTTACCAGACCACCGATATCGGCATCGGCGGCGGCGCCGCCTATGCCGGTGCGAAGAACGGCGTCGGTCTCGCCCTGACCTATACCGAGATCGCCGACCCCGACGGCGAGGACGCGGTCAGCGCCAGGGTGACGCGCTCGCGGCTGGACTCCGTCCAGAGCCTCAGCGTCACCGCATCGGGCGCGAGCCGCATCGTCTCCAGCGCCATCAGCGCCGGCCTCGGCGGCAACGGGCTGGCCGGCTCCCTCGTCTTCAACACGGTGACGCCGACGATCCGGGCCATGATCGACGGCAGCACGGCGACGCCCGCTTTGATCACCACGCGCGGGGACGTGCTGGTCCTGTCCGACGGCAGCCGCAACGCCACCCTCGACGCGCTGATCACCGGCCGCCAGCTCTTCGCCGGCACCGACACCAGCCAGATCGACTTCACCGGCTCCGCCGCCAACAACGGCACCGCCAACCCGACGGGAGCCGCGATCCTCGCCGTCGCGGGCGCAGTGCAGGGCGGCACCAACAATGTCGGCGTCTCGCTGCTGGCGAACCGCATCGCCCAGTCGCATCTCGCCACCATCGATCAGGTCGACCTGACGGCCGGCGGCCTCGTCACCCTGCGCGCGCAGGACGGCGCCACCATCACCGGCGTCGCCGTGGGTCTCGGCGTCGCCACCGGCGCCTTCGCCGGCACGGCCTCGGTCGTGCTTCAGTCCATCGGCAATGTCGCCCGCGCCGGCATCACCGGCAGCGGCACCTCGATCACCGCCGCGGGGCTGGACGTCACCGGGTGCGTGGCCTCGACGATCCGTGCCAGCGCCGGTTCGCTCGGCCTCGGCATCGGCACCGCCGCGGTCGGCCTCTCGGTCGTCGAGAGCGACATCGCCAACGAGGCCGACGCGACGGTGGGGGACGCCACCATCCGCACCTCGGGCGACGTCCTCCTGCGGGCCGGTTCGACCGCCACCATCGACACGCTCGCCATCGGCATCGCCATGTCGCGCAATGTCGGGCTGGCCGGCTCCATCGCCAACAACAGCATCGCCACCGACGTCGCCGCGACCGTGACGGGCGCCGACATCATCGCCGGCAACAATCTCGGGCTCTTCGCGAGCAATATCGACCGCATCACCGTCTCGGCCGGCGCGCTCGGCGCCACGCTGGGCGCGCCCTCCGTCGCGGGCGGCCTCTCGGTCGTCAACAACACGATCGGCGGGGCGACCACGGCCTCGATCGGCGCCGGCAGCACGGTCGATGCGCGCGCCGGCGGTTCGGGCGCGCTGAACTACCAGGCCGGCCAGCTCGTCACCGCCTTCGACCTGAGCACGGCGACGGACCCGAGCGCGGCCCAGCCCTCGCTCGCCATGACCGCGCGCAGCGTCCGCGGCCTCGGCGTCGTCGCCACCTCGCAGCAATCGGTTCTGGCCAATGCCGTGACCGGCGGCGTCGCCATCTTCCCGGTTTCGGGCGCCGTCGCGATCGTTCCGATCCGCAACGTCCTGGGCGGCAGCACGGCCGCGGTGATCGACGGCAGCGCCGTCAACACGCGCCTCGCCGGCGCGGATTCGACCGCCGTCGCCATCGAGGCGGCGAGCCATTCCTATGCGGCGACCTTCATCACGGTCGGCTCGATCGGCGGCGTCGCGGCCGCGGGCGCAGACGCCAACACCGTCATGCAGCGCAGCACCCGGGCCGCCCTGACGGGGAGCACGCTGGGCACGACGACACCGGGCTTCACCGGGCCGGGCGTCACCGCGCTCGACATCGCGGCGAACGCCTCGCAATCGGCGACGGGCACCGTGATCGGCTTCGCGGTCGGCCTCGGCGGCGCGGCGGCGTCCGGCATCATCAACAGCTTCGCGGCGACCACCACGGCCACGCTCGACCAGGGTCTCGTCACGGCGGGCCGCGTCGCGGTGAACGCCGAGAGCCGAAACGGCTTCTACGGCTTCGCGACGGTCGCGGCCGGCGGCGGTGTCGGCCTCGGCAGCGCCTTCACGGTCGGCACCAGCCGCAACACGACCCTCGCCACCATCGGCGGCGGCGCCGGCCAGACGACGCTCAACCTCGACGGCGCGCTCGCCGTGGCGGCGCGCGGCATCAATGATTTCACGCTGCTGGCGACCGGCGGCACGGCCGGCGGCTTTGCCGGCGTCGCCGGCATGGTCAATTTCATCGACGTCGAGAACGAGACCCGCGCCGGTCTCTACGGCGTCGTCGCGACGCTGCGCCCGGCCAGCGCCGCAGGCATCGCGGTCAGCGCGACCGAGACGACGCGCATCACGCCGACCACGGCCGCCGGCGCGACAGGCACCATGGGCGCCGGCGCCGCCGCCACGATCGCGAGCCTCGACAGCCGCGTGCTGGCGGACATCACGGGGTCGACCCTCTCGGCACCGGGCGCCGTCTCGGCCTCCGCTACCTCCGAGCGCATCGTCGATGCCCGCACGGTCACGCTCGGCGTCGGCGGTACGGCCGGCATCGGCGCCTCGGTGGCGGTGATCTCGGTCGGCACCGCCACGCCCGCGGGCGCCGGTGCGGAGCTGAACGCCAATGGCGACGGCACGCTGGCGCGGGTCAGCCAGCTCACCGCCGGCAATGCCGATCTCGTGCTCAGCGCCAGCGGCCTCGCGGCCTATCGCAGCTATCGCGGTACGGCTGGCGCCTCGATGACGGATGCCGCCCTGCGCGACGCGGCGCAGGCCGAATACAATCTGATGCTGGCCAGCGGCACGGTGTCGAACGGCACCTTGACGCTGGGAAGCGCGGGCGTGACCGCCCTGCGCTCGGCCGCCGCGACCGCGCTCGGCATCGCGAGCCCGAGCGACGCGCAGGTGCGCAGCTGGGCCACCCAGCGCTACGCCGCGCTCACCGGCGGCAGCGTCGCCTATCTCATGAGCGATGCTGGCCTCGCCGCCTATCGCGCCACCGTCACCGCAACGCTGCCGGGCGCGACGGACGACCAGATCCGCAGCGCCGCCAATGACGCCTATGCGCGTCTGCTCGCCAATGGCACCGTCGCCAACGGCGTGCTGACGCTGACCACCGCCGGCCTCGCCGCCTATCGCGCCGAGGCGAGCGCAAGCCTGGGCCGCACCGCGACCGACGCCGAAGTCCGCAGCCACGCGGCCCAGCAATACAGCTTCTTCACAGCCAACCGCAGCCGCATCGTCGCGCCGGCCTCCCAGAGCGCGAGCGCCCTGCTCGACACGGCCGAGTCGCGGACCGCCGCGACCGTTACCGGCGGCAGCATCGCGAGCGGCTCGGTCGCCGTCACCGCCCTGTCGCAGACGACGACCAGCAACCTCGCCACCGGGGTGGGCGCCGGCGGAGCGGCCGGCGTCGGCGCCGCCACCGCCTACACAACGGTCAGGGACGAGGTCTCCGCCACGCTCGACCAGATCGCCGTCACGACCGGCTCGATCACGCTCTCCGCCCGCTCCGCCGACGGGTCGGGCTCCGCCGCGGCCGTCGAAGCCCGCGCCGGCGCCGGCGCGCTGGGCGCGGCTGCCGGCGCCGCGGTCGCCGAGGGCACCCTGTCCAACACCGTCGCCGCCCGGCTCGGCGGCACGCTGACCGTGACCGGCGCGACGAGCGTCACGGCCGAGAACAGCCAGACCGGTCGCTCCGACGCCTTCGGCGCCACCGTGGCGGGCGGGCTCGCGCTCGGCGTCTCGCTGGCGACGAGCAGCGTCACCAGCCAGGTGACCTCCGAACTCGCCGCCGGCGCCGCCCTGACCGGAACCGGGCTGACCATCGCGGCGACGAGCAACGGCGCGGCCCATGCGGCCGCGGTGGCCGGCGTCGGCGGCCTGCTCGCAGCCGGAGCTGGCGCGGAAGCGACCGCGACCGACTCCTCCGACACCCTGGCCGTCATCCGCGCCGGCGCCCGCGCCCATGTCGGGACCGGCACGATCGCCGTGCGGGCCGACGCCTCGCCCGATGCCAAGGCCTCCGCCACCGGCGTCGCCGTGGCCGGCGGTCTCGCCGTCGGCACGGCCATCGCCAACGCGACGGTCGATCCGCTCGTGCGGGCGCTCATCGAAGGCAATGCCAGCCTGCCCTCGCTCGCGCAGTTCACGGCGGGCAATCTCTCCGTTCGTGCCACCGGCTCCGTCTTCGGCACCGCGCTGGGCGATGCGATCGATCTTTCGGATTCCACCTCGGGCTTCGCGCGGGGCGGCCTCTCCGCCGCGGCCTCGGCGCTCGCGGCCTCAGGGGCCTTTTACGTCAGCGCGACCGGCACGCGGGCCTCGGCCAGCAACACGGCCAGGGTCACCGCCTCCGTCGGCGACAATGTCCGGCTGCCTGCGGCAACGGTGACGGTTGCGGCCAGCAACACCACGGCCCAGGGCGCGACCGCCAGCGGTATCACCGGCGGCACCGCCGCCATTGGCGTAGTCCTGGCCGAAGCCGACGCCGACACGGCGACCACCGCTTCGCTCGGCAACGGCGTGCGGATGGAGGCGGCCGGAAACGGCAGCCTCGCCGTCACCGCCACCGGCAGCGACACGCAGGTCGTCCGGTCCCAGGCCGGCAGTGGCGGCCTCTATGCCGGCTCCGGCGCCGAAGGGCGGACCTCGGGCCGGTCCGCCGTCACCGCCTCGCTCGGCGCTGACGCCATCATCCACACCGGCCTCGTCACGGTCGCCGCGAGCCACGACACCCGTTATGCCGCCCTCGTCGACAGCCTTCAGGCGGCCGCGCTGGGCGCCAGCGCGGCGCTGGCGGAGAACAAGGCGGAGAACATCGCCGTCCTGACCTCGCTGGGCGCCCGCAGCCGGCTGACCGCCGCGGGTCCCGGCACGGCGGGCTGCGCCCTGACCTCCTGCCTGCAGGCGATCGCGCTGACCAGCCGCAACGGCTTCGAGCAGCTCGCTCTCGGCGACTCGGTGCGCGCCGCCGCCGGCGGCGGCATCAACGGCGCCGGCGCGACCTCGACCACGACCCTGTCCGGCACCTCGCGCGTCGTGCTCGCCGACGATGTCGCCCTCGCCGCCGGCACGAGCCCGACCGGGGCGCCCGGGCCGATCCTGATCCAGGCCTGGAGCGAACTCACCGGCGACGACACCGCGACGCTGACGACCGGAGGCCTGCTGCAGGGCGCAGGGGTCGCCTCCCGCTACAGCGCCGAGATCGACAACGCCGTGACGCTCGGGCTGCGCAGCACCGTCACCTCCTTCGGCGTGATCAATATCGGCACCTACACGACCGCCGATGTGCGGACGAACGCCTATGTCAGCACCTATGGCGTCGCCGGCGTCGGCGTCGCCGATGCCGACGTGACCCTGAAGACCCGCAACACCGTCGGGATCGGCGCGAATGCGGCGCTGCTCGGCCTCGGCGACGTCAATGTCACCGCCGGCCGCGACGGATCGGGGCTGAGAACCAACAGCCTGACCGGCCGCGCCACGGCGCTGGGCTATGTGCGCGGTCTGATCGCGGTGCCGGATGCCGACGCCTCGACCGATCTGCAGAACCATGCCCGGGTCGAGGTCGCCTCCGGCGCCAGCATCGCGAGCGCGCAGAACGTCACGCTCGGCGGCTATGACGGCCTGCTGAACGCCTATGCCGACGGCACGGGTTATGGCTACCAGCTCTTCTTCATCCCGGTCGCCAATGACAGCAGCAGTCCCGGCGCCTCCTCCTCCTCGACCCTGGTGATGAACGGCACGGCCACCGCCGGCATCTACAACACCCAGCGCATCGAAATCGGCTGCGGCACCAACGCGGCCCAGCAATGCGGCGTCAACGACACGCCGACCATCCGTTTCGTCAGCGGTGCGCCGGTGACGGCGAACATCAACGGCGCCTTCAACGCGGTGTCCTACATCAATGCCCTTTACGACTCCTCGGTCGCGGGCACGCTGATCTCCGGCGTCAGCGGCTCGCCGGTCACGGCCGTCCGCCTGAGCCAGCTCTATGCCGCCGGCGGCAACGTCTATGTCGGCGGGCGCACGGTCTCCGGCAATGGCACGCTGACCGCCCGGGGCGGCCCCTCCATCACCGTGATCAACCGCAGCAACGCCTATCTGGTGCTGGACGGCGGCGCCTACATCCCGGAATCGACCGGCGGCCAGATCGTCGGCGCGAGCGGCGGCCTCACCCGCAACAGCAATCCCGATGCAACGCCGGTCATCACCATCGACAACGCCTATGCGGGCGCGCTCGACGCCAGCGGCAACGGCCCGGCCCTGCTGATCGCCGGAGACGTCACCAACCTCGCCGGCGTGGTCTCGATCAACAACACGCTCGGCTCCTTCGGCTTCTCGGGCCAACGTATCGAGGCGCTGCAGTTCAACGTCACGGTGCCCAACGGCGCCGTCGCCGTCTCCTCGAACGGGCCGAACGGCCTCTACAATGCCGGCGCCTCGCCGCAGGCCGAATATGGCAGCTACATCGTCTATCCCGGCGGTGGTCAGGGCACGACGCTCAATCCGAACGAGGCGATCTACGCCGCCGCCAACGCTCTGGCCGCAGCGGCCGGCGCGACCGACGTCAATTACTTCCTCTACGGCACGCAGGCCGACGGCCAGACGCGCAACTGGTCGCTGCAATTCTTCGGCAACTGCGCCGGCTACATCGCCGATTCCGGCTACAACTGCGCCACCGGCTACAATATCGGCAACGACATCAGGATGACCCTCATCCCGACGGTGCCGACCTATCGGGAGAGCAACCCGACGGCGCAGGGCGGCGGCACGCAGATCTACGGCGCGCAGGTCGCGATCAAGGCGACGACGATCAACATCAACGCCTCGATCGAGGCCGGGCGCATCACCAACTGGTCGGGCACCATCGCCGCGAACATCGGCACCATCCTGAGCTCGGTGCGCCAGGGCTATCTCGACGCCGGCACCACCTCGGCCAGCTTCGCCAGCATCTTCGGCGGCGGCTGGGCCAACCCGGGCGCGGCCCCGGTCGTCTACGACGTCGTCAACCACCGCCTGATCCTGAACGACGTCAACGCCTCCTCGGGCGGCGGCTCGGTCCTGCTCGACGGTCAGATCATCAGCACGAACACGATCGGCCGCATCAAGGTCAATGGCGGCTTCGGCGATGTCAGCCTGGTCAACAATTCGGGGCTCGACCTCGTCACCAGCCGCATCAACACCGGCACCGCGGCTGGGGTGAACGCCAGCGTCAGCAAGATCACGATCGTCGACCGCCTGATCACCTCGGGGCCGAACACGACGGTCTATGCCTATACGCCGGGCTCGGGCATCGCCGTCTACAAGACGAACAACGGCGCCCAGCCCGTGCTCGGCACCACCACTCCGGTGGCCTTCGTCTCCGGCGACACGACCAGCTACACCCCCGTCGCCGGCACGCGCTATGAGTGGACGCAGCAGGCGCTGCTCGAGCGGGTCGGCCTGACGGTCGCCAACCGCAACCAGCGCGACGTCGTCTCCTACTGGGTCTACACCTCCGGCACGTCCAGCAATCCCTGGGTCTATGTCGACGCGCAGTCGCCCAGCACCAATCCGGGCGCCGATCCACGCTACTGGTGGTCGCGCTCGGCGCAGTCGCCCAGCGCGACCCCCGTCTCGGGGCGCCTGACCAACGACACGAGCCTGACCCATGTCGGCCTGACCCAGGAGATCACGGGCGGCCATCTCGACTTCATCAACAATTCGGCCAGCTATGGCGGCTGCCAGGGCGGTTCGCCCAACTATTGCGACCGCGGCTTCGTCGGCCAGCCCGGCGCCTCCCAGGCGGTCTGGGACTACAA
This sequence comes from Rhizobiales bacterium CCH10-E5, assembly GCA_001556125.1. Taxonomy (GTDB): domain Bacteria; phylum Pseudomonadota; class Alphaproteobacteria; order Rhizobiales; family Beijerinckiaceae; genus Allobosea; species Allobosea massiliensis. Next base: position 2,984 of record LSIG01000130.1, on the reverse strand, counting down.
CTACGCCACCCGCGCGTTCGTCCAGGTCACGGCGTCGGTGAAGGCCGACAACCCCTTCGCCATCAGCTTCGCCGGCAATGCCGCGGGGCGCGTCAACATCCAGACCAATGGCGCGCTCCTGCTCCAGGGCAATGTCGTCAATCCGAGCGGCTCCACGACGCTCAACGCCACCGGCGGCGCGATCACCCAGGCCGCGAACGTCTCGATCCTCAGCAAGGACCTGACGCTCAACGCTCGCGACGCGATCGGCACCGCGACGCAGGCGATCACGACGACGCTGACTTCCGGCGCCAGCCTCGCGGCGGCGACCGGCAGCGGCGGCATCCATCTCGACATCACCGGCGGCGCCCGCATCACCACCTTACGCGCCGACGGCAATCCCAACGCCTATGGCGACGTCGTGGTGCGCGCCACCGGCAATCTCGAGGCGGCGGCCCAGTCGGGCGCCAACATCATCGGCCGCAACATCACCCTGTCGAGCGAGACCGGCGGCGTCGGTTCACTGACCACGGCGATGAAGCTGCGCGCCATGGCGACGCAGCTGCCGAACGGCAGCTTCGTCGACGGCGTCGTCAACGTCTCGGCGCTCGGCGATGTCGGCATCTCGCAGCTCGCTGGCGATCTGCGCGTCGGCGAGATCCGCAGCGACGCCGGCGACGTCCGCATCGAGGTCAGCAATGGCCGGCTCGTCTCGGCAACCGGGCAGACCTCGGCCCAGGCGCTGAGCGCCGAGCAGCTCTCGAAGGTCTCGCGCGCCCTGAAGCTCACAGCGAATGACGGCGCGGCGACCGCCGCCCAGGCGAGCATCGCGACCTTCGAAGCCCAGGTGACGCAGGCCTACGGGCTCTATTCGGCCCTGATCCGCAACGGCTCCGTCGACGGCAACGGCGCCTTCCGCCTGAACGACGCGGCGATCCCGCTCTATCAGACCTTCGCCGATGCCGCGCTCGGCCGTACCGCCAGCGCCCAGGAGGTGAAGACCTACGCGGCGGGGCGCTACGCCGCCTATGCGGGCGCCTTCGAGATCGCCTATGGCGCCGGCTGGGCGACCCAGGCCCGCTTCCAGCCCGCCACGCTGCAGAGCAACTACAGCTTCCGCACGACGGATGCCGATGCGGCCTCCGGCATCGCCAACCGCATCGCGGGCGACGCGGTCTGGACCGATCGGCAGCTCGTCTCGGCGATCAACCAGTCCGCCCTGCAGCCCACTTCGGGCTCGGTCGGCAACGGCACCGCGCTGGTCGTCGGCCGCGACGTGACGCTCGTCACCGCCGGCAGCATCGGCTCGCTGGCAGCCGACATGCAGGTCTCACTCGACAGCATCCGCAACGGCACCATCACCGACGCCGAGCTCGCGGCGCTCTCGGTCGCGACCACGCCGGGCAGCGTCAAGATCATGGGACGCCGGCAGGACGGCAGCCTCGTCGAGGTCACCGATCTCGGCAACGTCCCCAATGGCGTCACGCTCGCCCGCGTCGATGTCAGCCAGACGGCCCCGCTCTTCATCAACGCGACCGGGACCTTCAACGCCTCGGCCCAGGGCGACATCTATGTCCAGGCGACGGCGAATGTCCCCTCCAGCTCGACGCCGCGCTCGGCCGGTGCCACGCTCAATCTGGGTGCGATCAGCGCGACCGGCACGGTCAACCTGCAGGCGCCGCTCGCCATCACGGTCGCGACCCAGGCCGACGGCACCACGCCGCGCAGCCCGGTCCAGATTCAGACGGGCGGCGATCTCGTGCTCGTCGCGGGCGGCGGCGGCATCGGCTCGACGGTGACGCCCCTCACCTACCAGATCGGTGGCCGGCTGGTCTCCGCCTCGGCCGCCGCGGGCGACGTGGCGCTGGTCGCCCAGGCCGGCAATGCCGAGATCGGCCGCATCTTCGCCTCCGGCAACGTCGCTCTGACCGCGCGCAGCGGCTCAATCCTCGGTTATCTGCCGGGCGTCGCCATCGCCGCGACCTCGATCCGTCTCGATGCGAGCGGCGATGTCGGCTCTGCCTCCGCCGCACTCGGCCTGCAGTCCGCGTCGACCGGCTCCGTCACCGGACAGATCGGCGGACGCGCCTGGCTCGCGGCGCCGACGACGGCAGGCCAGGCCCCCAGCACGCTGCGGCTCGGCGACCTCGCCGCCACGGCCGGTGTCGCCGCCACCGCCGATGGCGCCATCGAGGTCCTCGGCAACCTGCGCTCGAGCCAAGGCGGCGTATCCCTGACCGGCGCCGCGATCGCGATGGCGGGCGGCTCGCGGATCAGCGCCACCGGTGCGGTGACCCTGGCTTCGGCCGGCTCGATCACGCTCGGCAAGGTCGCGAGCACGCTCGCGGCCCCGGCCGGCGGTGCCTCGATCGCGCTGACCGCGGCCGGCACGATCCTCGGCAATGGCGACACCGGCACGCTGCTCGACGCGAGCGCGAGCGGCGGCGTCGTCACGCTGCTGGCCGGCGGCGACATCGGCAGCGGCCATGCTCCGCTCGCGCTAGACGCCCCGAGCCTGTCGGCCCGCAGCCTCAACGGCCATCTGAACCTGGCCGCGACGACGGTGCGGGCCACGAATCTGGCCGCCGATGCGGGATCGATCATGCTGACGGCGAGCGGCACGCTGGCCGTGGATGCCGCCACCAGCGCCGGCGCGACTGCGCTCTCGGCCGCCAACGGAACGCTGACGATCGGCACGCTGCTGGCGGGCGCCGCGAGCACGCTGGACGCCTCGGGGCTCGTCACGATCACCAGCGCGACGACGACCGCGGGCGACCTCGCCATCACCTCCACCAGCGCCGGCATCACGGCGGGGACGCTTGTTGCAAGCCGCGACGCCACGCTGAACGCCGCAACGGCCGTTTCGGTCACCACCTCGCTCACCGCAGGCCGCACGGCCAACGCGACCACAAGCAGCGGCACGCTCGGCATCGCCTCGCTGCTGGCCGGAACCGACGCAACCCTCAACGCCAGCGGCGCCGTCACCCTCGGCGCCGCCACCGCCA
>LSIG01000013.1 GCA_001556125.1 Rhizobiales bacterium CCH10-E5 | reverse complement strand
TGGGCTCAAGGCTCGCCAAAAGCGACTATGGACAGTATCTGCTGCGCATGGCCGCGGAGATCGCAACTGCTCCGGGCGAGCACACCGAGATCTGACGTAGAGCGACGGCAATACCGTTTCGAAACAGGCCAGATCATGCTGGCCTCGATCTTGCAAAACTCGCCGCTGAAGCGTGGCGGGAGGTTTCGGTGGCCGGTGGCAAGACGATCCAGGGCTTCAATTCCTGCATGTGCGGAGCGGCGTCCGTCGTGGCGCCAACGATCATCGCGGACGATGCGCCGGTTAGCTGCGGAGGCTGTTCGCGCGTCATCGGCTCCTGGCTCGGATACAAGACGTTCGTGAGCCGGGCGATCGGACGGGAGGCCGAGCGGCTCGACCGGCCGGCCCGGATCTGCGTCGATCCGATGCCGAGGAGCGGGGTTGCAGTCACATCGCTGAGATCGGCAGCGTCTATCGGCTGACCACCGCGCGTCTCGGGTGACTTTGGCGAACCGGCTCCGCATGATAAGCGCGCGTTCCGGGACTGGTGTTTGACGGTTTGGGGGAGTGTCCGATGAAGATCGTGATGGTCGGGTCAGGTTATGTCGGGCTGGTGTCCGGCGCCTGCTTTGCGGATTTCGGCCATGAGGTCGTCTGCGTCGACAAGATGGAAAGCAAGATCGCGGCGCTGAAGCAGGGCGAAATCCCGATCTTCGAACCCGGCCTGTCGGAGCTCGTGCGCAGCAATACCGAGGCGAAGCGGCTCTCCTTTACCACCGATCTCGCGGGGCCCGTCGCCCAGGCCGATGCGGTCTTCATCGCCGTCGGTACCCCATCCCGGCGCGGCGACGGCTTTGCGGACCTGTCCTATGTCTATGCCGCGGCGCGCGAGATCGCCCATGCGCTCGACGGCTATACGGTCATCGTCACGAAATCGACGGTGCCGGTCGGCACCGGCGACGAGGTCGAGCGGATCATCCGCGAGCTGCGCCCGGACGCCGATTTCGCCGTCGTCTCTAATCCCGAGTTCCTGCGCGAGGGCGCGGCGATCGACGACTTCAAGCGCCCGGACCGGATCGTCATCGGCACCGATGATCCGCGGGCCCAGACGCTGATGGCCGATGTCTACCGGCCGCTCTACCTCAACAGTGCGCCGATCCTGAACACCAGCCGCCGCACGGCCGAGCTGACCAAATACGCCGCCAACGCTTTCCTCGCGACGAAGATCACCTTCATCAACGAAATGGCGGATCTGTGTGAGCAGGTCGGCGCCAATGTGCAGGACGTGGCGCGCGGCATGGGCCTCGACAACCGCATCGGGAGCAAGTTCCTGCATGCCGGGCCGGGCTATGGCGGCTCCTGCTTCCCGAAGGACACGCTGGCGCTGATCAAAACGGCGCAGGATTACGGCACGCCCTCGCGCATCGTCGAGGCTGTCGCCTCCGTCAACGATCTGCGCAAGCGGGCGATGGCGAAGAAGGTCGTCGCGGCCTGCGGCGGCTCGGTGCGCGGCAAGACCATCGCCGTGCTCGGCCTGACCTTCAAGCCGAACACCGACGACATGCGCGATGCGCCTTCGCTGTCGATCGTCACCGCACTGCAGGATGGCGGCGCGACCATCCGCGCCTTTGATCCGGAGGGCATGGAGCAGGCCAAGGGCATGCTGCCGGGCGGCGTCGTCTACTGCAACGACGCCTATGAATGCGTCGAGGGTGCGCATGCGGCCGTGATCGTCACCGAGTGGAACATCTTCCGCGCGCTCGATTTCCAGCGGCTCAAGGCCACCATGGCGGCGCCGGTCCTCATCGATCTGCGCAATGTCTACCGGGCCGAACAGGTCCGCGCCAAGGGTTTCACCTATGTCGATGTCGGGCGTGGTGTCCTCGCGCCCGAGGCAAGGAAGAAATATAACGCAGCCTGACTCCTATACGGTTTGCCTGAGACTTATCCCCGGCACCTCGGGGCATGCCTAGACTTCCCCTCCATCCAGCGAGGGGATCGATCATGCTTGCCTTCCATGAGGAGTATCCGCTGAATTCGGGGCGCCTGGCCCAGGCGCCGCAATTCTCCGACACCATCCACGACATCGTGCTGGCCGCCGACACGCTGCTGCGCGTGGCCATTCCCGCCGGGGCGCGCTTCGTCTCGCTCTCCTTCGACGGCGATGTCCGGGTCAAGGCGGGACTCGTCGACACCGCGCTGACCCTGCCCGCGGCGACGGTGACCGACGGCAGCGGCAGCGCCCTCAATCCCGGGGTCAGGCGGCTGCCGGCGGCGGCGACGCATCTGTGCTTGCGGGCGGCGACCGCCTGCAAGGGCTCGCTCGAATACTGGGGCTGACCATGGTCGCACAGCCCGTCACCCTGACGCGCCGCCGGCGCGACCCGCTCGATCTGGCGCGCCTGACGCCCGCGGGCAAGCGCGCCTGGTTCGAGGCGCCGGCCTATGCCGACTTCGCGGCCATCGCCGATTTTTCGGCCGACCGCTACGCCATCACCACCGTGCCGCTCGCCGGCATTGCCGGGGCGAGCGCGGCGGCGCTGCGCGTCAAGCGGGCGGCGAGCTTCGCTGAGCTGATCGCCTTCACCTGCAGCTCGGGCCCGGCGCGCTCCTATCTCGACGCGCAAGGCGTGATGCGGGCCGATCTCGCCGCCGACCAGCCGCGCTTCGACTGGACGAACGGGCGCCGGCAGCTCGCGCTCAACGGCGCCTCCGCCAATCTGCTGCTGAACAGCGCCGCTCCGGCGAGCCAGAGCCTGGCGGTGACGGCGCAGAGCTATGCGCTCTCCTTCACCGGCACGGGCAGCATCGCGCTCTCGGGCGCGTCGAGCGCCGGGCCGCTGGCGGGGGCGGGCGCCACGGCCCGCGTCTCGCTCGTCTTCACCCCGGCGGCCGGCACGCTGACGCTGACGATGAGCGGCGATGTTCGCCTCGCCCAGCTCGAAGCCAACAGCTTCGCCTCACCCTACATCGCGACAGTCGGCGCGGCGGTGAGCCGGGCGGCCGAGACGGCCGAGCTCTCGCCCGTGCTGGAGGCGCTGCTTCAACGCAGCGCCGCGACGCTCGCGGTGCGCGGCCAGAGGCTGGAGCGGAATGCAGCCCGCATTGTCGGCGTCAACGGAACCTCCTCGTTGCTGCGCGCCCAGTCGAACCGCTTGTCCGTGCTGATGGACGGCTCGGCGCAACTTGCCACAGCGGCGGGGGCCGATCTGCGCATGAGCAGCTACGCCGCCGCCTGCGCCTTCGACGGAACCGGTCGCTCCGTGGCCCGCAACGGCGTCGCGGTCGTCAACGATACGGGTTCTCCGCCGTCGAGCCGCGGCAGCGTCTATCTCGGGCGGGACGCGGCTAACACTGCAACAGCTTATGGTGATGGCTGGTATGAATATTTGGGTATCGCGCCGACCCGGCTTTCAGAGGGTAAGATTCAAGAAATTATTTTATACTGATAGATTAATTCCCCGTAAATATTACGTTATTTTATAATAATTTTTATCTAATAACGGCGGCTGCACGGAGGCTGAAATCGAATTTTATCAAGACTGATGAAATGACCGCTTCGTGCTTGGCATTGCGGCAATGCCGCGCCTCATGCGGGGTTCAGCAGGGCATTGTGACAATCATGCTCGGGCGCCATCCGGCATTGTGCGATCAAACTGATCAGATCGAATGGTAAATCTTTGGTAGCAAAACTCTGTTGCCCAATCTGCCTGTAGCGCTGCAGTTCCTCGTAAGCAGTCGCCGACACCAAATAGGTGCTAACTCGGCCATGGCTCTCCACGGCTATAGGTTCGCGCTGTGCTATGTCCATGTAGCGGCTGAAATTCTTGATGAGTTCGGCAGCCGTCGCTTCTGCCATTGTAAGCTCCCAAAGCTGTTCGGCAACCGACAACACCGTGTAAGCTCCGGCGTGCACCCAACCGGCCGCTGAAATAGCGCTTTTTACGATACTGTTGCCAGTCAACCTTAGCAACTGAGGTGTCGACGCCCAGCCGCTGCGTTTACCGCGCGTTCTGGAAGGCCTTCGGGCTGAAGACGGTGCGCAGCAGGATCGCGAGGTCGAGCCAGAACGACCAGTTGTCGACATACCAGTGATCATAGGCGATGCGCCGCGCCATCTTCTCGTCGGTATCGGTTTCGCCGCGCAATCCGTTGACCTGTGCCCAGCCGGTGATCCCCGGGCGGACGTTGTGACGACGGGCATAGAGCGCGATCTTGCGCTCGAAGGCCTGATCATGGGCGAGCGCATGCGGTCGCGGCCCGACCAGCGACATCTGCCCGGCGAGGACGTTCAGCAACTGCGGCAGCTCGTCGAGATTGGTGCGGCGCAGCATCCGGCCGACGCGGGTGACGCGCGGGTCGTCGCGCCGCGCCTGGACGATGACGCTGCCGTCGTCGGTCGTCGTCATGGTGCGGAACTTGAAGATGCGGAAGGCCTCCTGGTTGAAGCCGTAGCGACGCTGCCGGAACAGGACCGGTCCCGGCGAGTCGAGTCGAATCGCCAGCGCGATCAGCAGCAGCAGCGGGGCGGCCAGCAGCAGGATCGTGCCGGCGGCGACGACATCAAAGGCCCGTTTCAGCGCAATCTCGGCCAGCGAGAGCGGGGGCCTCGTCAGGCGCAGGCTCGTGAGGCTTCCGGTGCGGACGATATGGGGCCGCTCGAAGCGGTCCATGATCTTTTCGGGCGTCAGATGGATGGCGACCGGGAGCGTCATGAACGCCGCGAGGCAGGCGTCGATCGTCTCCTGGTCCGACCAGGGCAGGGCGATGAAGACCGCGTCCGGGCGCTTGGCGCGGCAGGTGGCGACCGCGCTGGCGAGATCGGCCGCGAGAGCCGTGGCGGGGTCGTTGATCCGCCTCGCATCGTTGCTGCGCAGGAAGGCGACGTCGATGATGGCGTAGCCGACATTCCAGGGCTGGTGGCGCGAGACGAAGGACATCACATCCGCTTCCCGTCCGATGAGGAAGACGCGCTCGCTGGTGATGCGGCCGGTCTTGCTGCCCATCGAGATGGTCCGGACCATGGCGGAGCGCGACAGTGCGATGACCGGGATGCCGGCCAGATAGCTCGCGAGCACGACGCCGCGGGAATAGTGGTCGGCGATCTTCGCCAGAAACAGGATGGCGATGAAGGCGACCAGGGTGAGGTTCCAGACCGTGAAAGCCGAAGCGATCTGCCCCTTGGTCGAAAGATAGTTGGCGAGTTGGTAGCGCCCTTGCGTCGCGTTGATGAAGACGAAGATGCCGGCCAGCATCAGGGCGAGTTCGAGCGTCGCCTGGTCGGCGCGGAGATCGCCATAGACCGGCAGGTGGTAGGCCAGCGAGACCAGGCCGACCATGGCCGCAATCACCGCCGCATCGGCCGCCGCCGTGATCAGCCAGAGCCAGTGCCGCAGCATGTTGGCGCGGGCGTCGCGCGCCGCAAAGGCCGCCGGCGCGATGTCGTTGACGCTCATGGGCTCGCTCACTCCGCGATGCACCGTGGCGCGCTGTGCCGCTCCGGCACAGGCTTCGCGTTTGGTGCTGTCGGAGCGCCAGGATCGCAATCGACGTACCGATGGAGGCTGGCTCAGATCAGGTCGGAATGCAGACAAATCACTGACAAACGGTCCTTTTCTCCCGCGTAGTCGCGACATGGGCGGTGCGCTGCGGGAAGGGATGTGCCAATCCGGAACGGCACTGCATTCGGTCTTGGCGGGTCTGCTTCGGCGGGTTAGGTCTGGCGTCGACGCTTTGCAGGACCAAGCCCATGACCACCGCCGCCGCCCCATCGCAGGCTCCGCGCATCGCCCGCGGCGGCAAGGCCATCTACGGCGCGCCGCTCGGCATCCTGATGCTGGAAGCGCGCTTCCCGCGCATTCTCGGCGACATGGGCAATGGCGGGACCTGGCCCTTCCCGGTGCTCTACCGCGTCGTCGGCGGGGCGAGCCCCGACAAGGTCGTGCTGCGCGGCGCCGACGGGCTGCTGCCGGATTTCATCGCCGCGGCGCAGGATCTGGTGCGGCTGGGCGCGGAAGCGATCACCACCAATTGCGGCTTCCTCTCCCTGTTTCAGCGTGAGCTTGCGGCGGCCGTCGGCGTGCCGGTCGCGACCTCGTCGCTGATGCAGGTTCCCTGGGTGCAGGCGACGCTGCCGCCGGGCCAGCGGGTCGGCGTCGTCACTGTCTCGGCCGGGAGCCTGACGCCGGCGCATCTGGAGAAGGTCGGCGTGCCGGTCGATACGCCGGTCGCGGGCACCGAAGGCGGTCGCGAGTTCTTTCGCGTCCTGATCAAGGCCGAGAGGGACGACATGGATGTCGATCTCGCCCGGCAGGATGTCGTCGATGCCGCGCTCGATCTGGTGGCGCGGCATCCAGAGGTGGGCGCGATCGTGCTCGAATGCACGAACATGCCGCCCTATGCCGCGGCCGTTCAGGCGGCGACGGGGCGGCCGGTCCACGACATCTACTCGATGATCAGCTGGTTCCATGCCGGCTTGCGGCCGCGGGTGTTCTGACCGGCACGCGGCGCGGGGATAGCGGGACGGACTTATCCCCGGGCCTTCAGGGTGCGTGATGCTGGGCTTCGCATCCCCCGGCGCCGAGGCGGCGCCCGACCTCGCGAGGCTCCATGACCGCAACGCCGCGGCTTTCCCTGCCCCTGCTCGCCGCCGGGCAGGCGCAGAAGCACGTCACCCATAACGACGCCCTGACGCGCCTCGACGCGCTGGTGCATCTCACCGTCGACAGCCGCTCGCAGACCGTGCCGCCGGCGGTGCCGACCGAGCTCTCCGCCTTCATCATCCCGCCCGGCGCGACGGGCGTGTTCTCCGGCCGCACCGACCAGATCGCGCTGTTCGAGGATGGCGGCTGGCTCTTCCCGACGCCGCGCCCCGGCTGGCAGGTCTGGGTCGTCGATGAGGCCGAGCATAACCTCTGGACCGGCACGGAATGGCGCCGCGACAGCCCGCTCAGCAGCCTCGGCGCCAGCCTCTGGGGCGTGAACGGCACCGCCGACGTCACGACCCGCTTCGTGGTGCAGGCGCCGGCGAGCCTTTTCAACCATGACGGCGCCGGCCATCAGCTCAAGCTCAACAAGGCGGCGGCCGGCGAGACGGCGAGCCTGCTCTTCCAGGACGGCTATTCCGGCCGCGCCGAGATCGGCCTCGCCGGCGACGACGACCTGCATTGCAAGGTCAGCGCGGATGGCTCGGCCTGGGCCGAGGCGCTCACCGTCGAGCGGTCGACGGGCGAGGTCTCGCTGCCGGCGACGCCCTGGGCGAGCGGCGGCAATCTCCTGCTCAATGGCGATCTCCAGATCAATCAGCGCGGCTTCGCTGGCGGCGCTCTGGCGGCCGGCATCTATGGCTTCGACCGCTGGAAGGCGGGCCCGGCGGGCGCGACGCTTTCCGTTGCGGGTTACGACCTCACCCTCAGTGCCGGGGCGCTCGTGCAGCCGGTCGAGCCGGCGCTGTGGGGGCTCTCGTCCTTCGCCGGCCAGGCACTGACGCTGTCGGTCGAGGGGCTGTCGGGCGGGGCGCTCTCGGTCTCCGTCGGCAGCGTCTCGGGTTCGATTGCCGCGGGGGCGGGCCGGCGCAGCGTGACGCTGACGCCCGCGGCGGGCGATACCGGCGCGCTCTTGGTCAGTCTGGCGCCGGTGGGGCCTGCCGTGAGCCTGCGCCGCGTGAAGCTGGAGATCGGGCGCCGCGCCAGCACTTGGGCGGCGCGGCCGGCGACGCTCGAAGAACTGCTCTGCGCCCGCTATTTCTGGCGGCCCGAGAGTTCGCTTGCGCTCGACGCCTATCAGGCCGCGGGCGGCGCCGTGGCGCAGACTCTGATCCTGCCGACGAGGATGCGCGCGACGCCGAGCGCCGCCTTCGCCGTTTCGGGCACGGTGAACGTCGCGGGTGGAAGTCCGGCGCTGATAGTGCTGTCGCGGCGGGAGGCACGCGTCTCGGTGGCGGCCTCTGCCGTCGGCCGCGTCCAGGCCACCTTCGGCAGCATCGCCTTCGACGCCGAGCTCTGAGCGAGCTCGCTTCAGTCGAGATAGATGCTCTTCACATGGGCGTTGATGGCGGCGATGTCCGGCAGCATCCCGCCATTGCGGGTCCGCAGATGGCGCTCGTGCCAGTACCAGTCGTCGAAGCCGACATTCAGCCGCTGATAGCCGGCTTCCGCGAGCAGGGTGCGCATCGTCTCGCGGCGCGGCTCGATGAAATTGTGCTCGATGGTGAAGAGCGCGATGGCGTGGCGGGAGAGGTCGATCGTCCGGAGGATGTCGAGCTCCGAGCCTTCCGTGTCGAGCGAGACATAATCGAAGCCCGAGCCCGCCTGCCCATCGGCTTCGTCCATCTGGTCGAAGGTCACGGTCTCGACCGTGATCAGCCCGTTCTCGCTGATCGCCTGGCGCCTGTGCTCGGCATAGCCGTCCGACTCGGCATATTCGGCGAGCGTGCCGATCTCCTGCGAGGGGACGAAGGACAGGAACTGGCCGCCCTCGCGGTGGACGGCCCGCTCCAGGCAGGCGGCCTTGCGGCTCGCAGCGAGCCTGGCGAAGAGGATCGGGTTGGGCTCGACTAGGACTCCGCTCCAGCCGTGATCGGCCTCGAGGAAGCAGGTGTTGCTGTGCAGCACGCCGTCGAAGGCACCGATCTCGGCGAAGCGACCGCCGCGCCTTCCGCTGCACATCGCCAGCACCCAGCGCTCCTGCTCGATCTGCGAGTTCGTCGGCGTCTCGAAGGCGTCCTGCCAGGAGAGGCGGGGGGCGGGCGTCGGATCTGGCACGGTCTGTCGTCTCGCGGGGGCGGGACGGCAGCCTAGGGCAACGCGGTTGCGGATGAAACGTCTGGGCCTCGTCGTCATTGGGAGCGGAGCGAAGCAATCCAGGAAGCGTGGCGTGGGAGCTTCTGGATTGCGTCGTCGCTGCGCTCCTCGCAATGACGGCTTTCAGTGAATCTCCGGCTCGGGAATCTTTGCCGTGCCCTCGAGGTAATCGAAGTCGCAGCCCTTGTCGGCTTGGCGGATGTGGGCCGCCGACATCTTGCCCCAGCCGCGGGGATAGTCGCGGTCGGGCGGCGTCCAGGCGGCGAGGCGGGCGGCGATCTCGGCGTCGGTCAGGGCGACCGAGAGGCTGCGGGCCTCGACATCGACGCTGATGACGTCGCCGGTCTGCACCGCCGCGAGCGGCCCCCGGATATAGGCCTCGGGCGCGACATGCAGAACGCAAGCGCCGTAGCTGGTGCCGGACATGCGGGCATCGGAGATGCGCAGCATGTCGCGCACGCCCTGCTTCAGCAGCTTCTTCGGGATCGGCATCATGCCCCATTCCGGCATGCCGGGCCCGCCGACCGGTCCGCAGTTCTTCAGCACCATGATGTGGTCGGGCGTGACGTCGAGGCTCTCGTCGTTCACCGCCTTCATCATCGCGTCGTAATCCTCGAAGACCAGCGCCGGGCCGGAATGCTTCAGCAGGCGCGGCTCGGCGGCGGAGGGCTTGATGACGCAGCCATCGGGGGCGATGTTGCCCTTGAGCACGGCGAGACCGTTGGCGGTCGTCACCGCATTGTCGAGCGGGCGGATGACGTTGGCGTCATAGACGGTGGCGAGCGCGATGGTCTCCGAGATCGGCTTGCCGGTGACCGTCATGGCGTCGGTGTGGAGCTTGCTCTCGAGCTGCTTCAGCAGGGCCGGGAGCCCGCCGGCATAGAAGAAATCCTCCATCAGGAATTCGCCCGACGGGCGCAGATTGGCGATCACCGGCACGGTGCGGGAGAAGGCGTCGAAATCATCCGGCGTCAGCGACACGCCGGCGCGGCCGGCCATGGCGATCAGGTGGATGATGGCGTTGGTCGAGCCCGCGACCGCCATATGCACGGTGAGCGCGTTCTCGAAGCTCTTGCGGGTGAGGATGCGGTCGGGCGTCAGATCCTCCCAGACCATCTCGACGATGCGCTTGCCGGCGGCCGCGGCCATGCGGGGATGGGCGGCGTCGGCGGCGGGGATGGCGGAGGCGCCCGGCAGGGTCAGGCCCAGCACCTCGGCATGGCTCATCATGGTGGCGGCGGTGCCCATGACCATGCAGGTGCCATGGGAGCGGGCGATGCCGCTCTCCATGTCCTTCCACTGGTCGCCTGTGATGTTGCCGGCCTCCTTCTCGGCCCAGTATTTCCAGACGTCGGCGCCCGAGCCCAGCACCTTGCCGGCCCAGTTGCCGCGCAGCATCGGCCCCGCCGGGACATAGATGAAGGGCAGGCCGGCGCTGCAGGCGCCCATGATCAGGGCCGGGGTGGACTTGTCGCAGCCCCCTAACAGCACCGCGCCGTCGACCGGGTGCGAGCGGATCGATTCCTCCGTCTCCATCGCCAGGAAGTTGCGATAGAGCATCGTCGTGGGCTTCTGGTACTGCTCCGAGACCGACATCACGGGGATCTCGACCGGGAAGCCTCCGGCTGCCCAGACGGCCCGCTTCACAGCATCGGCCCGGTCGCGCAGATGGGTGTGGCAGGGGTTGATCTCGGACCAGGTGTTGATGATGCCGATGACCGGCTTTCCCATGAACTCGTCATGCGCGAACCCCATCTGCAGCGCGCGGGAGCGATGCCCGAAGGAGCGCAGGTCGCTGGCGCCGAACCAGCGCTTCGAGCGCAGGGTGTCGGGCGTCTTGCGGGGATGGGTGGTCATGGCGTGTCCTCGGGTGATTTTTTGTGTTGGCCACGTTCACCGTCATGCTCGGGCTTGTCCCGAGCATCCACGTCTTGACCGCGGGGCTCGACGCGCGAAGACGTGGATGGTCGCCACAAGGGCGACCATGACGAGGGAGTCCTACTCCGCCGCGGCGCGCTGGGCACCCCAGCCGGAAACGATGGCGCGCAGTTGCGCCTTCTCCTCGGCGTTGAGCTCCGGAAGACCGGGCAGGCGGACGGGGCCGACATTCGTGCCGAGCAGGCCGAGCGCTTCCTTGACGACGGTGACGTTGGCGCCGTTGCCGTATTTGGTCCGCAGCGTCTCGAAGCCGGCGATGGCGTCGACCTCGACCCGCGCGGCGGCGTAGTCGCCCTTTTCCAGCGCGTGCCAGACGGCGAGCGACCGTTCGGGGGCGACATTGATCAGGCCGGAGGTGAAGCCGCGGGCGCCGAGCGCATAGAAGGGCGCCGCCCAGCCCTCGGCGAGGCCGCAGATCCAGTTGGCGCGCGTTCCCTGCGTAGCCCGCACGCATTCGGACAACAGCATCATGTTGGTCGAGGCGAACTTCACGCCGGCGACATTGGGGTGGGTCGCGACGCGCACCAGATCCTTCACGCCGATCGCATCCGAGCGGATATACGCGACGAGCGGCAGCGTCAGTGCCTCGGCGATGGCGAGGATGTAGTCCGCCTGCGACTGCGGCGCGGCGAAGGGGTCGAGCGGGTGATGCACCATGACCGCATCGCAACCGGCTTTCGCTGCAAGCTTGCCGGTCGAGACGGCTTCGCGCAGCGACCGGCCGATGCCAGCGGTGACCAGCGCCTTGCCGGCGGCGGCCTCGGCCGCGACGGCGTGACTGCGCACGACCTCGTCCGTCGTCATCGGGTAAAACTCGCCGGTGTTGCCGGCCGAGACGATATTGTGGATGCCGGCTGCGGCGATGCGCGCCACGATCTGGCCCGTCACGGCCCAGTCGGCCTCGCCATCGGCGCCCCAGGCGGTGACATGCACGCCCGAGATACCGCGCAGCGCACTGCGGACTTTATCACTCGTCATAGTCCAACCCTTCCGCGTCGGCGCCGAACACCTGTCGCACATGGGCTTTCGCCGAGCGGACGATGTGGCGGCGCATTCTCTGTTCGGCGAGCGCAGGATCGCGCACCCGCAGCGCCTCGTAGATGGAGCGATGTTCCTCGAAGCCCTGGCCGCGCTCGGACGGCTCCGAGAGCAGGGCGATGCGCTGAGCGTGGTCGTACATGCGCTGCCCGTCGAGCCGGCGCTCGAGATAGCCGCAGCCCGAGATGCGGTGGATCGCGCCGTGATAGGCCTCGTTCAGGGCGACGAGGTCCTCCAGCGCGCTGTGCTGCGTCGCATGGGCCATCTCCTCGATCAGCCGCGCGATCTCCGCGAGATCGGCCTCGCTGAGGCGGTTGGCGGCGATATGGGTCATGACGCTTTCGAGCGCCGCGCGCCCCAGTGCCATTTCCAGCGCCTGGCGCGGCGAAAACTCGACGAAGACGCCACGACGCGCCTCGGTGCGCACCAGCCCCTCGCTCTCGAGCTTTCGGATCGCGTCCTTCACCGGCGTGGTGCTGACGCCGAGCATCTCGGCCAGATGCCGCTCGTTCAGGCGCTCGCCATTACGGAAGCGGCCGGCCACGATCGCCCGGCGCAGCCGCTCATGCACATGCTCGCGCAGGGAGCGCAGCAGATGCGGGGCGACGGGTTCGATGGTCAGGGTCTGGGGCATCTTAAGTCCGGAGCGGGCATCGGCCCCGCGAATCCGCCGGGCGGCCCGCGGAGCCATGCTCCATCTCCGCATCACTCACCACAAAGGACAAGCGGCGACAAGTCTGAAATTTCAGATTTCAAATCTGGAATCCTGTGCTATCGGAGTCGGTAAGGATCCGACAACGGACCGCGCCGGCATCGACGTGCCGGCACCGCGACAGTCATGGGAGGACGACAGATGACGATGACACGCAGGGCCGCGCTGGCCGCCGCCGTTTGCCTGATGGCTGCTCCGGCCGCGCTGGCGCAAAGCGACTATCCCGGCAGCAAGGTGGTGACGATCGTGGTGCCCTTCGCGGCGGGCGGCACCACCGACCTGCTCGGGCGTGTGCTCGCCGACAGGCTGGGCGCGCGTCTCGGCGGCAAGTTCATCGTCGAGAATCGGCCGGGTGCCGGCGGCAACACCGGCGTGGCCGCGGTCGCGCGGTCGACGCCCGACGGCTACACCCTGACCATGGGCACGGTCTCGACCCATGCGATCAATCCGGCCGTCTACGCGAAGATGCCCTTCGACCACATCAAGGATTTCGCTCCGATCTCGCAGGTAGCGAGCGTGCCCAACATCCTGATGGTCAATGTCGACCTGCCGGTGAAGACGGTGCCGGAGCTGATCGATCTGCTGAAGAAGAACCCGGGCAAGTATTCCTTCGGCTCCTCCGGCGCCGGTACCTCGACCCATATGGCGGCCGAGCTCTTCAAGGTCTCGACCGGCACCGACATGGTGCATGTGCCCTATCGCTCGAGCGGGCAGGTGACGCAGGACCTTCTCTCCGGCCAGATCCAGATCACCTTCGACAACATCACCATCGCTTGGCCGCATGTCGAAGCCGGCAAGATCCGCGCGCTCGCCACCGCGACGCCTGAACGCCTCGCCGTTGCCAAGGACCTGCCGGCGCTGGCCGAGTTCATCCCGGGCTATGCCGCCGCCTCCTGGCACGGCTTCTTCGCGCCGTCGGGCGTGCCGAAGGAGATCGTCGCCAAGCTGTCCACCGAGGTCCAGGCGATCATGCGCGAGCCTGCGGTCATCGATCAGATGAAGAAGCTCGGCGTCGATCCGGTCGGCTCGACCCAGGAGCAGTTCACCGCCCATATCGCCGCCGAGACCAAGCGCTGGGCCGATGTGGCGCAGAAGGCGAATGTCCGGATCGAGTGATCGAATGAGCCAGCGTCATGGTCGGGCTTGACCCGACCATCTCGGAAACCAGCGATCTGGTCCTGAGATTCTCGGGTCAAGCCCGAGAATGACGCCCGTCCCACATCCACTGCGTCACGAGAACCGGATAGCGCCGCGATGACATCGACCACCCTCACCGACGAAAACCGCAAGAAGCTGAAGCGCGTTTCGACCGCGACGCTGACGACGGCGCTGTTCAAGCGCGGCTTCCGGAATGTCTTCATCCAGGACGTGCGGCCGCTGAGTCAGAAGGGCGAGAGCATGGTCGGGGAGGCGTTCACGCTGCGCTACATCCCGGCGCGGGAGGATCTCGATCATCTCGGCACCTTCGAGGGGACGCAGCATCCGCAGCGCCGCGCGGTCGAGGACTGCCCGCCTGGCCATGTCATGGTGATCGACTCGCGCAAGGATCCGCGCGCGGCCTCGGCCGGTGGCATCCTCGTGTCGCGGCTGATGCAACGCGGCGTCGCCGGCATCGTGACCGATGGCGGCTTCCGGGACTCGCCCGAGATCGCGGCGATGGCGATCCCGGCCTATCACAACCGCCCGAGCGCGCCGACCAACCTGATCCGTCACCACGCGCTCGACATCAACGCGCCGATCGCCTGCGGCGACGTCGCCGTCTATCCGGGAGACATCATCGTCGGCGACGGCGAGGGAGTCTGCGTCATCCCCGCCCATCTCGCCAACGAGATCGCGCCCGAGGTCTATGAGCAGACGGCTTACGAGGATTTCGTCGCGGAACGCGTGCGCGGCGGGCAGGGCATCTTCGGGCTCTATCCCGCGAACGAGCAGACCAAGAGCGAGTTCGCCGCGTGGCGGCCCGGCTGGTCCTGACCGCCGCAGCGCCGCTCCGCCGGCGCATCACCGGACAAGACGGCGAAGCCGGCCGTGACACGGGCTGAATCGGGATGCTGCCGTGCCGCGCGTCCCGCCACGACCATCATTGCCAAAAATCTGGGGGGACATCATGGTTGAAGCGTCGCGTCGTCAATGGCTCGCGGGCGGCCTCGCCGCTGCCGGCTCCGCACTGGCCGGACCGGCTCTCGGACAGGCCTTTCCGTTCAAGCCGAACCAGCGCTACCCAGATCCGTCGGTCGAGATTCTCGATCCGAGCTTCGCGAAGTATCGCATCTATTCGAGCACGATCGAGCAGGTGGCGACCGGCATGCGCTGGGCCGAGGGGCCGGTTTATTTCCCGGCAGGGCGTTATGTCCTCGTCAGCGACATCCCCAACAACCGGATCATGAAATATGACGAGGTGAAGAACAGCTTCACCGTCTTCCGCGAGAACGCCAATTTCGCCAACGGCAATGCGCGCGACCGGCAGGGCCGGCTCGTCACCTGCGAGCACTCCGTCACACGCCGGGTTACCCGCACCGAAGCAAACGGCAAGATCACCGTTCTGGCCGACCGCTTCGAGGGCAAGCGGCTGAACGCGCCCAACGACGTCGTCGTGAAGTCCGACGACACGATCTGGTTCACCGATCCGCTCTTCGGCATCAATGGCGAGTGGGAAGGGTCGCGCGCCAAGCCCGAGCAGGCTACCACCAATGTCTACCGCATCGGCACGGACGGGAAACTGACGGCGGTCGTCACCGATCTGCTCAATCCCAACGGTCTGGCCTTCTCGCCCGACGAGAAGAAGCTCTACGTGGTGGAGTGGCGCGGCACGCCCAACCGCAGCATCTGGAGCTTCGACATCGACGCGCAGGGCAAGGCCTCGAACAAGACAAAGGTCGTCGACGCGGCCGATTTCGGGGCGCTCGACGGCTTCAGGGTCGATCGCGACGGCAATCTCTGGTGCGGCTATGGCAGCAACGGCGCCCTCAATGCGGAACCGACCGATATGGGCGGGCGCAAGGTCTTCACGCTGCGCGGGAAGCCCGAGGATCTCGACGGCGTCATGGTGTTCAGCCCAACCGGAAAGCCGCTGGCTTTCATCCGCCTGCCCTAACGCTGCGCCAATCTCTGCTTTGGCGGCCCCAAGGGCAACCGCCTCTATATGGCGAGCAGCCACTCGCTCTATGCGCTCTACGTCGAAGCGCACGGAGCCGTCTGACAGACGAAAGCGGTGCAACTTGAGCGATTGACGCAGCGTCATCGTTAACCGCTGCTTGAGATGTCTTTTCTAATGTCGCCTCCCGGATGCGCGCTGGAGGCGAGCGTGGACGCGACGAAATGGGCCTGCCGGTCATGACAGCGCAAGCGACATGGCCGGCACGCTACAATGACTGGGTGAACCGCCGGCTCGGCATCGTGCCGCTCGACGAGGCCGATGCCGCGGCGCTGCGCCGCGCGCAGGGCGAGCAATTCGCCCGGGTGCTTCCCGCCATCCTGTTGTCCAACCTGCTGTCGGCCGTGCTGGTCGCGATCACGGCCATGGTGCATGGCTGGCTCTGGTTTCCCCTGTTCTGGAGCGCCTCCGTCGTCGCTATCGGCGTGCTCGGTATCCTGCGGATCACGCGGATCCGCGAACGCGCTCGCGAAGACAGCCCGTCCGCCAAGTTCAACGACCGGATCCTGATCGACTCAGCCCTGATGGCCGCGCCCTGGCTGGTGATGGCGATCGTCTTCAATCCGACCCGCGTTCCCGAAATGGAGGTGCTGACCGCGACGCTGCTGGCGGGGCTGGTCTGCGCCGGCACCTTCACCATGGCGAGCATGCCGTCGGCCGCGCTGCTCTTCGCAGGCCTGATCCTGGGCGCGCGCATCCTCCATATCGCCCTGTCGCCGCTCGACCATGCGGTCGAGAACCTGACCTTCCAGTGGATCTACGGTTCGGTGATGCTGGTTTCGCTGCGCAGCATGGCACAGCTGTTCATCGATCGGGTTCGCGCTATCGGCAGCGCGCAGGCGCTGGGGCTCGACGCGCAGGCCCAGGCGCGCTTCGAGGAGGCGCGGCGCGAGGATGTCGAACGCCAGGCCGACGCCTTCCGGCGCGAGATCGGGGCAATTCTCAAGCCGGTGTTCCAGTCGGTGGTCCATATGAACAGCGCCGCCGAGCAGCTCGTCGCCATCTCCCAGCGTTCGCAGGAGAAGCTCGGCGGCATGCTGAAGCAGGTGGGCGAGGCCAGCGACGACATCTCATCGGTCGAGGCCTGCTCGCGCCGGCTGACCGACACCATCGCGCTGATCCGCACCGAGGCCGACCGGACGACGCAGCTGGTGCGGACCGCAGCGTCGGACGTGGCAGCGTCGGTCGCGATCAAGGAGCAGCTGACGAGATCGGTGCGGGATATCGGCGAGGTCTCGGAGCTGATCCGGGAGATTGCCGCCCAGACCAACCTGCTCGCGCTGAACGCCACTATCGAGGCCGCGCGCGCCGGCGTCGCGGGGCGCGGCTTCGCCGTGGTCGCGACCGAGGTGAAGAGCCTGGCCGAGCGCACGGAGGCGGCGACGCAGGAGATCTCGGAGCGGATCGAAGAGGTGCGCGCCTCGACCGAGCGTTCGCTGGCGGCGGTGATGAACATCAGCGTCTCCACCGATGCCATTGTCGGGGCCACTGGCGGGATCGTGCTCGCCGTCGACCAGCAGGCCGAGGCCATCCGCACCATGGTCGATCTGCTCAGCCGGGCGGTCAAGGAAACCCAGCGCGCCGCGAACGCGATCGATCTCGTCGCGGCCGATGCCGCCCTGACGATGGACAATGGCCGGCAGGTCTCGGAAGCCGCAGCCGGGGTCGACGGCTCGGCCCGTCGGCTGGATGATTCGGTGGCGCGTTTCTCGCGACAGGTCGTCGGCGGCTGATCAGCTCCCGCTGACGCCGTAGAAGTCGCGGTACCAGGCAACGAAGCGCGCGATGCCGGTTTCGATCGGTGTGTCGGGTCGGAAGTCGACCCGCGCCATCAGGTCGGAGACGTCGGCATAGGTCGCCCGCACGTCGCCCGGCTGCATCGGCAGATGTGTCTTGATCGCGGCCTTGCCGCAGGCGGCCTCGATCACCGCGATGAAGCGGTCGAGGCGGACG
Source organism: Rhizobiales bacterium CCH10-E5 (assembly GCA_001556125.1). Lineage (GTDB taxonomy): Bacteria > Pseudomonadota > Alphaproteobacteria > Rhizobiales > Beijerinckiaceae > Allobosea > Allobosea massiliensis. The sequence goes on along the minus strand of LSIG01000013.1, from coordinate 37,237 downwards.
GGCGTGTGGTTGCCGATGTTGTAGATCCGCCAGGGCGCTGCGGCGGTTGCGGGGTCCGCCGTCGCGCCCGCTTCATCGGGAGCGGGCGGCAGCGCCGTCAGCCGGACGATCGCCTCGCTGATGTCGTCGACATAGGTGAAGTCGCGGCTCATCTCGGCCTCGGCATAGACCTCGATCGGCCGGCCTTCGAGGATCGCCTTGGTGAACTTGAAATAGGCCATGTCCGGTCGGCCCCAGGGGCCGTAGACGGTGAAGAAGCGCAGGCCCGTGGCCGGAATGCCGTAGAGCTGGGCGTAGCTGTGCGCCATCAGCTCGTTGGCACGCTTGGTCGCAGCGTAGAGCGAGACCGGGTGGTCTGCTCCGTCATGCTCGCTGAATGGCACCTTGGCGTTGGCTCCGTAGACGGAGCTCGACGAGGCATAGACCAGATGCGCGACGGGGTGAGCTCGGCAGGCCTCCAGAATCGAGAGAAACCCGTCCAGATTGGAGTGGGCATAGGCGCGCGGGTTGTCGAGCGAGTAGCGCACCCCCGCCTGGGCCGCGAGATGGATGACCGCCTCCGGGCGGAAGGCAGCGAAGGCTGCCAGCAGCCCGTCATAGTCTGCGATGTCGAGCGGCTGGAAGGAAAAGCCGGCACGCGGCAGCAGGCGGTCGAGCCGCGCCTGCTTGAGGGCTGGGTCGTAATAGGGGGTCAGATTGTCGATGCCGAGAACCTCGACGCCGCGGGCGAGCAGAGCCTGCGTGACGTGGAAGCCGACGAAACCGGCCGCGCCGGTCAACAGGACGCGCCGGGGTGAAGCCGTGGTCATCGTGCCCGTTCCGCCCTGTCGGGGAGTGAACGGGAGCGCCGCAATCGCCGCTCCCACCCTGGGCGAACCCAATGTTTCAGATCGCCCGACCTGTCAATCAGGCGTGCTGACGCTTGCCGCGGGGCGGCGTCGTCGCGTCTTCGTCCAGCAGATCCTTGACGGGGTCGAGCCCGAGATCGTCGTCCTGCAGGACGCGCCAGCCCGAGCCCTCGAGATCGGCATACTGGCCGTTGCGCATGCACCAGAAGAAGGCCCCGAGTCCGGCAAGACCGAGCCCCAGCGCCAGGGGAAAGAGGATGACGAGGATGTTCATGATCCGGCCTGTGCGAGGGGCGCCGCGGGCTGACGTGCGGCGCGCAGGGCATTGAGCGTAACGACCAGCGAGGAGCCGGACATGGCTGCGGCGGCGACGAGCGGCGTCGCGAAGCCGGCGACAGCGATGGGGACGGCAATGGCGTTGTAGAGAACGGCGAACCAGAGGTTCTCCATCATCAGCGTGCGGGCCTTGCGGGCGATGGCGATGGTCTCGGCGACCGGCGCCAGGCTGTCGCCGAGGAAGACGATGTCGGCGGCCGCCTGGGCGAGGTGGGTCGCGCTGATCGGCGAGATCGAGACATGGGCCTTGGCAAGCGCGGGTGCATCGTTGAGCCCGTCACCGACCATCAGCACCTTGCGGCCCTGTGCCGCGAGGTCGTCGAGGATATGCAGCTTCTCGTCCGGTCGCAGACCTGAGCGCCATTGCGTGATGCCCAGTTCGCGGGCGACGGCTGCGACGGCACTGTCACGATCGCCCGAGAGGATCATCGGCGCGAGGCCGAGGCGGGCGAGCGCTTCGACACAGGCCTGCGCCTCGGGGCGCAGCTTCTGGCCGACGGCGAAGACGATCGCCCGGTCGCCATGGCGCCAGGCGATCAGCGAAGCCGTCGGATGCTCGGTCGAGACCCGCTCGGCCAGCGCCTGCGCCTCGCAGAAGGCGGGGCTGCCGAGACGCATCTCGATGCCGTCGACCAGGGCCGAGAGGCCGAGGCCGCGTTGCTCCTGCGCGCCGGGCAACGGGGCAGGGAGCCCGGCCGCACGGCTGATCGCCTGGGCGAGGGGGTGACGGCTTGCGGCGGCGAGCGCCCCGGCGGCCGCAAGACTGCTGGCGTCGATGGTTTCGACATTCAGCAGGTCGGGCTCGGGCAGGGTCAGGGTCCCCGTCTTGTCGAAGACGACGACATCCGCCTCCGCCAGCCGCTCCAGCGCATCGCCCTCCTTCAGCATGACCTGGCGGCGAAACAGCGCCGAGGCGGTCACGACCTGCACGGCGGGGATGGCGAGGCCGAGCGCGCAGGGGCAGGTGATGATCAGGACCGTGATCGCGATGATCAGGGCTTCCTGCCAGGCGAGACCGAAGGCGATCCAGCCGACCAGCGTCGCCAGCGCCGTGGCGTGGACAAGGGGGGCGTAGAGCCGCGCCGCTCGGTCCGAGAGGCGGACATAGCGCGAGCGGCTCTCCACCGCCTGGCTCATCAGTCGCTCGATCTCATCGAGAAGGGTACCGGCGCCGGCCGCGACGACGCGGACGCCGAGCGCGCCGGTGAGGTTCATCGTCCCGGCATGGACCTGGGCGCCGGCGCCGATCGGCGCCGGATCGGTTTCGCCAGTGACGAGGCTGCGGTCGATCTCGGAATGCCCGGTCTCGACGATGCCATCGACGCAGACGCGCTCGCCCGGCTGCACCAGAACGAGATCGCCGGGCGCGATCGCGGCGATCGGCAGCGTCACCGTGGTGCCATCCGGCATCAGACGGGTCGCCGTCTCGGCCTTGAGTGCGGCGAGATTGCCGGCGAGGTCCCGGGTGCGCCGCCGCATCATCTGGTCGAGATAGCGGCCGATCAGCAGGAAAAAGATCAGCATGACCGCGCCGTCGAAATAGGCGTGGTCGGAGTGATTGGCGGTCTCGACCACCGACATGCCCAGCGCCAGCACGATGCCGAGCGTGATCGGCACATCCATGTTGACCGCGCCGGCGCGCAGGGCCCGCAGCGCGCTCTCGAAGAAGGGCCGCCCGGCATAGGCCGCCGTCGGCAGGGCGATCAGGGCGGAGAGCCAGTGAAAGAAGTCGCGCGTGACCGGGCTGATGTCGCCATTGGCGCCCGACCACACCGAGACCGAGAGCAGCATGATGTTCATCGCGGCGAAGCCCGCGACGGCGAGGTAGCGCAGCAGCCGCCGCTCCTCGACCGTGACGCTGTCGCGCTCGGCCGAGGGCAGGAAGGGGTAGGCCTTGAAGCCGAGCGCGCCGAGGCGCTCGATCACCGCCTCCGGACGCAGCGCCCCTTCGCGCCACTCGACGGTGACGCGCTTCAGGGCAAGGTTCACCCGCGCCTTCAGGATGGCGGCGTCCTTGGAGAGGCCGTTTTCGATCGCGTGCATGCAGCCGGCGCAGCGGATGCCCTCGACGGCGAGTTCCATGCCCGCGACACCGCCTTCGCCATGGCGCACGAAGACGGAGAGATCCTGCTGCGCGGCCATGCTTCAGTCCTCCAGCACGATCCGGCTGCGCGAGACGAAGACTGTCTCGCTGCCGCGTCGCGCCGAGACGGCGAGGGTCCAACCTCCGCCATGAACGGCCAGGAAGCCGGCGCTGTAGGTGCCCGCCACGGCCTCGGAGAGCGCGGCGTCCCGGTCCTCGCGCCGGGTGGCCGGGTGTTCGAGCCGCGCCGTCACCGACAGCCCCGTCACGGGCGCGCCGGCGCGGTCGCGCAGGGACAGGGTCAAGATGGCGTCGGCACCGCTGCGGCGCAGCCCGGCCTCTGCGGTCCAGCCGCGTGCCGCCTGCTCCTGCATCCGCGCGATCTCGCCGTTGTAGTGCTGGCTGGTCTCGTAGGCGCTCTTCACATCGACGCCGGGCATGGTGCTGATCGCGATCGTCATCATCACGGCGTTCATGCCGGCGACGACGAGGAAGAAGCCGATCAAGGTGGCCAGCACCATGCGGCCGCTGAGGCGGAAGGGCTCGGCGGTGCGGGGACGAACCGGTGCGGTCAGATCCACGGGCATGATGAAGGCTCCACAACAGGACATGGCGTGCCCCCTCAGGGCGCGATGAAATGGTCGGTGGCGGTCACCATCTCGCCGGCGAAGAGATCGGCGGCGGTGAAGGTGATGGGCTGCGTCTTCTCGGGGCGGACATCCGGCGGCAGTGTCACCAGCACGCGAACCTCGCGCGACGAGTCCGGGCCGACGGTGACGACCGGACGCAGATCCGCCGTTGGCGTGACGCCCACCGCCTCGATCCGGATGCCGGGAAGGCCGTGGACCGTCAGCGCGACCGGGCGTTCGTCGGGCCGCTTGTTCAGGATGCGGATGGTGAAGGCGTTGCGGATCGAGCCGTCGCTGAGACGCACGAAGAGCGGGGAACGGTCGTGCAGCACCGAAAGTTCAACCGTGCGGCGGGTGGCGAGCTGGAAGACCATGGCGCCGCCGACCACTAGGATCAGCGCGGCATAGATGATCGTGCGCAGGCGCAGCGGGTTGTAGACGGGCTTCTCGCCGGCGATGCGCCGCTTGACGTTATCGTCTGTGTCGTAGCCGATCAGCCCCTTGGGACGGCTGATCTTCTCCATGACGTTGTCGCACGCGTCGATGCACAGACCGCACTGAATGCAGTCGAGCTGGGCTCCGTCGCGGATGTCGATGCCGGTCGGGCAGACGGCGACGCATTGCCGGCAGTCGATGCAGTCGCCCGCGGGTTGGCCTTCCTTGCGCAGGCGCTCGGCCTGCTTCACCGAGACGCGCGGATCGCCGCGGTCATAGCGATAGGTGACGTTGAGGGCTTCGTCGTCGGTGAGCGCGGCCTGGATCCGGGGCCAGGGGCACATGAACTTGCAGACCTGCTCGCGCATGATTCCGGCGAGGGCATAGGTCGTGAAGGTCAGAATCGCGATGAAGGCATAGGCCGTGAAGGGAGCCTGGAGCGTGGCGAGGTCGTGCACCAGGGTCGGTGCGTCGGCGAAGTAGAGGACCCAGGCGCCGCCGGTCCACCAGGCGATGAGCAGCCAGACCGCGTGCTTGCCGGTCTTGCGCAGCACCTTGCCGGCGGTCCAGGGGCCCTCGTCGAGCTTGATGCGCTCGCGCCGATCGCCTTCGAAAAACCGTTCCACCGCGAGGAAAAGGTCGGTCCAAACGGTCTGGGGGCAAAGATAGCCGCACCAGACGCGCCCGGCGACGGCGTTCATCATGAACAGCACGAAGGCGGCCATGATCAGCAGGCCGGTGAAGTAATAGACCTCCTGCGGCCAGATCTCGATGAAGAAGAAGTAGAAGCGGGCGTTGGCAAGGTCGGCCAGAACCGCCTGGTTGGGCAGGTTCGGGCCGCGTTCCCAGCGCAAGAAGGGCAACAGATAGTACACGCCGAGACAAAGCCCGAGGATGATCCACTTGGCGCGCCGGTAGGGGCCGGACACACTTTGCGGATAGACCTTCTTCGTGGGGGCGAAGAGCGGCAGATCCCCGAGATCGGTCTCCTGGAGGGCCATGGCTACTGGCCCCCTCCGAGCGAATGGACATAGATCGTCAGGGCTTTGACCGTGGTCGGATCGAGGCGCTGGCCCCAGGCCGGCATCACGCCAGCCCGGCTGTTGGTGATGGTCTCGGTCAGCGAGGCCAGATCCATGCCATAGAGCGAGATCGCGTCGGTGAGGTTCGGTGCGCCGAGCTCCTTGTTGCCCTTGCCGGCGTCGCCATGGCAGGCGGCGCAGTTGGTGGCGAAGAGCTCGCGTCCCTTGGCAAGATCGGCATTCGCCTCGGTCGGCAGACCGGCGATTTCGCGGACATGGTTGGCGACGGCGCGGATCTCGGCCGGCTTCAGTACGCCGTCCTTGCCGAAGGCAGGCATCTGGCTGATGCGCGTCTCGGCATTGCCGGCGACACGGATGCCGTTCTGCAGTGTCTGGTGGATCTCGGCGAGCGAGCCGCCCCAGAGCCAGTCGTCGTCGTTGAGGTTGGGATAGCCCTTGGACCCGGCGCCGCCGACGCCGTGGCATGCTGCGCAGTTGTCGCCGAAGGCGGCCTTGCCCTGGGCCATGGCGATGCGGAAGAGCGAGGGGTCGGCCTTGATCTGCTCGAGCGAGGCTTCGGCCAGCCCACTGGACTGGGACGCCCGGTGCTGCTGCAGCAAAGCGAGATCCTTGGCGATCTCGATGCGAGAGGCATAGCCGATGACGCCCTGGGTCGCGCCGGTGATCAGAGGCCAGGCCGGATAGACGACCCAGTAGCCGACCGACCAGACGATCGTCGCGTAGAAGATGCCGAGCCACCAGCGTGGCAGCGGCGTGTTGAGTTCGCGGATCCCGTCCCACTCATGGCCGGTCGTGGACACGCCGGTATGGGCGTCCACCTCGTGATGGTCCTGATGCTGAGCCATGGTTCAGTCGTCCTGCAACGGGGTGCGGGCGGCCTCCTCGAACCGGGCGCGATTGGCCGGCCAGAAGGCGTAGACGCAGACGGCGAGAAAGATTCCGACGAAGTAGAGGAGGCCGGCGGACTGCGCGAAGCGCGCGAGCCACTGATAGGTCATGTCCATGATGCCCTCCGTCAGCGGATGTTGGCTTTGTTGTCGTAGAGCTTGAAGTCGACGAGCGTGCCGAGCACCTGCAGATAGGCGATCAGTGCGTCGGCCTCGGTGATGCGGCTCGGGTCGCCGTCGAAGTCGCGCGCTTGGGCCTTGGGATAGCGCGCCTCGAGCTCGCCCTGCTTGGGATGATCGGGCGTCGCCTGGGCACGCAGGTCGCTGGCGGCCTGGGCGATCATCTCGTCGGTGTAGGGCACGCCGCTGCCGCGGTTCGCGCGCAGCTCGTCGGCGATGTCGTCGAATTTCAGTTCGGTCTTCGTCAGGAAGGGATAGCCGGGCATGATCGACTGCGGCACGAGGGCGCGCGGATTGGCCAGGTGGTCGCGCTGCCATTCGTCGGAATACTTGCCGCCAACGCGGGCGAGGTCCGGCCCCGTGCGCTTCGAGCCCCACTGGAAGGGCTTGTCGTACATGCTCTCCGCCGCGAGCGAGTAATGGCCGTAGCGCTCGATCTCGTCGCGCAGCGGGCGGATCATCTGGCTGTGGCAGTTGTAGCAGCCCTCGCGGACATAGATGGCGCGGCCGGCCAGCTCGAGCGGAGTATAGGGGCGCATGCCCTCGACCTTCTCGATCGTGTTCTTCAGGTAGAACAGCGGCGCGATCTCGACCAGGCCACCGACCGAGATCACCAGCAGGACGCCGATGATCAGTATGATGGAGTTGGTCTCGAAGATCTTGTGCTTGGACCAGAGCGACTTGCGCGGGGCGTTGTGTTCGATGCTCGTCATAGAAGCGGTCCTTACTCGGCCGGCACGAGGGCGGGCTGAAGCGGGGCGTTGTCCTGGGCGCTCTCCGGCTCGCAGCTGCGGATGGTCATCCAGACGTTGAAGACCATGATCAGCGCGCCGGTCAGGAAGAGTGCGCCGCCCAGCGCCCGGATGACGTAGAAGGGGTGCATCGCCGCGACGGTCTCGATGAAGGAGTATTCGAGAAAACCGAGCGAGGTGTAGGCGCGCCACATCAGGCCCTGAAGGATGCCGGAGACCCACATCGCCGAGATGTAGAGGACGATGCCGAGCGTCGAGACCCAGAAGTGCCAGTTCACCAGCTTGAGCGAATACAGTTCCTTGCGGTTCCAGAGCCAGGGAACCAGGCAGTAGATCGCGCCGAAGGAGATGTAGGCGACCCAGCCGAGCGCGCCGGAGTGGACATGGCCGATGGTCCAGTCGGTGTAGTGCGACAGCGAGTTGACCGCCTTGATCGACATCAGCGGCCCCTCGAAGGTCGACATGCCGTAGAAGGCGAGCGAGACCACCATCAGCCGCAGAACGGGGTCCGTGCGCAGCTTGTCCCAGGCGCCCGAGAGGGTCATGATTCCGTTGATCATGCCGCCCCAGGAGGGCATCCAGAGCATGATCGAGAAGGTCATGCCGAGCGTCTGCGCCCAGTCGGGCAGGGCGGTGTAGTGCAGGTGGTGCGGCCCGGCCCAGATGTAGATGAAGATCAGCGCCCAGAAGTGGATGATCGAGAGGCGATAGCTGTAGACGGGCCGGTTCGCGCGCTTGGGCACGAAGTAATACATGATCGCGAGGAAGCCGGCGGTGAGGAAGAACCCGACCGCGTTATGGCCGTACCACCACTGGAACATCGCATCCTGAACGCCCGACCAGACGATGTAGGACTTGGGCGAGAGGATCGAGACCGGCAGCGCCAGGTTGTTGCCGAGATGCAGGACCGCGATGGTGACGATGAAGCCGAGATAAAACCAGTTCGCGACGTAGATGTGCGGTTCCTTGCGCTTGGCGAGCGTCAGCAGGAAGACCAGCAGATAGACGACCCAGACGATGGTCAGCCAGAGATCGGCATACCATTCCGGCTCGGCGTATTCCTTGCCCTGGGTGATGCCGAGCAGGTAGCCCGTCCCGGCGATGACAATGAAGAGATTATAGCCGAGCACCACGAACCAGGGCGCCAGGTCTCCCGCCAGCCGCGCTCGCGAGGTGCGCTGGACGACGTAGAAGGAGGTCGCGAGCAGCACGTTGCCGCCGAAGGCGAAGATCACCGCCGAGGTGTGCAGCGGGCGCAGGCGGCCGAAATTGATCCAGGGAAGATCGAAGTTCAGGACCGGAAAGGCGAGCTGGAGCGCGATGATCAGCCCGACCGTGAATCCGGCGATGCCCCAGAACAGCGAGGCCAGCGTCGCGAACTTGACCGGCTCCATGTTGTAGTTCGGCCGGCCGTCGATCTCCTGAGGCGCCAGGCCGGTGCCCGGCTTGAAGCAGCGGTTGCCGATCAGGAAGATGGTCGCCAGGGCCGCGGCCATGCCGACGGCGGCATGAAAGGCATAGGCGCCGTGGTCGGTCTTGGCGGCGATCAGCAGCAAGCCCAGGAAGCTCACCGCGGCAAGCGCGATGCCCACCATCTCGCCTGTCGTCGCTTGTCGGATCGGATTGCCCGTTGTCGCCATGCCCAGCCCCTGCTCACCTCGCGGCGCTCGTCACGCACGCTGTCATGAGCGAGGGTTAGCTGCGGCGGTGCCGGCGAGCCTTGATTCAGGTCAAGGCACCGCCGGTGCAGGCCCGGGTTTCAGACGACGAGATCCTTTGCCGGCACCGGCTCGCCGCGCGACACATGGGCGATGTTGGCGAACATCCGCGAAACGGTGGGAGCGAAATTGTCCGCGGCCATCGCCGCGAGATGCGGCGTCACGACGAGATTGTCGAGGGTCAGCAGTTCGCTGTCGGCCGGCAGCGGCTCGATCGCATAGACGTCCATCGCCGCGCCCGCGATCTCGCGGTCGCGCAGCGCGGTGACCAGCGCCGATTCGTCGACGACCCCGCCGCGCGCCACATTGATCAGCACGGCGGTCTTCTTCATCTTCGCGAAAGCCTCGCGACCGATCAGGTTGGTGGTCTCGGGCGTCAGCGGGCAGTGCAGCGAAACGACGTCTGCCTGCGCGAGAATCGCGTCCAGGCTGGCGTTGCGGACGCCGAGCGCCGCCTCTTCCTCTGCCGTGAGGGGCTGGCGCTTGCTGTAGAGGATGGTGCAGCCGAAGCCCCGCAGCAGCTTCGCGACGTTCTGGCCGATCGCGCCGAAGCCGATGATGCCGACGGTCTTGCCCGAGAGCATGAAGGTTTCGCCCGGCAGGCTGCCGGTGCTCCAGTGGCCCTTCTTCAGCTCGGCATGGCCATAGCCGATATAGCGCAGGGCCGAGATCATGAGGCCCAGCGCGAATTCGGCGACGGGCAGCGCGTTGCTGCCCGTCGTCCGGGCGACCTTGATGCCCAGTTCCTTGGCGGTGGCGATGTCGATGTTGTCGTAACCGACGCCCCATTTGTGCAGCAGTTTCAGCTTCCTGGCCGCGCGCAGCACATCGCCCGAGACGGCGACCTGGCCGGAGATGGCGTAGTCGGCCTCGGCGATGATCTCCTTCATGTGTTCGTCGCCGCGGGCGGTGCCGTGGGTCAGCACGAAGCCCGGCGGCAGAAGGGCGCGCAGCTTCTCGGCGCGGGCCGGCGTGGTCATGTCGAGGAGGCAGATGGTCTCGGTCATCGTTTGGTTCCGTTGTCAGATCGTGAAGCGGGCGCCAGCGCGGGCGAGGCCGCCCGAGACCGCAACGGGCGTGCCGTCGGCGCGCCAGCAGGCGGCGCCAGTCAGCGTGCCGTCGGCGCCGAAGGCGATAGCGTTCATGCCGCCGGCGATGCGCGGCATCCGGACGATGCGGTGACCGCGCGCGCGCAGCGCCTCCGCCACCGTCTCGGGAAAGGCCTCCTCGAGTTCGAGCACGCCGCCTTCCGTCCAGACACGCGGCGCCTCGACCGCCTCCTGCAGGCTCATGCCGTGGTCGATCAGGTTGACGATCGCCTGCAGGGCCGAGGGGAAGATGCGCAACGCGCCGGGCAGCCCGAGCGCGAAGGCGAGCTTGCCCTCCTTCAGCACGATCATCGGCGCCATCGAGGTGAAGACGCGCTTGCCGGGTGCGATCGAGAGCGCGCGGCCGGGGTGCGGGTCGAAATTGAACATGTAGTTGTTCGTCAGCATCCCCGTGCCGGGGATCTGGGTGCAGGCGCCGAACAGGCCGTTGATGGTCTGCGTCGCGGTGACGACGTTGCCGTCGGCATCGGCGACCGTGACATGGGTGGTGTCGTTCGATTCGCCCGGCGCTAGTCCCGCAGACCAAGCCTTGGCCTCGTCCATCGCGATGAGCGCGCGGCGTTCGTCGGCATAGGCCTTGTCGATCAGCCGAGCGACCGGGACCTTGACGAAGGCGGGATCGGCGGTCGCCACGGCGCGGTCGGCGAAGGCGATCTTGAGGGCCTCGGCCAGGAGATGGACCGCGTCCGGCGAGCCGAAGCCGAGCGCGCCGATGTCGTAGCCATCGAGGATGTTGAGCATCTGCGCGATGTGGACGCCCGAGGAGGCCGGCGGCGGCGGCCCCATTATCTCGTGGCCGCGATAGCTCCCGCGGATCGGTTCGCGCGTCTCGACCCGGTAGGCGGTGAGATCGTCGGGGCCGATCAGGCCCCCCTTCGCCGCCATGAAATCCGTCAGCGCCTGGCCGAGCGGGCCGCCATAGAGCGCGGCCGGGCCGGTCTCGGCGATGAGGCTCAGGCTTTTGGCATAGTCGCTCTGGACCAGCCGCGTGCCCGCAGGCAGGGCTTGACCATCGCGCAGGAACAGCGCCGCGAGGCCCGGGTCACGCGCGAGATCGGCGATGTTGTCGGCGATGCAGTTGGAGAGATAGGGCGTGACCGTGAAGCCGCGCTCGGCCAGCGCGATGGCGGGCTGGAGCACCTCGGCGAGCGGCAGCGTGCCGAAGCGGGCGAGGGCCTCGCACCAGCCGGCCAGCGCGCCGGGCACGGCGACGGCCCTAGGGCCGACCACGTTCTCCCGGTCGCGGACGTCGCGCTGCCTGCCGATCTCGTCGGAGAGGCAGTCATACATGTCCGGCGTGGCGCGCCGCGGCGCGGTCGAGAGCCCGTCGAGCACGACATGGCGGCCATCGGCCATGCGGATATGGGCGAGCCCGCCGCCGAGGATGCCGACCATCATCGGTTCGACCACGGTCAGGGCAAAGAGGGCGGCCACAGCCGCATCGACCGCGTTGCCCCCCGCCAGCAGCATCTGCGAACCTGCGGCCGAGGCGAGGGGGTGGTTGGTGACGACCATGCCGCGCGAGCCCGTCGCCGGCCTCTTGTCGCAGGTGAAGGGGGTGATGCGGGGCGCGCGGGCGGTGGCGGTCATGGCAGTCGTGCTTCCGGAGGGAGGTCGGGCCGCGACACCATCGCCCGTTCCGACGAGGCTGGGGAGGGCCGCCGCGGCATGCCGCGGCGGCGTCAGGCTCAGGCTGCGACCTTGCTGGCGAAATGCGCGATGAAGCGGGCGCAGATGTCGGTCAGCTTCTCGGTGAGCGCGGCGCCGGTCTCGGCGGAGCAGAGGCGCGGATCGCCCTTGGCGACGCCGAGATTGTAGGTCTCGTCGTACTCGTTGGGCATCGCGACCTCGTGGCCCTCGAAGTTCGCGAGGCCCAAGCCCGTGAAGGGCAGGTCGAGGACCGGGTCGCGCTTCAGCGGCTTCGCCTCGGGGATCAGGTCCTTGCGGATCAGCTCGGGGAAGAGATGCAGGCCGATCGAGGTCAGCGGGTCGGCGCCGTGGCCGGCGACGGCGGCCGCCTTGTCGGCCCCGCCGAGGATGCCCGGCAGCAGGCCATAGCCGATGCGCCAGAGATAGAGGCTCGGCAGCACGATCTGCTCGCGCAGATAGAGTTCGCGGGCGACCTCCGAGATCGGGCCGACATTGCCGCCATGGCCGTTGATCACGATGATCCGGGTCAGGCCGTTTCGGTGCAGCGAATCGACCATCTCGGCGATGACGGTGGTCAACGTCGCCTGCGAGATCGCGATGCCGCCGGTCATCGAGCCGAACCAGTCGGCGCCGCCGAAGGGCAGGACCGGCGCCACCAGCGTGCGCGTGCCGGCCTTGCTGGCGCGGATGGCGGCGAGCTCGGCGATCTTCTCGGCCAGGAGGTAGTCGCCCATCGGGGCGTGCGGGCCCTGGTCCTCATGGCTGCCCATGGGGAGCAGGATCACGGGGTTTTCTTTCAGGATCTCGCGGGCCTCGCCCCCGGTGATCGTGCCCATATGGACGAGGGGGTCGGTCTTGGCAGCCATGGGACTATGTCCTTGCAGGTTTCGGTGGTGGTTCAACGGCCGGCGGTGCGCGGGTCGAGCGCATCGCGCAGGCCGTCGCAGAGCAGGTTCATGGCGAGGATGGTGAGCGTCAGCGCGGCGCAGGGCCAGACCAGCAGCAGCGGCGCCTGCTCCATGGTGGCACGCGCGCCACGGATCATCAGCCCCCAGGAGGGGGCGGGCGGGACGACGCCGAGACCGAGGAAGGAGAGCCCGCTCTCCAGCACCACGGCGGCGGCGACCGCGAGCGAGAGCTGGACCAGAATCGGCCCTGCGATGTTGGGCAGCACGGTCCGCAGCAGCAGATAGGCGGGGCGCGCGCCGAGGGCGCGCGTCGCCTCGACATAGTCCCGGTTCTTGACCGCCAGCACCTCCGCATGGGTGACGCGGGCGAAGCCGGGGAGATAGAGCACCGAGAGCACGAGGATCAGCGTCGCGGCGCCGGGGCCGAGCAGCGTCACCACCAGCAAAGCGAGCAGCACGGGCGGGAAGCACAGCACCACGTCCATGCTGCGCACGGAGAGGAAGGCGGCGGCGCCCTTGCCCCAGCCGCCGATCAGCCCGAGCAGGACGCCGATGGCGCCGGCCGTCAGGGCGGAGGCGAAGGCGACGCTCAGGCTGGTGCGCGCGCCCCAGAGCAGGCGCGAGAGCACGTCCCGCCCGAACTCGTCGCGGCCGAGCCAGGAGCCCGCCATCGGGCCGGCGAGGCGGTTGGCGACGTCCTGGCGGATCGGGTCGGGCAGGGGAAACAGCGGCGCGCAGAGCGCCGCCAGTGCGATCAGGGCGACGAAGCCGCCGGGCAGCCAGAGGCGCTTGAAATGCCGGTTGCCGCTCATGAATGCGCCACCCGTGGGTCGAGCAAGGCATGGACGAGCTCGACCACGAGGTTGAGCAGCAGGAAGAGCACCGAGATCGTCAGCACGATGCCAACCACCATGGGGTAGTCGCGGCCCTCGACGGCGCGCAGCAGCGGCGTCGACATGCCCGGCCAGTTGAAGACGTATTCGACCAGCACCGTGCCGCCGAGCAGCGTGCCCATTTGCAGGCCGAGCACGGTGACGACCGGGTTCAGCGCGTTGCGCAGGACATGGACGACGATGACACGGGTGGGCGAGAGCCCCTTGGCGCGGGCGGTGCGGACATAGTCGTTGGCGAGCGCGTCCAGCATCGCCGCGCGCGTCATCCGGAACAGCACCGCGGCCAGCCCCTTGGCGATGGCGATGGCGGGCAGGGTCAGGAGCTTGAGATGCTGCACGGGGTCCTGTGAAAAGGGCACGAAGCCGCCGGCCGGCATGATCCGCAGCGTCTGCGCGAAGAGCAGCACCAGCAGCGTGCCCAGCACGAAGACGGGTACGGCGAGCAGCAGTGCGGTGACGGCGGAGGCGGCGCGGTCGAAGGCGCCGCCGCGGTCGAGTGCGGCGAAGACGCCCGCCGGCACGCCGACCAGAATCGCGATGACACTGCCGGCGGCGATCAGTTCCAGCGTGCGCGGCAGGCGCAGCGCGATCTCGCTGATCACCGGGTAATCGTCGATGAGGGAGGTGCCGAGATCGCCGCGCAGCAGCCCGCCCAGGAAGGCGGCGTATTGGACGAAGAGCGGGCGCTCGAGCCCGAGCTTCTCGCGCAGCTCGGCGACGGAGGCCGGGTCCGGCGAGACGCCGCCGGTCGAGAGCAGGAGCTCGGCGGGGTCGCCGGGCACCATGTGCAGCGCCAGGAAGACGATCGTCGCGACGAGCCAGGCGAGGCCCGCGACGACCGTCAGCTTGCGCGCGAGCCAGGTCGCGCTCATCCGAAATAGGTCTCTTCGAGCATGTTGCCGGAGGAGTTGGACAGCGCGCCGGGGAGGTTGGTGAAGCCCATCACGCCCTTGTCCATGCCGTAGCCCTGGCTGCGCCAGGCGAGGCCGACCATCGGCACCTCCTCCAGCGCGGCCCGCTGCATCTCCTTGTAGATCTCGACGCGCTTGGCCTGGTCGAACTCGGCGCGGCCCTTGGCCAGCGCGGCGATGGTGCGCGGCGCGTCGACGCGGAAGGAGCGGCCATGGCTGGGCGAGAGCGTCGTATCGAGCACGACCGTCAGCCCGTCGGGATCGTTGTTGTCCGACGAGACGCCGTGAATCGCCATGTCGTACTGGCCCTTCGAGCCGCGAGCGACGCGGGTCGACCAGTCGGGCAGCTGCAGTTCGCACTGGATGCCGATGGCGGCGAGGTGCTGCTGGACGATCTCGGCTGTGTCCTTGTGCATGCCGAATTGGGCGGTTGCGAGCAGCGTGGTCTGGAAGCCGTTGCCGAAACCCGCCTCCGTCAGCAGCGCCTTGGCGCGGGCGGGATCGTAGTTCCAGCCGCGCGACAGGTCCTTGTCCCACCAGGGCGTGCCCTCGACGATCGGCAGGCCCTCGAGCGGCTTGCCGCGGCCGAAGAAGGCGACCTTGACGATGTCCTCCCGCCGCACGGCGTGGGCGACGGCGCGGCGCACGCGCGGATCGTTGAAGGGCGGCTTCGTCCCGTTGAAGAGCACGTCCATGAACGGGCCTTCCTGGCTGTCGAGCTTGAGCCGCGGATCGGCCTCGACGGCTGCCATCGACTGCCAGGGGACATATTCGATCATGTCGACATCGCCCGACTGGAGGGCGGCGAAACGCAGGTTCTCGTCGGCATAGACGACGAATTTGATGCCCTTCAGCTTCGGGATTCCGGGCTTGTAGAACTTGTCGAAGGCCGCGATCTCGACCGAGGAGCCGCGCTCCTGACCGACCAGCCGGAAGGGGCCGGCGCCGATGAACTCGGTCGGCGTCGATTTCCGCGAGAGGATGAAGGTGTTGTAGTTGCCGAACCAGCTCGGCAGCGTCGCCTGTGGCGTCTTGGTGACCAGCCGGATCGTACCCGGATCGGGGATCTCGATGCGCTCGACGCTCTGGAACTGACTGCGCATATAGGCGGTCGATTTTTCGCCGGCGATCTGCTCGATCGACCACTTCACGTCCTCGGCGGTGACCGGATCGCCATTGTGGAAGACGCAGCCGGGCCTGAGCTTGAAGACCCAGGCGCCGTCGCCGTCGAGCGACCAGGAGGTTGCCAGTTCGCCGCGCAGCTCGCCCTTCGGGCCGTAGGACACCAGGCTGCGATGGATCAGCATCTTGACCGTGCCGGCCGAGGCGCCGGTCGAGACCCAGGGCTGCAGATTGGGCGGAAAGGCCGAGAGGCCGTAGCGCAGAATGCCGGCGGCGCGCTGGGCGCTGGCGGGGCGGGAGAGCAGTGGCAGGCTCGCGAAGGGCGCGGCCAGCCCGGCGGCCAGCATCGTGCGGCGTGAGATCGTCATCGGCTTTCTCCTCGCTGTGTCGTCGCCGCGCGCGTTGTCACGTCTGTCCGGCGTCCTTCGTCTGGCAAGAAGAGCGCCATCGGGGCGGCGACGCCAGTCCGGCTGCGCATGGCTGTCATGCGTCGTGTATACATGGTGGATTTTTGATGTCGGCGGCCGAAGCGCCTAGAGTTGCCGCATTGACATGCCGGATGAGGACGCCCGACCTTGAATGTAATGACGCCGCCCCAGGCGCAGGATGCGGAAAGCCGGCCGGCTCGCGAGCGGGTCTATGCGCATGTCCGCGAGCAGATCCTGCGCGGCGTCTATGCCGGGGGCTCCTTCGTCGAGGAGGAGGCGATCTCCTCGGTCATGGGCGTGTCGCGGACGCCGGTCCGCGAGGCGTTCCACAGGCTCGAGGCGGAGCGCTTCATCGACCTGCTGCCGCGCCGCGGGGCGCTGGTGCGGCAGGTCACGGCGCAGGAGCTGGCCGATCTCTACGAGACCCGCCGCATGATCGAGGGCTATGCGGTCGCCCGCATCTGCCGGGAGAGGATCGTGCTGCCCGAGACGATGGAGGCCGTGCTCGACCGGCTCGACGCGATCGCCGGCAGCGACCATTTCGCCCGTGTCGAACTCAACCGCGAGTTCCATTTCGGGATGGTCCAGGCGCTCAGCAACGAGGTGCTGTCCGAGCTCTACCAGTCGCTGGGGGCGCGGCAGCAGCGGGTGGCGATGCGGGCACTGGCGGTGGATCCGGGCCGGATCGAGCGCATCCGCGTCGAGCATCGCGACTTCATCGCGGCGCTGCGGGCCTTCGACGAGGCGCGGGCGCGCGCCGTGCTCGACGAGCATCTGCGGCCTGTGACCGGGGTTGTGTCGCGCCTGCCGGGTTATGACCCCCCAGGCGCGAGCGACGAGGGCGTCTGAACGCGCCCGGCCGCCGAGGGCCGGGCGCTCTGGCCGGTTCAGACGGGGATGAGCTGCATCGGCGCCGGGTAGTAGCGGAAGCCCTCGCCCGCCTTGGCGAGGTTGCCGAAGCCCGGCCAGGCGAAATGGTAGGACATCACCGGCGTCTTCTCCTGCGCCAGCATCGTCAGCAGTCGCACGCGGGACTGCACCGCCTGCTTGGGGTCGCTGTCATAGGCGAATTCGAGGCGCGGGTTCTCGGTCAGCAGCACCGCGTGGTGCGTCAGGTCGCCGAGGAAGACGAAGGACTTGCCCGCCGAGGCGACCTTGAAGATGTGGTGGCCGGCGGTGTGGCCCGGCGCCGCGATCGCCTGCACGCCCGGCAGGAATTCCTGCTGGTCCTTGAAGAAGACGATGCGGTCGCGCACCGGCAGCAGATTGGCGCGGGCATGCTCGATGAAGGCCTTGAGCGGCGAGCCCAGCTTGCTCTCATCCGTCCAGAAATCGAAATCGGTCTGGCTGATATGGATGCGCGCATTGGGGAAGAGCGGCTTACCGTCAGCCGTGCAGATGCCGCCGATATGGTCGATATGGGCATGGCTGCAGACGATGTCGTCGATGTCGCCGGCCTTGATGCCGGCCTCCTCCATGCTCTTCATGAGCCGGCCGGTGGTGGGCCCGAAGGCCTTGGAGAAGCCCATGCCGGTGTCGAACATGACGAGCCGGTCGCCGAAATTCACGATCGGGATGTTCTGCTCGAGGACGACGTTGTCCTTGGGCAGGAAGCTGCTTTCCAGCATGCCGTAGACGGTTTCCTTCGGCACGCCGAGAAAGCTCGTGCCGGGATCGCCCAGCGGCAGCGGCCCGTCCGAGACGACGGTGACCTCCGCCGTTCCCAGCATGAAGCGGTAGAAATAGGCGGGCTGCGTTTTCGAGAGCGGCGCCTTGGCGGCCGCCGGGCCGATGAGCGGGAGACTGCCACCGGTGGCGGCGAGGGCGGCGGCTGCGCCCAGGAAGCCGCGGCGGCTCGCCGACGGCAGACGGAACGGGTCGTTCGACATTGCATTTCCTCCGGGATCATTGCGATAGGGCCGGCCTTCGGGGCCTGTTCTGTGGGGCTTGCGCGAAGGGCGACGGAGCGCCTGCGGATCCGGGGAGAACGATGCACCCGCGCCCGCGGCTTCGACCAATACCGCTTCGCTCTAGCCGCCATAACGCAAAGCTGGCGCAGTCGCGGGGTCTCGCTGGTCATGGGTGCGCGGCGCCGCTATGCAGGCCTGCGGCTTGCCGCAGGCTCAGGGAGACCCGAAAGGCGATGGATCTAAGGCAGCTTCGCTATTTCGCGGCGATCGTCGAACAGGGCTCCTTCTCCAAGGCCGCCACCAAGCTGCGTGTGGCGCAGCCAGCGCTGAGCCAGCATCTGCGGCATATGCAGGACGAGCTCGGCGTCGCGCTGCTGCATCGCGGCACGCGCGGCGTGCTGCCGACGGAAGCCGGCGAGCGCCTGCTGGCCCGCGCGCATGTCATCCTGGCCGAGTTCGGGGCGCTGCGCGAAGCCGTGCGCGGCGAGGCCGAATTGCCGGGTGGCGAGGTTCGGATCGGCTTGCCCGGCACGGTGAGCGAGCAGTTCAGCGTGCCGCTGATCCAGGCGGCGCGCGAGCGCTATCCGGCGATCCGCATCCGCATCGCCGAGGCGATGAGCGGCTTCGTGCTGGACTGGCTGCGCCGCGGCGAGGTCGATCTGGCGATGATCTACTCGACCTCCGACCCCAAGGGGCTCGGCATCCACCATGTCCTGACCGAAGAGCTCTGCCTGTTCTGCGCCCCGGGCGTCACCGGCTCGCCGGCACCGTCAGGCGAGGCCGTGGCGATGGCCGATGCCGCGGCTCTCGACCTGATCCTGCCGGGCATCGGGCATGGGCTGCGCGACCAGATCGACGAGGCGGCGGCTTCGGTCGGTGCGACCATCCAGCCGGCGATCGAGATCGAATCCTACAGCCAGATCAAGCGGCTGGTGGAGCAGGGCTTCGGCTACAGCATCCTGCCGCGCATGGCGGTGGCGGCGCAGGAAAGGGCTGGGCTGTTCCGGACCTGGCCGCTGGAGCGCCCGACGCTCTACCGCAAGGTCTATCTCGCCTATTCGACCGAGCGGCCGATGCCGGCGGCGGCGCGCGCGATCGGGCAATTGTCCTGGGAGATCCTGCGCGGCCTCGTCACCGACGAGACCTGGACGGCGACGCTGGGCCAGGATGGCGGGCCGCCGACGCTGTACGGGTGAGGCCGGCGGCGCCCACTAAAGCAGACGCGCCGTTCCCTCCATCCGCAAGCGCCCATCAGCGCCTTCCGTCCAGGTCCGGATGCCGCCGTCGGCGTTCCGCCGGGCTTTGACGGCAAAGCGGCCGCCGGCGATCAGCGGGCTCAGGCCGCGATAATCGAGCGCCAGCGTCGTGGTTCCCGCCAGCGTCGCGGCGATGTTGAGCATCAGCGTCGCCTGGATCGGACCATGGACGACGAGCCCGGTATAGCCTTCCTCGGCGGTCGCATAGGGCTGGTCGTAATGGATCCGATGGCCGTTGAAGGTCAGCGCCGAGTAGCGGAAGAGCAGGGTCGGGCTGGCCTCGACCTCCCAGACGAGATCGGTCGGTTCCGGTGTGACTGTGGCAGCAGTTGCGGCGGCCGGCAGGCTGGTGGCCTCGCGGTAGACGATGTCGTGGCGCTCGCGCAGGGCGAGCCCGCGCGGGGTCGAGACCTCGTGATGGACGGCGACGAAGCAGAGCGCGCCGGTGCGGCCCTCCTTGGCCGTGACGTCGCCGATGGTCGAGCGGCGCGTGACGAGATCGCCCGCGCGTAAGGGCGCCAGCGCCTCAAGGCGCCCGCCCGCCCACATCCGCCGCGGCAGCGGCACCGGCGGCAGGAAATCCCCCTTCGCCGGATGGCCATCAGGCCCGAGCGCGTTCATCGGTGCGATGGGTGGTGCGAGACACCAGTGCAGCGCGAGCGGCGCGTCGCCCTGCGGGCCGGGCGCGAGATGGGGCGCGAAGGTGGCCGCATAACTCTCGATCAGGCGCGGCGTGACGAGATCCGAGGCCTCCTCCGTCCTGCCGATCCAGCCGCGGAGATGGTCGATGTCCATGTGCTTTTCCTGTGGCGTCATTCTCGGGCGCCGCCCTCGGGTCCGATCTTCGATCGGCCCAAGGATAAACTCCGCGGAGACCCGAGAAACTCTTGCAGGAGATGCTCGGGTCAAGCCCGAGCATGACGGCTTGCCCTCAATAAGACCGGGGCATGCCCAGCACATGCTCCGCGAGATAGGACAGGATCAGATTGGTCGAGATCGGCGCCACCTGGTAGAGCCGGGTCTCCCTGAATTTGCGCTCGATATCGTACTCCTCGGCGAAGCCGAAGCCGCCATGGGTCTGGATGCAGGCGTTGGCCGCCTCGAAGGAGGCATCCGCAGCGAGCATCTTCGCCATGTTGGCCTCCGCGCCGGCATTCTCGCCGGCCTCATAGAGCCGCACCGCCTCGCGCACCATCAGTTCGGCTGCGCGCATATTGGCGTAGGCCTTGGCGATCGGGAACTGGATGCCCTGGTTCTGGCCGATCGGCCGGCCGAAGACCTGACGCTCCTTGGCGTAGGTCGAGGCCTTCTCGATGAACCATTTGGCGTCGCCGACGCATTCGGCCGCGATCAGGATGCGCTCGGCATTCATGCCCGAGAGGATGTAGCGGAAGCCCTTGCCCTCCTCGCCGATCAGGTTCCCGGCGGGGATGCGGACATTGTCGAAGAAGACCTCGGTGGTGGCGTGGTTCATCATCGTCCGGATGGGCCGGATGGTGAGGCCGTTTTTCAGCGCCTCGCGCATGTCGAGCAGGAAGACCGAGAGCCCGTCGGTGCGCTTGGCGACCTGCTCGCGCGGGGTGGTGCGCGCCAGCAGCAGCATGAGGTCCGACTGCGCGGCGCGGCTCGTCCAGATCTTCTGCCCGTTGACGACGTAATGGTCGCCCTCGCGCCGTGCGGTCGTGCGCAGCGCCGTCGTGTCGGTGCCGCTGGTCGGCTCGGTGACGCCGAAGGCCTGCAGGCGCAGTTCGCCCGAGGCTACGCGGGGCAGCCAGGCCTGCTTCTGCGCCTCCGAGCCATGCCGGAGAACCGTACCCATGACATACATCTGCGCGTGACAGGCGCCGCCATTGCAGCCCTGGCGCTGGATCTCCTCCATGATGACGCTCGCCGCCGATAGCGTCAGGCCGGCGCCGCCATAGGCCTCCGGGATCAGCGCCGAGAGAAAGCCGCTTTCGGTGAGTGCCGCGACGAACTCGGTCGGGTAGGCCATCTCGCGGTCGAGCTTGCGCCAGTACTCGCCCGGGAAGCCGGCGCAGAGGCGGGCGACGGCGTCGCGGATCTCGGCATGGTCGGATGGGTGCTGCATGGTTGCTGTCTTTACGGGGCCGAAGAGCGGCCGAACTCGGCCCGCAACGCCTCGTCATGCTGGCCGAGCGCCGGCACGGGGCGCATCGTCACGCGCTGCCCGTCGACGATGGCGGGCGGGGCGAGGACCTCGACGGGGCCCGACGGCGTCGGGGTGGCCAGGGCGGTCGCGGCGGGGTGTGTGATGAGGTCGCCGACGCTGGAGACGGTGCCATAGGCGATGGCATAGCGATCGAGCGCGGCGGTGACCTCGGCGAAGGAGCGCGTCGCGAGCAGCGCCTGAACCTCGCGGTCCACCGTCTCACGCTGCCGCACCCGCAGGACATTGGTGGCGAAGCGTGGGTCCTCGGCGAGAGCCGCGCTGCCCAGAACCTCGCGGGCGAGGATCTGCCATTCGCGCTCGCTCTGGATCGAGATCAGCACATCGCCATCGGCGGTGGAGAAGACGCCATAGGGAGCAATCGAGGGGTGGGCGAGCCCAAGCCGCGGCGGCTCGATGCCGCCATAGCGCCGCGTGAGATAGGGCACGTTCATCAGGTCGCCGAGCGTGTCGAACAGCGAGAGCTGGATCGCGGAGCCTTGGCCGGTCTTCGCGCGACGCAGCAGCGCCTCGAGGATGGCGGCATAGGCCGCCTGGCCGGTGGCGATGTCGGCGATCGAGACGCCGATGCGCGACGGGCCGGAGGCCTGCGTGCCGGTGATGGCGGCCAGCCCCGATTCGGCCTGGACCAGCAGGTCATAGGCCTTGCGCGTGTGGTGCGGCGTGCCCGGCGCATAGCCCGAGACGTCGCAGGTGATCAGCCTGGGATAGCGCGCGCGCAGTTCGGCTGCGCCCAGGCCGAGCCGGCCGGTGGCGCCCGGCGCAAGGTTCTGGATGAAGACATCGGCCCGCGCCAGCATGGCCTCGACCATGGCGCGGTCATCCGCCTGCTTGAGATCGACGCGGCAGGATTCCTTGCCGCGGTTGAGCCAGACGAAATAGGAGGACAGGCCTTTCGCATAATCGTCATAGCCGCGGGCGAAATCGCCCTCGGCGCGTTCGAGCTTGATGACGCGGGCGCCGGCATCGGCGAGCTTGCAGGTGGCGGTCGGAACGGCCACCGCCTGCTCCAGCGCCACCACCAGAATTCCTTCGAGCGCGTTCATCGTCGTTCCGGCGGTCCGCCTTCCATTCCCATCCGCAGACGGGCCGTCGAAGCCCCGGCCAAGTCAAATAGGGTTTTGCGATGAGGGGCATAGCGAAATCCTCGCTGTGCCGCGATCACCATAGATAATCGCTATGGCCCTCATCGTTTTATCCTACTTGTCCTGCCGGATCGCCCATGCACCCCTCTCGGCTCCAGGCAGCGCGCCGCCCAAGAGCGCGCTCCAGAGGATTCAGGGAGAGGAACCGATGGCCATCAAACGATCAGCCGTAGCCGCATTCGTTCTGGGGGCGCTGATGGCGCTGCCAGTGCAGGCGCAGGAGAAGCCGAAGGAACTCGTCGTCGGCATCGCGACCTTCCTGTCGGGGCCCGCTTCGGTTTTCGGCGTGCCCGGCCGCAATGCCGCCGACCTGTTCTTCGAGGAACTGAACGCCAAGGGTGGTATCCTCGGCGTGCCGGTGAAGCCGGTCTATGTCGACGAGGGCGCGGGCACCAACCAGCTGATTTCGGAGTATCGCCGCGTCGTCCAGGACCAGGGCGCGCAGGTGATGTTCGGCGCGATCTCTTCGGGCTCCTGCAACGCGCTAGCCCCCGTCGCCGAGGACCTCAAGGTCGTCAACGTGATGTGGGATTGCGGCACGCAGACGATCTTCGAAGAGGGCAAGTGGAAGTACTCGGTCCGCACCCAGGGCCATGCCGGCGCCGAGATGATGGCGACGCTGCTCTACCTCATGAAGACCAAGCCGGACTTCAAGACGATCGCGGTCGTCAACCAGGACTATGCCTGGGGCCGTGAGTCCTGGGCGCTGCTGCAGGCCGGGCTCAAGGCGCTGAAGCCCGACGTCAAGGTCGTCGCCGAGCTCTTCCCAAAATTCGGCGCGCCCGACTTCTCCACCGAGATCACGCGCCTCTCGGCCCTGCGGCCCGATGTCGTGATCTCGACCTCCTGGGGCGGCGATCTCGATACCTTCGTGCAGCAGGCGGCGGCGCGCGGCCTCCTGAAGCAGTCGACCTTCGTGCTACCGCTGGCGGAAAGCTCGCTGGAACGGCTCGGCAATGTGCTGCCGGAGGGCGTGATCGTCGGCTCGCGCGGCGACCATTACTTCCTGCATCCGAAGTACAAGAACACGCCCGAAATGCAGTCCTTCGTGAAGAAGTACAAGGACAAGACCGGCGTCTATCCGATCTACCCGACCTTCCACATGAATCAGGCCGTGACCGGGCTGGTGAAGGCCTATGAGAAGGCCTCCGCCGCCAATGGCGGCAAGTGGCCCAGCAAGGAGCAGGTTATTACCGCCTTCGAGGGGCTGGAGTTCAAGTCGCTGACGGGGACGATCACCATCCGCTCCGACCATCAGGGGCTCGAGGACCAGATGCTCGGCACCACCAAGCGCGTGCCGGAATACCCCTTCGCGGTCTATGACAAGATGGCGCTCTATCCCGGCAAGCTGGTGACCACCCCGGTCGGCGAGAAGTCGCTCGAGTGGTTCGCCAAGATCAAGCCCGAGATGGTCAACGACAAGTCGATCGAGACCTTCGACTATTCGAAGTAATCGAACCAGCCGCATCCGCCGCCGTCATCCCGGACAAGCCGCGTAGCGGCGCAGCTCCGGGATCCATCGGAGGGCACCGCGCTCTACGATGGATCCCGGATCTCCGCTTCGCTGCGTCCGGGATGGCGCGGAACGGTTGATCACAATCCAGAATCGGATGGCCATGCCTCCTGAAATGCTCTTCCTCGCCGCGCTCGACGGCCTCGCCTATGGCTCGCTGCTGTTTCTGGTGGCGGTCGGGCTGTCGCTGATCTTCGGCGTGCTCGGCGTGCTCAACGTCGCGCATGGCTCGTTCTACGCGATCGGCGCCTATGTCGCGGCGAGCGCCGTGCTGGCGGCGGCCGGGATGGGCCTGCCGACCTGGCTCTCCTTTCCGCTCTTCCTGATCTCGGCGATCCTGGTCGGCGTCGTCGTCGGCGGGCTGGTCGAGGCGCTGCTGCTGCGGCGGATCTACGGCAAGGAGGAGGTGCTGCAGCTCCTCGTCACCTTCGCGGTCTTCATGATCCTGGAGGATGCGCAGAAGGTCGTGTTCGGCACGCAGCCGCTCTTCGCCAACGCGCCGATGAACTGGCTCGGCACGGTCGAGGTCTTCGGCATCTTCTACACGCGCTACCAGCTCATCCTGATCCCGCTGGTGGCGCTCGCGGTGCTGGTCGGCCTGCGGCTGTTCCTTCGGCGGACCGCCTTCGGGCGGGCCATCGTCGCAGTGACGCAGGACCGCGAGGCAGCGATGGCGATGGGCATCAATGCGACGCGGATCTATCTCTTCACCTTCATGATCGGGGCGTCGCTGGCGGCGCTGGGCGGGGCGCTCTCCTCGGCGACGACCTCGCTGACGCCTGGCATCGGCTCTGGGATGATCGTGCTGTCCTTCGCCGTGGCGGCCACCGCCGGCCTCGGGCGCATCGAGGGCGCGGCGGTCGCAGCCCTGATGATCGGGCTCGGACGCTCGGCGGCGGTCTATTTCGCGCCGGAATTCGACGTGCTGATCCCCTATCTGATCATGGTCGCGGTGCTGCTGATCAAGCCGGAAGGCCTGTTCACCACGCTGCAGACGAGGAAAGTCTGATGGCGCGCCAATACCTCATCGGCGCGGCGCTGCTGATCGCGCTCATCGTCTTTCCGCGGATCTCGCCCTGGGCGACGGTCATTCTCACCGTCGCGCTGTGCGAGGGGCTGGCGGCGCTCGGCATCCTCGTGTTGCTGCGGGCGGGCCAGGTGTCCTTCGGCCACGGGCTGTTCTTCGCCTTCTCGGCCTATGTCGTCGCCTTCATGGCCGCGGCGAGCCTCGGCCACGAGGTGCTGCTGCTGGTCCCGATCGCGACTGCGGCGTCGGGCCTCGTCGCGGCGATCGTCGGGCTCTTCATCGTGCGCTACCGCGCGATCTTCTTCGGCATGCTCAACCTCGCCATCTCGATGGTGTTCTTCTCGCTGCTCGAAAAGCTGTTCTCGGTGACGGGCGGCGCCGACGGCAAGCGCGTGCCGCGGCCGACGCTCGCGGGCATGACGCTTGATCGCGAAACCTTCGAGTTCTGGATGTTCTACATTACTCTGGCGCTGGCCGTGATCGCGGCGCTCGGTGTGGCGCGGTACCTCGTCTCGCCGGGTGGCAAGGCGCTGGAGGCGATCAAGTCCAACGAGACGCGGCTGGAATATCTCGGCGTTTCCAGCCGCAAGGTGCTCTACGGCGCCTATCTGCTGTCGGGTCTGCTGGCGGGCCTGGGCGGCGCGATCATCGCTCTGGTCTCGGGCCATGTCACGCCGGAACTGGCCTACTGGGTGCGCTCGGGCGAGTTCGTCTTCATCGCGATCCTGGGTGGCGTCGGCGGCGTGGCGGGGCCCTTCCTGGGTGCGCTGATGTTCCAGATCATCCGCGGCTATGCCGCCGTGCATGCGCCCGAAACCTGGCATGCTGTGCTCGGCGTGATGCTGCTCGTCATCATCTTCTTCGCGCCGAGCGGGCTCTATGGCCTGATCGCGGGTCGCAAGCGCGCGGCCGCACCCGGCGCCGGCGGGGAGGGCGGGCGATGAGCCAGATCATCCTCGAGGCACGCGATCTGGAACTGCGCTTCGGCGGCGTGCAGGCCGCAGCCGGCGCAAGCCTGACCGTGCGGGCCAATGAGCGCATCGCGATCATCGGCCCCAACGGCGCCGGCAAGACCACCTTCATCAACCTCTGCACCGGCTATCTGAAGCCGCAGTCGGGCCGCGTCGTCTTCGCGGGGCAGGATGTGACGGGGCTGTCGCCGCGCACGATCACGCGGCGCGGCATCGGCCGCTCCTTCCAGATCCCGCAGCTCTTCACCGACAACACAGTGATGGAGAACCTGCTGCTGGCGCTGAGCGCGCGCGAGGGCACCTGGTCGCCCTTCCTGCGGCTCGACCGCCACCCCAAGCGCGAGGAGATGATCGCGCTGCTCGACAGCGTCGGCCTGCGCGACACCGCCGAGCGGCCGGTGCGAGAGCTGCCTGAGGGCATGCGCAAGCTGATCGACATCGCGGTGGCGCTGGCGCTGGATCCGAAGCTGATCTTCATGGACGAGCCGACCTCGGGCGTCTCCAGCCACGAGAAGTTCCAGGTCATGGATACGTTGACACGCGCGCTAGACGCCCGCGCCACGACGGCGATCTTCGTCGAGCACGACATGGATGTGGTCGCGCGCTACGCCAGCCGCGTCGCGGTCTGGTCGGGCGGTCGCATCGCGCTGGAGGGCACGCCCGACGAGATCCTCAATCATCCCGAGGTGCGCGAAACCGTGATCGGGGTGGGAGTCTAGCCATGCTGGAGATCAGGGGACTGTCGGCCGTCATTGAAGGTGTGCAGGTGTTGCGCAAGGTCGATTTCGCGCTGGCCGAGGGCGCGACCGTGGCGCTGATCGGCCGCAACGGCGCGGGAAAGACCAGCCTGCTGCGCGCGATCATGGGCTTCATGACCGTGACCGAGGGCACGATCGCTTTCGACGGCCGGCCGATCCTGGCGATCCCGCCGCATGAGCGGCCGCGGCTCGGCATCGGTTACGCGCCGGAGGACCGGCGGCTATTTTCGAGCTTTTCGATCGAGGAGAATATCCGCCTGCCGGCCGAGGTGATGAAGGTGCCGGGCGCCGAGATCGCGAGGCGGCTGGAGGGGATTTATCAGGTGCTGCCGGAACTGGCCGATCTGCGCCACCGCGCGGCGGCGGGGCTTTCGGGCGGCCAGGGCAAGATGGCGGCGCTGGCCCGGGCGCTGATGGTGGGGCAGCGCGTCATCCTGCTCGACGAGCCTTTCCAGGGCCTCGCCCCGGTGCTGGCGCAGCGCTACGCGACCGCCCTGCGCGCGCTGCGCGACAGCCATCCCGAGATCGCGTTGCTCATCACCGAATCCAATCCCAGTCTGCTGCGCAGCTTCGCCGAGCGCGCCTATGCGATCGAGCGTGGCGAGGTCACGGAAGTGGCCGGCGGCCTGGCGGCGAGTTCGCTCGAAGCGGCGGGGCTGCATTAGGTCGCGGATCGGTTCTGGCCTCGGCTGGCGTTGGACAACGAGGAGCGCAAGATATACATCTTCGGGAGTATATCAGGAGGTCGCGTCATGCAGGTCGCGCGTTGGGGTAACAGTCTGGCCGTCCGCCTGCCCGCATCCGTGGTCGAGGCGCTTGGCCTGAAGGAGGGCGATGACATCGAGATCCGCGTCGCCGGCGAGCGCGCCTTCGACATTGACCTCGACCGCAGCCGCGAACGGGCGCTCGAACGGGTTCGCGCGCTGCGCAGGCCGTTGCCGCCCGGCTGGCGTTTCGACCGCGACGAGGCCAATGCGCGGTGACGGCACCGAGCGAGTTCCTGGATACGAATGTGTTGGTCTACGCGTTTTGCAACGATACCCGCTCGGCCCGCGCCGAGGCCTTGCTGGCAAAGGGCTGTGCCAGCAGCGTGCAGGCGCTCAACGAGTTCGCCAATGTCGCGCGGCGCAAGCTCGCGATGGATTGGCGGGAGGTGCGGGAGGCTCTCGACGCGATCCGGGCGCTGCTGTCCGCGGTCGCTCCTCTCGATCTCGAAACGCATCTCGCCGGCATCGAGATCGCCGAGCGCCACCGGCTTTCGGTCTATGACGCGATGATGATCGCGGCGGCTCTGAAACTCGGCTGCACGACCTTCTGGTCAGAGGATCTGCAAGACGGGCTGGTTGTGGAGGGCCGCCTGACGATCCACAACCCCTTCGTCGCCGGATCGAGCTGAAGCCCGACCGGCCTGCCCCCGCGCAGGACATTTTTCGAACGAGACTTTCGCCCCGCATGAGGGGCCCGGATAGGAGAAACCCCATGACCCAGCACTTCATCAACGGCCGCCATGTGGCGGGCCGCAGCGGCGAGACCATGGCCGTGCTGGCCCCCGCCACCGGCGAGGAGTTCACCCGCATCGCCTGCGGCACGGCCGAGGATATCGACGATGCCGTGAAGGCAGCGCGCGCGGCCTATGAGGGCGCCTGGGGCAAGCTGACGGCGGCCGAGCGCGGAAGGCTGATTTCCAGGCTCGGGCTCAAGGTGCTCGACCATTTCGACGAGCTGGCGAAGATCGAGGCGCAGGACACCGGCAAGCCGATGGCGCAGGCGCGCGCCGACATCGAGGCGACCGCCCGCTATTTCGAGTTCTATGGCGGTGCGGCCGACAAGGTGCACGGACATATCGTGCCCTTCCTCAACGGCTACAGCGTCAATGTCATCCATGAGCCGCATGGCGTCACCGGCCATATCCTGCCCTGGAACTATCCGGCGCAGATGTTCGGGCGGTCGCTGACGGCGGCGCTCGCCATGGGCAACGCGGTCGTGCTGAAGCCGGCGGAAGAGGCCTGCCAGACGGCGTTGCGGCTGGCGGTGCTGGCTTCCGAGGTCGGTTTCCCCGACGGCGCGATCAACATCGTCACGGGTCGCGGGCACGAGGCGGGCGCGGCGCTTTCGGCCCATCACGGGGTCGACTTCATGTCCTTCACCGGCTCGCCCGAGGTCGGCAAGATGGTGCAGCACGCCTGCGCCGAGCATCTCATTCCCTGCACGCTCGAGCTCGGCGGCAAGTCGCCCCAGATCGTCTTCGACGATGCCGATTTCGACGCCGCCGTGCCGGTTGTCTGCAAGGCGATCGTCCAGAACACCGGGCAGACCTGCTCGGCCGGCTCGCGCGTGCTGGTGCAGGAGCGCGTCTATGACGACTTCATGAGTGCGGTCGCCAAGGAGTTCACCAAGCTGCGCGCCGGCACGCCGGAGATGGATCTCGATTGCGGCCCGGTGATCAACGCCAAGCAGCGCGGCCGGGTGCAGAGCTTCATCGACCAGGCCCGCGAGGCCGGCATTCCGGTCATCGCCGAGGGACAGATCGCGCAGGGCGTGCCCAATGGCGGTTTCTATGTGACGCCGACGCTGTTCGGGACAGTGCCGCGCGGCAACCGGCTGGAGCAGGAGGAGGTCTTCGGCCCGGTGCTCGCCGCCTTCCCCTTCAGCGACGAGGCGGATGCGATCAAGCTCGCGAACTCGACCGAATACGGGCTCGTCGCGGCGGTGTGGACCAAGGATGGCGGGCGCCAGCAGCGTGTTGCCAAGAAGGTCCGCGCCGGCCAGGTCTTCATCAACGGCTATGGCGCCGGCGGCGGCATCGAGCTGCCTTTCGGGGGCACCGGCAAATCCGGCCATGGCCGCGAGAAGGGCTTCGCCGCGCTGGAGGAGTTCGCAGTGACCAAGACGATCGTGAACAAGCACGGGTGAGGGGTCGGGGCGCGTCATGCTCGGGCTCGACCCGAGCATCTCTTGCCAGAGATTCTCGGGTCGGAGCTTCGCTCCGCCCGAGAATGACGCTCTTTCTCACATCATGATGACGTGCCGGATGGTGCGGCCTTCGTTTAAGGCGTCGAAGCCCTCGTTGATGCCGTCGAGCCCGCTCTGGCTGGTCATCAGCTTGTCCACCGGCAGCTTGCCGCGCAGATAGAGATCGACGAAGCGGGGGATGTCGCGCACCGGGATGCAGGAGCCGACATAGGAGCCCTTCAGCGTCCGCTCCTCGCCGACGAGGCGCACGGGGGCCAGCGACAGGGTGTGGGCGGGATTGGCGAGACCCGCCGTCGTGGTCGTGCCGCCGCGCCGCGTGATCTGGTAGGCGAGGTCGAGCGCCTTGACCGAGCCCGCCATCTCCAGCCCGTGATCGACGCCGCCCTTGGTCGCGGCGCGGATTGCCTCGATGACGCCGGGGTCGCCTGCATTGAAGGTGTCGGTCGCGCCGAGATCACGCGCGATGGCGAGCTTTTCCTCGGACAGATCGACCGCGATGACCCGCGAGGCGCCACAGGCGGCCGCCCCCAGCAGTGCGCTCAGGCCGACGCCGCCGAGGCCGACCACGGCGACCGTTTCACCAGCCCTGACCTTGGCCGTGTTCACGGCAGCGCCGACGCCGGTCAGCACGGCGCAGCCGAAGAGCGCGGCGATCTCGTGGGGAATGTCGGCCTCGAGTTTGACCAGCGAGTGGCGCGAGATCACGGCGTATTCGGCGAAGGCGGAGACGCCGACATGGTGATGCACCGGCTTGCCATGGGCCGAGAGTCGTCGCCCGCCGCCGATCAGTTCACCGATACCGTTGGCGGCGTTGCCGGGCTCGCAAAGCGCCGGGCGGCCCTCGCTGCAGGGCGAGCAATGGCCGCAGGAGGGCACGAAGACCATGATGACGCGGTCGCCCTTCTTCAGATCCTGGACGCCGGGGCCGGGCTCGACGACCTCGCCGGCCGCCTCATGGCCGAGGACCATCGGCACGGGACGAGGCCGGTTGCCGTCGATCACCGAGAGATCGGAATGGCAGAGACCGGCGGCACGGACCCGCACCAGCACCTCGCCCGGCCCCGGCGGAGCGAGCTCGACCTCCTCGATCGAGAGCGGCCGGCTCTGCGCATAAGGCGCGGAGACGGGACTGGCGTTCAGGACGGCGGCACGGATCTTCATTCAGGCGTTCCTCGGCAGGCTTGTGTCGTTGCCGCCATCGGGCCGCAAATGGCGCGGCCTGTCAAAGATCGTTTCGCGATCCCCGGCATAAGCGGGTGGCACGCAGGCTGCTGCGCGCGCGGCCATAGCATTTCCGTCTGAGCGGGATCGCCAAATCGCATTGGTCCCAGGCCTGCGGCCCGGCCAATGATGGCGTTCCCAAGACGACCGAGGAAACACCATGAGACTGAAGGGCAAGACGGCGCTGATCACCGGCGCGGCGCAGGGGTTCGGCTTCGGCATCGCCGAGACCTTCGTGCGCGAGGGCGCGCGGGTGGCGGTGCTCGACCTCAACGGCGACAAGGCCAAGGAGGCCGCGCAGGCGATCGGCCGCCGGGCCTTTGCCGTGACCTGCGATGTGGGGAAGGGCAAGAGCGTCGAGAAGGCCGTGGCGCGCGTCATCGCCAAGGTCGGCCGGCTCGACATCGTCGTCAACAATGCCGGCATCAGCCATCGCAACCAGCCCATGCTCGACGTCAGCGAGGAGGAGTTCGACCGTGTCTTCGACGTCAACGTCAAGTCGATCTACCTGATGGCGAAGGCAACGGTGCCGCATTTCCGCGAGCATGGCGGCGGCGTGATCCTCAATATCGGTTCGACAGCGGGAGTCCGGCCGCGGCCAGGCCTGACCTGGTACAATGGCTCGAAGGGGGCGGCGAACCTGCTGTCGAAGTCGATGGCTGTGGAACTGGCGCCGGACCGGATCCGCGTCAACGCGATCGCGCCCGTCGCGGGCGAGACGCCGCTGTTGGCGACCTTCATGGGCGAGGATACGCCGGAGAAGCGCAAGGCCTTCACCGCGACGATTCCCTGGGGCCGGTTCTCGACGCCGCAGGACATCGCCAATGCCGCGCTGTTCCTCTGCTCGGACGAATCCGAGATGGTGACCGGCAGCGTGCTTGCGGTGGATGGCGGGCGCTGCGTCTGAAATATCGGCGCCGGTGGCGGGGTGGCCCGCTTCCGGCGCTCAGGCCGCCTTGTCCTTCATCCCGCCATCGGTGAGGCGGTACCAGGCGATGATCGCCGAGACGTAGAGTTCGTTCAGCGCGTGCAGCGGCAGCGGCGTGATCGGCACGACCGGGAAGGGCAGGTGGCCCTTGTCGCCGGTGGCGATGTAGCTCGCCATCGCCTTGCCCATGGCGCTCTGCAGCCCGACGCCGCGGCCCATGCAGCCGATGTCAACGAGCAGGCCGGGCTCGGGCTCGTGCAGATGCGGCAGGAAATCGCGCGTCAGCGCCACCCGGCCGCACCAGCGGAAGTCGAAGGGCACGCCCTTCACCTGCGGATACATCTTGCCGACGACGCGCTCGAGATGGGCCCAGTCGGCGGCATCCTTCGGCTCGCGGAAGGGGCCGCGCCCGCCCATCAGCAGGCGGTTCTGATGGTCCTTGCGGAAGTAGAGCAGCAACTGGCGGGTGTCGGAGACGACCTGGCCCTCGGGCAGGATCGTGCCCGCGACATTGTCGGAGAGCGGTTGCGTGGCGACGATGAAGGAGTTCGGCCGGATCACGGTCTGGCGCAGCTTCGGGATCAGGTCGCCCGTATAGCCGTTGGTGGCGACGACGACGCGCGGCGCCGTCACCGAGGCGCCCTGGGCGGTCCGTACCGTCCAGGTCGCGCCACTGCGCGTGAGCGAGACGACGTTGCTCTGGCCGTGGATGGCAGCGCCCGCCGCGAGCGCCGCCTTCGCCAGCCCGCGCGCATAGGCGAGCGGCTGCACACCGCCGGCGCGCCGGTCGACCCAGCCGGCGAGATAGCGATCCGTGCCGAGCAGGCGGGCGGCGGCGTCCTTGTCGAGGAACTGCGCGTCAACGCCGCGGGCCTGCCATTCGGCGGACCGGCGCTTCACCGTCTCGACCATGGCCGGCGTATGCGCGCCCTGAATCCAGCCCGTGCGCTTATGCGGCACGTCCATGCCGTGTTTCGCGATCAGGTCGAAGACGAGATCAGCCGTCGAGCCGACAAAGCCGATCAGCGCCTCGCCCGCGACGGGGCCGAATTTGGCGAGGATCTCGCTCGGATCATATTTGATGCCGGGGATAACCTGTCCGCCATTGCGGCCGGACCCGCCCCAGCCGGGCTCGTGGGTCTCGAGCACCACGACCGAGACGCCGGCCTCCGCCAGATGCAGCGCCGTCGACAGGCCGGCGAAACCGGCCCCAATGACGCAGACATCGGCGCTGACATCCTGCGCCAGCGGCGGGGTCGCCGCGGCGGCCGGTGCGGTCGCGAACCAGAGCGAGGGGGCGAGCGGGAAGGGTTCGGCCACGGAGCGGCTCCTCAGATCGGACGCAGCACGCGGCGCAGGAAATCCTGCGTGCGCGGATGAGTCGGCGCACTCAGCACCTCGCGCGAGGGGCCCTGCTCGACGATGACGCCGCCGTCGAGGAAGAGCACGCGGTCGGCGACCTCGCGGGCGAAGCCCATCTCATGGGTGACGACGAGCATGGTCATGCCCTCCTCGGCCAGGCTCTTCATCACCTGCAGCACCTCGCCGACGAGTTCGGGGTCGAGCGCCGAAGTCGGCTCGTCGAACAGGATCGCCTTGGGCTGCATGCAGAGCGCGCGCGCGATGGCGACGCGCTGCATCTGCCCGCCGGACAACTGGCCGGGATAGGCGTCCATCTTGTTGCCGAGCCCGACACGGTCGAGCAGGTCGCGCCCGCGCGCCAGGGCCTGCGCCGCCGGCTCCTTCTTCACGAAGATCGGTCCCTCGACGACGTTCTCCAGCGCGGTGCGGTGCGGAAACAGGTTGAAGCGCTGGAACACCATCGCCATCGCCGTGCGGATGCCGACGATCGAGGGCTTGTCGCGCTCGACGCGCTCGCCGTCGATCGTGATCGCGCCGCCATCATAGGATTCCAGCCCGTTGATGCAGCGCAGGATCGTCGACTTGCCGGAGCCGGACGGTCCGATCAGGCAAACGACCTCGCCCCGGGCGACGCTCGCCGTGATGCCCTTCAGCACTGGAAACGAGCCGAAGCTCTTGGTGACGCCCGCGATCTCGATCATCGGCGCGCCCGCGACCACATGCCCGGTCATCGCCTGGCTCCCTTGCCAAAGCGGCGTTCGAGCCAGCTCACCAGCCCCATCAGCGGCAGGCACATCGCCAGATAGAGCAGGGCGACCAGCGTGTAGACGGTCATGTTCTTGAAGGTGGAAGAGGCGATCAGCGTGCCCTGGAGCGTCAGCTCGGCCACCGTAATGGTCGAGGCCTGCGACGAATCCTTCAGCATCATCACCATGATGTTGCCATAGGGCGGCAGCACGAGGCGGATCGCCTGGGGCAGGATGACCCGGCGCATGGTCAGGCCCCAGCCCATGCCGATCGACTGCGCGGCCTCGATCTGGCCGTGGTCGATCGCCTCGATGCCGGCGCGGAAGTTCTCGGATTGATAGGCCGAATAGGCGATGCCGAGCCCGATGATCGCCGCCTGCAGCGCCGTCAGCGCGATGCCGAACTCCGGCAGCACGAAGTAGATGTAGAAGAGCTGCACCAGGATCGGGATGCCGCGCAGCGTGTTGACGACGATCTTGGCGGTCGTCGCCAGCCAGCCGATGCCGGAGACGCGCATCAGCGCCCAGACCAGGCCGAGCACGGTCGACAGCGCGAGCGAGCCCAGCGCCACGATGAGCGTGAACTTGATGCCCTGCAGCAGCAGCGGCAGGAACTGGGTGGCGTCGCGCAGGAAGGTTTGCATGCGGTTCCGGTGATGAGCCCTGATGATCGTCTATGCGGGAGTCTCGAGTGCCTCCCGCGTCATCCCGGACAAGCTGCGCAGCAGCGCCGATCCGGGATCCATGCCGGAACGGTTCCGGAATGGATCCCGGGTCTTCGCTTCGCTGAGCCCGGGATGACGGTGTGGTTCAGGAACCCGAACTGAAGGTTCAGACGAGGCCCCACTTGGCCAGGATCTTGTCGACCGTGCCGTCGGCCTTGAGCTTGGCGAGGCCGGCATTGATCTTCTTCAGCAGTTCACCATCGGTCTTGCGCACGCCGATGCCGACGGAGCCGGAGATCACCGGCTTGTAGCTCTTGACGATGCGCACGCGCGGGAACTGCCCCTGCGAGAGGTTGTAGGCGATGATCGGCAGGTCGAAGACGGCGGCCTGGACGCGGGCGGCGTTCACATCGGCGAGGATGTCCGGCAGCGTCTTGTAGAGCTTCACCTCAGAGAACAGGCCCGAGCTCTGCAGCTTGTCGACATAGGCCGTGCCGATCTGAACGCCGATCGTCTTGCCCTTGAGGTCTTCGAGCGTGACGTAGTCCTTCGTGTCCGTGGCGGGCACGATCAGGCCCTCGCCATAGGTGTAGATCGGGTCGGAGAAGTCGATGACTTCCTTCCGGACCGGGTTGATGTACATCGCGGCGGCGACGATATCGACCTTGTTGCCGGTGAGCGAAGGGATCAGCGTCGAGAACTGCATGCCCTCGACCTCGACCTTGAAGTCGGAGACGGCGGCGATGGCCTTGATCAGATCGACCATTACGCCTTCGATGGTGTTGGTCTTGGTGTCGAGGAAGGTGAAGGGGCTGCCCGTCGGCGTCGAGCCGACCTTCAGTACCGCCTGCGCCTGCGCCGGTGTCAGCCCGGCTGCGAGCGCGCCGCCCGCCAGCATCGACAGAAAGGTGCGACGTTCCATGGCAAAATCCCCCGGTTGGGCCTGTGTCTGAATGGCACGGCAATTTTCACCTGCGTGAAGATACGAGCATAGGACAAACTTGTCGGCAAGCGATTTCACGTGCATGAAATAGCGGCGACGAATGGAGCCTTCATGAGCAGCCCTGCCGCCACGCCGTCCCGGCCGGAAGTCGATTCGGAGATCGGCGCCGGTCTGCGCCGCCTGCGCCGCGAGCGTCGCCTCTCGCTGGTCGATCTGGCGGGCCGGACCAATCTCTCGATCGGCTTCCTCAGCCAGATCGAGCGCGGCAAATCCTCGCCGACGCTGCGGGCGCTCGCCAGCATGGCGGATGCGCTGGGCGTCGGCATCGGCGACCTGTTTCCAAAGGGCGGAGAGGGGGCATCCTCCCAGACCGCGACGATCGTGCGCGCGGGCGGGCGCAGCGAACTGCAGCTTTGGCGCTCCGGCATCCGCAAGCAGCTCCTGACGCCACACAGCGAGGGCGCCAAGCTCAGCCTCTATCTGGTCGAGATGGAGCCGGGCGCCAGCACAGGCGACGAACTCTACACCCATGGCGGCGAGGAGGCCGGGCTTGTTCTGAACGGCGCCATGAGCCTGAGCGTCGAGCAGGAGAGCTGGACGCTGCAGGAGGGCGACAGCTTCCGCTTCCTGTCCTCGCGGCCGCACCGCTTCGCCAATGCGGCGGCGGGCGAGACGCGGGTTCTCTGGGTGAACTGCCTCTGAAGGCGCGCTCAGCGCGGCCGGCGCGGGCTCGCCACGCCGAAATGGCAGATCGGCTCGCCGGGCTTGGCCGTGGCGCTCGGAAAGATGACGAAGCCGTCGCTCGGCGCGGTCACGGCGGTCCCATCCGCGCGCGTCGCCAGCAGGGCACCGGCCGGGACGCGGTCGCCGGTCTTCCAGCCCTGCGCCACCCGGTCGCCCGCCGCCTCGCAGATCACCACCTCGGTCATCTGGATCACTGAAGTCAGCGCCGGTGCGGGAGCGGGCGCGTCGATCAGGCCGAGATGGGCGAGCGTATTGCGGATGGCGGCATAGCCGATCTCGACGGAAGCGGGGTCGTCATGCTGCCCGCATTCCAGAGTCACGCCATAGCCGCCGGCAAAGCGCATGAATTCGGTCGTGCCGAAGCCCTCGGTGACGGCCAGCGGCGGCAGGTTCAGCCGCTCGCGCGCGGCGATGATCTGGACATAGTTGTCGAGCCAGCCATGGATCGCGACGGGCACGCCGAGGCAGGCGGCGAGCGCCAACTCCGCCGCGCCGTGCCGGAAGGGTTCGAGCGGGCCGGTGTTGTCCTCCGGCCCGAAGAAGACGAAGGGCTCGCCCTCGCCGCGGAAGGAATGCACGTCGAGCAGCACCTCATGCTCGCGCAGCAGCGCGCAGAGCCTGCGGCCGATGCGGTCCTCGTTGTCGACCGGCTGCAGCCGCTCGCGCAGGTCGCGGTTGAGGTTGCGGTCGCCTTCGCGGGTGTTCTGGCGATAGGCCTTGGGGTTGGTCACGGGCAGGAAGGTGACCTCGCCGCGCGCGATCAGCAGCCGGCCGGCCCGGCAATCCGCGACGATGCGTGCGATCGCGCGGGGCCCGCAGCTCTCATTGCCATGGACGGCGCCGAGCACCAGCAGCTTCGGCCCGGCCTGCAGGCCATGGAAGCGGATGCTCTCCAGCGGCGCGGCGTCAGTGGCGGGAACGGTCCAGGTGGTGTCGGCAGGGGCTGTCATGGGGG
>LSIG01000129.1 GCA_001556125.1 Rhizobiales bacterium CCH10-E5 | reverse complement strand
GTGTATAAGAGACACCCTCCCCACCGCAAGCGGGGGGAGGGAGCGCGCGATCCATCACCGCGACCGATCGCTTCCATCACATCCCGTCATCGGGTTGTGCGGGGCTGCATGTTGACGAGGGAAGGTCGGGGGCAGACGGTGCGCGCAACGTCGATCGCTAAAGCAGGAGCGCCTGATGGCCTGGTATTCGCAGACTTGGACCTGGTTCGAGGGAGAGTGGCACGAGGGCAACCCGCCGATCATGGGGCCGC
This sequence comes from Rhizobiales bacterium CCH10-E5, assembly GCA_001556125.1. Lineage (GTDB taxonomy): Bacteria > Pseudomonadota > Alphaproteobacteria > Rhizobiales > Beijerinckiaceae > Allobosea > Allobosea massiliensis. The sequence continues at coordinate 41,322 of LSIG01000129.1, read as the reverse complement.
GCAGCCATGCGACCTGGCAGGGCTCCTCGGTCTTCGACGGCGCCCGCTGGTTCGACGGCCTCGCGCCGGATCTCGCGCTCCACGCGGCCCGTGTAAACCGCTCCGCCACCGCGCTCGGCCTGAAGCCGACGGAAAGCGCCGAGACGATCGTCGCCAAGGCGCATGAGGGCATCAAGAAGTTCAAGGGCGACGTCGCCCTCTACATCAAGCCGATGTACTGGGCCGAGGCCGACGGCGTCTCGACCATCATCCCCGACGAGGAGTCGACGCGCTTCTGCCTGTGCCTCTTCGAGGCGCCGATGGGCCTGCCCGCGAACGGGCTTTCGGTGACGCAAGGCGTCTTCCGCCGGCCGACGGTCGAGACCGCCCCGACCGACGCCAAGGCCGGCTGCCTCTACCCCAACAACGCCCGTACGCTGCGCGCCGCCAAGGCTGCCGGCTTCGACAATGCGCTGGTGCTCGACATGCTGGGCAATGTCGCGGAGACCGCGACCTCCAACATCTTCCTCGCCAAGGACGGCGTGGTGAAGACGCCGATTCCCAACGGCACCTTCCTCAACGGCATCACCCGCCAGCGCGTCATCGGCCTGCTGCGGCAGGACGGTGTCACGGTCGAGGAGACCAGCCTGCGCTACAGCGACTTCGAGCAGGCCGACGAGATCTTCTCCTCGGGCAACTATTCGAAGGTCGTGCCGGTCGGCCGCATCGACAACCGCCAGCTCCAGCCCGGCCCGCTCTACCGCAAGGCCCGGGAGCTCTACATGGACTTCGCCAAGAGCGCGAAGGTCTGAGGACCATGGCCCGCCTCGTCACAAGGCTGACGCGGCAACTGGGTATCGACCACCCGGTGCTTTCGGCGCCGATGGCGCTGGCGGCGGGCGGAGCGCTCGCCGCCGCCGTCACCCGCGCCGGGGGCTTAGGGTTGATCGGCGGGGGCTATGGCGACGGGGACTGGCTCGAGCGGGAGTTCGCCCAGGCCGGCAACACCCGCACCGGCTGCGGCTTCATCACCTGGTCGCTGGCGAAGCAGCCGCATCTGCTGACGGCTGCGCTGGCACATCGCCCTGCCGCGCTGATGCTCTCCTTCGGCGATCCCGCGCCTTTCGCGGCCGAGATCGCGTCGGCGGAGATCCCGCTGATCTGCCAGTGCCAGTCGCTCGATCATGTCCGCCAGTCGCTCGATGCCGGAGCGGCGATCATCGTCGCGCAGGGCGGCGAGGCCGGCGGCCACGGCCACCGCCGCGCGACCTTCCCCTTCGTGCCGGAGGTCGCCGATCTGCTGGCCCGCCAGAGCCCCGACACGCTGCTGCTGGCGGCGGGCGGCATCGCCGACGGACGCGGGCTCGCAGCCTCGCTGATGCTGGGCGCCGACGGCGTGCTGGTCGGCACCCGCTTTTGGGCGAGCCGCGAGGCGCTGGTCCATGCCAGGCAGCAGGAGGCCGCGCTGGCGGCGACGGGCGACGGCACGCTTCGCACCTCGCTGCCCGACATCGCCCGCCGACTCGACTGGCCGAAGCCCTTCGACATCCGCGTCGCCGCCAATGACTTCACCGCGCGCTGGGCCGGCCGCGACGAGGCGCTGAAGGAAGCGATCGAGCAGGAGGCGCCGGCCTATCGCGCGGCCTTCGCGGCCGGCGATCCCGACAATGCCGCCGTCATCGTCGGCGAGGCCGTGGGGCTGGTCGCCGATGTGCCGGGCGCCGGCGAGATCGTGACGCGCATGGTCGACGAGGCGGCGACGCTGCTGGGCGAGCGGGCACGGAGCTTTCTGGGCTGATGATCAGGTCGCGCGGAGACGCGCCCGTCATCCTGGGCGACCGCAGGTCGACCCGGGATCCATCATAGGGCTCTGTCGGTGCTCTACGATGGATCCCGGAACTGCGCCGCTTCGCGGCTTGTCCAGGATGACGCCGTGTTTCCAAGCGAAGTCATCGTGACCTGAGCCCTACCGCAGCAGCCGGATCGTCCCCGAGAGCTTGAGCCCGACGGCGAGCACCGCCGCGTAGAGCAGCGCCGCGAGCAGGCTCACGGCCGCCACCGCGACGAGCCGGGGTTCGTGGGGCAAGCCAGCCGTCGCTGCCAGCATGGAAGGCGCCGCAAGGCGCGCTACGATGCCGGCGACGAGCGCTGCGGCGACCGTGATCGCGATCAGCAGTCCGAGCCTCGGGTCGGGCTTCGCCCAGCCACGCCGAATGCCGAGCAGGAACAGGGTCGCGACATTGATCCAGGCCCCGGCCGCTGTCGCCAGCGCCAGTCCTGGAGCGCCGAAATCGCGCCACAACAAGAGCTTGAGCGCGACATTGGCGCCAATGGCGGCGAGCGAAACGAACATCGGTGTCGTCGTGTCGCCGCGCGCCTGGAAGGTCGAGACCTGGGTGCGGATCAGAACGATCGCCGGTAGCCCCACCGCATAGGCCAGCAGCACCGCGCCCGCCGCCTGGCTCGCGGCCGCATCGAAGCGCCCGCGCTCGAACAGGGCCGAGACGATCAGTTCCGGAATCGCGAGGAAGGCTGCCGCGAAGGGCGCCGCCGCCACCACCGTCAGCGCGATCGCCCGGTTCTGCGCCCGGTCCGAGGCGGCCATATCGCCCCCGGCGATGAAGCGGCTCATCGTAGGCAAAAGCACCGTGCCGACACCGATCGCGATCACGCCGATCGGGAGCTGGTAGAGCCTCTCGGCATAGTAAAGCGCCGCATAGGCGCCGGCCGGCAGCAGCGAGGCGATGATCGTGTCGGCAAAGAGCGCGATCTGCACCCCGGCGGAGCCGATCACGGCGGGCCCGAACGCCTTGAGGAAGCTCTTCACATCGGCGTCCAGCCGCGGTCGGGTCAGGGCAGCGGCGACGCCGGCGCGCCGCGCGGCGGAGGCGAGCAGCAGCCATTCGAAGACGCCGGCCGCCGCCATGCCCCAGGCGGCGGCGTAGGCGGCGTTCGGAAACAGGAAGGCGACGGCGAGTGCCGCGACCAGGCAGAGATTCATCAGGATCGGCGCCGCGGCGGCGGCCGCATAGCGGTCGACCGCGTTGAGATTGGCCGAAAGCAGCGTCACCAGCGTGATGAAGAGCAGGTAAGGGAAGGTGATCCGCGTCAGAGCCACCGCGAGATCGAAGCGCAGCGGATCATTCGCGAAGCCCGGCGCCAGCAGCCGCACGATCTCCGGCATGGAGGGCAGGGCGATCGCCAGCAGGACGATCTGCACGATCAGGTTCAGGCTGAAGACGCGGTTCGAGAACAGGGTCGCCGCCGCCTGGCCAGCCTGCTCGCGGATGCGGGCATAGACGGGGATATAGGCCTGGTTGGTCGCGCCCTCGCCGAAGATCGCCCGGAAATGGTTGGGCAGCCGCAGCGCCACCGAAAACGCATCCATCAACGCGCCGGCGCCGAGCACGGCGGCCAGGACGATGTCACGCAGAAAGCCCGTTACTCGGGAGAGCAGGGTGAAGCCGCCGACGGAGAGGATTTTCTTGAACATCGCGGCTCCGGGGCTGGCGTGGTCAGCCCTCATCCTGAGGAGCCGCATAGCGGCGTCTCGAAGGATGGTCCAGTGCGGCGCCACGGGCTCACCGTCATTGCGAGCGCAGCGAAGCAATCCAGGGTCGGCCGCGTTCGACGTCCTCCTGGATTGCTTCGCTGCGCTCGCAATGACGAGAACAGCGTCTACCGGATCAGCGGCGGCAGCGCGTCGCCGCGCGGATGATCGACGGTGCGCGCATCGAAGCCGACACGCTCGCCGATCAGGTAGAGCGGCCGGCGCTTCACCTCGGCGAAGATGCGCCCGACATATTCCCCGATCATCCCCAGCGAGACGAGCTGGATCCCGGAAAAGAACATGATCGAGACGATCAGCGAGGGGAAGCCGGGCAGGTCGGTTCCGAAGAACAGCGTGCGCAGGAGGAAGAACAACGCCGTCAGCGCTGCCAGAAGCGCGATCACGACGCCCGCCCAGGTCGCGATCTTGAGCGGTACCGTCGAGAAGGAGGAAAGCCCGTCGAAGGCGAAGGAGAACAGCTTGCGGTAGCGGAACTTCGAGACGCCGTGCTCGCGCTCGGCGACTTCGAACGGCACCCCGGCCGAGCGGAAGCCGACCCAGGCATACAAGCCCTTCGAGAAGCGGGCCCGCTCCGGCAGGGCCCTCAACGCATCGACGACCTTGCGGTCGAGCAGGCGGAAATCGCCCGCACCTTCCGGCAGTTCCGTCTCGCCGAAGCGTGCGAAGAGCCGGTAGAACGCCTTCGCGAAATTGCGCTTGAGCGGGGTTTCGCCATCGCGGTCCGAGCGCTGTCCGTAGACGTTGAGATAGCCCTCGCGCCATTTCTCGAGAAAGCGCAGGATCGCTTCGGGCGGGTGCTGGAGATCGGCGTCCATGATCACCACGGCATCGCCCGAGGCGTGGTCCAGCCCCGCCGCGATGGCGATTTCCTTGCCGAAATTGCGGCTGAATGAGACGGCACTGACCCGCCGGTCCTGTGCCGCCAGCAGCCGCAGGACGGAAAGTGTGCCGTCCCGGCTGCCATCGTCGACGCAGACGAGCTCCCAGGAGGTCACCGCGCCGTCGAGCACCTGCTTCAGCCGCTCCAGCAGCAGCGGAAGGCTCTCGGCCTCGTTGTAGACGGGGACGACGACCGACAGCTCCGGCCGGCTCGAATGGCCGCGCGTCGGCGGCGTGGCGGATGGGGCTTGCGTCTCTGGCACGGGATCGACCTCTCGGCCGCGTCGATCCCCCTCCGGGTGAAACCGGAAGCTGCCGGGATGACGCGGCCCGCACGGAACCGTAAAGCTTCGCCGCGCTCTTAGCGCAAGGCGCCTGAACAGAGGACAACAAACCGGCATGGCGAGCGGATTTGTTTTATGCGCCGATGACTTCGCCCTGACCGATGGTGTCAGCCGCTCGATCCTGGCGCTGATCCAGGCAGGCAAGCTCTCGGCGGCGGGCGCAATGACCAATCGCCCGCATTGGCGGAACTTCGCGGGGGCTTTCGGGGCTCTCGCCGAGAAGGCCGATCTCGGCCTGCATCTCAATCTCACCTGCGCCAATCCGCTGGGCGCGATGCCAAGGCTGGCGCCAGGTGGCGTGTTTCCGGCGCTGCCGGAACTGGCGCGCGCGGCCGTGACCTCGCCGACGGTCCGGCGGGAGATCGCCGCCGAGATCGCCCGCCAGCTCGACGCCTTCGAGGATGAGATGGGCCGCTCGCCCGCCTTTTTCGACGGGCACCAGCATGTCCACGTCCTGCCGGGCATTCGCCGCGCCGTGCTCGAGGCACTGTCGCGGCGCTATCCCCGGGGCAGCCTCTATCTGCGCGATCCGCATGACTCGCCGGCCGCCATCCGCACTCGCGGCGTCGCCGTCGGCAAGGCCTTGACCATCTCGGCACTGGCACTGGGCTTCCGGCGGGCGGCGCTGCGGCGCGGCTTTGCGGTCAATCGCGGCTTCTCGGGCGTCGCCCCCTTCGATCCGCAGCGTGACTTCGCCGCCGACCTCCAGCGCTTCCTGCTGCGGCCCGGCCGCGCCCATCTCGTAATGTGCCATCCGGGCTTCGTCGACGACGAACTCGCGCGGCTCGATCCTGTCGTGGCGACGCGGCCGGTCGAGCATGCGGCGCTCCTCGAATTCGTGCCGCAGGGTCTGTCGATGGTTCGTTTCTCCGAGCTCTTCTCGACACCCTCCGCAAGCCATTCTTTACCAAGACATGGCTAGGCTCCGCTCGGGGTGTCTCTGCGGCTTGCGCCGTGGACCGAGACGAATGCGGGGACTGGGCCGGTCATGATGTCGTTGAAGCGTGCGGGGACCATCGATACCGCCACGCCGTCACAAGCCCCCTCGCGGCGCTGGGGTCGCTCGCTCAGCAGCCGGATCGCGGCAGCCGCCGTCGCCATCGTCGCGATCGCCATCATGCTCCTGGTCTTCGCCGCCGCGCGCTACAACGACGCCAAGACGCGCGACGATCTCGAGCAGAAGATGCGCTCGCTGGTGCTGATGGTCGTCAACGCCTCGCCCTCGCTGATCCTGGCGCGCGACACCGTCACCCTGACCCAGATTCTCGATTCGCTGCGGCGCGATCCCGATTTCGAGGCCGGTATCGTCGCCGACGACCTGTCTTCGCTTGCCAGCGCCGGCCGCAACGAGGAAGCGCGGCTCGCCCTGACGCCGCGCAGTCTGACCGCGCTGTTGAAGCGAGAGCCCTGGGATATCCTGAAGGACACCGACACCGCCGAGATCGAAGAGGAGCGCTTCGTCACCTGGCTGCACGTCGTGCGCGTCGGCGGCCATCGCAAGCAGATCGGCTACATCGCCATGCGCTTCGACAAGTCGCGCCTGCTCGCCCGTGCGCAGTTCGAGGAGGTCGCGACCATCGGCTTCGGCATCCTGATCCTGCTCGTGCTGGGACCGCTGCTGTGGTTCTCGCTGTCGCGCACCATGAAGCCGCTGCGAAACATGACGAAGGCCATCGTCAGCATCTCCGACGGCCAGCTCGATACGCCGATCGACGCGATGGCCCGGCGCGACGAGATCGGCGCCATCGCCCATGCGCTTGGCGTGCTCAAGCTGCGCCTGGCGGAGCGCGCCGCGCTGCAGGAGAGGCAGCATGTCACGGAATCGGAGCGCCGCCTGCATCAGCAGCGCGTCGACGAGGCGATCGGTGTTTTCCGCGCCGAGGTCGGCGTCGCCCTCGAGGCCTTCAAGAGCAATGCCGACCGCATGAGCGAGGCGTCCAACGGGCTCGCCCGGGTCGCGGCGGAATCCTCCGGCCGCGCCGCCCGCGCCGCCCAGAACGCTCATGGCGCCTCGGGCAATGTCGAGAGCGCGGCCCAGGCCGCCGAGGAGATGGGCGCTGCGATCCGCGAGGTCGAGTTCCAGGTTCGGCGCGTGCGCACCGAGATCGTCGAGGCGGCCTCGATCTCGCGCGACACGGCGGCTTCCGTGCGGGCGCTCGACGAGACCGCCCGTGCCATCGGCGAGGTGGTGAACCTCATTCGCGACATCGCCGCCCAGACCAATCTGCTGGCGCTCAACGCCACCATCGAGGCGGCGCGCGCCGGCGAGGCAGGACGCGGCTTCGCGGTCGTCGCCTCCGAGGTGAAGAGCCTCGCCTCGCAGACCGCCGACGCGACCGACCGGATTGTCGCCCAGGTCGGCGCCATCCAGGGCGCGACGGGCCAGGTCGTGGGCTCGATCCAGAACATCGCCGAGCGCATGAACGCGATCGAAAACTTCGCGAATTCCGTCGCGGTCTCGATCGAGCAGCAGGCGATCGCCACCGGCGAGATCGCCTCGGGCGTCGCGATGGCCAGCTCTTCGGCGCTCTCGGTTTCCAGTGATCTCAGCGTCCTCTCCGATTCGGTCGAAGAAACAGGGCGTTCCGCCGAGGAGGTGCGCGGCGCTGCCAGCGAGGTCGCGGCCCAGGCCCTGCGCCTGCGCAGCACGGTCGACCAGTTCCTCCAGAGTGTGGCAGCCTGACCACGGCGGGACGGTGTCCCGTCTTCTCCGCCGGCATGAAAACGGGGCCTCGCGGCCCCGTTCCCTTATCCGGCCACAAGAGCTCGCGAAGGCTCAGGCCTTGGCGGCCGCGTCGTACATCTCCGCGACGTATTCCCAGTTCACGAGGCTCTCGAGGAAGGCCTTGAGATAGTCGGGACGACGATTGCGGTAGTCGATGTAGTAGGAATGCTCCCAGACATCGCAGCCCAAGATCGGCAGCGCGCCGTTGACCAGCGGGCTCTCGCCGTTCGGCGTCTTCGAGACGGCGATCTTGCCGCCCTTGACCTCGAGCCAGGCCCAGCCCGAGCCGAACTGGCCGGTGCCGGCGGCGATGAAGTCTTCCTTCATCTTGTCGACCGAGCCGAAGGACTCGACGATCGCCTTCTCCAGTGCGCCCGGAATGGCGCCACCGCCATTGGGCTTCATCCACTTCCAGAAGTGCAGGTGGTTGTAGTGCTGGCCGGCATTGTTGAACACGGCCGCGTTCTTGCCATGCGAGGCCTTGACGATCTCCTCGAGCGACTTGCCCTCGAATTCCGTGCCCTTGATCGCGTTGTTGCCGTTGTTGACATAGGCGAGATGGTGCTTGTCGTGGTGGAACTCGAGCGTTTCCTTCGACATGAAGGGCTGCAGCGCGTCGTGGGCGTAGGGCAGGTCGGGAAGGGTGAAGGTCATCGGCGCCTCTCCTTGGGCTGGCAAATCGCGTGAACTGAGAATGGCTTGCCGCAGGGCGGCATGGGCCTGTCGGACCCCTCGGGGGCGCCCGCCATCCACTTCGTTAGTTAAGCCTCCACCTGCGCTCCGGCAACCGCCGGCGCCATATTGCGGCGACGCGCGGTGACGAAAAGCGCCTCACTCCCGCCCGATTCCGCGCGCCTGTCGAGGTCGCGAATTGAAACTCTCTCTTATTCAATACGTTAGATGATGGCGGGGCAGACGGGCCGCTTCGCGCGACCCGGCGGACAGCCTGATTTGCCTTCCCGCCCATGGCCGAGGACACACCGTTGATCATTCTCTTCATCCTGCTCGGCCTGACTTTTCTCGGCGGCGGCGCGGCAGCGATCATCGACGGCATGCCCTATCTCGTGCTCGAGCGCGGCTTCACCCAGGTCATCATCGGCACGGTGGTGGCGGTCGCTGGGGTGATCCTGCTGGCGCTCGCAGCCGTGCTGGCGAAGCTCCGGACGCTCGAGAACAAGATCTCCGGTGCGACCATGGCGCTGTCTCTGGCGGGCGCGGCGGGTGTGACGGCACGCGAGCCCGGCGCGATGGCCCAGCCTTCCCTGGCGGAGCCGGCGGCAGTGGCGGGCGCCGCGGCGGTTGCAGGCGCGCTCGCAGGAGCGGGCCTGGCGGCAGCGGCCACCGCCGATACGCCTGCTGCGACGATGCCGGAAGCCGCGGACAAGACCGACGAGCCCGACCTGTTCGGCGCCCATCTCGCCACCGTTCTGGACAAGGAGGTCGAGACTGCGCCCCCCAGCGAGCCACGCGCCGCTGAGCCGGCCCCTTCGGAGGCGGAAGTGGAACCGCAGAGAGACGAGACGGTCCCGGACCTTGCCGAGGCGGAGATCCTGCCGGCGTTCGATCCGTTCCGTCCGGTTGACCCGGCCCTTCCGGTCGACCCGGCCATGTCGACCGAGCCTCTCTCGCCGCCAGCCGACGAGCCCATGCCCGCTCCGCCCGACGCCGCGCAGGATTCGGCCGTTGTCCGCTCCGACACGACTGTGCCCGAGCCCGATCTTTCGGAACCGATCCCACCGCTGACCACCGACATCGATGACCCCCTGACGCCGGTGGCCCCTCCCAGCGGGACCGAGGACGATGAGTTCGGCCGGCTGCGCGAGAGTCTGGCCGGCCTTGGCCTCGGCCCGGCCGGCGGGCGCGTCGAGCCGCGTTTCGAGGAGCCGCGCCCCTTGGCCGAGCCGGATGACCTCGCTGTCGCGGCGAGCTGGATGGATTCGGCACTGGGTCGCCGCGGGCCGGAGCCCGAGGCGCAAGGCGATATCGAGGTGGTGCCGCCCCCTCGGCGCCTGGAGCCGACGCTGCCCACCGAGTTCACCTGGCCTGCTCTCGACCGCGACGAGCGGGCCGTGCCGCCCTGGCCGCCCCAGAGCCGGGAGGCCGCTGCCGCCGAGACGATCGGCGAGACCGATCCGGCGTGGATTGCAGAGGCTCCGGTCGAGCCGGAGGCCGAACCGGCCGCAAGTCCGGCCGAGGAGGCGCCCGCGGCCTCCGATGAGGGCATTGTCGGCGCCTATCAGGTTGGCGAGGCCCATTTCACCATCTATGCCGACGGCTCGATCAAGGCCCGCACGCCGGAGGGCGACTACAGCTTCGCCTCGATGGACGAGCTGAAGGTCTATCTCGCGAGCGAGAAGAGCCGGCTGGGAGGCTGAGCATCCCCCGCACGGGGTCAGGCCTCTTTGCCGGCCGCCTGCTCAGGCCAGCCTTCGCCGACTGCCCGGAGGGCGAAGGCATAGGCCAGCGCCGTCTCCTTCAGCGAATCGAATCTCCCGGCCGAGCCCGCATGGCCCGCATCCATGTTGGTGTGCAGCAGCACCGGCCCACCTCCTGTCATGGTCGCGCGCAGGCGCGCCACCCATTTTGCGGGCTCCCAATAGGTCACGCGCGGATCGGTGAGCCCTGCCATCGCCAGGATCGGCGGATAGGACTGTGCGGTCACGTTGTCATAGGGCGAGTAGCCGCGGATCGTCTCGAAGGCGGCGACGTCGCGGATCGGATCGCCCCATTCGGGCCATTCCGGCGGTGTCAGCGGCAGGGTGTCGTCGAGGATCGTGTTGAGCACGTCGACGAAGGGCACCTCCGCGACGATCCCGGCGAAGAGGTGAGGGGCCATGTTCGCCACCGCGCCCATCAGCATGCCGCCGGCACTGCCGCCCTCTGCGACGATGCGCCCGCGTGCGGTGAAGCCGCCCTGAGCCAGCGCTTCGGCGGCGGCGATGAAATCGGTGAAGGTATTTCGCTTCTTCTCGCGCTTGCCGTCGAGATACCAGCGCCGGCCTTTCTCGGTGCCGCCGCGGACATGGGCGATGGCATAGACGAAGCCGCGATCGACGAGGCTGAGCGGCCGCGTCCGGAACGAGGCCGACATCGCCGAGCCATAGGAGCCGTAGCCGTAGAGCAGACAGGGTGCGCGGCCGTCGAGCGCCAGATCGGCCCGGTGGAGCAGTGAAATCGGCACCTGCTCGCCATCTGAGGCGGTGGCGAAGATCCGGCGCACCCGATAGGCCTCGGGATCGTGGCCGGACGGGATCTCCTGGCGCTTGAGCAGCACGCGCGCGCCGCTGCCCATGTCGTAGTCGTAGGTCTCGGCCGGGCGGGCCATCGAGGCATAGATGAAGCGCAGCGTGTCGGTCTCGAACTCGTACCCCGCATCCAGGCCCAGCCCATAGGCCTCCTCGTCGAAGGCAATGCTGCTCTCGGACCCGGTGGTGAGGTCGCGGATGACGATGCGCGGCAGTCCGTTCTCCCGCTCGAGCCGGATGAGCCGCCCCTTCAGGCAGAGATGGCTGAGGATCAGCCGTCCCGGCACATGAGCGATCACGTCCCGCCACTGCTCGGGCCCCGGCGAGACGACCGGCGCACTGACGATCTTGAAGTCCTCAGCGCCGTCCGCATTGGTGCGGATCAGCAGGTCCTCGCCATGGTGTTCGACGTCGTACTGCCGCCCGACCAGACGCGGCGCCACCACGACGGGGTCTACGTCCTGCGCTGTCAGGTCGACCAGCCGGATCTCCGAGGTTTCGTGGTCGCTGATCGAGATCAGCAGGAATCGGCCGGACTGCGTCTCGTCGATGTCGACGAACATGCCGGCATCCGCCTCATCGTGGAGCAGCGTGTCATGCGCGGCGGGATCGCCGAGGCGATGGCGCAGGACCTTCGAGGGGCGGTGGTCGGCGTCGAGCCCGACATAGAAGAAGGAACGGCTGTCGGCGGCCCAGACGATGTCGCCGGTGGTGTCGGGAACGGCATCGGGCAGATCCTCGCCGCTGGCGAGGTCGCGCACGCGGATCGTGTGAAGCTCGGAGCCCGCCTCGTCGGCGCTCCAGGCCAGCAGGCGATGGTCGGGGCTGTGGGCGGTGTCGGCGAGGTCGAAGAAATCCTTGCCCTCCGCCAGGGCGTCGGCGTCGAGCATGACCGTCTCGCGGCCCTTGCCGCCGCCCTTGCCGCTGCGCGGCTTCCGGCAGATCAGCGGATGCTCGGCCCCGCGACGGTAGCGCGAATAGTAGAGGAACGGCCCGTCCGGCTGCGGGACGCTCGAATCGTCCTCCTTGAGCCGGCCGCGCATCTCCTTGACGAGTTCGCGCTGCAGCGCGCGGGTGGGCGCCATCAGCGCCGCCGCATAGGCGTTCTCGGCTTCGAGATAGGCGCGGATGTCCGCGGGCAGCGCTTCGGGCTCGCGCAGCACCTCTTTCCAGTTCGCCGCCCGCAGCCAGTCATAATCGTCCCGCAACGTCACGCCATGGACTTGCGTGGTCTTGGTCCGGACCTCGGCCCTTGGCGGGGCAGGGCGGCGCCGACGCTGTGTCTTGGCGGCGGATGGGGGCTTTGAGCGCATCGACATCTCCTCGGACCGGCGGTGCCGACAGGTAGAGAGGCGGATGCGGGCTGGCAAGATCAAGGCACAGGACCAGATGCCGCCCTGCGCGACCGGCCGATATCATGTTGAACGATGGGCCACGGCAATAATTGGAGAGGATAAATCGTATTCGCACGCGGCCGATCACTTGCGGCGACGTTGGCCTTCGATTAAACGGGGCCAATCGATCCGCTGCAGTCGTGTCCGAGTCGATAGTGTTCGGGCGCCCTTGGTTGGGATCGCAAAGGCATTGATCCTCAATGTCTTCCACATTCGCAGCATCGCAGCCAAAGCATCAGGGAGTGACGCCATCATGGCAGACAACGAAGGATCGGATTACATCGAGCTGACGGCGGACATCGTCTCTGCTTATGTCTCGAACAACTCTGTTCCCGCCTCCGAACTGCCTGCGCTGATCAACGATGTTCACGCCGCCCTGAACCGCGTCATCGGCGGCGCAGCGCCCGTGGCTCCGGCCGAGGCGCCCCGCCCGGCCATTCCGGTGAAGAAGTCGATCACGGCCGATTACCTGATCTGCCTCGAGGACGGAAAGAAGTTCAAGTCGCTGAAGCGCCACCTGCGCACGCAGTACAACATGTCACCCGAGCAGTATCGCGAGAAGTGGGGCCTGCCGCCCGACTATCCGATGGTCGCGCCGAACTACGCCGAGGCCCGCTCCCAGCTCGCCAAGAAGATGGGCCTGGGCCAGCAGCGCCGCAAGCGCCGCTGACGGGCGCTACGTCGCCCCGCATCGCGGCGCGAACGCTTTCGACAGGCCGCCGGTTCGCCGGCGGCCTTTTTCGTTGCGCGGCGGGGATAACCGGGCTGCACCCGCCGCCGGGCTTGCAATAGGAATTTATTCATGCAGTGATAACTCCCGCTCGGCCCGTTCCGGGGTGCAGGAGAAAGAACGCATCATGAACACGGCAAGCTGTGACAGGAGCGATCCGCTGCGCGAGACGGCCGGCGCGCGTCTCGCGGAAGCGGCTGTATCGGCCATTCGGCATATTCCGCCCGCGACGCTGCGCACCGCCCGCCGCGGCCAGGCGCCGGCTGCCCAGGCTCGCCAGACGGCGATGTACCTCGCCCATATCGTCTTCGGGCTGACCTTCACGCGCGTCGGCAGCTGTTTCGGGCGGGACCGCACCACGGTGCGCCATGCCTGTGCCGTGATCGAAGACCGGCGGGACGACCCGCGCCAGGAATTCGGTCTTGCGGCGCTGGAGATCGCCCTGCTGGCGCTGATGCGGGTGCTCATGGCGCCGCAGGCTGCGGAGACCGGGCGATGAGCCCCGCATCGGACAGGCTGGAGCCGGACACCGCGCGGCTGCAGCGGCATCTGGCGCAGGCCGGCGCCTTCGCCTGCCCGTCGCCGCTGGGCTGCGGGCGGATCGCGCTTTATCGAGGCGGCGGCACGACGCTGGGCGCCGGCTTCGTCGCTCCCGAGGCCGTGAGTCGTCTGTTGGCGCGGGGAGACGCGATCTGGACGGGCGAGGGCAAGGCGCGACGCCTCGTGGCGGCCAAGCCGGCGACCGAGCCGGCAGCCCCGACGGCCCGCCATCTGGTCGAGGCGCGGATCGTTGTCGATGGCGCACCGCAAAGCGTCACGCTCGACGAGCGCGAGAGCCCGCTGCTCTGGTTGCATCGCCGGCCGGGCAAGGATGGCCGGCCCCAGATATCGGACGAGGAATTCGCCGCGGGCGAGCGCTTCCGCTCCGATCTCACCCTGGCGCGGATGATGCCGCGCACGACGATGAACTGGGACGCCGCCTCGGCGCCGGACGGTCGCGGCGCCGGCAGCCGCGGCCCGGCTGCGGCTTCCGACACGGCGCTCGCTGCCCGCCAGCGCGTCGCCCGCGCCTGCGATCGGCTGGGCCCCGACCTCTCCGGGCTGGCGATCGACGTCTGCGGCTTCCTCAAGGGGCTCGACGCCGTCGAGCGCGAGCGCGGCTGGCCCGCGCGCTCCGCCAAGGTGGCTCTACGGCTGGCACTAGCGGCGCTGGCCCGACATTACGGCCTCGTGGCCCCCGCGGCGCGCGGCAGCGAGATGCGGGGCTGGCAGGCGCAGGATGCGCGCCCGCGCATCATGACGGCGGCGGAATGAGCGCGGTGCGCGCTACGCGCCCGCAGCGGCGCGGGCGTCGGATTTGATGCGCTCGATCATCGAGCGCACGCCATTCGAGCGCTGCGGCGTCAAATGTGCGGCGAGCCCCAGCCGCTCATAGGTCTCGAAGGCGTCCGTCGCGAGAATCTCGGCGGCGCTGCGGCCGGAATAGATCGCCAGCGCCAGCGCGACGAGACCGCGCACGATATGGGCGTCGCTGTCGCCGCGGAAGGTGAGCTTCGTCTGCGGCCCCGGTCCCGCCTCGGCCTGCGCTTCCAGCCAGACCTGGCTGGCGCAGCCGCGCACCTTGTTGGCCTCGTTATGGGCTTCCTCCGGCAGCGGCTCCAGGCTCTTGCCGAGCTCGATCAGGTAGCGATAGCGGTCGTCCCACTCGTCGAGCAGGTCGAAATTGGCGATGATCTCGTCGAGGCTGGCGCTCATGATCCGTCCGTGCCGCCGGCATTCCGCCGGTCACCAGCGTCTTCGGCGCAGCGCGCCCCGCCGTCAAGCGTGGTGCGGCCCGCGCGTCAGCGCGTCGCGGCGTTCTGCCCCGTCAGCCCGCCGCGCGCGGCACCGGCCGCCATCTCCAGCAAGCGCTGCCGCGTCGCGGGATCCAGTCCGGCGATGATTTGCGCGGCCTCGCGCGCTGCGGTGAGGCTTGACCCCACCTCGTGGTGAGGCGTGTGCGTCACCGTCCGCACGGCGCTGCGCGCCGTTGCCACAGTCTGCTCGGTGTCGGATCGCCCGCCGTGGACCGGCGAGTTCAGGGCGATCACGCCGATCACCGCCAGGCTGCGCAGGATATAGGCCATCGCCGTCTCCGCTGCGAAAAGGGCCTTCTGCCCCGTTCCGACCGGCACATTAGCGCGAAACCTCGAAAAATCGCGTGATCCCGCACGCTCAAAGGCGGCGCATCATCTTCAGCTTCCGTTCACCTTGCTCGCAACATGGGCAGTCCCGCCGGATCAGCCGGGGTAAGGCCAATAAGCGACTGAAGACAAATGATAATTCAGGGATCGCGCGGCGCTCGGCCTGCTGTCCGGCTCCGCCGCTTTAAGCCCGGCTTAAACCAGCCCCGGCGAAGCTGAAGGCAAGCGGGCGAACGGCCCGCGGCAGTCGGGCGTTGCGTTATCCATGAAGCTGCAGGCGGTCAGGACACAGGTGGCGGCGATGGTGCACGCATCCGTGCTGCCCCATTCGCTCGAGCGCATGCGCCATGAGCGTTTCATCCTGACGCGCCTGTTGGTCGGCGGCATCGCGCTTGGCCTCGCCCCGGCCTATCTCGCCTGGCGCGGCACGCTGGGTGCGCTGGAGGCTGCCGTCGTCGTCGCTGCCGCCCTGCCTCTGCTGGCAGTCGTCGTGCTGTCGCAGACCGGACGTCTCGACATCGCGCACTGCATTTCGGCCGCGGCCCTTTCGCTCTTCATCGGCGCTCTCGCCGGCATGACCGGAGGCTCCGCTTCGCCGCTGCTGCTCTGGCTGGCGGCTGTGCCGGCCGAGGCGATGTTCTTCGGGACGCGGCGCTATGTGGCGCGCGCCGGCATCATCGCCGCCATCACCCTGCTTGCCGTCATGCTTCTGGACCGGGAGGGCTTTTTCGTCGCGCATGCGGCCTGGTCCCAGGAGATGATGCCAACACTCGTCATCGCCGCCATTATCCAGGCCATGATTGTGGCCGTCGGCTTCCTGCACCGCCGCCGGGAGGAGCTGCGCGAGCATCGCGCCTCGGACCAGCGGGCCCAGCTCCTGCTGGACCATGTCGGCGATCTTGTCACCTGGCACGACGCCACCGGCGCCGTCGTCTTCGCCAACCAGGCGGCCCGTTCGCTGGCGGGGGCCGATCCGCAGGATCTGCACGGGCGCGGCCTGCTCGACCGCGTGCATGTCGCCGACCGCCCGCTCTTCCTCAAGGCGCTGAGCGATGCCGCCCATGGGGCCGGTTCGGCGACCGCCTGCTTCCGCACGCTCTTCGTCCCAAGGGGCGAGACCGAGCGGCATCACCCCGTCTCCCTCTGGCTGGAGATGCAGGCTCACCGTATCGAGACCGCCGGCCCCGGCGACAGCGCCGCGGTGGTCTGCGTCATGCGCGACATCACCGCCCGCCGCGCCCTCGAGGAGGAGCAGGCCAAGGACCATGCCGAGGCGCTCAAGGCCAGCGACGTCAAGGGCCGCTTCCTCGCGACCGTGAGCCACGAGCTGCGCACCCCGCTCAACGCCATCATCGGCTTCTCCGAAATGCTGAGCGACGAGGCGCAGGGCTGGCTGGATGCCGGCAAGCGGCTGGAATATGCGCGCATCATCCACAGCTCGGGCCATCATCTGCTCGACGTGGTCAACACGCTGCTCGACATCTCCAAGATCGAGAGCGGCACGATGACGATCGACCAGGAGCCGCTCGACCTCTCCGAGATGGCGCGCGACTGCCTGGCGCTGATGAATCTGCGCGCCGAGGCCGGCGAGATCCGGCTGGAGCGTGTGCTCGGCCCGGATCTGCCGCTGGTGCAGGGTGATCGGCGCGCGCTCAAGCAGGTGATGATCAACCTGCTGTCCAACGCGATCAAGTTCACGCCGCCGGGAGGGCGCGTCGTGCTCGCGGTGGTGCGCGACGGCGACATGATCGACCTGTCCGTGTCGGATACCGGTATCGGCATCGCCGCCGCCGACCTGCCGCGCCTGGGCGACCCCTTCTTCCAGGCCAAGGGATCCTATGACCGCGCCTATGAGGGCACGGGGCTCGGCCTCTCCGTCGTGCGCGGGCTCGTTGGGCTGCATGGCGGGCGCCTCACCATCGAGAGCGCGCCGGGCGTCGGCACACGGGTCTGCGTGCGCCTGCCGGTGGCCGGCGTCGCCGATGCCGAGCAGCCGGCCCGCATCGCCACCTTTGCCCGCGCCCCGCGCCGCGGCCTGGAATCGAAGACGCCGTTTCGCCTGACCGCCTGACCCACGAGCTCGCGCATGTCCACGATCGCCGCCCGCGCCCATTCCGGCGTTTCCCTCTCCGCTCCGGCCGTCCGGCGTCCGGTCAAGCCGGCCGCGGCAGCGCGCCGCAAGCCCGGCTGGCTCGGCCGCATCGGCCGCCTGGCGCTGCGAAAGCCGGGCCGGGCGCTGGTGATGCTGCTCTTCGCGGCGCTCGCGGGCGCGATCCTCGCCAATGCGCTGTTCTTCCAGAAGGCCCGCCACCCGGCGCCGATGATCTCCGCCCCCTCGGCTCCCGCGCCGGCCCGTCAGGCCGTGCGCACCGAGCCGCCTGCGGCCCAGCCGGCACCGCTTCAGGCCGCGCCGGCGCCGGCTCCGGCGGTCGGCACGCCGATGCCGCCGTCGCGGCCGACGGAGCTGACGCAGCCGGCCCGCGAGGCTCAGCCGCGAGAAGCCGCTCCGCGTCCCCCGGCGCCGGTGACCAATGTCGCCCGCAGCGCTCCGACCGCGGCGCTGCCCGCGGCGCGCGCCCCAGCCGCGCCGCGTGACCCGATCGCCGACCTGATCAACGGCGCCGACATCCGGCCGCCGGCGGATGTGCGGCCCGTGGCGCAGGCGCGCCAGGCCCAGCCGCGCCGCAGCGTCGAAAACTGAGCCCTGTCGCCGCCTTTCGCGAGGCCCCATGGCGCGCCTGACCAGCGATTTCTGGGTATCGGCCTATCTGCGTCAGGCGGCGCATGATGGGCTGGTTGCCGTACTCCGGCGGCGCGGCGCGGCCGAGGCCGGCGCCATATTCGTCAAGCTCGATCGGCTCGACCGCACGGCGGCGCTCTATGGCCCGGCCCCGCAGGCCCTGGCGGAGGATGACGGCGTCCGCCGCTTCCAGCTCCTGCTCGACGGCGATCCCCTGAGCGTCGAGGAGCGCATGGCGCGCGAGTTGCGGTTCGACAGCGATCTCTGGCTGGTCGAGATCGAGAACCGCGCCGGCGATCCGCGCCTCGATCTGGTCGAGAGCTGAGGAAGAGCCGGTATCCGGTCAGGCGCCGTCTCGCTTCGCCCCGATCTTTCGCAGGATCTCGCTCGTGCTGCCCGCCGGCTCGGTCCGGGCCGGAGACTGTCGCGCAGGCGTGCTGCTCGGATCCATCGCCGGCTGATGCTGACCCTTGCGGAGGGTCGCCACGGGCGCCGTTCCGCCGATCTGGGCGACCAGCCGCTGCGCGATCGCCGGCCGCACGGAGCGCATCAGCGCGACCACCGCGAAGATGCGATCGACCGAATGAGCCGCCTCGTCGCCGAGGCGGATCAGAAAGCGCGTGGCATCCTCGACACTGGCCCCCGCCGCCGTCAGCGCCAGCGCCGTGAGATCCCGCGAGACATCGGCCTCGAGCGCGCTCGCCAGCGCCGGTCCGCCGCCGAGATGGCGCGCCAGCGCCTCGAAGGCGCCCGCGCGATCGTCCGGGGCCGTGGCGAGCCAGCCTGCCAGCGCCTCGGCCGAGACCGCAGGCCGGCGTTCGGTCGGGCTCAGCGCCTCAAGGGCCGCCAGCGAATCGAGGATCGCCTGGCGACGTTCCGGTCCGGCGGAGAGGAACAGCGGCGCGATCTCGGCGCTCGACAGATCGCGCCGCGCCAGCAGCGGCTGGGCATAGCCGGCATCGAGCCGCGCCCGCGCCAGCAGGAGATCGAGTGCCGCCCGGGGCAGGGCGATCGCCGTATTGCCCATCAGGGCGAAGTCGAGCGCACGATCCCCACGCTCGACCAGTATCAGCACGGCGGTCGCCGTCAGGTCGGCCCGCTCGGCCAGCGCGGCCGGCAGGCGTCCGTCGGAGGAGCCGGCCAACCCTTCGATCTCGGCTTCGCCCAGCGGCAGCCCATGCTGGATCAGGGCGGCGAGGACCGCTCCGCCGCGGGCGCGCAGGGCCGCAACGGCCCGGGCAGGCGCATGACGCCAGCCGGCGATCTTGCGGGCGAGGATCACCGCCGTCGCCTCGTCGATGCCGGGCACCAGCGTCGCAGCCATCTCGCCGAAGGCGGCGAGGTCGTCCGGCGCGGGGCTCGGCGTGGACATCAGGAGATCCGCTTTCACCCGCAGCGACACCTGGCTGAGATCGAGCCCGCCATCCCGTGCCAGACGGGCGAGCTGGGCGATTTCGGCGGAAATGCGCGACGGCATGGGCTTCTCGGCTGTGATTCTGGGCTCAGAGCGAGAGTAATCCCCGAGGCTTTAAGAGCGCGTTAACCATGTCCGGTCCTGATGTGAACCGGAGAGCGATCTCCCGCGACCCACTTTTAGGCGCCAAGGCATGGAGGCGCATCATGGCCGTCGTCATCTCCCTTGCGTCCCGGCTGCGGGCGCACCATCCGGAAGACCGGGCCGAGCGTCCGCAGTCTGCCGCAATCCTGTTTTTCACAGGCGTTCGCTACGAGCGTGAGGTGGAGCCGGCTCCCGCCGATCCGGTGGTCCGGCGCCGTTCCCGCGCGCTGGCAGCGGGCACCGTCCGCCCGAAGCGGCCGCGGAAGGCGACCGTCGCCCGGCAGCCGGCGTGATCCGTCGCAGCCGCCCGGTGAACCGGCTCGCAGCGCGGGCCGGAGCGCTCGCGCTGCTGCTCGCGGCGGGCGCATGCACGGGCGATCTCGGCCGGCCGCGCCAGGACATCGTCAGCCAGTTGGTGGCGCCACAGGCCGGCTTCTGGGCGGCCACCGCCCGCGGCGAGGCGGCCTCGCATTTCCGCTTCACCGACGACGAGGAACAGCTGCGCGACCGGGCCTGGCGCTTCGTCATGCCCGGCCATGAGCGCAGCGTCTTCCAGGCGGAAACGGCGGCGCTCGCCCATGCGCGCATCCTGCCGGCGCAACTCCATCTGGGTTACCGGGCGGAGTACTTCCAGGCGCTGACCGGCGGTTCCTTCGCCTCGCAGGCCTCCCGCTATGCCCGGCTCGCCGAGGATGCCAATGCCGACCGCATCCTGATCGGCCCGTTCCGCGCCAACGCCATGCGCGTCGTCGCGGCAGACCGGGTCCGGATGCGGGCGGCGGAAACCTCGCCGGACGTCGCGCCGTCCCAGCTGGATCCGGCTTTCGCCCGCGTCGTCGAGAACGAGGGGCTGATTCTCTGGGTCTGCGAGCGCGTGGGCTTCCGGATCGAATCCTATCGCTACGCGCTCGCCAACCTCGTCGTCGAGATGCCGTCGCGGGAGGCGATCCGGGCCGAACGCGCCATCATGGCCCTGGAGGCGGAAGCCGGCCCGCTCTGCAAGATGCCGTTGATCGGCGTCTTCGGCGGCGAGCGCGGCGGGGCCGCAGGCGAGGGCGACAAGCGCCCTGTCACCTACAAGGGCTGAGCTAGTCGGCCATGCCGCAGGCGACGCCGGAGGCGAGCGCCTCGGCGTCGGCGCGGTCGGACGGCAGGCGCGCCAGGACCCGCACCACGATCAGCCCGCGCTCGCTGTCGGAGACGACCCGCAACTCGCGCGCGGCCTCGCCTTCCTCGTCGCGGGCGTCGCGCTCGTCGCGCTGCTCCTGCGTCATCACCACGAATTCCAGGACGCCCCGGATCGCGGCCCGGTCGGTGATGGCATAGAGCGTGCCGCCGCCCTGGCGATGGAGCGTCAATGCGAGCGGCAGCGTCCCGGCCCGCGCAACGACGCGCATCGGCCCTGCCGAGAGATCGTAGCTGCAGACCGCCGTCACGGTCGCGGGATCGTCCTCGCGCGGCAGCGGCAGGCCGCGGGCGTCGCCGGCCCTGACCAACTCCGCCTGGCCGCCGGCGCCGAGCGCGGCATAGGCATGGGCGGCGTCGCTTTCCGACAGGACGGGGATCAGCAGGATCGTCACGATATGGACGATCCCGGCCAGCACGAGCCCGGCGCTCGTCGCGAGCAGGAGGCGGCGAATCGCAGCAGCGAGGCGGCTCCGCAGCGGCAGGGCCGGCGCGGTCCGCAGCGGCGGCGCCGTCGGGGAGGCGGGATCGGCGGCGGTCATGGACATTCGATCCGCTCGATTCGCGGCAGGCTTTCGGGCCGCGTCTCGCCCGCCTGGGTCGCGATCGGCGTGTCGTAGAGCCTCAGGCGGAACTGGAAGCGCCCGCTCGTCGGCAGCGGCAGCCAGTCGCCCGCCAGGGGCCAGGCCGCGGCGGCGATCTGCAGCGAGCCGTTTTCCTCGCGCACCACCTCCGCATCGGTGAAGCCGCTGCGGTCGAGCGGGAGACGGAAGGAGCGGCCGTCGCCATCCGTGACCGACAGCGTCCAGCCGCGCGTCGTCGGAACCTCGCCCGAAAGCCGGTATCGGCAGCGTCCATCCAGCGCGCGGCCGTCCTGATCACGCTCCGCGATCAGTTCCAGGCCCTCGCCGGTGCCGAGCGGCAGATGCACGCCGCGGGCGAGATAGGCGCGCATATAGGGGTCGATGTCGCGCCCGCCGCTGCGCGGCCAGGCCTGCCAGGGGCCGATCTCGACCATCCCCAGCAAAGGCCGCCCGGCCACCGCCAGATGCGCGGAGGCGAGACCCAGCCCGGCGCCGAGCGCGATCACATAGGCCAGATGGACGACGCGCAAGAGCCCTGCCTTCGGAAGCGGCCGTCGATGCGGGACGGCGGCGGGAGTTGAACCAGCGGGCGGCGGCGCGTCAACACGCCGCCTGCGCCGGAGCTAGCGGAGCGTCCGCTGCTCGGGCCCCGACAAGACCTCGCGAATGCCGACCTGGAGCGGCTGCCCGGCCCGGCGCGGGGCCTCGATCGTCTTGAACATCGCGCCCACGGACGAGAGCACCTCGAAGGACTGCCGCGGCATGTGGCCGGCGCCCGGCCCGGCTGCGGGAACGATGGCGGCGGGCGTCTGCGCCTTGGCCACCGTCGCCGCCTTCGGATCGGGCGGCGCGACGCCGGGGATCGGCTTCAGTTCGAGCCCCTGATGGGCGAACTGCATGATCTCCTTCCAGGTCATGGCCGGCAGGGAGCCACCGGTCATGTTCGCCGTCTCGGAGGAATCGTCGTTGCCGTACCAGACCGCGCCGACGAGGTTGCCGGAATAGCCGACATACCAGGCGTCCTTGTAGCCGTTGGTCGTACCCGTCTTGCCGGCAGTGATGACACCCTCCAGCGCCGCGCGCCGGCCCGTGCCCTCGGTCGGCACCTTCGAGAGCATGAAGTTGATGTCCTGCGCCACCTGCGTGCTCAGCACCTGCGCCGGCTCGGGCTCGTCGCGGTCGTGACGGTAGATCACCTCGCCATGCGAGTTGCGGATCTCGATCGCGGCATAGGGTCTGGCCCGCCTGCCGCCATTGGCGAAGACGGCATAGCCCGCGGCCATGTCGATGACGGTGACCTCGGCGGCACCGATCGGCAGTGACACCGTATCGGTCAGCGGCGAGTTCAGCCCCATGGCGCGGCTGGTCTCGATGATCTTCAGCCGGCCGATGCGGGCGGCGCGCGCGACATGGCTCTCGCCGGTGGCCTGGCCGAGCGCGATCGACATCTGCACGGGGATCGTGTTGATCGACTTCGCCAGCGCCACCGTCAGCGGCATCGAGCCGGCGAAGGAGCGTCCGTAATTGTTGGGGCACCAGTTGCCGATGCAGACCGGCCGGTCTGTGACGATGCTGTTCGGCCTGTAGAGCCCCGCCTGCATCGCCGCCGCATAGACGAAGGGCTTGAAGGAGGAGCCGGGCTGCCGCAGGCTCGCCGTCGCCCGGTTGAACTGGCTCGCGCCGTAGTCGCGTCCGCCGACCAGCGCCCTGACCGCGCCGTCGGTCTCCATGATGGCGGTGGCGGCCTGCTTGGCGCGATAGCTCGGCCCGTGCTGGCGCAGGATGGATTCGATCGCCTCGTCCGCCCGCTCCTGGATGGCCGGGTCGTGCGGCGTCTTCACCGTCAGAACCCGCTCCGGGCCGATCTTGCCGTCGTCCGCGAGACGCCGGATCTCGTCGAAGGCCCAGTCGAGATAATAGTCCGGGCTGGAATCGCGGCGCCGGTCGATCGGTGTCGCCGGATTGCGCTTGGCGCTGTCGACCTGGCCCGCCGTCATGAAGCCGGCATCGACCATGGCGTTAAGCACGTCGTTGGCCCGGGCGCGCGCGGCCGGCAGGTTGACGTGGGGCGCGTACTTCGTCGGCGCCTTGAACAGCCCGGCCAGCATCGCCGCCTCGGCCAGCGTGACGTCGCGCACCGACTTGCCGAAATAGTATTCCGCTGCCGCCGCCACGCCGAAGGTGCCGCCGCCCATATAGGCGCGGTCGAGATAGAGCTTCAGGATCTCGTTCTTGGTCAGCCTCTGCTCCAGCCAGATCGCCAGGAAGGCTTCCTTGATCTTGCGGTCGAGCGAGCGCTCATTGGTCAGGAACAGGTTCTTGGCGAGCTGCTGCGTCAGCGAGGAGCCGCCCTGGACCACGCCCGAGGCGCGCGCATTCACCGTCACCGCCCGGAAGGTGCCGATCACGTCGATGCCGAAATGGTCGTAGAAGCGCCGGTCTTCTGTCGCGAGCACGGCCTTGAGCAGATGGTCTGGCATCTCCTCGAGCTTCAGCGAGTCGTCGTGGCGTGCGCCGCGATGGCCGATCTCGACGCCGTAGCGGTCGAGGAAGGTCACGGCGAAGACCTGGTGCTTCAGCGCGTCCTCGCGCCCTTCGTGAAAGGCGGGGATGGCGAGGGCCAGCATCAGGAAGGCGCCGGCGATGCCGAGATTGAGCCCTTCGCTGATGCCTTCGACCGCCAGCCTCTGGCCGCCGCTGACGGTGAGGCGGTCGGTAGCACTGCGGATGCGCTCATAGACCTCGCCACCGCGGCGCGCCGCGCCCCACAGGCCGGCATCGACCCATGAATCGACCGCCAGCGCGAAGCGCTTCAGTCGGGTCGTCCAGCCTGTCTTCCTGAACTCCATCGCCGTCCTGGGACCCCGCCGACAGCTGCCGTCCCGATCGACGGTGCCACGGTTATGCTACATTCCGGCCAGCCCGCTCTCATCATCCTGCCGGACTGGACATACATATCCTGTTGTCGCGCGCGTGCCAGAGGCCCGGCGTGAAATGCAGGGACAGCAGATTCCTTGCCACGGCGCCTGTCCCGTTTCGGGACGCTTTTGATACGCGGGCTGCGCGGCGGCGGATGCGCCGCCCGTGCTTCCCTCGGCCCGCCGGCCGTCGCATAAGGCCCCATGGTCAACGATCCCAAGCCCGACGAACCCTTCTGGCGCACCACGCCGCTCGAGGCGATGAACCGCGAGCAATGGGAATCGCTCTGCGACGGGTGCGGCCGCTGCTGCCTCGTCAAGCTGCAGGACGAGGATACCGGCGCGATCCTGGCCACCGATATCGGTTGCCGCCTGTTCGATGCCGGCACCTGCCGCTGCAAGGACTACCCGAACCGCTCGACCATCGTGCCCGATTGCGTGACGCTGACGCCGCATGACGTGCGCACGCTGCCCTGGCTGCCGCCGACCTGCGCCTACCGTCTCGTCGCGGAGGGGCGCGATCTGCCCTGGTGGCATCCGCTCGTCTCCGGTGACCCGGAGACGGTGGTCGAGGCCGGTGTCGGGGTCCGCAACCGCGTCTTCGCCAGCGAGGACGACGTGCCCGACGAGGACGTGCCGGACCGCATCGTCGCCTGGCCGCTGCGCTGGCCGAAGAAGGCGAGGGCGATGGGGCGCTAGGCCGCGATCGGCTTGATCTGCGACAGCTCGTCGGAGAGCAGACGGCGGGCGGATTCGAGATCGTAATCGTCCTGCAGCCCGAGCCAGAATTCAGCCGAAGTGCCGAAGAGCTTGCCGAGACGCAGGGCGCTGTCGGCCGTGATGCTGGTCTGCTCGCGGGCGATCCGCTCGATGCGCGTGCGCGGCGTGCCGCAGGCCTTCGCGACCGCATAGGCGCTGAGACCGAGCGGCGTCATGAACTCTTCGCGCAGGACTTCGCCGGGGTGGAGCGGCGGTAGGCGGTCTGTGAGAGCGTCCATCGGCATGGTCTCCATTGCGATGCCGACCTCAATGATAGTCGGTGATCTCGACGTCATGGGCGTCTCCATCCTTCCAGACGAAGCAGATCCGGAACTGGTCGTTGATCGAGATCGCATGCTGCCCGCGCCGGTCCCGCTGCAAGGCGTGCAGGCGGTTGCCGGGCGGCGCCTTCAAATCGTCCAGGCGGATCGCCCGATGCAGCATGCGCAGCTTGCGGCGCGCGACCACGAGCAGATCGGCCGGAAAGCGCTTGGGATGGCGCCCCTCGAAGACGGCCTCGGTCAGCGCATCCTTGAAGCCGCGGATCATGCTGCCCCTCTTCGCATCGGATTAGTATCATGTCGTGATACCGTCTTCAAGGCCGCGCCGCCGCCCTGACCCTTCGGCTCATTGATTGTTCATGCGCTTTTCGGCATGACCACGCCGCGGCGCCCTTGTTGCGGCGCACGCGAACCATTCGCCGGCCGCTGCGTTGGTGCGCGGTCTGGATGATGTGAAGGGGCTGGGACGATGGCTGGCGGGAAGTGGGTCTACACCTTCGGCGATGGCAAGGCCGAGGGCGAGGCGGGCATGAAAAACCTGCTCGGCGGCAAGGGAGCCAACCTCGCCGAGATGAGCAATCTCGGCCTGCCGGTACCGCCCGGCTTCACCATCACCACCGAGGTCTGCACCTGGTACTACGACAACGGCAAACAGTTTCCGCCGGATCTCGAGGCGCAGGCCCAGGCCGCGCTCGCCGAGATGGGCCGCCTGACCGGAAAGACTTTCGGCGACCCGGCCAATCCGCTTCTGGTGTCGGTTCGCTCGGGCGCCCGCGCCTCGATGCCGGGCATGATGGACACCGTCCTCAATCTCGGCCTGAACGACGTCACCGTCGAGGCGGTGGCCAAGGCCTCGGGCGATGCCCGCTTCGCCTGGGACAGCTATCGCCGCTTCATCACGATGTATTCCAACGTCGTGCTCGACGTGGACCACGGACATTTCGAGGAGGCGCTCGAGGACTACAAGGAGCGCAAGGGCCTGCATCTCGACACCGATCTCGGCGCCGAGGACTGGAAGGTCCTCGTCGGCAAGTACAAGGACATCGTGAAGAAGGCGCTGGGTAGCGACTTCCCGCAGGACCCGCGCGACCAGCTCTGGGGCGCGGTCGGCGCCGTCTTCTCCTCCTGGATGAATGCGCGCGCGATCAAGTATCGCGAGCTCAACAACATCCCCGCCGCCTGGGGCACGGCTGTGAATGTCCAGTCGATGGTCTTCGGCAATATGGGCGACACCTCGGCGACCGGCGTCGCCTTCACGCGCAATCCGTCGACCGGTGAGAACGCGCTCTATGGCGAGTTCCTGATCAATGCGCAGGGCGAGGATGTCGTCGCCGGCATCCGCACCCCGCAGGACATCACCGAGGCCGCCCGCAAGGAGGCCGGTTCCGACAAGCCCTCGATGGAGAAGGCGATGCCGGAGGCCTATGCCGAGCTCTGCCGGATCTACGGCATCCTCGAGAAGCATTACCGCGACATGCAGGACATGGAATTCACCATCCAGGAGGGCAAGCTCTGGATGCTACAGACGAGGTCCGGCAAGCGCACCGCCAAGGCGGCGCTGCGGATCGCCGTCGAACTCGCGCAGGAAGGCCTGATCTCGCAGGAGGAGGCCGTCGGCCGCGTCGAGCCCGGTGCGCTCGACCAGCTGCTGCATCCGATGATCGACCCCAAGGCCGAGCGCCGCGTGCTGACGACGGGTCTGCCGGCCTCGCCCGGCGCCGCCGCGGGCGAGATCGTCTTCAACTCGGACGAGGCCGAGAACGCCCGCAAGGCCGGCCGCAAGGTCATCCTGGTGCGCGTCGAGACCTCGCCGGAGGACATCCACGGCATGCATGCCGCCGAGGGTATCCTGACCACGCGCGGCGGCATGACCTCCCATGCGGCGGTGGTGGCCCGCGGCATGGGCAAGCCCTGCGTCTCCGGCGCCGGCCAGATCCGCGTCGACTATGCCAAGGGCACGCTCACCGTCGGCCAGACCGTGCTCAAGGCCGGCGATGTCCTGACCATCGACGGTGGCAACGGCCAGGTGCTGCTGGGGGAGGTCAAGATGCAGAAGCCGGAGCTCTCCGGCGAATTCGCGACGCTGATGGGCTGGGCCGACAAGGTTCGCCGCCTCAAGGTGCGCGCCAATGCCGAGACGCCGGACGACGCCCGCACCGCCCGCGAGTTCGGCGCCGAGGGCATTGGCCTCTGCCGCACCGAGCACATGTTCTTCGAGGCCGACCGCATCCAGTCCGTGCGCGAGATGATCCTCGCCGCCGACGACAAGGGCCGCCGCGCTGCGCTCGCCAAGCTCCTGCCGATGCAGCGTCAGGACTTCGTCCAACTCTTCACCATCATGAGCGGGCTTCCGGTGACGATCCGCCTGCTCGACCCGCCGCTGCACGAGTTCCTGCCGCATGGCGAGGCCGAGATCGCCGCCGTCGCCCAGGCGCTGGGCGTCACGCCCGAGGCGCTGAAGCACCGCGCCACCGAGCTGCACGAGTTCAACCCGATGCTCGGTTTCCGCGGCGTCCGCCTCGCGATCGCCTATCCGGAGATCGCGGAGATGCAGGCTCGGGCCATCTTCGAGGCGGCGGTCATCGCCGCCCGCGAGACCGGCAAGGCGGTGATCCCCGAGGTGATGGTGCCGCTCGTCATGGGCGTCGCCGAGCTTGATCTCGTCAAGGCGCGCATCGACGCCATGGCCAAGGAGGTCATCGCCGAGAGCAAAGTCGAGCTGACCTACCAGGTCGGTACCATGATCGAACTGCCGCGCGCCGCGCTGCGGGCCGAGGAAATTGCCAAGAGTGCCGAGTTCTTCTCCTTCGGCACCAACGACCTGACGCAGACGACGCTCGGCATCTCGCGCGACGACGCCGCCTCCTTCCTGGGCGCCTACACCGCCAAGGGCATCCTCGCGGCCGATCCCTTCGTCACCATCGACCAGGAGGGCGTCGGCGAGTTGGTGAAGCTGGCCGCCGAGCGTGGCCGCAAGGCCCGCCCCGACATCAAGCTCGGCATCTGCGGCGAGCATGGCGGCGACCCGGCGTCGATCGGTTTCTGCGAGAGCGTCGGCCTCGACTATGTCTCCTGCTCGCCCTTCCGGGTGCCGATCGCGCGGCTGGCCGCCGCCCAGGCGGCGCTCGGCGCGGTGCGGGCGAAAGAAGGCTGAGGCGGAGCGTCGGTTCGGCGCGCGCCCCACGACATCGGAATGCCAGGGCGCCATTCGCCCCGCGGCGGCTGATGGCGCCGTCTACCGCCTGGCGACCGCCTGAGCCGCCAGGACGGCGATCTGACGTAGCCGCGCCTCATAGGTTTCCAGCGAAGGCTGCGGGCCCATCTTCGCGCCGATGGCGGCATGGGCGATGGTCTCGACGATCTGTCCGGGCGTCAGGGCCCCGAGCGAGATCTCCTGCGCGGCGGCGGCCTGAATGAGCAGGGCCGTCGCGTGGTTGCAGAAGATGTGCTCGAAGGCCTGGGCCTCCCGCGTCGCGATGCTGGCCATCACCGTCTTGAGCTCGACCAGATGCTCGCCATCGCCGAAGGCCGCATAGCCGGCACCGAAATGCGCGAGCATCAGCGCTGAAAGCTTGTCGGGGAAGGGCAGGGGCTGCGCCATCACGGCTTCGCAGCGGGCGGCGACCTGCGCCAGAAACCGCGCCATCATCGCCCGGAAGACGTCGTCCTTGCCCTTGAAGTGCA
Organism: Rhizobiales bacterium CCH10-E5; assembly: GCA_001556125.1. Taxonomy (GTDB): domain Bacteria; phylum Pseudomonadota; class Alphaproteobacteria; order Rhizobiales; family Beijerinckiaceae; genus Allobosea; species Allobosea massiliensis. The sequence continues at coordinate 12,563 of LSIG01000129.1, read as the reverse complement.
GATAGATCGTCGCCTTTGCGAGGCCGGCCTCGCGCGCGATGTCGTCCATTGAACTGCGCTTGAAGCCATAGCGCGCGAACCGTCGCAGCGCGGCATCGGCGATCTGCTCGATCCGGGTCACCGCCTCGTCCGGCGGAGCCGGGGCACATTCTCGTGATCCGTCCATTCTCACTCTTGACGAATTCCAGCCTTTGCGCGATCTACCAAATGGACTGGATTAATCCAGAGAGTCCATTTTTGTTCGACCACAATCGTGGTCGCCGTCAGACGCTATGCCGGATCGGGTTTGCAGATAACCCCCGCGGCAAGACGACGTTCCGCTTCTTCACATCGCATGTCCTTCGCGAGGCAACCATGGCCCATACACTCACCGTCAATGGACGCACCCACAGCGTCGATGTCGACGACGATACGCCCCTGCTCTGGGCGATCCGGGACAATCTCGGCCTGACCGGCACCAAATTCGGCTGCGGCGTCGCCCAATGCGGCGCCTGCACGGTCTGGATCGACGGGCAGCCCGTGCGCTCCTGCGTCACGCCGGTTTCCGCGGTCGACGGCAAGGTGACGACGATCGAGGCGCTCGACAGCAAGGAGGCGAAGGCGGTCCAGGCGGCCTGGGACACAATCGACGTGCCGCAATGCGGCTATTGCCAGTCCGGCCAGGTCATGAGCGCGGTGGCCCTGCTCACGGCCAACCCCAAGCCCAGCGACAGCGACATCGATGCCGCCATGAACGGCAACATCTGCCGCTGTGCCACCTATGCCCGCATCCGCACGGCGATCCACGCCGCGGCCCGCACCCTGGAGGGCTGATCATGACCGCGCACGATCTCACGCTCTCGCGCCGCTCGCTGCTGGCCGGCGCCGGCGGCCTCGTCATCGCCCTCCACCTCCCCAAGGCGGCCCGCGCCCAGCAGGCGGCCGGGGCCGCGACCTTCGCGCCCAACGCCTTCATCCGCGTCGCCGCCGACAGCAGCGTGACCGTTATCGTCAAGCACATCGAGTTCGGCCAGGGTCCCTTTACCGGGCTCGCCACGCTCGTCGCCGAGGAGATGGACGCCGACTGGAGCCAGATGCGGGCGGAGCACGCCCCTGCCGACGTCAAGCTTTATGCCAATCTCGCCTTCGGCGTGCAGGGCACCGGCGGCTCGACCGCGATGGCCAACTCCTTCGAGCAGATCCGCAAGGCGGCCGCGACCGCCCGTCTGATGCTCGTGCAGGCCGCCGCCCAGGCCTGGAAGGTGCCGGCCGGGGAGATCACCATCGAGGCGGGCGTGCTCAAGCACGCCTCGGGGAAGCAGGGCCGCTTCGGCGACTTCGCCGAGGCTGCCGCCAAGCTGCCGGCGCCGGCCGACGCTCCGCTGAAGCAGCCCGCGCAGTTCAGGTTCATCGGCAAGGAAGGTGCGGTCAGACGCATCGACGGTGCCGACAAGGCCCGTGGCAAGGCGCAGTTCACCATCGACATCGCCGCGCCCGGCATGCTGACCGTCGTCGTCGCCCGGCCGCCGCGATTCGGCGGGAAGGTGGCGAGCTTCGATGCGACGGAGGCCCTCAAGGTCAAGGGCGTGGTCGACGTCAAGCAGATCGGCTCCGGCATCGCCGTCTACGGTCAGGGCATGTGGCCGGCGATCAAGGGGCGCGAGGCGCTGAAGGTTACCTGGGATGAGAGCGGAGCCGAGACACGCGGCAGCGCCGAGATCGTCGCCGCGTATCGCGCGCTCGCCCGCACGCCCGGCACCGTCGCCGGGAGCCATGGCGATGCGCAGGCCGTTCTCGCCAAGGCGGAGCGGGTGATCGAGGCGGAATACGTCTTCCCCTATCTCGCGCATGCGCCGATGGAGCCGCTCGACGGCTATCTCGAATGGAACGCGCAGGGCGCGCTCGCCCGCTTCGGCAGCCAGTTCCAGACCACCGAGCATCAGACCATAGCCACGATCCTCGAACTGCCGCCGGAAAAGGTAAAGCTCGAGACCATGCTGGCCGGCGGGTCCTTCGGGCGGCGTGCCCAGGTCAGCCAGCATCTGGCGGCGGAACTGGCGATGTGCGCCAAGGCGATCGGCCCCAACCGGCCGGTCAAGCTTGTCTGGACCCGCGAGGACGACCTGACCGGCGGCCATTATCGTCCGCTCTTCGTCCATCGCCTGCGCGGCGCGGTGAAGGACGGCAAGATCACCGCCTGGACCAACAGCATCGTCGGCCAGTCCTTCTTCCTGGGTACGCCCTTCGAGGCGATGACGGTGAAGAACGGCATCGACGCGACGATGGTCGAGGGAGCCAATGAGCTGCCCTATGAGATCGCCGATTTCCGCTGCGAGGTTCACACCGCCAAGGTCGGCGTTCCGACTCTATGGTGGCGCTCGGTCGGGCACACCCACACCGCCTATGCGGTCGAGTGCTTCATCGACGAACTGCTCCAGGCCGCGGGGCAGGACCCGGTGCAGGGCCGTCTTGCCCTGATGGGTAAGGAGCCGCGGCTGGCTGCCGTGCTGAAGGCTGTCGCGGAACTGGCGAAATGGACCGGCCCAGACGCCGGCAACGGCCGGGCCCGCGGCGTCGCGGTGGCGGAGAGCTTCGGCTCCTTCGTCGCGCAGATCGCCGAGGTCTCGATCGGAGCGGACGGCGAACCCAAGGTTCACAAGGTCTGGTGCGCGATCGATTGCGGCATCGCGGTCAACCCCGATGTCATCCGCGCCCAGATGGAAGGCGGTATCGGTTTCGGCCTCGGCCATGCCCTCTATGGCGAGATCACGCTCGACAAGGGCAAGCCGGTGCAGACCAATTTCGACAGCTACCGCTCGCTGCGCTTCCAGGAGATGCCGCAGGTCGAGGTCACGATCATCGCCTCCACCGAGAAGCCGACCGGCGTCGGTGAGCCCGGCGTTCCGCCGATCGGTCCCGCCGTGGCCAACGCGCTGGCCCGCCTCGGCCGCGACCGCCCGCGCCAGCTGCCGATGGTCGGCGGGACGGTTTAAGCCGACAACCGGCGCCGGCAACGGCATGGCAAATCGCCGGCAGGCTCGCGAGAGCCTGCCGGTTCTCGCGCATCGTCCGTCCCTCGCTGGACCCGCGTTGCCTTTTGTGCTAGGCATCTCCATGTAAGACGAGATGCGGCCGGGTTCTGGCCATCATCCGCGCGGTCCTCTTCGGTCGGCGGCCACGATTCAGATCCACCACACATCGACTACGAGACCATGGCAGGCGTCCGCGCGCCGCGCCGTGTCTTCGCTTCTATACGCGGATCTGAAACGCAAGGACGACCCAAATGAACAAGGGCACCGTGAAGTGGTTCAACGCCACCAAGGGTTACGGCTTCATCACCCCTGAGAACGGCGGGCAGGACGTGTTCGTCCACATCTCAGCCGTCGAGCGCGCCGGGCTGCGCGAGCTGGTCGAAGGCCAGGTCGTGTCGTTCGAACTCGTCGCCGATCGCAAGACCGGCAAGTCCTCGGCCGGCAATCTCGCCGTCGCCTGAGGCCTGAGACTCCCCAGGCCGGCCCCGTGCCGGCCTGGTTCACACACGACACCTTCCGGCGCTGTGGCTTAGCGGTTCGCCGGCAGGAAAGAGCAATAGACAATGGCCGGGCGCAATCCGGCGGCACAGCCGATACCCACATGTGCCCCTTGCGTCACGGCGTCCGGAAAGACCTGTTTTGACCCAATTTACCGACCTCGGCCTGGCCGAGCAGCTTCTCAAGGCGCTCGCCTCCGAAGGTTACACCACGCCCACGCCGATCCAGGCCCAGGCGATTCCCCCGATTCTCCAGGGCCGCGACCTCCTCGGCGCCGCCCAGACCGGCACCGGCAAGACCGCAGCCTTCTCGCTGCCGCTGATCCAGCGCCTCGTGAGCCAGCCGCGCCGCGTCGAGACGCGCTCGGTGCGCGCGCTCATCCTCTCGCCGACCCGTGAACTCGCCGCCCAGATCGAGACCTCGATCCGCGCCTATGCGCAGTTCACCACGATCAAATCGGCCGTGATCTTCGGCGGCGTGCCCGTCGGCAAGCAGATCCGCGCGCTCGGCCAGCATGTCGATATCCTCGTCGCCACGCCCGGCCGCCTGCTCGACCTCGTCGACCAGCGCGCCGTCTCGCTGCGCGAGATCGAGTATCTCGTCCTCGACGAGGCCGACCAGATGCTCGACCTCGGCTTCATCCACGCGCTGCGCCGCATCGCCACGCTGATCCCGAAGAAGCGCCAGACGCTGCTGTTCTCGGCGACGATGCCGAAGCCGATCCGCGAGATCGCCTCCGCCTATCTGAGCGATCCCGTCGAGGTCTCGGTCGCGCCGGTGGCGACGACGGCGGAGAAGATCGACCAGCGCGTCGTCTTCACCAACCCCGGCGACAAGCCTGCGCTGCTGGCGAAGACGCTGAGCGTGCCCGAGATGGAGCGCGCCATCGTCTTCACCCGCACCAAGCACGGTGCCGACAAGGTCGTCCGCCAGCTCGAGGTCTCGGGCCTCAAGGCGGCGGCGATCCACGGCAACAAGAGCCAGGGCCAGCGCGAGCGGGCGCTCGGCGCCTTCCGCGACGGCGAGCTGCGCATCCTCGTCGCCACCGACATCGCCGCCCGCGGCATCGATGTCGACGGCATCAGCCATGTCGTGCAGTTCGACCTGCCGAACGTGCCGGAGACCTATGTCCACCGCATCGGCCGGACCGCGCGCGCCGGCGCCTCGGGCATGGCGATCGCCTTCTGCACGCCGGAAGAGCGCGGCGACCTCGCCGCGATCGAGAAGCTGACCCGCGTCGCCATCACGCCGATCGGCGAAGTTCCGTACTGGGACGGCCGCACCCCGAAGAAGCCGCCCCAGAACCAGGGGCGCGGCGGGCGCGGACAGCAGGGCGGCGGCGGTCGCGATCAGGGTCGCCCGCATGGCGAGCGCTCGGGCCGTCCCCAGGGCGGTAAGCCGGCGCATCCCGGCGGCCAGCGTGCCGAGGCTCCCCGCAACGACCGCCCGCAGCGCGCCGAAGCGCAGGGCCAGCGAAAAGACGCCGGTTCCGCCAAGGAAGGGCTTGGCGGCGTCGCGTTCTTGCAGCAAAGAACACAGCAACCACGCACCAACGGCGCCCGGCGGCGCGCGAACTGACGCGCAACACGCTTGAGCGGGGCGGGATCGCAAGCCGCGGTCCCGCCTCAGCGCCAACGGGCACACGAAGGACGACAGAATGGCTAAGGAAGAACTGCTCGAATTCGACGGAACGGTGGTCGAAGTGCTGCCGGACGGCAATTACCGGGTAAAGCTCGACAACGACCACGTCATCCTGGCCTATGCGGCCGGCAAGATGAAGAAGAACCGCATCCGCACCATCGCCGGCGACCGCGTGGTCGTCGAGATGTCGCCCTATGACCTCGATCGCGGCCGCATCAATTTCCGCCAGAAGACCGCCGGCCCCGCGCCCAGCGGCCCGCCGCGCAACCAGAACTTCCGCCGGCGCTGAGCCGCTTCATGCGGTTCTCGCGCGTCGAGCTCGTCTTCGTCGCCTTCGGCGCGCTTCTCGGCCTCCTCGTCGCGCTCGTCTTCAAGGCCGGCTGGCTCGCGCCTTCGGCGGCCTTCCCGCCCTTCATCTTCGTTCTGCTCGGCCTCGGCCTGAGCGAGATCGTGGCCGGCCTCGCGCTCGGCCGTTCACCCGGCGCGCTCGTCGGCATGCCGGCGCGCCTGCTCGCTTTTGTCCTCGGCGTCGGCGTGCTGGCGCTGCTGATGGGGGGGCTGGGGTAAGGGCGCCTCGCTGCTGCGACGGCGAGAGCCACTGCCCTCGATCGGAATCCACGACCGTCATCCTGGACAAGCCGCGAAAGCGGCGCAGGCCGGGATCCATCACAGGGCATTGTCGCGCTTTATGATGGATCCCAGCCGGCCTTCGGCCGCCCAGGATGACGGGGAGGGCGGCGGCGACGATATCGAAAGACCCACAAAAAAACCCCGGCGTGAGCCGGGGTTGAGTGGTCTTTTCCGTAGTCAAAGGCAGTCAGTACACAAACGTCTCAAGTCAAAACTCAGTAGCCGGCCTTCTGCCAGTGCTGCGAGCCGGGGCTCACCAGCACCTTGCGATGGCGGGTTTCGTATTGCGCCGGTACGGTCTCGTGCAGCACCTGCGTCGGCCGCACCATCACCTTGCGCTGGCGCTGGGTGTAGACGGCGGGGACGGTCTCGTATTCGACGCGGGCCGGCGAAACCTCGACCGTGCGCTGGCGGTAGCCGTACTGGGGCTCGTCATAGACCCAGCATCCCGTGGTGCGGCCATAGGCGTCGGTGGTGACCTCCCAGCGCTTGCCGCCGGGCGAGATCAGGACCTTCTCCTGGATCGAGGAATACTGCGCCGGAACGTGATGCGGGATCTGCCGCGCCGGCTGGATCATCACCTTCTCGGTGACGTAGTCGTATTCGGCCGGCACGATGCGGCGATAGGTCTTGGCCGGGCGCACCACCTGCGTCTCGGCGATCGTCCCGTAAACCGGCGGGGTTTCGACAAGGTTGTAGCAGGCGGCGCCCTGGCAGGGCGCGGGACGGCAGGAGGAGCCGTAGCAGCCGCCGGCCTGGGCCGGGGCCGCACCCAGCAGCAGAGCCGCCGAGACGGTGGACGCCGCGAAAGCCGAAATGCCGAGAGACTTCTTCGCCATGCTCAGAACCTGTCCCCACCCGCGGCGCCAGAGGCCGCTCTGTGAGGCGGAGAAAGCCGGGAAACAGTGATGAACGCAAGGTAAACGCCAAAACAAGGTAAAATTAACCACGCCCCGCGAGGGCCACCCGTTCATGCAGTTTGACGTTGCGTGAAGCCAAAGCGGAACATTTGACCGGCTTTTCGACGCAAATCACGCGGATGCGCCCCCTTCAACGGCCCTTGATCAGCGCCGCGACCCTCTCGGCCGCAGCGTCGCGTTCCGCATCGGCCGCTGCCGCGGCAGCCCTTATCTCGTCGCCGCTGCGCGCCTCGATCGTCACGGAAGCGCGGTAGACCGCCTCGCCGGCCTCGTCGTCGAGACTGACCGAGAGGGCCGCCTGCTTGGCCCGCGGCAGCACCTCGACCGCCATGTCGGCGAGTGCGAGATGGGCGTCGTCGGCTGCGCTCTTCGCGTCGGGAAAATCGAGCGGCTCGGGCTCGCGCTCGGGGCCGGACCCGTCGTCGCTGGTGATGAAATAGCGCGGCATGTCGCCTCCCTCCGGGAGGCAACGTCTCGTCGCCGGGGCTGTTCCGGCCCAGACGGCTCTTGCCCGGTCTCAGGAGCGGGCGAAGGCGACGATCAGGTAGAGCCCCGTCCAGACCGTGGCATAGGCACCCAGCCACAGGCCGCGCTCACCGCGCGTGCCGCCGAGAGGCTGTCCGCCCTCGACGCGCAGCAGTGCGCCGACGCAGAGCAGGGCCACGATCGGCCAGAAGCCGAACAGCAGCATCACCGCGTGGATCGAGAAGGACAGCACCGAATGCCCGCCGCCCCAGAGCGAGAACAGCGGCATCGCCGAAAGGAAAGGCCAGGCGCAAAGCACGGGCAGGAATAGAGACCACGCCAGAATGCGGCCGATCTCGGTCTTCAGCGGCGAAGTCATGTCCGGCATCATCCATCCCACCCGTTTCCGTAGCGGCAGGATAGGCGGCGCCGTCGGCGAACACCACGCGGCCGTCCGCGACATATTGGCGGGGAGGGGCGAGGTGACAAGACTACTCGATCAGTAGGCAGCCGTCCGCCCGGCTACCCACTCGCCTCACGTCTGCCCGGGCCGCAGCTTGTAGAAGATATGCTGGCCGATCGTGTCCATCTTCTTGAGCTTCTTGGCCCAGTAGGGGCGGACATACTGCGCGTGATAGTGGGTCGAGGCGCCGACCTCCGGGAGATAGGTCGTGCCCTCATAGACCTCGCGGGCGATGCGGACCGCGTCGCGCCAGGGGCCGGGCTCGGTGATGCGCAGCGACTTGCCCTCGCAGGTGAAGGTGAACTGGCAGGCCAGATAGCGGTGGCTGTTCTGGTAGACCACGCCGCAGACGCTGTCGGGATAGAGCGGGCTCTTGACCCGGTTGAGCACGACCTGCGCCACCGCGGCCTGGCCCTCGTCGGACTCCGAGCGCGCCTCGAAATAGACCGCCTCCGCCAGGCAGCGCTGCTGGCGCGCCATGTCGGCGGCGGGAATGAGCCCGGTATAAATCTCGCGGGCGCCGCTCTCGGGCAGCGCGCCGCGCCGCAGCGGCGAGGTGGGTGCGCGCGCCAGCAGGCCCGGCCGTTCCGGCGCGGGCGGCAGCAGCGCCGGCACCAGCGTGGTTACGCTGTAGTTCACGGCCGGAGTCGTCGAGGTCTGGGCCGTCGCGGCGGCCACGGCCGGCGTCGCGCCGTCGATCGTCCGCGGGACATTGCCATAGGGCGAGACGCCGGAGGCCGCGAGCGCATCCGGCGAGGCATCGGAGAGGGCGGGGTCGGTCAGCCCCTGGTCGTCGGCATGCGGCTCGAAGCCGAGCGGCGGCCCGGTGATGGCCTCGGCCTCGCGCAGCGCCGCGATCGAGAAGCCGCCCGAGATCAGCCCCGGCTGGGTGTCGCCGAACACGACCTGCTCGAGTTCGCGCGGGGCGCGGGTCGACAGACTCGGCCGCAGGCGCGGCAGTGGATCGCCCTTGGCGGTCCGGTCGACCTCGGGGAAGCCCTTGGCGCTGCGCTTCATCTCCTCGCGCGGCTGGCGCGGGTCGATGACGAAACGGCGCTCCGGATCGTCGAAGTTGAGATGCGCCTTGAGGATCGACGAACTCAGCGACAGGCCGGGCAGGCGGAAGGCGCTGGCCGCGACGAGCAGCGAGGGGCCTTCCTCCAGCTCCGAGGTCGGGCCGGGCAGGGTGCGACCGAGCGCGGTCGCCGGCAGCGTGTCGAGGCCGGCATTCTGGCCGGCCGACGCAGTGAAGGAAACCAGCATGCCCGTGGCCAGCGCCCAGGGCGCGACCGTCGACAGGGCCCATTTCAGCCCGGTCGATCCGATGCGTCTCGTACGCCGGCGCAAACGCAGATGACTCAAAACCGCACACCCGTCCGAACACGAGGGGAGCGACCGGCGCGCGAACGGCACGCTTTCGCCTGATGCCGTTATCACCTCGGTAGGGTTGAGCGCGGGTTAACGGCGAGCAGAAGCCGGGCGAAGGCGGCTTCCAAATCAGCCGGCCTCCCATGCATCCGCGTGATGCGCCAGGCCACGAAATCGCGTTATCGTGGCGGGGTGTTCGGCGCTATCGTGCAGCCACACGTCAGCCCTGCCGGAGATGTCAGCCCATGAGCGTCGCCTCGAGCCCCGCCCCGGGACGCAGCCATGCGCCCGAGATCATCGTCGCGGCGGGCTGCCTGATCGCACTGATCACCTTCGGCCCGCGCGCCAGCGCCGGCCTATTCCAGATCCCGATGACGGTGCAGTTCGGCTGGGGGCGCGACACCTTCGGCCTCGCGCTGGCGATCCAGAACCTGCTCTGGGGGCTGGGCGCGCCCTTTGCCGGCGCCATCGCCGACCGCTTCGGGATCGTCAAGGTGCTCTGCACCGGCGCGCTGCTCTATGCGGCGGGGCTCGTCATGATGGGGCTGGCGACGAGCCCGCTGCAGCTCCATCTCGGTGCCGGCGTGCTGATCGGCTTCGGCCTCTCCGCCTGTTCCTTCAATCTCGTGCTGGCCGCCTTCGGCAAGCTCCTGCCCGAATCATGGCGGCCGATGGCGTTTGGCGCCGGCACGGCCGCCGGCTCCTTCGGCCAGTTCCTCTATCCGCCGATCGGCAACATCCTGATCGACCAGATCGGCTGGAACCAGGCGCTCATGGTCTTCGCGCTGACGCTGCTGCCGATCCTGCCGATCTCGATCTTTCTCTCGACGCGCAAGCTCGGCGGGACGGTCCAGGCCTCCGCCGCGAACCTGCCCAACCAGTCGATCGCCCAGGCGCTGGCCGAGGCCTTCCGCCACCGCAGCTATGTGCTGCTCGTGCTCGGCTTCTTCACCTGCGGCTTCCAGCTCGCCTTCATCACCGTCCACATGCCGGCCTATCTGAAGGACATGAACCTGCCGGCCTGGGTCGGCGCCTGGACGCTGGGCGTGATCGGACTGGCGAACGCGGTCGGCTCGCTCTCCTCCGGCTGGCTCTCGACGCGCATGCCCAAGCGCCATCTGCTGGCCTGGATCTATTTCGGCCGCGCCGCCGCCATCGCCGTCTTCATCCTGCTGCCGCCGAGTCCGGCGACCTCGATCGCCTTCGGCATCGTCATCGGCCTGTTCTGGCTCTCGACCGTGCCGCCGACCTCGGCGCTCGTCATGCTGATGTTCGGCACGAAATACATGGCGATGCTCTATGGCTTCGCCTTCTTCTCGCATCAGGTCGGCGGCTTCCTCGGCGTCTGGCTCGGCGGCCTGCTCTACGAAGCCTTCGGCTCCTACATCGTCGTCTGGTGGCTCTCGGTCGCGCTCGGCATTGCCTCGGCGCTGATCAACCTGCCGATCGTCGAGAAGCCCGTCGAGCGCGGGTTGCCCCAGCCCGCCTGACCAAAGGCGCACGGCGCGTGGGGTTGCCGCGCACCGTGCGTTGCGTATCTGCTGCCGGAAACGAATTCCGGAGGATGCGCCCATGACCAGCTTCAAGGCCCTCGTCGCGACCAAAGGCGAGGCCGGCCCCGACCTCGCCTTCACCGATTTTGCCGAGAGCGATCTGATGGAGGGCGACGTCACCGTCCGCGTCACGCATTCGACGGTGAACTACAAGGACGGCCTCGCCATCACCGGCCGCGCCCCCGTTGTGCGGCGGTGGCCAATGATCCCCGGCATCGACTTCGCCGGCCGGGTCGAGACCTCGGAGCACCCGGAGTTCAAGCCGGGCGATCTCGTCGTGCTGAACGGCTGGGGAACGGGCGAGACGCATCTCGGCGCCTATGCCCAGAAAAGCCGGGTGAAGGGCGACTGGCTGGTGCATCTGCCGGCAGGCCTCAACCCCGACGAGGCGATGGCGATCGGCACTGCAGGCTACACGGCCATGCTTTGCGTGCTGGCGCTGGAGAAGCATGGCGTGAAGCCCGCCGACGGGCCTGTCGTCGTCACCGGTGCGGCCGGCGGCGTCGGCTCGGTGGCGGTCGCACTATTGGCTAAGGCCGGCTGGCACGTCATTGCTTCGACCGGACGGGCCGAGGAAGCGGAGTATCTCAAAGGCCTCGGCGCGGCCGAGATCATCGACCGGGCCGAATTGTCGGCGCCCGGCCGGCCCCTCGGCAAGGAGCGCTGGATCGCGGGTGTCGACGCGGTCGGCTCGCATACGCTGGCGAACCTGCTGTCGATGACCAAGTATGGCGGCGCCGTCGCCGCCTGCGGCCTGGCGCAGGGCATGGACCTGCCGGCCTCCGTCGCGCCCTTCATCCTGCGCGGCGTATCCCTGTTCGGCATCGATTCGGTGATGTGCCCGAAGCCGCGTCGGCTTGAGGCCTGGGCGAGGCTCGCCAGCGACCTCGACCGCGACCGCCTCGCCCTGATGACGACGCGGATCCCGCTGACAGACGTCATCGACACGGCCCGCGCCATCGTCGACGGCAAGGTGCGCGGGCGGGTGGTGGTGGAGGTTGGATAGGGCCGTCGAATTCATATCTCATAACGAGAGATTGACGGAATTAAAACTATAGGTTGTAGTTCCCTCACGGCGCCGCGGGGGGATCCGGTGATGCAACCGACGGTCTTGTTGAGCGCCCTGCTGCTGGCGGGGCTGATGGGCATGGTGGGACAGGGCGCGCGCACGGTCGTCGGCTTGAAGAAGCTGCACGACTTCAACGCCACCCAGGCCCCCGATCAGGCCACGACCTTTCTCGCGAGTCGCCTGGTGATCAGCCTCATCATCGGCTTCATCGCCGGGGTGCTGGCCGCGCTGGCGGTCGGCCTCGACAAGCTGGCCGGGCCTGCGGGCGCGGCGGTCGAGGTTCTGCTGGGCCTCGCCGCGGCCGGCTATGCCGGCGCCGATTTCATCGAAGGTTTCATGTCCAAGGCGCCCGCCATCACCGGCGGTGCCGGCACGACAGCGACGGAACCCCCATCGACGACCACGAAGACGGAACCGCCCGCCACCGGGGCGTCCCAGCCGAGCGAGCAGGCCGACCGGCTGATCATGCAGACATCCCAGTTGAGCACGGAGATCGCTTCGCTGCAGTCGGTGCTGGCGACCAGCGCCGCAGCGAGTGGCTGGTCGAGCCTCTCGGCCGCGACGCAGGTCACGCCCGAGCTCGTCGCCCGGCTGTTCGTGCCCGCGACGCCGCTGGCCAATATCCGCAACAACCTTCCGCATGTTCTGGCGGGACTGCGGTCCTACGGTCTCGCCGACCGCGACATGCTGCTGATGGCGCTTGCGACGATCCGGGCGGAGACGGAAGGTTTCGCGCCGATCGACGAGATGAAGAGCAAGTACAATACCGACAAGGCCCCGTTCGACCTCTACGAGCCGGGCACGCCTATCGGGAAGCGGTTGGGCAACACGCAGGCCGGCGACGGCGCCTTGTTCAAGGGGCGTGGTTTCATTCAGCTCACCGGCCGGGATGCAGATTCCGACGCGACCGGCCGGGTAATCCAATAATTAACCGGCCACTGTTCC
>LSIG01000128.1 GCA_001556125.1 Rhizobiales bacterium CCH10-E5 | reverse complement strand
GGAATCCCGGCCGGTCAATTATCGGAATGATGGCCGGTCGGAATCGGAATCCGCAAGCATGTCTGGCCGATCGTATTTTTCTGTGCGGCGGCCGATGCCTCGTTGATCGTTGCCGGCGTCAACGGCCTCGGCAGCGCGCTCGCGCTCGAGCCAAGGCTGGCGACGGCGCTAAGCCTGGCCGGTGCGGCATTCCTCGGCTGATACGGCGTCTCGGCGGTCAGCCCATCCGTCCGCCATGGTCGTCGACAAGCAGGCGGGCATGACGCTCGGTGCCGCACTCGCGGGCACGGCGGCCATCACCTTTCTGAACCCGCATGTCTACATCGACACGGTCCTGCTGAATGACGCCGTCGGGACGAGCCTGCCCTCCGACGAGCGGACGCCCTTCATCACCGGTGTAGCAAGCGCCAGCTTTGCCTGGTTCGCCTCGCTGGGCTTCGACGCCCGCTTTCTGACTCCACTCTTTGTCCGTCCGGTTGCCTGGCGCATTCTCGATCTGGTGATCGGTGTCTTGATGCTGGCGCTGGCGACGAGCCTGCTGCGCGGCGTTATGACGAGCTGATCGATGCGTCCCCTCCATCCGACCGACAGGGACATCTGGACATGACCGTCGAAGCCACGATCTTTCGCGGGCTGACGCATTCAGCTCGATAGCCCAGGCGTGCGGACACTGCAGCCTCGCTACGCGACCGCTCTTTCCGGAAGGGTCAGGATGGTCAAGACTTGATCGCCGGGAAGCCTGAACGATTGCTCGGTGACCTCGTCCCGATCGGCGCCCCTGAATTCGAACCAGGCGTCGCCGGGCATCTTGTGCGGATGGGGATCATCGGCACCGTTGAAAAGCATCTCGTAGGCATAGGTTTGGGTGTCGAGCTGCCGCGAGGGACGCCACCAATTCGCAAACCGGTTGTGAGGCGACCACCACCGCAGGCCCTTCCTATCGTGGCAAACGAGCATGATGGGAAAGCGATCGAGTTGCGTCAGCTTGATCAACGTTGCCGTCCGGCTCGCGGCGAACTCACCGGCAAGCTCGTCCGCCGCCGCGATCGTCACCTTCCGGATCTTCATGGCTCGGGGCCTCACCATGAAATCGGGCAGGATGAGGTCGGAGGCGAAATCGTCGGCCTGCCGCTCCGGGTCCAAGGCGTCGCGGCGGCGGTCGCCGATGTCGCCGGTGGAGCAGAACAGTTGCCGCCCTCGGTGGTGGTGCCAATGTCCCAGTTCATGAGCGATCGAGAACCGCTGCCGTTCCGGCCCCGCTTCGCTGTTGACCGTAATGACCGCGTTCTTTCCGCGACCGATGATCATGGCCTCGCACCCGCAAAGCGGACGAAACTGAACGACGGCTCGCTGGCAGTAGGCGATCGCCTCCAGGTCTATGTCGGCGGGCTCGGCGATCCCGAGCTCCATGAGCGTTCGCTCCGCGGGCGACGGCGGTTTCATCCTTCGTAGTTCTCGCGTTCGAGCCGCTCCAGTTCGGCGAGCGCATCCGCCACGGCATCCTCGTCGCTCGCCGAGAGCTTGGTGTCTTTTCTGGCCGCCATCATTAAGGGCGATTCGGGCCGCGACTTGAACGCGGCCAGACGGGCAGCGGCATCCCCTCCCTGGCCACTCGTCGCAGGACGAGCCTTCAGTGCGACAATATTGGCCTTGGCTGCGGCCATGCGCTCGCGGCCTGCGATCCGTTGCGCGTCGGCGATCATGGCGCGTCCAAGCGCGACGTAAGCCGCCGTGTCCTCCCCATTTTCCTCCATCTCGGCGCGGTACTCGCTGGACGAGATGGACAACACGCTCTCGACGAGGCCGTCCTCGATCCTGCGGAGTTCATGATCCGATCGATCCTTCTTGACCGTGTTCATCTTGCTCGCCTTTCGCGGCGGACCCTGTCGGCCACCCGCCTGACTTTTTTCATCAGATAGCTGAGACGTTCTTGATCGCAGCCGATCGCGTCCCGCAGTTGCTTGCCCCGATCGCCCATTGACCATCCAAGCAGCAGAAGTTCGCATTCTTCGTCACCCGCCAAGGCGGCCTTGATCGCTGCCAGGATCTCATCGTCATCGTCGACGTCCTCCTTAGCCAGCAACGCCGTCTCAGGATCGACCGCGGCAGCTGGCAGGACCATCTCAGCCGCAAAGCTCGTCGGATCGATCGTTGCCTCATCGAACTCGCGGACGGCAGCCTTCTTCGGTCGATCGTGAGAAGCGATACTTCGCATCACCCCGATGACGAATTGCTTAGGCGTGACATCCCGAGGGCAGCGGCGCTCACCCCGAGAGGTCCTTACCAAGGCTTCACGGAAGAGCTCGCCTTGTTCGAAGCTCGTTCCACCGAGAAAACTGCGCTCCATTCCCAGGATCACGGCGACATCGTCGTCCGGCAAGTTCGTGAGAAGCTGGAAGATTTCGTCCGACTCGTAATGGCCGAGCGGTGGATTATGCGCTGCCTCGGCGGCCTCTTCGTCGACCAGCTTCATTCGTTTCCGCCCCTCCCCATCTTTGCCGGCGCCACAGCCGTTTCGGACAGCTGTAAGAAAATTTGTCCGAAAGCGGCGACTGCCCGGCAAGGTTGTAGGATGCCACTCGCAAGACGATTCTCCAATGCGAGGCTGGCCTTTCATGGAGCCGGTCATGAACCGCATGCGACTGCCGGGGGACGAGGACCCCTTCCACTCCCCGATCGACGCCGCGTTGGCCGAGGTCGCGGTCAATCTCCAGCTTCCGCCCGGTCTGCATTCGCAGGTCGGCGATCGCTACGAGGCCGTTCGCCGCTATGCCGAGCGCGAGGGCAGCCCCCTGCACGGACGGATCGTGCGCTTCTATCCGCAGGGGTCGATGGCGATCGATGCCACCATCTCGACGCGTGGGACGGACGAGGAATACGACCTCGACATTGTCGCAGAACTCGACCTCGACGCGTGGGCTGATCCGGACGCCGTCCTGGACCTGCTCTACGAGGCTCTGAAGGACTACCCCGTCAGCCGCAAGGTGGAGCGGCAGACCCGTTGCGTCACCATCCGCTACGCGGACGGCATGCATCTCGACGTCACGCCTGCCGTCAGGTTCGCCAGCACGCCGGATCGCGAGAGCCAGATCTTCCACGCCAACCCGGACAAGCCGTCCAGCGAGCACTACCACGTTCGGATGAACGCCTACGGCTTCGCAGAATGGTATCGTGGGCGCACGCCGATCGAGCTTCGCTTCGCCAAGGAGTTCAGCCGCAGGTTCTATGACGCCCACGGCCTCTCGCTGCAGGCCGATGCCGAGTTCGACGAGATTCCTGGCCAGACGCCGCTGGTCGTTAAGAACACGGCGACCGTGGCGCTCCAGCTGCTGAAGCGGCATCGTAACGTCGCCTACGCCAACGCGACGGGGCGCATCCCGCCTTCCATCATGTTGTCCTGCTTCGCCGGGCATTCCGCCGGCGGCGCGTCGACGCTGTCGGACATGGTGATCCGCCAGGCGCGCATGACCGCCGAGGCAATCCGCCGCGCCGATGACCGAGGCGAGCGCGTGAGCGTCACGAACCCGGCCCTGCATACCGAGTGCTTCACGGACCGCTGGCCGGAGAACCTCGCGCAGCAGCGCGAATACGCGGGCATGCTGACGCGGCTCGCCAACGACCTGACCCGTCTCAAGACCGCCGAGATCGATCAGGAGGATCTGGCTGAATGGCTGCGCGATCGCTTCGGCCAGCGCGTGGTCGAGCGCTCGATGCGCAACCTCAACGATCGTCGAGGGCGCGCTATCCAGGCCGCGTCGCAGTCCTATACGCCTAAGGGTGGGATCTACGTGCCGAGCACGCCGCGCCTCGTCGGCGTGGGCGTAGGCGCGGCGGCTGCGGTCTCCGCGCCGGCCCTCACGCGCCCGCACACCTTCATGGGCGGGCGCAAGCGATGATCGGTCTGCCGACGATCGAGGATCAGATCGCCGCCATGGCATCGAGGTGGCCGGCGTTCGCCGCCCGCCGCCTCGACGACCGCATGGCGGCTTGGTGCGGCCCGCTGCGCCCGCTGATGCGGACCTATGAGGTCCGCATCATCTACCGCGCACCGCTGATCTTCGAGTGCATCGACGCGATGCGGATGCAGCCCGACGTCACCGTGCTCTCGCCGCGCCTGAAGCCGATGGCCCGCAGCGCCGAGGGCAAGCTGCCGCACGTCTACTGGGGCGACGACGGCTCGGCCTCGCTCTGCCTGTTCGACCCCAACACGCGAGAATGGTCGCCCGCCGATCTCATTGCCGACACCACCGTGCTCTTCACCATCGATTGGCTGACTTGCTACGAGGGTTGGCGCGCCACCGGGGAATGGACCGGCGGCGGGCGGCATCCTTCGCTCCCGGGAAGCGATGGGGCGACCTCATGACCTACGTGCCACCTCGCCGCTCGGACGGGACCATCCAGACCCGCCGGGTTCGTCAGCCCTGGCCCGCCGACCGGCCGTTCCGCATCCTCTCGATCGACGGCGGCGGCATCTGCGGCATCCTGCCCGCGTCCGTGCTCGCCGAGCTTGAGCTCCGGTTTCTCGGCGGTCACTCGATCGCCCGCCATTTCGACATGATCGCCGGCACCTCGACGGGGGGCATCATCGCGCTCGGCCTGGCGCATGGCCGCACGGCCTCCGAGATCCGGGACATCTACGTCGAGCGCGGCGATCGGATCTTTCCGCCGCCGTCGCGCATCGGACGGTTCGTGCGTCTGCTGCGGCGAAGCCACCGCTACGTCTACAAGCGCGAGCCGCTCGAAAACGAATTGCTGCGCATCTTCGGCGACGCGCCCCTGGGCGAGGCGACGACCCGGCTCTGCATCCCCGCCTTCGAAGGCCGGCATGGCGAGCCGTGGATCTTCAAGACCCCGCACCACCCCGACTACAAGCGCGACCGGGTCGAGCGCATGGTAAAGGTTGGCCTCTCGACCGCCGCTGCGCCGACCTATTTCGAGGCGCTGCCGAACAACGGCTACGTCATGGTCGACGGCGGGCTGTGGGCGAACAATCCCGTCATGAACGCGCTCGTCGACGCGCTGGCTTGCTACGATCTCGACCGAGCGCAGATCGAGATACTGAGCCTGGGCTGCGGCGAGACCGCCTTCCGGGTCGACGAGCGCAAGGCCAGCGGCGGCCTGTTCCAGTGGCGCGGCGTCATCAGCGCGGCGATGCGAGCCCAGTCCCTGAACGCGCTCGGCCAGGCCTACCTCCTCGTCGGCAAGGACAAGGTGATGCGGATCGACGCTCCGGAGAGCCCAAACCCCATAGCACTGGATGACCACAAGCGGGCCCGCGAAGAGTTGCCGTCGATGGCGCGTTCTCTGGTCGAGGGCGCCGGTCGGGAGATCGCGCGGACCTTCTTCGCGAGCGAGGCTGCCTCTTATTCGCCGGTAACGGCTGCATGAAGGAGTCCGAAACTTGCTCTGAAATCGGCCGGGCTGCTCGCTTTATCTCAATGTTGCCTGAGGATGACGTTTTCAGCTTCGGTCCCGGCAGCGGACGTTCCCAATGTAGGCAAAGGGCCAGAATAGCGCGTTGGCGAGCACGTCAAGCGGTATAGGCTTCAAGCAAAATGGGATAACCGGAACCCACTCCGGGAACCCCCGCGAACCTGAGCCGACGAGCCGTTCCGGGAGAGGCGAACCGGAACGAGTCTGGAAATGAAGACGAAGACAGAAGGCGGCGACGCCGCCCGGGACGATGCACTACCGACGGCCCAACATCTCTCGCGCTACCAGCGCAGCTACCAGATGACGACCGATCAGCCAGAGCGCTTCTTCTGGCTGTGGCAGGAAGCCCTGGCGCATGCGCTGCTGCTCGAGCAGCAGCTGGAGCGGTCTTTTCCTGAGCATGGCGATCTGACGGCCCTGCAGATGGCGGAGGGTGCTCGCGCCCATGCGCGCTTTTATGCCTTCATGCTGGCGGAGGCTCCCGCGCGCGAGACCGAGCACTTCGAGCGCAAGATCATGGTCTACGAGGCCATGGCTTTCGATGAGGAGGAGATTCGCCGAACGCGGACCGCGGCGATGGTCGAGGCTGCGATGCAGCAGGATGCGCGCGAGCTCGGCATCACCCTGCGCAGGGCGCCGATGCCGCCCGGCTCGCCGAGCCGGCACTGAGGACTGAGAACCCATGTCCTTCGTGATCTACGACCTCGAGACGAGCGGTCTCGAACCGCAATGGAACTTGCCGTTGCAGGCAGCCCTGATCCACACCGACGAGAACCTTGCGCCTCTCAGCGAGCTGTCGCTGAGTTGCCACCTGCCGGCCCATATCGTGCCGTCGCCCGGTGCTCTGCTGACGACGGGCATCCGGCCAGAGCAACTCGAACAGGCGCCACTATCGTCGACGGAGATGCTAGGCATCATTGCGAAGGCACTGGGTTCCTGGGCGCCTGCGACCGTGATCGGGTACAACACTCTCCGGTTCGACGAGGAGATGCTCAGGCACGCCTTCTTCACTCATCTCCTGCCGCCCTATGCGACGCAATTGAACGGCAATCGGCGAGCCGACCTGCTGGTGACGGTCAGGGCGGTGGCGATACTGGAGCCGGCGGCATTGACCGTGCCGCTCAATGCGACCGGCAAGCCGAGCTTCAAGCTCGGCGATATCTGTCGGGCCAACGGCATCGCACTCTCAGAAGACGAGGCGCATGACGCGCTGGCCGACACCAGGGCGACGCTGGCGCTGT
>LSIG01000127.1 GCA_001556125.1 Rhizobiales bacterium CCH10-E5 | reverse complement strand
GATTGCGGGCGCCCGGCTGTTCGGGATGGAGGGGCGCAACGCCTCCAATGCCGAGGCGCTGGCCAAGGCGCTGGGCGGGTTGAAGGGCCCGATCATGAAGGTGGCGCAGCTCGTCGCCACCATCCCCGATGTCGTGCCGCCGGAATATGCCGCCGAGCTGCAGAAGCTGCAGTCGCAGGCGCCGCCGATGGGCGCGGCCTTCGTCAAGCGCCGGATGATGGCGGAGCTGGGCGCCAACTGGCGCGCGCGCTTCGGCGCGTTCGACCTGCAGCCGGCCGCAGCCGCCTCGCTCGGGCAGGTGCATCGCGCCACCACGCTGGAGGGCGTCGCGCTCGCCTGCAAGCTGCAATATCCGGACATGGAATCGGCGGTTGAGGCCGACATCTCGCAGCTCGACATCCTGTTTGCGCTGCACCGGCGCATGGACCCGGTGATCGACACCAGCGAGATCGCCAAGGAGATCGGCGCGCGCGTCCGCGAGGAGCTCGACTACCAGCGCGAGGCCAAGCATATCGCGCTCTACCGGGAGGTGCTGGCGCAGACGCCGGAGATCCGCGTGCCGGCGCTGGAGACCGCGCTCTCGACCAAGCGCCTGTTGACGATGCACTGGCTCGAGGGCGACGGCATCCTGACCCACAAGCAGGACGAGCAGCAGGCGCGCGACCGGATCTCGACCGCGATGTTCAAGGCCTGGTGGCGGCCCTTCAGCCATCACGGCATCATCCATGGCGACCCGCATCTGGGCAATTACACGGTGTTCTCGGAGGACGGCGCGGCGCAGGGCATCAACCTGCTCGATTATGGCTGCATCCGCATCTTCCCGCCGTCCTTCGTCGGCGGCGTCGTCGATCTCTATCGCGGCCTGCTGGAGGGCGACGAGGCGCGCGTCGTCCACGCCTATGAGGTCTGGGGCTTCAAGGGGCTGACCAGGGAGCTGGTCGACACGCTCAACATCTGGGCGCGCTTCATCTACGGGCCGCTGCTGGAGGACCGCACGCGTCGCATCGCCGAGGATGTCAGCCCGGCGGAGTATGGCCGCCGCCAGGCCTTCGAGGTGCATCAGGCGCTGAAGAAGCGCGGGCCGGTGACCGTGCCGCGAGAATTCGTCTTCATGGACCGCGCCGCGATCGGCCTCGGCGGGGTCTTCCTGCATCTCGACGCGGAACTGAACTTCCACCGGCTGTTCGAGGCGGAGATCGAGGGTTTCCAGATCGAGACGGTCGCGGCCGATCAGGCCTCGGCGCTGGCGCGGGCGGGGCTGGTGGCGACGGCTTAGGTCTCGGCATATCGCGAGGAAACACAGCGTCATCCTGGACAAGCGGCGCAGCCGCGCAGGCCGGGATCCATCATAAGGCACCGTCGATGCCCTATGATGGATCCCGGGACGACCTGCGGTCGCCCCAGGATGACGGCGCGTTTTGGCAAATGCTGGCAATTGAGGCGCGGCGCCCCGATTCGGCGCTTGCTTGTGCGGCGTTGGGCGGTCTAGATCGCGCGCTTCCCGTCCAGCGTTTCCGGAAGCGCTTCCCGCCATGGCCACCACCTCCGCGCCCGTCGCCATCATCATGGGCAGCCAGTCCGACTGGGCGACCATGCGCCATGCCGCCGAGACGCTCGATGCGCTCGGCATCGGCCATGACGACCGCATCGTCTCCGCCCATCGCACGCCGCAGCGCATGGTCGAATTCGCGACCGGCGCCAAGGGGGAAGGCTTCAAGGTGGTGATCGCGGGCGCCGGCGGCGCGGCGCATCTGCCGGGCATGACGGCGTCGCTGACGCCGCTGCCGGTCTTCGGCGTTCCCGTCGAATCCAAGGCGCTGTCGGGGCAGGATTCGCTGCTCTCGATCGTGCAGATGCCGGCCGGCATTCCCGTAGGCACGCTCGCCATCGGCCGGGCCGGCGCGGTCAATGCGGCGCTGCTGGCAGCCGCCGTGCTGGCGCTGTCGGACGAGGGCCTGGCGGAGCGGCTCGACGCCTATCGCGCCCGCCAGAGCGCGGCAATCGCGGAACGCCCCGTGAAGGACGAGGCGTGAGCGCGGCGGTGGTCGAGGGGCGGACGCTGGCGCCCGGCGCCGTGCTCGGCATCATCGGCGGCGGCCAGCTCGCCCGGATGATCGCGCTCGCGGCGGCCGATCTCGGCATCGCCAGCCACATCTTCGCGCCCGAGCCGGAAAACCCGGCCTTCGACGTGGCGGCGGCGAAGACGGTGGCTGCTTACGAGGACGAGGCGGCGCTCGCGCGCTTCGCCGAGGCCGTCGATGTCGTGACCTATGAGTTCGAGAATGTGCCGGCCGCGACGGCGGCCTTTCTCGCGGCCCGCAAGCCGCTGCATCCCGGCGCGCATGCGCTGGCGGTGACGCAGGACCGGCTGAGCGAGAAGCGCTTCGTCTCCGAGCAGGGGCTGACGGTGGCGCCCTTCCGCGCGGTGGATTCGCTCGCCGATCTCGAGGCCGCGGTCGCGGCGCTGGGGCGGCCTTGCGTGCTGAAGACGCGCCGCTTCGGCTATGACGGCAAGGGCCAGGTCAAGATCCTGCCTGGGACCGATCTCGCCGGCGCCTATGAGGCGATCGGCCGTCAGCCTGCGGTGCTGGAGGGCTTCGTCAGCTTCGCCCGCGAGGTTTCGGTGGTGGCGGCGCGCGGCACGGATGGCAGCTTCGCCGCCTTCGATCTCTGCGAGAACGAGCATCGCGACCACATCCTCGCCTTCACGCGCATCCCGGCGCAGGTGACCGCCGCGACGGAAGCGGCCGCGATCGAGGCGGCGCGGCGGATCGGGGCGGCGCTGGGCTATGTCGGCGTCTTCGCGGTCGAGATGTTCATCGTCGGCGAGGGGGCAGGCGAGAGCGTCGTCGTCAACGAGATCGCGCCGCGGGTGCACAACTCCGGTCACTGGACCAGCGAGGGCGCCCAGACCTCGCAGTTCCACCAGCATGTGCGGGCGGTCTGCGGCTTCCCGTTGGGTTCGGCCGCCCGTCGCGGCCGGGTCGAGATGGAGAACCTGATCGGCGACGCGGCGCTGCGCTGGCGCGAACTCCTGGCCGAGCCGGGCGCGCATCTGCATCTCTACGGCAAGCGCGAGGCGAGGGCCGGCCGCAAGATGGGCCATGTCACGCGGGTCTGGCCCGAGCAGGGCTGAGGCGGTCTCAGAGCACCCGCTGCAGCCGCTCGCCGCGGGCGAGCCAGAAGGCCTTGAGCGGGGCCGGGACGATGCCGAAGCTGCGATAGAGGAACAGGGCGAAGGCGCCGGGCTCGGCGCCGCCGCTTTCGCGATAGGGCGCCATCAGCCGCTCCAGCACGATCTTGCGATGGCGCCGGCGGGCGGCCGGCCGCAGGGCCGAAGGCGGCGTCTGCATGATCAGCTGGATCAGCCGGTCGAGGATCGCCTCATCGGTGGTGCCGGAGAGGCGGGCGAGATCGGCTTCCAGCACCGTCTGCTTGGCTTCGGCGAAGGTGGCGCCCTTGGCATAGGCCTGTTCGACGCGCGCCCAGGCGGGAATCGCGAGGTCGTTGGCGAGGATCATGATGCGCCGTTCGACCTCGGAGTCGGAGGGCGGTTCGAAAGCGGCGTTCTGCATCGATTTTCCCGGTTTCGCGGCGTGGACAGCCGCAGGCTTTTCTGTTATCCGCACGAACCTTCGAAGGGTCTGCCTCGCCGATCCTCCGTCCACCCTTATTAGACCAACCCGCTAAAGACGGACACTCACGTGCAGGTTCTCGTTCGCGACAACAACGTCGACCAGGCTCTCCGCGCTCTCAAGAAGAAGCTGCAGCGCGAAGGCGTCTTCCGCGAGATGAAGCTTCGCGGCCATTACGAGAAGCCCTCCGAGAAGAAGGCCCGCGAAAAGGCCGAGGCCGTCCGTCGCGCCCGCAAGCTGCAGCGCAAGAAGCTCCAGCGCGAAGGCCTGCTGCCGGCGCCGGTGAAGCCGAAGCGCCCCTGATCCTGTCAGGGCTGCGGCGTTTCGCCCGCCCTCGATGATCCGATGTCGCCCCGACCGCGCCTGGAGTCTCCTCCGGGCGCTGTTGCTTTTCCGGCGGCGTTAACCAAGTCTTGGCACTGGCGGGCGTTCTGGTGAGCGGGGCGCTGTCGGTTGGGGGAGCGCGATGAAGCGGTGCCGGCCCGAGGGGTGGCACGGCAGACGAGCAACGGAACCGGACCGATGAGGCAGAGCATGATGCGTGGCGGAAACTGGCTGGCGGCTGCGGGCCTGGCCCTGGCGCTGGCGGGCTGCGACACCGTTTCGACCATGACGGCCCAGCCGATCGCGGAACTCGACACCGCCTCGGCGGCCGAGGCGAGCGTCAACATCGGCTCGCTGACCGAGGTCATCAACCGCAACCCAAACGATCCCGGCGCCTACAACACGCGCGGCGCCGCCTATGCCCGCGTCGGCCGCTTCTCGGACGCGATCGCCGATTTCACCAAGGCGGTTCAACTCGACCCCAACCTCGCCTCGGCCTACACGAATCGCGGCCTGGCGCTGCGCCAGAGCGGCCGCAACGACGCGGCGCTCGCCGATTTCAACAAGGCGACCAGCGTCGCGCCGAACTACGCGCCGGCCTTCATCGCGCGGGCCAATCTGCTGCGCGCCCAGGGCAACAGCCAGCAGGCGCTGGCCGATCTCAACAACGCGATCCGGCTCAACCCGGAATCGGCCGAAGCCTTCCATGCACGTGGGCTGGTCTACCAGAAGGAAGGCCAGCACCAGTACGCGATCTCCGATTTCGATTCGGTGATCGACCGCAATCCCTACAACGCGCCGCCCTATATCGCCCGCGGCCAGAGCCTCAATGCCATCGGCAAATACGATTCGGCGCTCGAGGACTTCACCGCCGCGCTCAATGTCGACAACCGCAGCGCCGATGCCTGGGCGGGACGCGGTTTCGCCCAGGAGAAGCTGGGACAGCGCTCGGAAGCCTCGCAAAGTTATCAGCGCGCGCTCGGGCTCGACGGCAACAATGCGGCCGCGCGCGCCGGGCAGGGCCGTCTGGGCGGGGGCGGCGGGCTGTTCCGTAGCTGATCACTCGATCGTGCGGCTCTCAGCAGCCTGCACCGATCCACGCGTCGCCTCCGCAACGAACCGCCGGATCTCGGGAAGCGCGCCATGGGCCGGCAGGTCCTCGTGTCCGCCCTTCGGAAAGCGCAGGAAGCGCTTGGGGGCGTTGGCGAGCCCGAACAGCGCCTCGCCCTGGGCGAAGGGGATCACCCGGTCCCGCTCGCCATGCAGCACCAGCAGCGGCGCCCTGACGCGGTCGATCACCGCATCCGAGCGGAAGCTGTCGAGCATCAGCCAGGCCACCGGCACGTAAGGATAGATGCCCTGCGCGACCGCGACCGTTGAGAGATAGGGCGCCTCCAGCACGACGGCAGCCAGCGGCGCCTCGGCTGCGAGCTTCAGCACGACGCCCGTTCCGAGCGATTCGCCATAGCCGACGAGCTGTGCCGCTCCGAAGCGCTCGACCGCCGCACCATAGGCGGCGCGGGCGTCGAGATGCAGCCCGGCTTCGCTGGGCCGGCCGGTCGAGCCGCCATAGCCGCGATAACTGACGGCGAGCAGCCCCGTGCCGTCCTCGGTCAGGGCGCGGAAACGGGCGACGCGGCCGGGGCTGCCGAGGTTGCCGGCATTGCCATGGAAATAGAGGATCACCGGCTTGCCGGACCGCGGAGGGACCGTCCAGGCGACAAGGCGCTCGCCATCGGCCGCGGTCAGGGTCAGCTCTTCGGCGGCCGGCAGTCCGGCGGCGGCGAGGTCGGCGCGGGTGGGATTGCGCGGAAAGACCAGCTCACGCTGCCGCACGAAGAGCAGTCCGAGGACAGCGAGGTAAGCGGCGAGGGCGATGCCGAGCAGGCGGGTGAGGATCATCATCGCAATGCTTCTCCCCCAGCAAGGTGGCGAACGCGCGACGCTCAGTCGAGCCGCTTCAGCATCTCGTAGGAGACGGGCTCGAAACCGGCGCGGCGATAGGCGCGCAGCGCCGGTTCGTTGCCGGTCAGCGCGCCGAGCAGCAGCGCCCGGCAGCCACGCTCGCGGGCGAAGCGCTCGGCCTGTGCCAGCAGCATCTGGCCGATACCGGTGCCGCGCTGCCGCTCCGCGACCACGACGTTCTCGATCAGGACATGGTCGCGCAGATCGTCATGGACGTAAGGCCCCGTGCGGCCGAGCCGCAGCGCCAGATAGCCGAGACAGATGCCGTCCCGCTCGGCGACAAACTGGGCGCCGCCCTGATCGCGCGTCTGCCCGCTGTCCGCCTCCAGCAGCGCCAGAGCGGTCTCACGGCCGCTGGCGCGGGTGCTGCTGAGATCGGCCTCCCAGGCGGCGAGCTGCACGAGCAGGCCGGTTACGGCTTCGCGGTCGGCCTCGCGCATCGGGCGGATGGTGACGGTCACGGTGTGGCAGACTCCTAACGAAAAAGACCGGCGCGAGGCCGGTCTTTCGCAACGGTCAGGGGCGAGGGCGCCTCAATGCGCCATCGCCTTGACGATATCGTCGGTGACCTTCTTGGCGTCGCCGAAGAGCATCATCGTGTTGGGACGGAAGAACAGCTCGTTCTCGACGCCGGCATAGCCGGCGGCCATGCCGCGCTTGATGAAGAGCACGGTCTTGGCCTTCTCGACGTCCAGGATCGGCATGCCGTAGATCGGCGAGGACTTGTCCGTCTTGGCGGCCGGGTTGGTGACGTCGTTGGCGCCGATGACGAAGGCGACGTCGGCCTGGCCGAATTCCGAGTTGATGTCCTCGAGTTCGAAGACCTCGTCATAGGGCACGTTGGCCTCGGCCAGCAGCACGTTCATATGGCCGGGCATGCGCCCCGCGACCGGGTGGATGGCGTACTTCACCTCGACGCCTTCCTTCTTCAGGAGGTCAGCCATCTCGCGCAGCGTGTGCTGGGCCTGCGCCACCGCCATGCCGTAGCCCGGCACGATGATGACCTTGCCGGCGTTCTTCATGATGTAGGCGGCATCGTCGGCCGAGCCCTGCTTGACCGGCCGGGCCTCCACGGCACCGCTGGCGCCGGCCGCGGCATCGTCGCCGCCAAAGCCGCCGAGGATGACCGAGAGGAAGCTCCGGTTCATCGCCTTGCACATGATGTAGGACAGGATCGCGCCCGAGGAGCCGACCAGCGCGCCGGTGATGATCAGCGCCATGTTGCCGAGCGTGAAGCCGATGCCCGCGGCCGCCCAGCCCGAATAGGAGTTGAGCATCGAGACGACGACGGGCATGTCGGCGCCGCCGATCGGGATGATCAGCAGCACGCCGAGCGCGAAGGAGACCAGCACGATCAGCCAGAAGACGACATGGCTCTCGGTCTTCAGGAAGATCAGCAGCAGCACGAGCAGCGCGACGCCGAGGCCGATATTGATGCCATGGCGCTGCGGCAGCATGATCGGCTTGCCGCTCATGCGCCCGTCGAGCTTGAGGAAGGCGATGATCGAGCCGGTGAAGGTGATCGCGCCGATGGCGACGCCGAGGCCCATTTCGAACAGGCTGGCGCCGCTGATCGCGCCGACTCGGCCGATGCCGAAGGCGCTCGGCGCATAGAGCGCCGCCGCCGCCACCAGCACCGCGGCGAGGCCGACGAGCGAGTGGAAGAAGGCGACGAGCTGCGGCATCTGCGTCATCTGCACGCGCTTCGCCATGAAGGCGCCGATGCCGCCGCCGATGGCGATCCCGGCCACGACCAGCAGCCAGCCCGAGAAGCCGGCCGGCGGGAAGAAAATGACCGTGGTCGCGATGGCGATGCCCATGCCGACCATGCCGTACAGGTTGCCCTGGCGCGAGGTCGTCGGATGGGAGAGGCCCCTCAAGGCCATGATGAAGAGGACGCCGGCGACGACGTAGAGAAGGGCGGAGAGATTGGCGGCCATCGGCGCTCAGCCCTTCTTCTTGTACATGGACAGCATCCGCTCGGTGACGAGGAAGCCGCCGAAGATGTTGACCGCTGCGAGGACGAGCGCGAGGAAGCCGAAGATCTTGGCCCAGACCGGGCCGTCGCCCAACGCGGGCGCCGCCTCGACGCCGACCGCGAGCAGCGCGCCGACGACGATGACCGAGGAGATCGCGTTGGTGACCGACATCAGCGGGGTGTGCAGCGCCGGAGTCACCGACCAGACGACATAGTAGCCGACGAAGACGGCGAGCACGAAGATGGCGAGGCGGAACACCGTCGGGTCGACGAAGCCGCCGGTCGCGGCGCTGGCGCCGGCGGCGAGGCTGTCGGCGTGCTGGGCGGCGAGATCGGCGGCCTGACGGGCCGCGGCCGCGACGGAGCGGGCCTGCTCGAGGGCCTGTTCGGAAGTCGGATTAGCCATTGGTGACGCTCCCCTCGACGGCCGGTGCGGGCTCTGGTTCTGGCTTGGGCGCGGGCTTGGCCGCGAAATTCGGATGGATGACGGCGCCGTCGCGGGTCAGGGCGGTGGCCTTGACCAGCTCGTCGTCCCAGTTCACCGCGACCTTCTTCTCGGCCTTGTCGATCAGCGTCTCGACGAAGGCGAGCAGGTTCTTGGCGTACAGCTGCGAGGCGGTGGCCGCGAGGCGGCCGGGCACGTTGAGGTGGCCGACGATGCGCACCCCGTTCGGCGTCACCACGACCTCGCCGGGCTTGGCGAGTTCGCAGTTGCCGCCGCGCTCGACCGCGAGATCGACGATGACGGAGCCGGCCTTCATGCTCTCGACCATGGCGGCCGTGATCAGCTTCGGCGCCGGGCGGCCCGGGATCAGCGCGGTGGTGATGACGATGTCCTGCTTGGCGATATGGTTCGCCGTCAGCTCGGCCTGCTTGGCCTGATACTCCTTGGACATTTCCTTGGCGTAGCCGCCCGCCGTCTGCGCCTGCTTGAACTCCTCGTCCTCGATGGCGAGGAACTTCGCGCCGAGCGATTCGACCTGCTCCTTGGTGGCGGGACGCACATCGGTGGCGGTGACGATGGCGCCGAGGCGCCGCGCGGTCGCGATCGCCTGGAGGCCGGCGACGCCGACGCCCATGATGAAGATGCGCGCCGCGGGCACCGTGCCGGCCGCCGTCATCATCATCGGCAGGGCGCGGCCATATTCGGCGGCGCCGTCGATGACGGCGCGGTAGCCCGCGAGGTTGGCCTGGGAGGAGAGCACGTCCATCACCTGCGCGCGGGTGATGCGCGGCATGAACTCCATGGCGAAGGCCGAGACCTTGGCCTTGGCGAGCGCGGCCAGCGCCGCCTCGTTGCCATAGGGGTCCATGGTGGCGATGACGAGTGCGCCGGCGGGCAGGCCCTTGATCTCGCTGTCGGCGGGGCGGCGCACCTTCAGCACGATGGCAGCGCCGGCGAGCGCGGCGGCGGCGTCGGCCGCGATGGTTGCGCCCGCGGCCTCGTAATCCGCGTCCGAGATGCCGGAGGCGAGGCCGGCGCCGCTCTGCACGGCGATCTCGGCTCCCAGGCTCTTGAACTTGCGGACGGTCTCCGGCGTCACGGCGACGCGGGTCTCGGCCCCTTGCGTTTCGGCAGGCACGGCGATGCGCATGGCGGCGGAACCTCTCGGCGCGGGTGGTCGGGCGGAATCAGTGCGGGGCGGAGACGAGCAGCAGCGCCAGCAGCATCAGCGCCAGCGGCACGGCCGGCGCGCGCCAGCCGATCGACTTCGAGGCAATGCCGATGCCGGTCGCCACGAGGGTCAGCAGCGTGCCGATGATGGCGATGCCCCAGGCGTGCTTGGTGCCGCCGACCGCGAGAGCCGCGACAATGGCGAGGCAGGCGGCGGTGCCGACTTCGGAGAAGTGGATGAAGCCCTGATAGGTCCGCTCGTGCTCGCGGTAGTCCATCTGCGGAATGTCGGAGGCGGAGTGTCCGTGATCGGCCATGGTCTGATCCTGAGAAAAAGCTCGTCTCATGCCGTGTAGCGCACCTGCGGGAGGTCGGCAACGGAGCGCCACGGCCAGCCTTCCGCAAGGGCGGCGAACGCCGTCGGCGGAACGCCTCTACTGCGGGTAATGAGCCATGTAAATCGATTTAATTGCAAAAAATCCATCTGTCGTTGCGGGAAGCTCGGTCCTTCAGGCGATGATGTCCGGCGTCAGCGCGTCTTCGATCTGCGAGATCCGGTCCTTGAGGTAGAGCTTACGCTTCTTCAGCCGCTGGACCTGGACTTGGTTGATGGCGCCGACGCGCTCCAGCGCGTCGATGGCGCTGTCGAGGTCGCGATGTTCCTCGCGCAGCCGCGCCAGTTCCGTGGTGAAGGCCTCGATCTCGTCAGCGCTGAGCTCGAATCCCATGGAGTGCCGCCGTCCCATCATCGCCGCGATTGGCGGCGACTATGGTCAGACGCCGGGCGCCCCGCAAGAGCGGGGATGAGCGGCCTAGCCGGAGCCGAAGGCATTCATGCCGTTACGTCAATCTTCTGGTGACGATCACAGAATGTCATGCGGTCCCGCGCGAAACCGCCGCAGACGTGAAGCCGGCTCTATGTCACACTGATCCCGTCAACCGCTCATCAGGAGGATCCAGATGTCGCTGCAGACCCATCTCGTCGAACTCGAACGCAAGCATCGTCAGCTCGAGGAAGCCATCGCCCAGGCCGTGGCCCGCCCCTCCTCCGACGGTCTGACCGTGGTCGAGCTGAAGCGAAAGAAGCTGCTGCTGAAGGAGGAGATCGAGCGGGTGCGGCAGACCATGCCGGACCGAACGCTCCATTGAGCGCCGGCCCTCCGGGCCGAAGTTGCGTCGCGTGTTTCCGGCCGGCCCCGAAAGGGGCCGGTTTTTTCATGCCGGGATCGCCGGTCCGGATGAGCCGGAACTTCCGCCTCCCGTTCCTGTTGGGGCTGCACCATCAGCAGGACGGACAGTAAAATGCGGCTTGACCCCCATGGACGCGCCCATGCGTGCGAGGATGCGGCTCTCATGGGGTGCGGTCGGCCCTCGCGGCGGTCTTTGCTGGGGCTGCTGGCCTCCGCCAGCGCCTTCGTCGCGCTGCCGGCGGGCGCTCAGGCGCCGGCGCCGGGGCCGCAGAAGAGCTTCGGCTACGACGATGTGGTGGCGCGGGCGCGCCAGCTGGGCGAGCGGCCCTTCGACGCGGACGCGGCGACGATCCCCGCCGAACTCGCGCGGCTGACCTATGACAGCTATCGGGAGATCCGTTTCCGTCGCGACAAGGCTTTCTGGCGCGAGGGCGGCTCGGATTTCCGGCTGCTGCCCTTCCATCTCGGCTTCCTGCACGACAAGCCGGTGCAACTTCATACCGTCTCCAACGGCGTGGCCATGCCGATCCCCTTCACCACCTCGCTGTTTGAATACGGCAAGGTGCCCGTGCCGAAGGGGCTCTCGCCATCGCTCGGCTTCGCGGGCTTTGCGGTCACGACGAATCTCAACGATCCGCGGGTGCAGGACGAGGTCATTTCCTTCCTCGGCGCCAGCTATTTCCGGCTGATCGGGCGCGGCCACCATTACGGGCTCTCGGCGCGCTCGCTGGCGATCGACATCGGCGGCGCCCAGCCGGAGGAGTTTCCCTTCATGCGGGCGCTGTGGCTGGAGGAGCCCTCGCGCGATTCGACGGAGCTCACGATCTACGCGCTGCTCGATTCGCCCTCGGCGGCAGGCGCCTATCGCTATGTCGTCCGGCCCGGCGCGACGACGCATGTCGACGTCACAGCGACCATCATTCCGCGCAAGGCGATCGAGCGCATCGGCATCGCGCCGCTGACCTCGATGTTCCAGGCCGGCGAAGGCGATCTCGCCCAGCGCAGCGATTTCCGCCCCGAAATCCACGATTCGGACGGGCTGATGATGCAGGCCGGCAGCGGCGAATGGATCTGGCGGCCGCTGCGCAATCCGAAGGCGCTGCGCATATCGAGCTTCGCAGGCACCAATCCCAAGGGCTTCGGCCTGATGCAGCGCGACCGCGATTTCGGGAACTATCAGGATCTCGAGGCGCATTACCATGCCCGGCCGGGTTACTGGGTCGAGCCGCAGAGCGAGTGGGGCGAGGGGCGTGTCGAGCTGATCGAGATCCCGACCGACAATGAGGCTTTCGACAATATCGGCGCCTGCTGGACGCCGAACACGCCGCTTCCGACCGGCGAGCCGTCCGAGTTCCGCTATCGCATCACCGCCCTGTCGACGACGGACGCGCTGCACCCTTACGCACAGACGCGGCACAGTTTCGCAGGGTCGGATATCGAGGACGGGCATGTCGCCGGCCAGGGCACCAAGCGCTTCATCGTCGACTTCGCCGGGGGCGATCTCGGCTATTATCTCGCCGACCCGGACCGTGTCGAACTCGAGGCTTCGGTGACGGCGGGCTCGATCGGCACGCGTATCCTGCAGCCCAATCCGGCGGCCGGTGGCTTCCGCTGCATTATCGACGCCAGCCTCCCGGACGGGCAGACGGCGGAACTGCGGCTCTTTCTGAAAGCCCGTGGGCGGACCCTGTCTGAAACCTGGATCAGCACATGGACGGCGCCGGCTCCCACGCCGGCCGCGCCACCGCCAGCGCCTGCCGCGCCCTCTCCGGCCAAGGAGTGACGGCGGTTACAGCGCCTTGGCCATCTCGCGCAGCCTGAACTTCTGGATCTTGCCAGTCGAGGTCTTGGGGACCTCGGTGAAAATCACGGTCTTCGGGCATTTGAAGGCGGCGAGGTGCTGGCGGCACCAGGCCACGATCTCGGCCTCGGTCGCCGTCCGGCCGGGCTTCAGCTCGACGAAGGCGCAAGGCGTTTCGCCCCATTTCTCGTCGGGCCGCGCGACGACGGCGGCGGCCTGGATCGCGGGGTGCTTGTAGAGCGCGTCCTCGACCTCGATCGAGGAGATGTTTTCGCCGCCGGAGATGATGATGTCCTTGGAGCGGTCCTTCAGCTGGATGTAGCCGTCCGGATGACGCACGCCGAGATCGCCGGTGTGGAACCAGCCGCCGGCGAAGGCGGCCTGCGTGGATTTCGCGTTCTTGAGGTAGCCCTTCATCACGACATTGCCGCGCATCATGACCTCGCCGAGGGTGGCGCCGTCGCGCGGGACGGGCTGCATCGTCTCGGGATCGAGCACGTCGAGCCCTTCCAGCGCTGGGTAGCGTACGCCCTGGCGCGCCTTCAGCACGGCCTGCTCGGGGGCCGGCAGGGCGTCCCAGTCACGGTTCCAGTCGTTGACCACGGCGGGGCCGTAGCACTCGGTGAGCCCGTAGAGATGCGTCACCTCGAAGCCGGCCTGTTTCATGCCGGCGAGCACGGCCTCCGGCGGCGGGGCGGCGGTGAAGAAGGACACCGTCTGGGGAAAATCGCGGCGCTCCTCGGCGGGCGCGTTGAGCAGGGCCGACATCACGATCGGCGCGCCGCAGAGATGCGTCACGCCATGGTCGGCGAGCGCGTCATACATCGCCTTCGCGCGCACCTGTCGCAGGCAGACATGGGTGCCGGCGACGAGCGAGATCGACCAGGGGAAGCACCAGCCGTTGCAGTGGAACATCGGCAGCGTCCAGAGATAGACCGGATGCCGGCCCATCTGCCCGGTGAGGATGTTCGAGGTCGCCAGCAGATTGGCGCCGCGGTGGTGATAGACCACGCCCTTGGGATCACCGGTGGTGCCGGAGGTGTAGTTCAGCGCGATCGCATCCCACTCGTCAGTGGGCATGACCCAGGCGTAATCGGGATCGCCGGCGGCGACGAACTCTTCATATTCGAGGCTACCGAGCCGCTCGCCGGGCCCGTCATAGACGGGGTCGTCATAGTCGATGACGAGGGGCTTCGCCTTGCACAGCGCCAGCGCCTCCTTGATCGTCTTCGAGAACTCCCGGTCGGTGATCAGGACCTTGGCCTCGCCATGGTCGAGCGAAAACGCGATGATCGCCGCGTCGAGGCGGGTATTGAGCGTGTTGAGCACGGCGCCGCACATCGGCACGCCGTAATGGCATTCGAGCATGGCCGGGGTGTTGGGCAGCATGGCGGCGACGGTGTCGTTCTTGCCGATGCCGTGGCGGGCGAGCGCCGAGGCGAGGCGGAGCGCGCGGGCGTAGAAGTCAGCATAGCTGCGGCGCATGGGGCCGTGAATGATCGCGATATGGTCCGGATAAACGCTCGCGGCACGCTCGAGGAAGGGCAGCGGCGAGAGCGGCTGGTGGTTGGCCGGGTTGCGGTCGAGATCGGTGTCGTAGGCGGATGTCGTCATGCGGTGTCCCCTCCCGGTCGGCTTAGCCTCTGCGGGCCTTCACCGTAATCCATCCCTTTGTCCGATAGGGCGCAAGGGGGCAGGGGCATCTCGCGTCAGAGCCAGTGCAGACCCTTCAGCCCGTCATAGGTCAGCTTCAGCCCGACCAGCAGGAGCAGGCCGTAGATGATCCGGTAGAAGCGCTTCACCGGGACCTTCCGGACCAGCCAGACGCCGGCAACCGTCGAGACGATGGCGACCGGCAGCAGCGCCAGCGAGGCGGTGAGGTTGGCGGTCGTGAACTGGCCGAGCGCGATATAGGGGAAGACCTTGATGATGTTGATCAGCGCGAAGAAGATCGCACCCGTCCCGACGAAGACGGCCGGCGGCAGCCGCAGCGGCATGGTGTAGATCTGGTAGGGCGGCCCGCCGGCATGGGCGATCATGCTGGTAAACCCTGAGAGCGCGCCCCAGAACGTGCCCTGCGGGTAGTTCGACCGTGCCGGCGGCAGTTCCGTCTTGCCACCGGAGACGAGGTTGCGCAGCGCGAAGACGACCGAGATCAGGCCGATCGCCAGGACCACGGCGCCGTCGGCGACGCGCGCCGCCAGCAGATAGCCCGCGAAGATGCCGAGTGCGGCGCCTGGCAGCAGCGTCGCCAGCGTGCGCCGGTCGAAATCGCGGCGGTAGGACCAGACAGTCACGACATCCTGCGACATCAGCACCGGCAGCATGATCGCGGCCGCCGTCACCGGCGAGACGACCTGCGCCATCAGCGGCAGCGAGAGCAGGCCGAGCCCCGAGAAACCACCCTTGGAAAGCCCCATGAGAATGACCGCCGGCACCATGGCGGCGAAGAAGGCAGGGTCGAGCAGCATCGCGTGGGAGGTCCGAAAGGCTAAGGGCGGCCGTTGCGCCAGATCAACCGTGGCATCTCCCGCGCCGCGTTAGAAGATCAAGGGCGCGGGGGCGCCATGTGCGAAAGTCGCTCTCGACGCCGGGCCATGCCTCTGGAAAGGGATGGCGAGAACAAGAACGAGGGGAGGGTGCCATGACGGAGACGGGCCGCTATGGCGAGATCTATCGGCGCTGGCAGGCCGATCCGGAGGGGTTCTGGGCGGAGGCAGCCCTGGCGATCGACTGGATCTCGCCGCCGCAGCGCATCTTCGACGCTTCGCAGGGCGCCTATGGGCGCTGGTTCCCGGACGCGACCTGCAACACCTGCTTCAACGCGCTCGACCGGCATGTGCGCGACGGGCGCGGCGAGCAGCCGGCGCTGATCCATGACAGCCCGGTCACGGGCACCAAGGCGGTCTTCAGCTATGCGCAGATGCTCGACGAGGTCGGGGCGCTCGCGGCCGTGCTGCAGGATCTCGGCGTCGGCAAGGGCGATCGCGTCGTCCTCTACATGCCGATGGTGCCGGAAGCGGCCTTCGCCATGCTGGCCTGCGCCCGTATCGGCGCGGTGCATTCGGTCGTCTTCGGCGGCTTCGCGGCGAAGGAGCTGGCGACACGCATCGAGGATGCCAAGCCGCGCGTGATCCTGGCCGCGACCTGCGGCATCGAGCCCAGCCGCGTGGTCGAATACAAGCCGCTGCTCGACCAGGCGATCGACCTGTCCGCGCACAAGCCGCAGACCTGCCTGATCCTGCAGCGGCCGCAGGTGGAGGCCTCGATGCACGCCACCCGCGACAAGAACTGGCGCATGCTTGTCGCGGCCGCCAAGGCGCAGGGGCGACGGGCGGAGTGCGTCCCCGTCGCGGCGACCGACCCGCTCTACATCCTCTACACCTCCGGCACGACGGGGAAGCCCAAGGGCGTGGTGCGCGACAATGGCGGCCACATGGTCGCGCTGAAGTGGACCATGGACAATCTCTACGGCGTGAAGCCGGGCGAGGTGATGATCACGGCCTCCGATGTCGGCTGGGTCGTCGGCCACAGCTACATCGTCTATGCGCCGCTGATCCAGGGCGCGACTTCGGTGCTCTACGAGGGCAAGCCGGTGGGCACGCCCGATGCGGGGGCCTTCTGGCGGCTGATCGCCGAGCACAATGCGGTCGTGCTGTTCACCGCACCGACCGCCTTCCGCGCCATCCGCAAGGAAGACCCGGAGGCCAGGCTGCTGCCGGCCTATGACCTGTCGCATTTCCGGGCGCTGTTCCTGGCGGGCGAGCGGGCCGACCCCGACACGCTGGTCTGGGCACAGGACATCCTGAAGGTGCCGGTCATCGACCATTGGTGGCAGACCGAGACCGGCTCGCCGATCGTCGGCAACCCGATCGGCCTCGAGTTGCTCCCGGTCAAGCCGGGCTCCCCGACGGTACCGATGCCGGGCTACGACGTGCAATGCGTCGACGAGGGCGGGCGGCCGGTGCCTCCCGGCACGATGGGCGCGATCGTTATCAAGCTGCCGCTGCCGCCCTGCGCTCTGCCGACCCTGTGGCAGGCCGAGGAGCGCTTCGTCGAATCCTATCTCGCGGCTTATCCGGGTTACTACAACACCTCGGATGCCGGCTTCATCGACGCCGATGGCTATGTCTTCATCATGGGGCGCACCGACGACATCATCAATGTCGCCGGCCACCGCCTCTCGACGGGCGGCATGGAGGAGGTGCTGGCCTCGCATCCGGCGGTGGCGGAATGCGCCGTCGTCGGCATCCGCGACGCGCTCAAGGGCGAGCAGCCCTGCGGCTTCGTCGTGCTCAAATCCGGCATCACCCAGAGTCCGGATGCGGTCGAGCGCGAGTTGGTGGCGCTGGTGCGCGAGAAGATCGGCCCCGTCGCCGCCTTTCGGCTGGCGCTGACGGTCGGGCGGCTGCCCAAGACGCGCTCCGGCAAGATCCTGCGCGCGACGATGAAGAAGATCGCCGATGGCGAGGACTACGCCATGCCGGCGACGATCGAGGACCCGGCGGTGCTGGACGAGATCGGGCAGGCGCTTAAGGCGAAGGGGCTGGGCTAGGGCGGCGGGGGCGCTGATGCGTTCTTGTGAGGAATTGTGAGGCGGGTTAGGCTGCGGGCATGAAGAACGATGCGATGCGCCCCCTCACCATTTCGCTCTCGCCCAAGCAGTTGGCGCGGCTGAGTCAGGCTGTCGAGAGCGGCGCCTATGCCTCCAACAGCGAGGTGGTGCGCGACGCGCTCCGCCTCTGGGAGCAGCGCGAGGAGATCCGCGCGCTGGAAATGGCGCGGCTGAAGCAGGCCTATGAGGAAGGGCTCGCGAGCGGGGAGCCGGTCGTGATGACGGCGGACGAGTTGCTGGGGCGGATCAGGCGTAAAGCTGCCGGGGCCCGTGACTAAGAGTCCGTCCCGGAACTCATGACGCTCGCGCGATGCGGCGGATAAGAACC
>LSIG01000126.1 GCA_001556125.1 Rhizobiales bacterium CCH10-E5 | reverse complement strand
ACCGCATTGATCTCGTTGATGCCGGCGACGAGCTTCTGCATCTGCGCGTCGGCCTCGTCGATCTGCAGCCGCGCCGAGAAATCGCCCGCCGCAGCCGCCGCCACGACCTCGCCGACATCGGACACAACCGCCTCCATCGACTGCGCCCGTGCAAGGCGGGCCGCAGCGGCGGCTTGCTCCTGCTGCTGCAGGACTGCGACCTTCTCGCTGGTTTCGCGCAGCACGGCGACGGAGCGCGCCATGGCGCCGATCTCGTCGCGCCGCTGCGCATGCGGAACGTCGATGGCGGTGTCGCCGGCGATCAGCCGATCCATCACGGCGCCAAGATCGAGCAGCGGCTTGACGATGGCGCGTCGCGACAAGGCGATGGCCGCCG
This sequence comes from Rhizobiales bacterium CCH10-E5, assembly GCA_001556125.1. Taxonomy (GTDB): domain Bacteria; phylum Pseudomonadota; class Alphaproteobacteria; order Rhizobiales; family Beijerinckiaceae; genus Allobosea; species Allobosea massiliensis. The sequence goes on along the minus strand of LSIG01000126.1, from coordinate 38,480 downwards.
CGACCGAAATGCCCAGAAGGACCAGCAGCGTCAGCGGGATCAGAACCCGCATGCGGGCGCCATAGGCGGAGGATTCCGCCTCGATGGCATCGCCGGCCTGCTCGTTCAGCCGGCTGAAACCGGCGAGTTCCTCGATCAGGGCCGTTCGATTGCGACGGCTCGCCTCGCTGTTGCCCCAGGCATCGGCGGCCCGGCCCGAAACCTCCTGCGCGAGCTTGGCCGTCTCGGCGCGGATCCCGGCGAATTCGGCGACCAGCTGCGCGATCTTGTCGGCCCGCCCCTTTTCATCGGCGGGGACGATCGCGGTGAACAGCCGCAGCCGCTCGTTGAGCTGGGTGAGTCCCTTCTCGATCGCAGCGGCGGCGTTCTTCGCTTCGTTGGGGTTGCGCGACATGTAAGCCAGACGCGAATCCTCGCTGAGCTGGTTGACCGCGACATTGAGCCGCTCGGTCGCGAGCGCGACGTCGTTCTGGCGCGAGACCCGCTGCCCCATGCCTTCGATGCCCGACAGCGCGACCAGCGCGAAGACGAGGGCGATGGCGGCGCCGGCTGCGACGATGCCGATCAGACCGAGAATCTTGTTGCGAATGGATGCCACGACCAACCTCGACCTGACGCTTGGGAAGATGTTGCGCAGTTTACGGCTGAAAATTGAAGGGCAGGTTAAGTACAGGCAAAATTTCGCAAGAACATCAGCCTTAACGGGCTGTTGTCGTGCGTGTGAATGCCTCAATTGCGGGCGGCGCTGCCTGATGCGGCGGCAATTCGCCATCTTCCCCGGCGACACCGGTCCGCCGCGCAAGCACCTTTCCAGACGGGGGTGAAATGCATTAGGAGCCATGCAACTCCGCGCGCATGAGGCCAGCCGACGATGGCGAACGATCTATCCCTTCCGAGCCAGCAACTCGTGACGGTCTTCGGGGGCTCCGGCTTCGTCGGCCGCCATGTCGTGCGCGCGCTGGTCAAGCGCGGCTATCGCGTCCGCGTCGCGGTGCGGCGGCCGGATCTCGCGGGATTCCTGCAACCGCTCGGCATGGTCGGTCAGATTCACGCGGTCCAGGCCAATCTGCGCTATCCGGACTCCGTCGCCGCAGCGGTGAAGGGGGCATCCGCCGTCGTCAATCTCGTCGGCATCCTTCAGGAAGGCGGCCGCCAGAACTTCGCCGCGGTCCAGGCGAACGGCGCCCGGGTGATCGCGCAGGCCTGCGCGGCGGCCGGCATCGCCCGGCTGGTTCATGTCTCGGCAATTGGCGCTGAAGCGGGCTCCAAGTCGCTCTATGCCCGCAGCAAGGCCGAAGGCGAGGCCGCGGTGCTGGCGGCGGTGCCGGGCGCCGTGATCCTGCGGCCCTCGATTGTCTTCGGTCCGGAAGACGGGTTCTTCAATCGCTTCGCCGCGCTGGCTCGGATGCTCCCGGCGCTGCCCCTCGTCGGCGGCGGCGACACCCGCTTCCAGCCCGTCTTCGTCGGCGACGTCGCCGAGGCCGTGGCGCGCGGCGTCGATGGTGTCGTGACCGGTGGTCGGATCTACGAACTCGGGGGGCCGGAGGAGAAGAGCTTCCGCGAACTCCTGGCCTATATCTGCGAAGTCACTGACCGGAAGCGCCTGCTGCTGCCGCTTCCCTTCCCGCTCGCCCGCATCCAGGCTGGCGTCTTCGAAATCCTCGACACGCTGACGCTCGGCCTGCTTCCGGATGCGATCAAGCTGACCCGCGATCAGGTGACGCTGCTGGAGAGCGACAATGTCGTCTCGGCGGCTGCCGTCGCCGAGGGGCGCAGCTTCGAGGGGCTCGGCATCGCGCCCGTCTCGGTCGAGGCGATCGTTCCCTCCTATCTCTGGCGCTTCCGCAAGACCGGGCAGTTCGACACGGCGCGGGCCGAGTGAGCGGCGCCGGCCGGACGACCGGCATGCCCGATCTCGTCATCTACGACTGCGACGGCACGCTGATCGACACCGAGACGCTCTATGGGGAGGTCAGCCTCGCGGCCTGCCATGCGCTCGGCCTGACCAGCTGGACGCTTGACCACTATGTCGACAGCATCGTCGGCATCCCCTGGTCCGAGGGCATCAAGATCATCGAGGCGGCGCATGGTCGCCCGCTCCCCGCTGACTTCGAACAGACGATCGAGGATGCGGTGGCGCTGCGGCTCGAGAGCGAACTGCGCGCGCTGCCCGGCGTGCGCGAGGCCGTGACGGCCATCGGCGGCCGTCGCTGCGTCGCCTCCTCGACCAGTCTCGCGCCGCTGCGGCGCAACCTCGCCATCACCGGGCTGATCGACCTGTTCGATCCGCACATTTTCTCGGCCTCGCAGGTGGCACGCGGCAAGCCGCATCCCGACGTGTTCTTGCACGCCGCGGCGAGCATGGCGGCGGCGCCGGAGGCCTGTCTGGTGATCGAGGATTCGGTGCCGGGCGTCCGGGCCGCGCTGGCGGCGGGCATGCGCGTCGTCGGCTTCACTGGCGTCGCCCATGACAAGGCGCGCAGCGCCCGGCGCCTGGCCGAAGCCGGCGCCCTCGCCGTGATCGACGATTTCACGCAATGGCCTCGGCTGGTGGCGGGGCTGCGCGCCTGAGCAGCCCGGCTGCCGCCGTCAGAGCATGCTGGGCAGCACGCGGTCCGGCGGCTTGTGGCCGTCCATGAAGGTCTTGATGTTGACGATGACCTTCTCGCCCATGTCGGCGCGGCCTTCATGGGTCGCGGAGCCCATATGCGGCAGCACCACGACGCGGTGCTGGCGGGCGAGCTTCAGCAGCCGCGGATTGACGGCCGGCTCGCTCTCATAGACGTCGAGACCGGCCCCGGCCAGTTCGCCCGCCTCCAGCATCCGCGCCAGCGCCGTCTCGTCGACGATTTCGCCGCGGGCCGTGTTGACCAGGATCGCGTCCGGCTTCAGCAGCTTGAGCCGGCGGGCCGACAGCAGGTGATAGGTTGCCGGCGTATGCGGGCAGTTCACCGAAACGATGTCCATGCGCGCCAGCATCTGGTCGAGCGAATCCCAATAGGTCGCATCGAGCTTCTCCTCGATGCGGGAATCCAGCCTGCGGCGGTTGTGATAGTGGATCGAGAGCCCGAAGGCGGCCGCGCGCCGCGCGACGGCCTGGCCGATCCGGCCCATGCCGACGATGCCGAGTCGCTTGCCCGTGATGCGCCGCCCCAGCATCCAGGTCGGCGACCAGCCGGCCCAGTCGTCGTCGGGGATGACGCGCGCACCCTCGGCGATGCGCCGCGCGACGGCGAGGATCAGGGCGATCGTCATGTCGGCGGTGTCGTCGGTCAGGACGCCGGGCGTGTTCGTCACGGTGATGCCGCGCTGGACCGCGCTGGCGACGTCAATATTGTCGACGCCGTTGCCGAAATTGGCGATCAGCCGCAACTGGTCGCCGGCCTGCGCGATGATCTTCGCGTCGATCCGGTCGGTCACGGTCGGCACCAGGACGTCGGCCGTCTTCACCGCCTCGACCAGGGCGGCCTGCGACATCGGCGTGTCGTCGATGTTGAGGCGCGCGTCGAAGAGTTCGCGCATCCGCGTTTCCACCACGGCGGGCAGCTTGCGGGTGACGACGACGAGCGGCTTCTTCTTCGACATGGACGCCTCCTCCTCCGCTGCCGCAGTCTCCCGCCGCCTTTTGGCCTCAACCCCCCATTAACCGCGGGGCTTCAGGAATGAGGCGGCGGAACGCTCGGCTTCGCCCGTTCTCTAAGTGGCGTGACGGCGGATGACAACATGACCCTTCGCCGGGGGTCCCCCGGCCCAAGGCCCGGCGAATGGATGGAGACAGGACGGATGGCGGCGGCGAGGCGGAGCGTTCTGGCGGGGCTGGTCTTGCTGGCGGCAATGGCGGCGGCCCCTCTGGCGAACGCCCAGGACATGCAGGCGGGGTCGGTCACAGGCCTGCCGGTGCCGCGCTATGTCAGCCTCAAGACCGACCGGGTCAATCTCCGTGAGGGCCCCTCGAAGGAACACCGCACCCGCTGGGTCTATCAGCGTGCCGGGCTGCCGGTCGAGATCGTCGCGGAATTCGAGACCTGGCGGCGCGTGCGCGATGCGGACGGCTCGGAAGGCTGGGTGTTGCACAGCCTGCTCTCGGGCCGCCGCACGGCCCTCGTCGCGCCATGGTCCAAGACCAAGGGCGAGACCTTCCCGCTGCGGCGCGAGGCCGAGGAGAATGCGGCGGTGGTGGCGCGATTGGAATCGGGCGTAATCGCCAACGTCCTGTCCTGCGCGGGCAGCTGGTGCCGGATCAGCGTCGGCGACACACAGGGCTATCTGCGCCAGGACCGTCTCTGGGGCGTCTATCCCAACGAAAAGGTCGACTGAGCGGCGGGGGGCCTCAGCCCTCGGCCGCCTCGATCTTGCGCAGGCGCACGACCACGTCGACACGCGCGATCTCGTAGCCCGCCGGCGGCTCCGGCAGGGCCGCGACGTCGACCGCCTCGGCCGGGATGTCGATGACGGTGTTCTCGCCATCCACGACGAAGTGATGATGCTCGCTGCTGTCGGTGTCAAAGAAGGTCTTGGCGCCGTCGATCGCCAGTTCGCGCAGCAGCCCGGCCTGGGTGAACTGGTGGAGCGTGTTGTAGATCGTCGCCAGCGAGACGGGGATCTTCTCCTTCATCGCCTCTTCGTAGAGCATCTCGGCACTGATGTGCCGGTCGCCCCGGGCGAACAGGACCCAGCCCAGCGAAACGCGCTGCCGGGTCGGCCGCAGGCCGACCCGGCGCAGCCGCTGGCGGATATCATGAAACGGGCAGCCCTTCCGAACGCTCGACCCATAGCCCGCATCCTGGGAAATCAGATCGCTCATCGCTGCCGGCGAAGCTCCCTCGAAGGCGGCACGACCGTCCACCTGCTTGTTGAGAATGGATGTAAGCTTTCGTGGCCGGGCTCGCAAGCACTCCACGCCGGAGGGGCGGCTGGGGCGCGCGATCCATCCGCCCTTTCGTTTGGGCGCGACGGCGTGTTAGGCACGGACGGAGGGTCGCCCGGAGGCGGCCGGTATGGAGCGACACGGGATATGCAGCGGCAATCGTCTTTCAGCTACGAGGAGATCCTCGCCTGTGGCCGTGGGGAGCTGTTCGGGCCGGGCAATGCGCAACTGCCGCTGCCGCCCATGCTGATGTTCGACCGCATCACCCAGATCTCGGAAGAAGGCGGCGAGCACGGCAAGGGCCTCGTCCGGGCCGAGTTCGACATCAAGCCGGACCTCTGGTTCTTCGATTGCCATTTCAAGGGCGATCCGGTGATGCCGGGCTGCCTCGGCCTCGACGCGCTCTGGCAGCTTACGGGCTTCTTCCTCGGCTGGCTCGGTCTGCCCGGCCGCGGGCGGGCGCTCGGCGTCGGCGAGGTCAAGTTCGCCGACCAGGTTCTGCCATCCGTCAAGCAGGTCGTCTACGGCGTCGATTTCAAGCGCGTGTTCAAGTCCAAGCTCGTGCTCGGCATCGCCGATGGCTGGCTGGAGGCCGACGGCAAGCGCATCTACACGGTCAGCGACATGCGCGTCGGCCTGTTCAAGCCCGAGGCGGCCTGAACTTCCCGATCGCGCTGGTCACCCCGCCGGCGCGGTGATTGACGGGAGCGTCTTTGGGGGAAAAGCGCGCCGCGACCTTGCGCGCGCCAGCCGCGCGGTCCATGTGCGCGGGATCGACGAATGCGCGCCGGGCCCCGATCCGTCCGGCACAGGCGCGATAAAGCCGGAGATAGAGAGCATGAGACGCGTGGTGGTCACCGGGATGGGCATCGTCTCGTCCATCGGCAACAATACGCAGGAAGTGCTGGCCTCGCTGCACGAGGCGAAATCCGGCATCTCCTTCATGCCGGATTTCGCGGAGCATGGTTTCCGCAGCCGCGTCGCCGGCGTGCCGACTCTCGACCCCTCGACCGTCCTCGACCGCCGCGCCATGCGCTTCCACGGCGGCGGTTCGGCCTGGAACCAGGTCGCGATGGAGCAGGCCATCGCCGACGCCGGTCTCGAGGAGAAAGAGATCAGCCACGAGCGCACGGGCATCGTCATGGGCTCCGGCGGTCCCTCGACCCGCGCCCTGATCGACGCCTATGACAAGGCGCGCGAAAGCGGCTCTTCCAAGAAGGTCGGTCCCTTCGCCGTGCCCAAGGGCATGTCGTCGACCGCCTCCGCCACGCTGGCGACCTGGTTCAAGATCAAGGGCGTCAATTATTCGATCTCCTCGGCCTGCGCGACCTCCAACCACTGCATCGGCAACGCCTATGAGCTGATCCAGTGGGGCAAGCAGGACGTCGTCTTCGCCGGCGGCTGCGAGGAGCTGGACTGGACGCTCTCCGTCCTGTTCGACGCGATGGGCGCCATGTCGACCGACTATAACGACACCGCCTCGCGCGCCTCGCGCGCCTATGACCTCAACCGCGACGGCTTCGTCATCGCGGGCGGCGCCGGCGTCGTCGTACTGGAAGAACTCGAGCACGCGAAAGCGCGCGGCGCGAAGATTTATGGCGAGATCGTCGGCTATGGTGCGACCTCGGACGGCTACGACATGGTCGCGCCGTCGGGCGAGGGCGCCGTGCGCTGCATGAAGATGGCGCTGCAGGGCGTCAACGCGAAGGTCGACTACATCAACCCGCACGGCACCTCGACCCCGGTCGGCGACGCCAAAGAGATCGAGGCGATCCGCGAGGTCTTCGGCGCCGGCGAGAAGAGCCCGCCGATCTCCGCGACCAAGTCGCTGACCGGCCACTCGCTCGGCGCCACCGGCGTGCAGGAGGCGATCTACTCGCTGCTGATGCTCAACAACGACTTCATCTGCGAGAGCGCCCATATCGACGAGCTCGACCCAGCCTTCGCCGACATGCCGATCGTGCGCAAGCGCATCGACAATGCCGGACTCGGCTGCGTGCTCTCGAATTCCTTCGGTTTCGGCGGCACCAACGCCACCATCGTCATGAAGAAGCTCGAAGCCTGAGGGAACCGACCATGCTCTTCATGGTGATCGAGCACTTCGACCAGGCGCGGGTGAAGGAGATCTATGCCCGCTTCCACGAGAAGGGCCGGATGATTCCGGACGGCCTGACCTATGTCGACAGCTGGATCTCCGCCGATTTCGCGCGCTGCTTCCAGGTGATGCAGTGCGACGACGTCACCAAGCTGCAGGAATGGGTGCTGGCCTGGGGCGATCTCGCCCGCTTCGAGATCGTGCCGCTGGCCTCGTCCAAGGACACGGCCGCGGCGGTGAAGAAGCACTTGTAGCGTGACGGGTTGTGTCTAGACGGTTATAAGCCTCGTCTAGACGGAGGCGCCGGGATGGCTTTTCACATTCGCGATCCAGAGGCCGACCGTGCCGTGCGGGAACTGGCGGCGCGTAAAGGCGTCAGCCTGACTGACGCGGTGAAGCAGGCCGTTCAGAACGAGCTTCGTCAAATGGACCAGAGCGTTCCGTTTCTGGAGCGCATCCGGGATTTGCAGCAGCGCGTCGCGGCCTACCCAAAAACCGGATTGAAGGCCGATAAGGCGTTCTACGACGAGCTGTCGGGCGACATCTAGCATGTATGTCGATGCCTCGGTCATTGTCGCCGTGCTTCTCGAAGAGGCTGGTTTCGAACAGTTCGGGACGCCGCTGACAGGCCCGGATCGGCGTTTCACCTCGCCGCTCGCGATCTATGAGGCGACCGTCGCCCTGGTGCGGGTGCGCGGCCTTGCGGTCGATCTGGCCCAGGCGACGGTGCTGGAGTTTCTGGCGCGAGGCGCGATCAGTGTCGCGCCTCACGAAGCTGCGCATGCCGATGGCGCACTCGCTGCGTTCGACCGCTTCGGCAAAGGCCGGCACCCGGCTGCGCTCAACATGGGCGATTGCTTCGCCTATGCCGCGGCGCAACTCGCCGGAGCATCGATCCTCTTCAAAGGTAACGACTTCAGCCAGACCGACCTGCCTTCCGCTCTCCCTTGCTCCTGACGCCAGAACCGAACGGTCCCCATGCTCCCCCTGATGCACAACAAGCGCGGCCTCGTCATGGGCGTCGCCAACCAGAACTCGATCGCCTGGGGCATCGCGCGCACCCTGAAGGCCCACGGCGCTGAGATGGCTTTCACCTATCAGGGCGAAGCGCTCGGCAAGCGCGTGAAGCCCCTGGCCGACAGCGTCGACTCGACGCTCGTCCTGCCCTGCGATGTCGAGGACATCGCGACGGTGGACGCGACCTTCGCTGCGATCGACGAGGCCTGGGGCGGCGATCCCGAGCGCAACACGCTGGACTTCATCGTCCACGCCATCGGCTTTTCTGACAAGAACGAGCTCAAGGGACTCTATGCCGACACCAGCCGCGAGAACTTCTCGCGGACCATGGTGATCTCCTGCTTCTCCTTCACCGAGGTGGCGAAGCGGGCCGCCGAGCGCATGCCGAAGGGCGGCAGCATGATCACGCTGACCTATGGCGGCTCGACCCGGATCATGCCGAACTACAACGTGATGGGCGTGGCCAAGGCGGCGCTGGAGGCCAGCGTGCGCTATCTCGCCGGCGACTACGGCCCGCGCGGTATCCGCGTGAACGCGCTCTCGCCCGGGCCGGTGCGGACACTCGCCGGCGCGGGCATCTCGGACGCGCGTGCGATGTATTCCTGGCAGCGGGCGAACTCGCCGCTGCGGAAGTCGGTCTCGCTGGAGGAGATCGGCGGCTCGGCGCTGTATTACCTGTCCGACCTCTCGGGTGGAGTCACCGGCGACATCCACCATGTCGATGCCGGCTACCACATCACCTCGATGCCGGTGCTCGACGGGCTGCGCGCCGCCGATCAAGGCGATTGAGGGAACCCGCGCCGGCTCCGTCGGGTTGCTCTCCCGCAATCAGGAGAGCTGCGATGGTCACGGTCAGGTACGAAATCGTCGAGCATGACGGCGGCTGGGCCTACAAGGTCCAGGATGTGCTCTCGGAAACCTATCCATCCCACGACGCCGCGCTGAAGGCGGCCAATGACGCGGCCGCGCGCCAGACCCTCGCCGGCACGACGGACGGAATCGTCTATCAGGATGAGCAGGGCCGCTGGCACGAGGAGGTCGCGGACGGGCGTGACCGGCCGGCGACGCGCGTCGTCGACGAGCCCTCCGCTTGATGCGGAGGGCCGCCGCCCTCAGCGGGCGGTGAAGAAGGTCAGCAGCACCTTGTCCTTCTCGCCGAGCAGGCAGAGGAAGCGCCGGGGCTTGTCCGAACGGTCGGTCCGCAGATAGGCCTCGGCCATGATGATGCGCGTAACGGGGGTATCTTCGACCTTCGTCTCCGAGACGGCGATCGTCGCGCCATCCTCGTCGACATAGATGTCCTTGATCTCAGGCTCTCGCGCCGAAAGCGTGTGGAGTGCCGCATTCTTGCAAAGCGCAACCGCGGGCGAGGCCGGCTTTTCGGCCGGCGCGCCCGAGGTCGGTCCCGCGGTCTGGGCTTGCGCCGTCGCGGCAAGCAGGGCAGCGGCGAGGAGGGTGGTCGGCAGCAGGCGGATCATGACAGGGCCTCTCGGGAGCAGGTCGCTTCCAACGCCCGAGAGACCGTTTGGTTCGGCTTCAGCCGCGTAGCGCATCCGCGATCGTCGTGGCGAAAGGCGTTGTTGGTCTGCCGATGAGCCGCGATAGCGTCCGCGTGCCGTCGTCGAGAGCGCCCTTGGCCGCCGCCGCATCGGAATCGGCGATCAGCGCCGCCAGAGGCTCGGGCAGTCCGGCGCCCAGAAGCGCACCTCGATACTGGGCCTCCGGCATGTCGACATAGGGGATCGTCTTGCCGGTCTGGCGGGAGAGTTCAGCGGCGAATTCGGCCAGCGAATAGGAGCTGTCGCCAGCCAGCTCATGCACGACGCGCGGCGCATCGTCGGAGACGAGCGCGATCGCTGCCGCTTCCGCATAGTCGATCCGCGCCGCGCTCGCGATGCGGCCGGCTCCCGCGCTGCCGATGAACGCGCCATGCGCCAGGGCAGGCGGGATCGAGGCAGCGTAGTTCTCCGTGTACCAGCCATTGCGCAGCAGGCTGTGGGGCAGGCCGCTCTCGACCAGAGCGCTCTCGGTCTGACGGTGCTCCTCGGCGAGGCCCAGCGGCGAGATGTCGGCGCGCAGCACGCTCGTATAGGCGATGCGCGCGACACCGGCCTGCTTGGCGGCCGCAATCGCATTGCGGTGCTGGGCCAGGCGCTGGCCGATCGCGTTGGATGAGATCAGCAGCAGCCGCTCGACGCCGGCGAACGCCGCTTCGAGCGAAGCCGGCTGGTCATAGTCGCCCGCTCGGATGACGACGCCCGTGGGAAACAGCCCGGCGGCCCGGGCGGGGTCGCGGACGATGGCGGCCACGGCGGCCGCGCCGACCCGCGCGACCAGCGCCGCGACGACGAGGCGGCCGAGCTGGCCGCTGGCGCCGGTGACGGCATAACGGGGATTGGACATGGAATACTCCGGTCTCATGTGGTAACCCGGTCTCAGATAGAGACTTGGTTAGGCCGGCGAAAGACGGCACTTTCGCGTCACCAGGTTACCGTGGAGGAACCCGATGGATGCTTGCGCGGCGCTGGGCGCCAAGTTCGAACTCTGGCGGACCCTGCAGCTCGATCCGGACCGCTGTCCGGTGAGGGGGCTGCTGGACAAGCTGGGCGACCGTTGGTCGACGCTTCTGATCTGCAGCCTCGCGGCCGGGCCGAAGCGCTTCAGCGCGCTGCACCGCCAGATTCCCGACATCTCCAAGCGGATGCTGACGCAGACCCTGCGAACCCTGGAGGCGGACGGTCTCGTCCATCGCGACGTCCAGCCGACCGTCCCGCCCAGCGTGACCTACTCGTTGACCCCGCTCGGGCGCAGCTTCGCCGGCCCGCTGCTCGGCCTCGTCGAATGGGCGGAGACGCATTACCCGGCCGTGCTGGAAACGCGGGCGGAAACGAAAAGGGCCGCCTGAAAGGCGGCCCGCGATCGCGTCGTCGACGTCCGGTCGCCCGGCTCAGAGGCCGAGCTTCTTCTTGCGCTGGCCCAGCGTGCGCAGACGCAGCGCGTTCAGCTTGATGAAGCCCGCCGCGTCGCGATGGTCATAGGCCACGGCGCCTTCCTCGAAGGTGACGAGGTCCTGGTCGTAGAGCGAATAGGGGCTCGAGCGGCCGATGACGTGGACGCCACCCTTGTAGAGCTTGAGGCGGACCTGGCCGGTGACGAACTCCTGGCTCTTGTCGATCAGTGCCTGCAGCATCTCGCGCTCCGGCGAGAACCAGAAGCCATTATAGATCAGCTCCGCATATTGCGGCATGATCTGGTCCTTGAGATGGGCCGCGCCGCGGTCGAGCGTGATCGACTCGATGGCGCGATGCGCGACGGCCAGGATCGTGCCGCCGGGCGTCTCGTACATGCCGCGCGACTTCATGCCGACGAAGCGGTTCTCGACGAGGTCGAGCCGGCCGATGCCGTTGTCGCGGCCGAGTTCGTTCAGCTTGGCGAGCAGCGTCGCCGGCGACATCTTCACGCCGTCGATCGCGCAGGCGTCGCCGGTCTCGAAGTCGATGTTGACGATGGTCGGCCGGTCGGGCGCGTCCTCGGGCGAGATCGTGCGGGAATAGACGTAATCGGGCACTTCCTGCGCGGGATCTTCCAGCACCTTGCCCTCGGAGGAGGCGTGCAGCAGGTTGGCGTCGACCGAGAACGGCGCCTCGCCGCGCTTGTCCTTGGCGATCGGGATCTGGTGCTGCTCGGCGAAGGCGATCAGCTGCTCGCGGGAGCGCAGGTCCCATTCGCGCCAGGGCGCGATCACGACGACGTCGGGTTTGAGCGCATAGGCCGTCAGCTCGAAGCGGACCTGGTCGTTGCCCTTGCCGGTGGCGCCATGGGAGATGGCGTCGGCACCGAGCCGCTCGGCGATCTCGATGAGCTTCTTGCCGATCAGCGGCCGCGCGATCGAGGTGCCGAGCAGATAGACGCCCTCATAGGCCGCATTGGCGCGAAACATCGGGAAGACGTAGTCGCGGACGAATTCCTCGCGCAGGTCCTCGATGAAGATGTTTTCCGGCTTGATCCCGAGCAGCAGCGCCTTGTCGCGCGCCGGACCGAGCTCCTCGCCCTGGCCGAGATCGGCGGTGAAGGTGATGACCTCGCAGCCATAGGTCGTCTGCAGCCACTTCAGGATGATCGAGGTGTCGAGCCCCCCGGAATAGGCGAGCACGACCTTTTTCACGCTTTTCTCGGTCATCTGGGTCATCATCCTGCTGCTGCGGCTTGGCGGCGTGGAAGCCGCTTTTCGAACGCAATGGCGCACTATCCCAGCGTCGGGGGCGACGCAATCGGAACCTTTTGATCGGTCGCGCGTCCTCGCCTGATGGATGGGTGTTGATGACTCGGGTGGATGACGCTTGGGCATCGCACCTTGTCTTGCAGTCGCGCCGTCGGAGGCTCACCTTGCCGAGGCGCGACGCCACACCGAACTGATTGCTCCGGAGGCCGAATGCCGAACCGTCCTGTTCTGGACTTCTGGTATGAGTTCGCATCGCCCTATTCCTTTCTGAGCGCGTTGAGGATCGAGCCGCTGGCGGAGGCTGCCGGCGTCAGTCTCCGCTGGCGCCCCTTCCTGCTTGGGCCGATCTTCGCCGCCCAGGGCTGGTCGACCTCGCCTTTCGCGCTCTATCCGAGCAAGGGCCGCTATATGTGGCGGGACGTGGAGCGCCGGGCCGGCCGGATCGGGCTTCCCCTCGTCAGGCCCGAGACGTTTCCGCAGAACTCTCTGATCGCCGCCCGGCTCGCCTTGGCCGGTCGCGAGGCGGGTTGGCTGCCCGCCTTCTCGAAAGCGCTGTTCAGGGCCGGATTCGGCGAAGGCCGCAACATCGCGGAGGAGGCGGTTCTGAATGCGGCGCTGAAGGAGGCCGGGGCCGATCCGGGCACTGCCTACGCCGCGTCTCGCAGCGAGGAGGTCAAGGGCCGCCTGCGGGCCGAGATCGAATACGCCAAATCGCTCGGCATCTTCGGCGCGCCGACTTTTGTCACGGAGGATGGTGAGATCTTCTGGGGCGACGATCGTCTGGAGGAGGCGCTGGACTGGTCGCGCCACGGCCGCTGAGGCCCTTGACTTAGGGACTGGCGCTTCCGCCTCCGGGCGGCCGCGCCCAGGGACCCCGGGCGGCCGGATCGACACCTGCGGCCGATTCCGCGACCATCGTCGGCAGATCTTGGCGCTCCGCCACGCGCGGCGGCTGCGGCGGCATCGCCGGCATGCGCCCTCCGGCGGTCTGGATCAGCGCCTGAACACGCTTCGTCACCGAGGGATGGGTCGAGAACAGGTCGGCGAAATCGTCGGGGTCGTTCTCGAAACACATGTCCATCACGCCGGACGGCACGCCCTCGATGTCGGCGCGGCCGGCGATCTTGAGCAGGGCCGAGATCATCGCATCCGGGTTCTTGGTCAGCTCGACCGCCCCCGCATCGGCCAGATACTCGCGCGAGCGCGAGAGCGAGAGCCGGATCACCACGGCCAGGAACCACGACAGCGCGATCACCGCGAAGCCGATCAGGATCGCGACGCCGCTGCCCTTCTTCGCATCGTCGGACGATATCCGGATGCGGCTGCGCGACAGCCCGCGGAAGACGATTTCCCCGACCAGCGAGATGACACCCGCGATCACGACGGCGATGATCATCAGGCGGACGTCGCCATTGCGGATATGGGTCAGCTCATGCGCCAGCACGGCCTCGATCTCGGCATCGTTGAGCTGCGCCAGCAGGCCGCTCGTCACCGTGACCGTGAACTGCTTGTCGTTGACGCCGCTCGCGAAGGCGTTCAGTGCCTCGCTCTCGACGATGGCGAGCTTGGGGACGGTCAGCCCGCGCGAGATGCAGAGGTTCTCCAGCATCCGGTAGAGCTTGGGGTTGTCGTCCCGCGTCAGCCCCTTGGCTCCCGCCATCGCGCCGATCAGCCCGACATTGATGCGAAAGCCGATAAAGACCCAGGCCCCGGCCGCGAGCGTGGTGAAGGGCAGCCACCGCCAGAAGGTCCGCCCGGCCTCGGCATAGGCGGTGGTTCCGCGCGGCACACCGCCATAGCCATAGCCCACCAGCAGCAGGCCCCAGACCGTGACATAGACGAGGGCGAAAAGGCCGGCGATCAGGAAGCCCGACCTGATCCGGTTGTTGCGCATGTGGCTGTAGAGCCCGAAGGCCTGGCCCAGCATCGCAGCCGCCCCGTTCGCCGCCTGCGGCGCCGCTTCAGAACTTCACGCTCGGCGCCACCTCGATCTGAGCGCGCGTGGTTTCGCCGACATCGAAGAATTCGCGCTGGCTGAACCCCATCTGCGGCGCGAACAGCACGGCCGGGAAGGCCTGGATCGCGGCGTTAAACTCGCTGACGGCGTTGTTGAAGAAGCGCCGCGCCGCGGCGAGCTTGTCCTCGACATTGCCGAGATCGACCTGGAGTTGCTGGAAGTTCGCGCTCGCCTTGAGATCGGGATAGGCCTCGCCCAGCGCCAGCAGCCGCCCGACCGCGCCGGACAATTGCTGCTCGGCCGCCGCCTTGTCATGGACGCTCGTCGCGCCCTGCGCGGCGTTGCGCGCGGAAATCACCGCATCGAGCGTCGTCTTCTCGTGAGTGGCGTAGCCCTTCACCGTCTCGACGAGATTGGGGATCAGGTCGTGGCGCTGTTTCAGCTGCACATCGATGTCGGCGAAAGCCTGGTTGACGCGCTGCCGCATCGCCACGAGGCCGTTATAGGTCATGATCAGGTAGACGGCGATCGCGGCGATCAGCCCTAAGACAACCCAGCCCATGGCGTGCTCCTCAAGCGCAGGCGAGACCGCCGCAGCGTGACACGAAGGCGGCTGGCGGGAAAGCGGCCAGACGGGAACCGCACGCTGACGACCATGCGGCGGATAAAAATCCAGAACCCTGATGTGGATTGTAAAGGCTTCTTAACTGTCGTTGCGTCAAGCTGACAGGAAGGCTGTCAACTCGTCTTACCTTCTGCGTGATCCAAGCCATGACAATCCCCTTTTTTCGCCGCACCGGGACCCAGGCAGGTGAATGGGCCGCCATTCGGCGCTCGCAAGCCGTGATCGAGTTCCGGCTCGACGGTACGATTCTGGACGCCAACGAGAACTTCCTGAAGGCCGTGGGCTACTCCAGGGACGAGGTGGTCGGTCAGCATCACCGCATGTTCGTCGACGAGGTCGAGCGGGAATCGAGAGATTACGCGGCCTTCTGGGACCGGCTGAATCGAGGCGAGTGCATCGAGATCCCGTGCCTGCGCATCGCGAAGGGGGGGCGCCGGATCTGGCTGCTGGCGAACTACACGCCAATCCTAGACGGCAGTGGAAAGCCGGTGAAGGTCGTCAAATTCGCCAGCGACATCACCGCGCGGCGCGAGGCGATGGCCAATCTCGAAGGCCAGATCGCCGCCATCCGCAAGTCGCAGGCCGTGATCGAATTCGACCTGTCCGGCCATATTCTCGATGCGAACGACAACTTCCTCTCGGCTGTCGGCTACAGCCTGGCCGAGATCAAAGGCAAGCATCACCGCCTCTTCGTCGATCCTGCCGAGCAGGGCAGCGAGGCCTATCGCTGCTTCTGGGAGAAGCTAGGACGCGGCGAATTTGACGAAGGGCAGTATCGCCGGCTCGGCCGGGGCGGCCGGGAGATCTGGCTCCAGGCGACGTACAACCCGATCTTCGATGCCATGGGCCAGCCCTGCAAGATCGTGAAATTCGCGACCGACATCACAGCCAACAAGCAGGTTCAACTG
Source organism: Rhizobiales bacterium CCH10-E5 (assembly GCA_001556125.1). Lineage (GTDB taxonomy): Bacteria > Pseudomonadota > Alphaproteobacteria > Rhizobiales > Beijerinckiaceae > Allobosea > Allobosea massiliensis. The sequence continues at coordinate 22,789 of LSIG01000126.1, read as the reverse complement.
GCCCTGCGTGCCGCCGTGGCCGATACGCGTGGCTTGGTTCAGGCTGCCATGGCGGGAAATCTGACGCGCCGGATTTCGCTAGCGGGCATGACGGGCGAGATCGCCGAACTCTGCGGGGGCGTAAACGAACTGGTGGATGCGGTTGCCCAGATCATCGCGACCGTCACGACCATTTCTCAGGACATCATCGTCGGGGCGGACCGGATCGGCCATGGGAGCCGCGAACTCGCGCAGCAGGCCGAGGCCCAGGCCGACTGCCTCCAGGAAGCAGCGGCGACGACCGACGCGCTCTCGGCCTCGGTCAAGCGTAGCGCCGGTCGCGCCCGCGAGGCCACCAGCCTCGGCGAAGCGGCCAACGGCATCGCCAATCGCGGCGGTGGCATCGTCGGCGAGGCGGTTGGCGCGATGGAGCGCATCGAGAAAGCCTCGGGCGACATCGCCGAGATCATCACGGTCATCGACAATATCGCATTCCAGACCAACCTGCTCGCGCTCAATGCGGCGGTCGAGGCGGCCCGGGCGGGCGATGCCGGCAAGGGCTTCGCGGTGGTCGCCTCCGAGGTGCGGGCCTTGGCGCAACGCTCTAGCGACGCCGCCAACGACATCAAGGCTCTGATCTCGAACTCGACGCAGCAGGTCGCCACCGGTGTGCGCCTGGTCAAGGATGCCGGCGCGGCGCTGGCCGAAATCGTCGAGTCCTCGACCAGTGTCGCCGCGGCATTGGCCGATATCTCCAGCGCCTCGACCGAGCAGGCCAATGGCATCGGGGAAGTCGCAAAGGTGGTCGCCCAGATGGACGACATGACCCAGCGCAATTCCTCCATGGCCGAGCAGAGCGCCGGCGTCGCACGCGAGCTGCAACAGGCAACCGACGAGCTGCGCAGGATGGTCGAGCGCTTTTCGATCGGTGGTGCGCCCACCCGCACCCTCGACGCGAGCATTCGCGCCGAACTGCGCGAGATGGCTCCTCACATGGCGCCTGTGCGGGCTGCTGCGACCCGGGCCGCGCCCCCAAGGCTGCCCGCTGCTGCTGCGACCACGCGCCGTGCCGCAGAGACGGGCTGGTCGGAGTTCTGACGCACTCCGGTCGACGATGCCTCAGTCGTCGCTATAGCGCTGCTCGGTCCACGGATCGCCACGATCGTGATAGCCGCGCACCTCCCAGAAGCCGGGGCGATTCTCGGCCGTGAACTCGATCCGCTTCAGCCATTTGGCGCTCTTCCAGAAGTAGAGCTTCGGAAGCACGAGGCGAAGCGGCCCGCCATGCTCGGCGGAGATCGGTTTGCCCTCCCAGGAATGGGCGAGGATGGCGTCCTCGCTGGCAAAATCGGCCAGCGTCAGATTGGTGGTGTAGCCGTCATAGCTGTGCAGCACGACGAAGCCGGCCTCGGGCCTGGGGTGCGCGAGATCGAGGACGGTGCGCGTCGCAACCCCGTCCCAGCGGTTGTCGTAGCGCGACCAGGTCGTGACGCAGTGGATGTCGGAGACCTCCGTCGCCTGCGGTTGAGCCATGAGATCATCCCAGCGCCAGTGCAGGGAGTGGTCGACCAGCCCGTCGATGTCGAGCGTCCAGCTGGAAAGGGCGATCGCGGGCTGCAGGCCGAGATCGAGCACGGGCCAGTCCTTCACCAGATGCTGGCCGGGCGGCAACCGCTCGTTTTCAGGCCGCGCGACGCGGCCGGTGATGAACTTGCCCGCCTGCGCCCAGGCCTGCTTGGTCCGGGTCAGCTTCGTTGCCGGGGGCGTTTCGGGATCGTCGGGCATGGCCATCTGATGTATATACGAGGATTGACATGGCGGAGCGTGCTGGCCACATCTTCAATCAGAGCATGATCTTCTTGCAGGAGGAAGCCGATGGCCACGACCCGCGCCTTCAAATCCGGCAATAGCCAGGCTGTGCGCATTCCTGCCGAAATGGCGTTCGAGGATGGTCAGGAACTGACGATCACCCGGCATGGCGACGTGTTGACGATCTTGCCGAAGAGCGAAGGCCTCCGCCAGGTTCTGGAAGAACTTCTCGCGGCCCCGCCGCTCCCGCCTTCCGGGCCGCTTGAACGGATCGAGCTTCCCGAGCGGGAGCGATATTGAGCGTGGCCTTTCTCCTCGACACCAACGTCGTTATCGATGCCCGCGACGGCGTGAGGTCCGTTTTGAGGAAAATGATGGAGCACGAGGGCGCCGTGCTGGTGTCGGCTCTGAGCGTCGCCGAGCTCCAGAGAGGGCTCAGATCGACCGATCCCGATGCGCTGGGCCGCCGCGCGCGGCTGGAGAAGCTACTGGCAAACCTGCCCATCGTGGCTTTCGGCAAGGCTCAGGCCGAGGCGTATGGCGCGATACTGTCGGTGCAAGGTTGGGTCCGGGGCCGCGACTTCGATCGCATGATCGCCGGGCATGCCATCAGCCTCGGCGCCACCCTCGTCACCAACAACCAGCGCGACTTCCGCGACATTCCCGGTCTCGCGGTCGAGAATTGGCTGGCGGAAGCCTGACGGACCCTCTTGGCGGCGTCCGCCCTTGCCCTCGCGCCCCGTTTCCACTACATCGCGCCTGTCCGAAGGGCCGTGATCGATCACAGCCGGGGGCGGCCTTTCGGGCCGGCTCCCGTTTCGTGTTTGGGGCGGACCGTTCGGATGCGGATGCGGAACCGGCGGTTTGGCGCCGTCGAGAGGCTCGCCGCCAGGCCCGCGCACGAGGCGCCGACGGGAGCATCCGGCCTGCAACACCAACCCAAACGGGCGCTTGCCGGACATCCGCGGGAGACGCGGCCGGCGTCAGGAGCATACATGTCAGCCGTAGAAAGCTTTTCGGGCCGCGAGGATTTCGCCGCCCTTCTCGAGGAATCGTTCAACCGTAACGAGGCCCTCGAAGGTTCCGTCATCAAGGGCAAGGTCGTCGCCATCGAGAAGGATATGGCGATCATCGACGTCGGCCTGAAGACGGAAGGGCGCGTCGCGCTCAAGGAATTCAACGGTCCCGGCCGTGACCAGGACATCAAGGTCGGCGACGAGGTCGAGGTCTATCTGGACCGGATCGAGAACGCGCTCGGCGAGGCCGTCATCTCGCGCGACAAGGCGCGCCGCGAGGAGAGCTGGGTCAAGCTCGAGAAGGCCTTCGAGGCCCGCGAGAAGGTTTCGGGCGTCATCTTCAACACCGTCAAGGGCGGCTACACCGTCGATCTCGACGGCGCCGTGGCCTTCCTGCCGCGCTCGCAGGTCGACATCCGTCCGATCCGCGACGTCGGCCCGCTGATGGGCCAGCCGCAGCCCTTCGAGATCCTCAAGATGGATCGCCGCCGCGGCAACATCGTCGTGTCGCGCCGCACCGTCCTCGAAGAGACCCGCGCCGAGGCTCGTTCCGAGCTGGTCGCCTCGCTCGAAGAGGGCCAGGTCATCGACGGCGTCGTCAAGAACATCACCGAATACGGTGCCTTCGTGGATCTGGGCGGCATCGACGGCCTGCTCCATGTCACCGACATGGCCTGGCGTCGCGTCAACCATCCGTCCGAGGTCGTGACCATCGGCCAGACGGTCAAGGTCAAGATCATCAAGATCAACCAGGACACGCACCGCATCTCGCTCGGCATCAAGCAGCTGCTCGCCGACCCGTGGGATGGCATCGCGGCGCGTTACCCGGTCGGTGCGCGCCTCAAGGGCCGCGTCACCAACATCACGGACTACGGCGCCTTCGTCGAAGTGGAGCCGGGCATCGAAGGCCTCATCCACGTCTCCGAGATGTCCTGGACCAAGAAGAACGTCCACCCCGGCAAGATCGTCTCGACCTCGCAGGAAGTCGACGTCGCGATCCTCGAGGTCGATCAGGTCAAGCGCCGCATCTCGCTCGGCCTCAAGCAGACCCTGCGCAACCCGTGGGAGGTTTTCGCCGAGCAGCATCCGAGCGGTTCGGTGGTCGAGGGCGAGGTCAAGAACAAGACCGAGTTCGGCCTGTTCCTGGGTCTCGAAGGCGACATCGACGGCATGATCCACCTCTCCGATCTCGACTGGAACCGTCCGGGCGAGCAGGTCATCGAGGAATACAAGAAGGGCGACATGCTGCAGGCTGTCGTTCTCGATGTGGACGTCGAGAAGGAGCGCATCTCGCTCGGCCTGAAGCAGCTCGGCGGCGATCCCTTCGTGGATGCCGGCGAGTTCAAGAAGGGTCAGGTCGTCACCTGTGAGGTGATCGAGGTCAAGGAAGGCGGTCTCGACGTCAAGATCGCCGGCACCGACATGACCACCTTCATCAAGCGCGCCGAGATCGCCCGCGATCGCCAGGAGCAGCGCCCCGAGCGCTTCGCCGCCGGCGAGAAGGTCGACGCCCGCGTCGTCCTCTTCGACAAGAAGGCTCGCAAGATCCAGGTCTCGATCAAGGCTCTGGAGATGGCCGAGGAGAAGGAGGCGATGGCGCAGTACGGCTCCGCCGACTCCGGCGCTTCGCTCGGCGACATCCTGGGCGCCGCCCTCAAGAAGGCGACGACCGAGAAGAAGTGATCGTTCGGCTGCTTCGGCAGCCGGATCGTCCAACCGGCCCGCGCGGAGCAATCCGCGCGGGCTTTTGTTTCGGATCGAGGATCGGACCATGACCCCCGCCGCCATCGGCATCGACTTCGGCACCACCAACAGCGTCGTCGCGCTCGCCGGCGCCGACGGGAGCGTCGTGACGCGCTCCTTCGCGACGAAGCAGGGGGCCGTCGACGCCTATCGCTCGGCGCTGATGTTCTGGCGCGAGGGGCGCCCGCCCGCGACCCGCATCGCCCATGTCAGCGGGCCCGACGCGCTCGACATGGCGCTGGGCATGACCACCGAACATCGCTTCCTGCAGTCGCTCAAGACGCATCTCTCCAGCCGCGCCTTCCAGGAGACGCGACTCTTCGGCAAGCTGTTCCGGCTCGAGGACCTGATCGGCGTCTTCCTCGCCGACCTCGTCGCCGGGCTCGATGGCCTCTCCGGGACACCGCTCGTTTCGGGGCGCCCCGTGGTCTTCGCCGGCGAGCGCCCGGACGAGGACCTCGCGCTGGGCCGCTTGCAGACCTCCTATGCCGAGGCCGGCATGAGCCAAGTCGATTTCGCTTATGAGCCGCTCGGCGCCGCCTACTGGTACGCCCGCGAGCTGACCCGGCCGCAGACCATGCTCGTCGCCGACTTCGGCGGCGGCACCAGCGACTTCTCGGTGATGCGCTTCGAGCCCGGCGCGGCCGGCCGGCTGGAGGCGACGCCGCTGTCGCATGCCGGTGTCGGCGTCGCCGGCGACACCTTCGACTACCGCATCATCGAACATGCGATCTCGCCGCGGCTCGGCAAGGGCACGCAGTACCGCTCCTTCGGCAAGTTCCTGCCGATCCCGGCACATTACCACGCGGCCTTCGCGCAGTGGCACCGGCTCTCCTTGATGAAGAGCCGCGAGACCATGGCCGAGCTCAAGGCGCTGATCCGCGATGCGGTCGAACCCGACCGGCTCGAGGACCTGCTCACCGTGATCGAGTACGATCTCGGCTACGAGCTTTACCGTGCCGTCTCCGCGGCGAAGATCGCGCTGTCGGGCGCCGACGATACGGTGCTGCGCTTCGAGCAGACCGGCATCTCGATCGAGCGTCGCGTCACGCGAGCCGATTTCGAGAGCTGGATCGCGCAGGACGTCGCGGCCATCGAGGCCGCACTCGACCGGGCGCTCGTCGAGGCCGGTGTCGCCGCAGAGGCGATCGAGGCCGTTTTCATGACCGGCGGGACCTCGCATGTGCCGGCGGTGCGGGCGCTGTTCGATCGACGCTTCGGCCGGGAGCGCATCCATGTCGGCGACGCCTTCCGCTCGGTCGCCAGCGGGCTCGCGCTGCTTGCGCTCGACCGCGCGCGCGCCTCGGTCGCGGCCTGAACGGCCGCTGTCGCCTTGCCCCGGCAGGGGGGCGGGGCTACATCACGGGCGCCGGAGCATGATGCCCGGCGCCGAAAGCGGCGTCGCGGCAGCCGAGCCGTCCCGGTCTAAAACCCGCCAGGAGTGCCCTGATGTCGTCCGATGCCGATCTGCTCGCCGACCGTCGCAGCCTGCGCCGCAAGGTGACGCTGTGGCGCCTTCTCGCGGTCGTCGGCGTGCTCGGTGCGGCTGTCGTGGCGGGCCTCGCCTGGACGGGCCGCACGCCGGGTTCGCTGTCGCAGGAACACATCGCCCGCGTCACGATCTCGGGCTTCATTTCCGGCGACCGCCGCACGCTCGAGCTGATCAAGTCGCTGGAAGAGAGCCGCGCCGCGGCTGTGATCCTGCGCATCGACAGCCCCGGGGGCACGGTCAGCGGGTCGGAAGCCCTCTACGAGGCCCTGCGGCGGCTGGCCGCGAAGAAGCCGATGGTCGCGGTGGTCGACGGTCTCGCCGCCTCCGGCGGCTACATCGCCGCGCTCGGCTCGGACCGGATCGTGGCGCGCCAGACCTCGCTGGTCGGTTCGATCGGGGTGCTGTTCCAGGTCCCCAATGTCGGGCAGCTGCTCGACACGATTGGCGTCAAGGTCGAATCCATCAAGTCCAGCCCGCTCAAGGCGGCTCCGAGCGGTTACGAGCCGACTTCGCCCGAGGCGCGCGCCGCGCTCCAGCGCGTGGTCGACGACAATTACGACTGGTTCAAACGCATGGTCCGCGACCGGCGCAAACTGGCCGATCCCGAGGTCGCCGTGGTGTCGGACGGGCGTGTCCATAGCGGCCGGCAGGCAGCGGCACTCAAGCTCGTCGACGAAATCGGCGGCGAGCCGGAAGCCATCGCCTGGCTCGAAAGGGACAAGGGCGTCGCGAAGGGGCTGCGCGTCCGCGACTGGCGCCGCACCAGCGAGTCCTCTTCGATGGGGCTGTGGAGCCTGAGCGAGGCGCTCGCCCGCGCTGCCGGTCTCGACACGCTCGCCGCCGTGCTGGCGCGCGCTGCCGACCAGCCGCTCGGTTTGCGGCTTGACGCGCCTCTGGCGCTCTGGCAGCCTGCCGTCGAAAAGTGATGTTGATACAAGCGGTTATATTGCAGCGATGATCAAATCAGAACTCGTCCAACGCATCGCCGAGCGCAATGGTCATCTGTATCAGCGCGACATCGAGAATATCGTGACGGCGATCCTCGACGAGATCGTCAAGGCGCTGTCGCGGGGCGACCGGGTGGAATTGCGCGGCTTTGGCGCCTTCTCCCGCAAGGCCCGCTCGGCCCGCGTCGGCCGCAACCCGCGGACCGGCGATGCGGTCGAGGTCGAGGAGAAGTTCGTGCCCGTCTTCAAGACCGGCAAGGAGCTGCGCCTGCGGCTGAACGGCAAGGCCTGAGCCGGCCGGAACGCGTGAGGCCGTCCCACCAAGATCCGCGAGGGCGGGGCGCCCGCATTCTCTCGCGATTCCGTCGATGGTGCCCGGCGCCGTCCCACCGCGCGGCCCCTAGGTGCCGATGCGGCGACCTTGCAAAGGAAGCGCGATGAAGTCCTTCTTCAAGGCCCTGATCCTGGTCCCGATCGCGCTGGCGGTCGTGCTCTTCGCCGTCGCCAACCGGGCGCCGGTGCGGGTCTCTTTTGACCCCGTCAGCCGCGATGCGCCCCAGTTCGCTTACGATGTACCGCTCTTCGCCGTCGTCCTGGCGGCGCTGGCGGTCGGCGTGCTGATCGGGGGTTTCGCAGCCTGGCTGGCGCAGGGGAAACACCGCAAGGCCGCGCGCCGCAACCGTCGTGAGGCCGAGGCGCTGCGCGCCGAGACGCAGATGCTGCGATCCGCCGTGCCGGACTCCGCCCTGCCGGCCCTGACCAACGGGCGCGTCTGATGCGGCTGTTCGGACAGGCCGAGATCGACGCGGCGCTGAGCTTCCCCGGGCTGATCGATACGCTGGCCGAGGCGTTCCGCGGCGAAGCCGTGGTGCCTCCGCGGGCGCATCACCGCATCGAGCGGCCCGGCGAGGAGGCCGTGCTGCTGATTATGCCGGCCTGGAGCGCAGCTGAGGCCGCGCACCCCTACATCGGCACCAAGATCGTCTCCGTCTTCTTCGCCAATGGCACGCGCAACCTGCCGGGGGTGATGGGCGCCTACCTCCTGATGGACGGGCGCACGGGCGAACCGCTGGCGGTGATGGACGGAACCCGGCTGACGCTCTGGCGGACGGCGGCGGCTTCAGCCCTGGCCTCGCGCCATCTCGCCAATCCCGCCGCCAGCAAGATGCTCATGGTGGGCGCAGGCGGCCTTGCCCCCTTCCTGATCAAGGCGCATCGCTCGGTGCGGCCGCTGACCGACATCGCGATCTGGGCGCGGCGACCCGAGGCCGCGGAGGCCGTTGCGGCTCAGCTCACGGCCGAGGGCATCGCGGTCCGTGCCGTGACCGATCTCGAAGGCGAGGCGCGCACCTCCGACATCATCTCCTGCGCCACCAACGCGACCGAGCCGCTGATCCACGGGCGCTGGCTCAAGCGCGACGCCCATCTCGATCTCGTCGGCGCCTTCACCATGCAGATGCGGGAGGCCGATGCCGAGGCGCTGCACCGGGCGCGCGTCATCGTCGACTCGGAGAAGGCCATCGACGAGGGCGGCGATGTCGCGATCGGGATCGACGAAGGCGATTATGCGGCGGAGCGTGTCGCCGGCACGCTGACGGACATCTGCCACGGCCGTGTCCCTGGTCATGCCGAGGGCGGTGAGATCACCCTGTTCAAATCGGTCGGTATGTCGCTGGAAGATCTCGCCGCCGCGATTGCCGTCTGGGAGAACCGCACGCCCCTTTGAGGGCGCGCGGCCATCAACCGTCAGACGCGCACCGGCGCGCCCCCGAGCGCGCCCAGGAGCCAGAGAACCAGCAGCACCACCAGAGCGAGGCCGAGCACGCCGCCGAGCCCCGCGGTGCCATATGAGCGATGTCCGTAATACCCGCCGCCACCGAGCAGCAGGACGACGATCAGGACGATGACGAGCGTGGACATGGCGGCAACCCTTCGACGGCGCATCGCGACGGCGATGCGACTGGATGCCGGGGCAACGCCGCCGCCGAAGGCGGGTTCCCTTCAGGGTGCGCGCCGCAGACTCACTCGACCTTGATGCCGATCTCCTTGATCAGGCCGCCCCATTTCGTCATCTCGCCTTGCAGGAAGGCGGCGAGCTCGGCCGGGGTGCCGCCCACCGGTTCGGCAGCCAGCTGATCCATCTTGGCGCGCAGCGCCGGATCGGCGAGGCCGGCTTTGGTATCGGCCTGGATCTTGTCGATGATGGCTTGCGGCGTCTTGGCGGGCGCGAAGAGCGCAAACCAGGAGGACACGTCGAAGCCCGGCACCGTCTCGGCGATGGGCGCGAATTCCGGGGCGGCCGGCGAACGCTTGGCGGTGGTGATGCCGAGCCCGCGGATCGAGCCGGCCCGCACATGCGGCAGCGCCTGGGTGATGTTGTCGAAGATCAGGTCGATGCGCCCGCCGATCAGATCCTGCGTCGCCTGAGCCGTGCCGCGATAGGGGACATGCACCATCTTCGTCCCGGTCAGCTTCTGGAAATACTCGCCCGAGAGATGCACCGAGGTGCCGATGCCGGAGGAGCCGTAGCTGAGCTTGCCCGGATTCGCCTTGGCATAGGCGACCAGATCCGCGACGGACTTGACCGGCAGGTCCTTGTTCACGACGAGCAGGTTCGGCACCAGCGCGACCATCGTGATCGGGGCCAGATCCTTGACCGGGTCGTAGTTCAGCTTCGGATAGAGATATTGGTTGGTCGCCATGCCGACTGAGACGATCAGCAGCGTATCGCCATTGGGCTCGGCCTTGGCGACGGCATCCGTGCCGATGTTGCCGCCGGCGCCGGCACGGTTCTCGACCACGAAATTGATGCCCCAGCTCTGGCCGAGCTTGTCGGCGACGAGGCGGCCGAGCACGTCGGTGGCGCCGGCCGGGGGGAACGGCACCACGAGCTTGATGGTGCGGCCCTGCGGCCAGGGCGCCTGCGCGAAGGCGCTGCCCGGCGCAGCGATCGCGCCTGCGCCGAGCGCGGCGAGCAGGCTGCGACGGTCGATCGAGAATGAATTCATCGGTGATCCTTCCCCCAAGACTGGCGGCTCCGATCAGGTCCGCCCTTGATTGCGTCAGAAGCTGCCGTCTCGGGGCGGGGTTGTCCATCGCCAAATCGTCGGTGGCTTGACCCGCCCAGCGGATCGGGACGAGTCTGGTTCATGCCCCGTTTTCATCGCCGAATCGCTGCCGTCTGCCTGCTGGCCGCAGCCCTCCTGCCCGCGGCCGCCGGCGCACAATCGACCGCGGAGGAGGAGGCGAAGCGCCGCGCCGCCAACATCGCCGCCTTCCCGGATGCCGCGCGCGCGCTCTTCGGCCAGAAGACGGCGCCAGCCAATATGCAGGCCCGCGCGATCGGCTCTTATGCGCGCGGCTGCCTCGCCGGCGCGACGGCGCTGCCCGTGGACGGACCGAGCTGGCAGGTGATGCGGCTGAACCGCAACCGCAACTGGGGCCACCCCGTCCTGATCGAATACCTCGAGGATCTCGCTCGCGAGGTCCCGCGGATCACGGGCTGGCCTGGCCTGCTCGTCGGCGACATCTCTCAGCCGCGGGGCGGCCCGATGCTGACCGGCCATGCCTCCCACCAGATCGGCCTCGACGCCGATCTCTGGCTGACGCCGATGCCGCGTAAGCGGCTGGACCGCGAGGCGCGCGAGAACATGCCGGCGGTCAACATGGCCCGTGCCGACTGGCGCGATGTCGATCCCAGGCACTGGACGCCCGCCCACACCCGCCTGATCAGGGCCGCCGCCAGCGAGCCGCGGGTCGAGCGCATCTTCGTCAATCCCGCGATCAAGGTCGCGCTCTGCCGCGAGGCCGGGGCCGACCGCGCCTGGCTCAACAAGGTCCGGCCGATCTGGGGCCACAACTACCATTTCCATATCCGGATGAGCTGTCCGGCCGGCATGGCGAGCTGCAGCGGCCAGGAGCCGCCCAATTTCGGCGATGGCTGCGGCCAGGAGCTGACCGACTGGATCGAGCGGCAGCGCGCGGCGATCTTCGCGCCGCCCAAGCCGCCTCGCACGGGACCGGCGCCCAAGCCCAAGCCGCCGATGGCGCTGGACGAGCTGCCCGCCGAATGCCGGCAGGTCCTGGTCTCGCGCTGAGCCCGGCTCAGCGGCGGGGTGTCGTCCGCCCGGAGCTGTAGGCGAAGGGGTCGCGCTGGGGCGTGATCAGCGGCTGGGCTTGGTCGTAGCCCTCCTGATCGATGACGCCCGTGCCCTCGTCGTCGCCGATGACGACTTCCTCCGTCGGCGGCACCGAGCCCGGCAGCGTCAGCGGCCCGCGCTGCTCGCCCGGCAGGTTCTGGACGTCGCCCGGCCGGTTGTAACGCGGCGGATTGAGCGGCCGATTGTCGTACTCCTCGAGGAAGCGGCGCTGGGCGTCGAGCCCCTGTCCCTGATGGTTCGCGACCGGATAGCCGCCCGTCGACACCGCCCCCGGCGGCCGCAGGCCGCCCTGGGGCTGGCGCAGCAACGACCCGCCCGCGACCATGGCCGGCGCGCCGTCGCGCAGGCTCGGCTGCGCCGAGGAGTAGGGCCGGGCCGGATCGGGCGGCGGCAGGTTGTGGTTCGGGGTGTATTTGATCACCGGCTTACAGATGTGGCGGCCCTTCGAATGGCGCGCCAGGTCGATGTGGAAGTGATCGTAGTGGAACATGTCCGCGCCCGGGCCGAGCACGGTCGAGAAATGCTCGCAGGCGCCGACGAAGATCTCGCGCAGGAAGTTCTGCTCCTCGGGCGAGCCGCGCCAGCCATCCTTCACCGTGACCGTGCGGCCGTCATTGAGCCGGAAGGCGAACACGTCCACGGCGTTGCCATAGGCATGTTCGGAGGTGCGGCTGGTCCCGGTGCCGTTGTTCATGGCCCGGCAGGAATAGGAGCCCGCCCGCATCTCGATCACCTGCGCGCCGAGCACGTTCTGCGCCGCCGGCTGCACCACTTCCGCGAGCCATTTGTCGGTGGTCGCGACCACGGGGCAGGCCAGCGTCGCCTTGCTGGTCAGTCCGATGCCGCCATTGGCGAAAGCCGCGACCCTGAGCGGCCTTTCCATGCCGCAGGTTCCGGGCCCGTCTATCGGCTTCTCGCGCAGGCTGACATAGGCGGAGAGCTGCACCTGGCGGGAGGCCAGGCAGGCGGCCTCGGCCTGGTCGCGCCAGGCCGCGCGCTGCGGCTTCTGGAACTTGCCGCAGCCGGCAAGCCCGGTTCCGAGCAGTCCGAGAGCGATGAGGGCGAGGTGAACGCGTCGCATGACCCATCAATTGCGACCCGTTTCGTGAACGGTTTCTCAACCGGGTGAGCCCGGCGCGACACAGCCTCATGAACTTTGCAGGGGCGGTTAACCGTTCCCTAATGCGCCGCCGCCGCAGCGCCGAAAGCGACCGCATGCATCAGCCGGCCCGGGAGCAGCGTGAAGGCGCCGGCGATGGCGAGGCCCAGCAGCAGGCCGATCATCGCGGAGCGATGCGCCGCGATGTTGCCGCGCCGGCGCGCGAGCACGGCATAGGGCAGGCTGACCAGTGTCAGCAGCGTCAGCAGGTGGATCGCGCTGTAATGGCCGCTGCGGGCGATCGCGAGCGAACTGACTGCTGCCACCGCCATCGCCGGCACGAAAACCCAACCCAGACGCCGGTGCAACGGCGTCCCCTTGGGCAGCAGGGCCACCGCCACACCGGAGGCGAGAGCCGCGATCGCTCCGGCAACATGGAGCTGGATCACGGGCGAAGCGGTGGCGAGAGGAACGAGGGACGGCATTGCGGAGGTCTCAATGTTAATTGAATTAACATGACGGGGGCTCCTGCAGCGTCAAGCGGCACGGACAGGGCCGGCAATGCCGGAGGGGCAAGCCCTCATGTCGTCACGCCTCTGGCCTGCATGCCGGGCGCATGCGACACAGCCCGATCCTCGCCGTCCAGGGAGATCGGCCGATGACGGGCAAGGCGCGCTTCATCTTTCCGGTTCTGATGGCCGGCATCATGGCTTTCCTGATGACCGCCCTCGTGACCTGGCTCAATCTCGGCCTGCCCGCCGACTTCGTCCGCCACTGGCTCGCCGCCTTCGCGGTCGCGTGGCCCTGCGCCGCGGTCACCGCCTTCATCGCCATTCCGGTCGCGCGCCGCGCGACCGGCCTCATCATCCGCGTCATCGGAGAGTGACATGCAGAGCCTGCGCGACATCCTCGCCCGTATCGCCCGTGGCGAGACCACGCCGGCCGGGGCGCTCGCCGTCAGCCAGGCGCGCATCGCCGCGCTTGAGCCTCGGATCCAGGCCTTCGCCAGCCGTCCGGACACGCTGCAGCCCGGCGAGGGCCCGCTCGCCGGCGTCGCCTGCGGCGTGAAGGACATCATCGACACGGCCGATCTGCCGACGATGATGGGCTCGCCGATCTATGCCGGGTGGCGGCCGCGGGCCGATGCGCCGATCGTCATGGCGCTGAAGGCGGCCGGCGCCACCGTCGCGGGCAAGACACACACCACCGCCTTCGCCTTTCTCGACCCCGCTCCGACCTTCAACCCGCATGATCCCGCCGCAAGCCCCGGTGGATCTTCGGCTGGCTCCGCCGCCGCCGTCGCGGCCGGCATGATCCCGCTCGCGATCGGCACGCAGACGGGTGGCTCGGTGATCCGGCCGGCCTCGTATTGTGGCGTCGCTGCGATCAAGCCCTCCTATGCGCTGCTGCCGACGGTCGGAGTGAAGCCCTTTTCCTGGTCGCTTGACACGCTCGGCCTGATGGCGGCGACCGCCGACGACGCGGGGCTGGCCCTGGCCGCCATCGCCGGACGCCCGGAACTCGACGCGCCGGCCGCATCGCTCAAAGGCCTGCGCATCGGCCTCCACCTCCAGGATTACGCCGGCGCTCCCGAGCCCGCATCGGCGACGGCGCTGGAGCGATTCCGCGAGCTGGCAACGGACGCGGGCGCGGTTCTGGTCCCGCATGACGGGCCCGCCGCCCTGGCGGAGGCCTTCCACGCGCATGGGCCACTGCAGGACTATGAGGCGACGCAGGCCTTGGCGTGGGAATATGCCCATCACCGGGAGGCGCTGCCGCCGAAGCTCCAGGCCTATCTGGACACGGCCCAGGCCGTGACGCCGGCGCAGTACGACGAAGCCCGTCGCCGATCCCGCCGCGGCCGGGACGCGGCCCGCGCCTTCTTCGCCGAAGTGGACGTGGTGGCGACCTTCGCGGCGCCGGGCGAGGCGCCGGACAGCCGCGACTCGACCGGTGACTCGCGCTTCAACCGGCTGTGGACCCTGCTCGGCGTGCCCTGCGCCACCGTTCCGGTCGCCCGCGGCCCGCGCGGTCTGCCCACCGGTGTCCAGGTCATCACCGGCTTCGGGCGCGACGAGCAGGCCATCGCAGTCGCCAAGGCGATTGAAAACCTTGTCGCGCGCGCTGGTTAGCAGAGATCATCCCCAAGACTATTCAGTGCTTTAAGCGATTTTTAGTCATACTCTTGGCTGTGCCGCCATGCCGCCACGCTGTCGCCCTCTTGCGGCCTTCGCCAGTTCTGCTAGCGTCGTGTCAGGTCAATGACACAGGAGGGTGTGATGAGCCTCACGCTACGTCTCGACCGATTGATCATGGGTGCGGCCTTCGCCTTCATGATCCTCATCGTGCTGGGTGCGTTCTGACCACGTCAGTCTCGAGTCGCTAAGACCATTGGGCTAAAGGCGCACCGCCGGGATCTCGTCCCGGCGGTGCTGCCGTTTTGGAGCCGTGCTCTCGTGTCGTCGCAGGCCTGCTCAGCTCTCGGGACAGGGGTTCTCCGTCACCTGCCAGGACATCATGTTGATCACCCGTCCGCACAGCGCCATGCGTCGCCCCTGGGTGGTGCGGATGCAGGCGGTGCTGCCCTCGGCGATCTTGCGCCCGTCATTCCAGCAGAAGCAGAGCGGTTCGGGCGCCTGGGCCTGCCGGGGGGGATCGAGCGGGATGGCCGGTTCGGCGGCCAAGCCCGAGAAGGGCAAGCCGATCATCGCCAAGGTCATGAAAAACACGTGCGACGTCGGGAGAATTCTTCGCGATCTGCGTGTTGTCGCGGCGACCGCGGCATTGAAAGCAGTCATATCTCGCTCCTGCGAAACGAAAGGTCGTCTGCAGCGCCATTGCCGCCAGTCTAACATGTTCGGCCACCGCATCCCAGAGATCTTATGTTTCATATTATTGTGTACTCGCAGGCGCTTAGTCGCGTGCGTCTTGCAGAACCAGAACGCATGCCCCATATTCCCACGTAGAGAGCCCAAGGGGGGCTCTGGGAGGAACCATGTCTCTGATCTCGCTCGCCCGTCGTGGTCGTGTCGTCGCCGTACTCGCTGGTGCTCTGCTCCTCGTGCCCGTGCTGGCCGAAGCGCGCCCGGGCGGCAAGGGAGGTGTCGGGAGCCGCGGCTCCCGGACCGAAGCGGCGCCCATGCGCACCGACACAACGCCCAATGGCGCCCAGCCCTTCCAGCGCAGCGCGCAGCCTTCGCCGGCGCAGGCCGCTCCGGCCGCGGGCGCGGCGGCCGCTGCCGCCCAGGCCGCGCGCCCCTCGATGGCCCGCAGCCTGATGATGGGCCTCGGCGCCGGCCTGCTCGGCGCCGGCCTGTTCGGCCTGCTGTCCGGCTCCGGCTTCTTCAGCGGCCTCGCTTCGCTGGCCGGCATCGTCGGCTTCCTGCTCCAGCTCGCCTTGATCGGCGGCGTGATCTGGCTGGCGGTGCGCTTCTTCCGCCGTCGCTCCGAGCCGCAGCTCGCCACCGCAGGCGCGCCGCTGTCGCGTGAGACGATGCAGCCCCAGCCGCGTTCGGCCGCTCCGGTCGGCGCCATGGCGGGGGGCCTCGGCGCCGCCGCCGCGGCTGCTCCTGCTGCGGCCCAGACGACCCCGATCGAACTGACGGGGCAGGACTTCAATGACTTCGAGCGGCTCCTGGGCGAGATCAACGCCGCCTATTCGAACGAGGACGAGAAGGGCCTGCGCGAACGTGTGACCGACGAGATGTTCGGCTATTTCGACGACGACCTGACCGCCAATGTGCGCAAGGGCGTGGTCGACCGCGTCTCCGACGTGAAGCTGCTCCAGGGCGACCTCTCGGAAGCTTGGACCGAGGAGGGCTTCGATTATGCCACCGTCGCGATGCGCTTCAGCCTGATCAACGCGCTCTACGAGCGTTCCAGCGGCAAGGTCGTGGACGGCAGCGCCACGGTGCCTCAGGAAGTCTCGGAGTATTGGACCTTCGTGCGCAGGCGCGGCGGCCCGTGGAAGCTCTCGGCGATCCAGCAGGCCGCCTGAGCCTCTCGAACACGACATCCGAACGGCCGGGGCGACCCGGCCGTTTTTCGTTGTGCGGTTTCGGGTGTCGCGCCCGCCCGATCCAGCCTATAGGCGGACTCCTGCGATCGGGCGGTCTGTGCTGCCTTGGAACGACACGCTTTGGAGATTCGCCTGATGTCGGACATGCGCCTCGTCGTCGTCGGAGCCGCCGGCCGGATGGGCCGCATGCTGTTGCGGGCCATCCACGACGCCCCGGGCTGTACGCTGTCGGCGGCGGTCGAGCGGCCGGGCTCGCCCCATCTCGGGCAGGACTCAGGGCTGCTCGCAGGGCTGCCGGCCAACGGCATTCCGGTCACGGACGATGCGGCGGCGGCCTTCGCCGCAGCCGACGGCGTGCTGGATTTCACCACGCCGGACGCGACCATGGCCTTCGCGGCGCTGGCGGCGCGGACCCGCATTGCACACATCGTCGGCACGACCGGGCTCGAACCGTCCCATCTGGCGAGGCTCGCCGAGGCGGCGCGCGACACCGCCATCGTCCGCTCCGGCAATATGAGCCTGGGCGTCAATCTTCTCGCCGCGCTGGTGCGCAAGGTCGCGGCGACGCTGGGCACCGACTGGGACATCGAGATCGTCGAGATGCATCACCGCATGAAGGTCGATGCGCCTTCCGGGACGGCGGTTCTCCTCGGCGAGGCGGCTGCGGCGGGCCGGGAGGTCGATCTGGCGCAGGAGCGCGTGGCGGTTCGTGACGGGCAGACCGGTGCCCGCGTGCCCGGCACGATCGGATTTGCGACCCTGCGCGGCGGCACTGTCGTGGGCGAGCACAAGGTCATCTTCGCGGGCGCGGGCGAGCGGCTCGAACTCGCCCATCTCGCCGAGGATCGCGGGCTCTTCGCGCAGGGGGCGGTCAAGGCGGCGCTGTGGGGCCGCGGGCGGGCGCCGGGGCTCTATTCCATGGCCGATGTCCTTGGGCTCGACAGCCTCTGAGCGGCGGCTGCGATGACGCGCCTCGCCGTCGCGCCCGGCGTCGTCCACTGGCCTGGCTATCTCGGGCCGGAGGCGCAGGCTGCATTGGTGGCGGATCTGCGCGCGGTCGCGGCGCAGGCGCCTTTCTTCCAGCCGCGCATGCCGAAGACCGGCAAGCCCTTCTCGGTCCGCATGACGAATTGCGGCACGCTCGGCTGGGTCTCGGACGAGACGGGATACCGCTACCAGCCGCTCCATCCCGTGACCGGCGAGCCCTGGCCGCCGATGCCGGACGTCCTGACGCAAGCCTGGCGCGATCTCGCCTCCTATCCGCACGAGCCCGAGGCCTGCCTCGTCAATTTCTATGCGGCCGACGCGCGGATGGGTCTGCATCAGGACCGCGACGAGCAGGAATTCGACGCCCCCGTGCTCTCGCTCTCGCTCGGCGACACGGCGGTCTTCCGCATCGGCGGGACACAGCGCGGCGGCAAGACGGTCTCGCTGAAGCTGGCCTCGGGCGATGCGCTGCTCTTCGGCGGCGAGGCGCGGCTCGCCTATCACGGCATCGACCGTATCCTCGCCGGCTCCTCGGCGCTGCTGCCGCAGGGCGGGCGGATCAACCTGACCTTGCGCCGCGTGACGAAGCCGCCAGCCTGAGCGCGGGCTCAGCGCGAGTCGTTCGAACCCGGCAGGTTCGGGAATGACCAGCCGAGCAGGATCGAGCCCGCACGAAGGCCGAACCCGGCCGCAAGCCCGCCGAGCATGACGAGGGGCGCGCTGAAGCCCGTCGAGCCGCGACTTCTATGTCACCGCCGCCCCGGCACCCGCCGCGGCGGCGGTGACATAGAAGTCGCGGCTCCACAGCACCATGGCGCGGTCGCCGGCGAGGATATCGCGCAGGATGCCGCCGAAGGACGCCGTCACGGCGCCCAGCGCAACGGCCGAGAGCAGGGGCACGCCCGCCGCCAGAGCTTTCTGCGTTCCCGAGACCGCAAAGAGGGCAAGCCCCGCCGCGTCGGACCAGATCAGCAGGCGCTTGGCGCTCCAGCTATCCATACGGCCCGGGCGGAGATAGGCGATGAACCAGGCCGAGAGAGCCACCGCCGTGCAGATGATGACGCTCAGTGGTGCCTCGACCCAGGCGACCGGTCGGCCGAGCAAGAGATCGCGCAGCGTGCCGCCACCGACGCCGGTGACGGTCGCGAGCAGGATGAAGCCGAACGGATCCATGCCCTTGCGGGCGGCGACGAGGGCGCCGGTCAACGCGAAGACGGCGACGCCGGCGGCCTCGAGCACGGATCAGTGCGTGGTCGGAGTGCTGTCGCCGCCCTCGGCCGCCTGCGGCTTCGGCGCACCGGCCGACACGCCGACCAGCGCCGGGCGCAGCACGCGCTCGCCGATCTTGTAGCCGGACTGGACGACCTTGGAGACCAGGCCCTTGGCGATCTCGGCGTCGGGCGCCTCGAACATCGCCTGATGCAGGTTCGGATCGAATTTCTCGCCCAGCGGATCGATCTTGCGGACGCCATGGCGCTCGAGCGTCTTCAGCAGGTCGCGCTCGGTCAGATCGACGCCCTCGATCAGACCCTTGAGGGCAGGCTCCTCGGTCGTGCGGGCGGTCTCGGGCAGGCTTTCCAGCGCGCGGCGCAGATTGTCGGCCGCGCCCAGCATGTCGCGGGCGAAGCTCGTTACGGCATAGGCCTTGGCGTCGGCGATCTCGCGCTCGGTGCGGCGGCGGAGATTCTCCATGTCCGCCAGCGTGCGCAGCAGCTTGTCCTTCAGATCGTCGCGCTCGGCCTCGATCCGGGCGAAATTCGCCTGGATGATTTCCTCGGGAGACTGCGCGGTGGCCTCCTCGACGGCGGGCTCGGCGTTCGGATTGTCCGTCGCAGGGTTCTGCGTCATGGCGTGTTCCAACTCTCGCAAATCAGGGCCGCCGAGGCGCGAGCGGCGGGCGGCGTTCGTGGCCGATATCGGGCTTGTCGGGCGTTAAATCAAGCGCGGGCCGGCGCTCGCGCCCGGGTCGCGGCCGCCTTCTCTCCCTCCGGCTCGAACACTTCGAGCAAGGCCTTGCGGATGGCGAGCTGCCTTGCGGTCGAGACGATCTTCGCATTCGTCAGGTCGGTGACATAGAACACGTCGACCGCCTTTTCGCCGAAAGTCGCGATATGGGCCGAGGCGATGTTGAGGTTCAGCTTCCCGATCGCGGTGGTCAGATCGTAGAGCAGGCCCGGCCTGTCCAGCCCGGCGATCTCCAGCACCGTGTGGCGGGCCGACAGCACGTTGTCGATGATGACCTCGGGCGCGACCTGGAAGGTCTGGCCGCGCGGCGGCGGCGCCCGGCGCTGGGCGACGAGATCGGCGATCTTGATCTCCCCCTTCAGCGCGCGCTCGATCGCCGCCGCGATCCGCTCGGCGCGGCGCAACTCGTCGTCGTCGCGGTCGAAAGCGCGCGAGACCGAGATCGTGTCGAGCACGAGCCCGTCGGTGGTGGTGAAGATCTGCGCGTCGACGATGTTGCCGCCCGAGGCCGCGCAGGCGCCGGTGACGATGGCGAGCAGCCGCGGATGGTCGGGCGCGAGGATGGTGAGCTCGGTCACGCCGCGAAACTGGTCGGTCTCGACCAGCGTCGCGGTGGTGCGCCCTTCGGCCTCCGCGCGAACCATGAAGCGGGCATGCTTCTCCTGCCGACCGACGTCGGTCTTGATCCAGTAGGCGGGGTAGTGGCGGGCGAGATAGGCGTCGCGTGCGGCGTCGCCCCAGTCCGAGAGCCGCTCCTTGAGGGCATCCTGCTTCTTCTCGACCCGTGCCTTGCGCTCGATCGCGGAATGACCGCCGGCCAGCATGATCTCGGTCTCGTAATAGAGCGTACGCAGGAGCTGGCCCTTCCAGCCGTTCCAGACGCCGGGGCCGACCGCCTTGATGTCGGCCACCGTCAGCACGAGCAGGAGCTTCAGCCGCTCCAGCGTCTGCACCGTCGCGGCGAAGCTTTCGATCGTCTTGGGGTCGCCGAGATCCCGGCTCTGCGCCACCGTCGACATGTCGAGATGATGCTCGACCAGCCAGGCCACGGTCTCGGTCTGGCCTTCGGTCAGGCCGAGCCGCGGACCGAGCTTGCGGGCGATGCGGGCGCCGGCGATCGAATGATCCTCGATGCGCCCCTTGGCGACGTCGTGCAGGAACAGGGCGACATAGAGCGCCCGCCGGTTGGTGATCGTCGGCATGATGCCGTTGGCGAGGGGGTGCTCGGATTCGAGCACGCCCGCATCGATCTCGGCGAGAACGCCGATGCTGCGGATCAGATGCTCGTCGACCGTGTAGTGATGATACATGTTGAACTGCATCATCGCGACGACGCGGCCGAAATCCGGCACGAACTTGCCGAGCAGCCCGGATTCGTTCATCCGCCGCAGCACCGCCTCGGGCGAGCGCCGTGCCGTGAGGATCTCCAGGAAGATGCGGTTCGCCTCGGGATCGTTGCGCAGCTGCGGCGTCACCAGTCGCAGGGACTGTGTCACCAGCCGGCTGGCCTCGGGATGGATCGCGAGATCGTCGCGGCTGGCGATCTCGTAGAGCCGCAGCAGATTGACCGGGTCGCGCCGGAAGGCGTCGGGATCGACGACGTTGAGCCGCTGGCTCTTCAGCGTGAAATCAGGATGGCCGAGCGCGCGCACGCGCTTGCGCTTAGCGAAGGAGCCGAGCAGCCGGGAGAGTGAGGCGCGCGGCTTCTGCTGACGCGCTTCCAGCGCGGCGCAGACGATCGCCGTCAGGTCGCCGACATCCTTGGCGACGAGGAAATAGGCCTTCATGAAGCGCTCGACCGGCGCCTGGCCGCTGCGCCCAGCATAGCCGATCGCTGCCGCGACCTGTCGCTGCAGGTCGAAGGACAGCCGCTCCTCGGCCCGGCCGGTGATGAAATGCATCCAGCAGCGAACGCGCCAGAGGAACTCTTCCGAACGCTGGAACATCAGCAGTTCCTTGCGGTCGAACAGCCCGGCCGCGACGAGCTCGCGAGCGTCGTTGACGCGGTAGGCGTATTTGGCGATCCAGAACAGCGTGTTGAGATCGCGCAGGCCGCCCTTGCCGTCCTTGACGTTGGGCTCGACCAGATAGCGCGAGGTTCCGGCGCGGCGAACGCGCGTCTCGCGCTCCTGCAGCTTGGCCTCGGTGAAGGCCGGGGCGGTTCCCTCCACGACCTCTGCGCCGAAGCGCCTGACGAGATCATGGAACAGCATCACGTCGCCCGCGACGAAGCGCGCTTCCAGCATTGCCGTGCGGATCGTCATGTCCGCACGCGCCTCGCGCACGCAGTCGTCGAGCGAGCGGACGGAGTGCCCGACCTTCAGTTTCAGGTCCCAGAGAGGGTACAGCATCGCCTCGACGACGCTCTCGCCCCAGGCCGTCTGCTTGTGCGGGAACAGGAAGAGCAGATCGACATCCGAGCCCGGCGCCAGCGTGCCGCGGCCATAGCCCCCGACAGCCACCACGGCGATGCGCTCGGACTGGGACGGGTTCTGCGCGGGATAGAACAGCTCGGTCGCCGCCACGTGCAGGCAGCCGACGATGGCGTCCATCACGGCAGACAGGTGCTGGGCGCAGACCAGACCATGGCGCG
Organism: Rhizobiales bacterium CCH10-E5; assembly: GCA_001556125.1. Classification (GTDB taxonomy): domain Bacteria; phylum Pseudomonadota; class Alphaproteobacteria; order Rhizobiales; family Beijerinckiaceae; genus Allobosea; species Allobosea massiliensis. Next base: position 981 of record LSIG01000126.1, on the reverse strand, counting down.
GCCGCTGCAGCAGGCTCCTTGCGGAGTCGAGCCCTTGATCGAGGACGTCGCGCAGCGCCGCAACGAGGGCGGGACGCGCCTGGGGCGCGGGCGCAGCCGCCACGCCGGCCAGCAGCGGAGCCATGGCACGGCGCGGATTGGCGAGAACGGCGTCGAGTTCGAGAGCCGGCTGATCGGCAGAGGATGACACCAGCCCTGACCTCGCTTGCTGGGGTGCCCGGCGCGGGGCCGTTCTGCTGGTTAGCATGGGGAGGAGATTCGCAAAGAAGTTTAAATAGCAGAGAATGTACGTGAAATACCACAAACAACATCACGCCATGTCCTGTTTGACATACAGAACGAATGGACCTACAAGGCGGATACGCGCCGATTTGAGCCACCAGCTTGCGGGCGCGAAACAAGTGCAGCTAAAGCGTGGGGCATGGGCGCCAACCTGTCGCTCGGTCCCTTCGCGCATCGAAAGGGACCACGAATGACCATTTCCCGCCGTCTCGCTATCGCCGGACTCGCCGCCTCGCTCGTTCTGTCTGCCGGACAAGCCTTTGCGCAGGCGCCGAAGGAAATCCGCATCGACTTCGCGACCTACAATCCCGTCAGCCTCGTGCTGAAGGACAGCGGCATCCTCGAAAAGGCACTGGCCGCCGACGGCATCACCGTGCGCTGGGTCCAGTCCGCCGGATCGAACAAGGCGCTGGAGTTCCTGAACGCAGGCTCGCTCGATTTCGGCTCGACCGCCGGCGCCGCCGCGCTGATCGGCAAGATCAACGGCAACCCGATCAAGTCGATCTACGTCTATTCGCGGCCGGAATGGACGGCGCTCGTCACCGGCGCCAAGAGCGAGATCACCAAGGTCGCCGACCTCAAGGGCAAGCGCGTCGCCGTCACACGCGGCACCGACCCGCATATCTTCCTCGTCCGGGCGCTGGCTGAGAGCCCGTCCCGAAAGGGTTGAGCGACTGGGGCACTCGTGATTCCAAGGGG
>LSIG01000125.1 GCA_001556125.1 Rhizobiales bacterium CCH10-E5 | reverse complement strand
GGAATCCCGGCCGGTCAATTATCGGAATGATGGCCGGTCGGAATCGGAATCCGCACTGCTGTCGCCTCCGCCGAAGGTGCGGAGGCCTTTGAGGAACGGCCTGGGCCCGGAGGGGTTCCGGGCTGGCTGCCATCAGTTGGCCCGACCGCGCGAACCTAGCGGGAATCCGCAAGGGCGGGGTCGGCTGCTCACCGTGTTGCGCCGCCCGGTGAACGGTTCGGCGCTCCCGCGTCACGCCTGAGGCTCAGAAACCTTCGAGCACGATCTTCCCCCTGGCCCGACCGCTTTCGAGCAGGGCATGGGCGCGCTTGAGATTGGCGATGTCGATCCGGCCGAAGCTCTCGGTCAGGGTCGAGCGAAGCGCGCCGGCATCGACCAGCCGCGCCACCTCGGCCAGCAGGTCGCCCTGCGCCTGCATGTCGGCGGTCTGGTGCAGCGAGCGGGTGAACATCAGCTCCCAGTGCAGCGACAGCGACTTGTTCTTGAGCGGCATCACGTCGAGCGTCGGCGCGTCGTCGATGACGCCGAGCCGCCCCTGCGGCGCGACCAGTTGCAGAACCTCGGGCAGATGCTGGGCAGTGTGCGTTGTGAAGAAGATCAAGCCGGGCGCTCCAATCCCGAGAGCCGCGACCTCCTCCGCCAGCGGGCGGCTGTGATCGACGACATGATGCGCGCCGAGTTCGCTCGCCCAGGCCCGGGTCTCCGGCCGCGAGGCGGTGGCGATGACGGTGAGATCGGTCAGCCGGCGCGCGAGTTGGATCGCCGCCGAGCCGACGCCGCCCGCCCCACCGACGATGAGCAGGGCCGGCGTCGCGCCCGGCACGGGGTCACGCACCTTCAGCCGGTCGAACAGCATCTCCCAGGCCGTGATCATGGTCAGGGGCAGGGCGGCGGCTTCAGTGAAAGACAGGCTCTTCGGCTTCGGCCCGACGATCCGCTCGTCGACGAGATGGAACTCCATATTGGCGCCGGGGCGGTTCAGCGCGCCCGCATAGAAGACGGCGTCGCCCGGCCGGAAGGCCGTGACCTCGGGGCCCACGGCCTTGACGATGCCGGCCGCGTCCCAGCCGAGGATGCGGGCCTCTCCCTCCGGCGGGCGGGCGTTGCGCCGCACCTTCGTGTCGACCGGATTGACCGAGATTGCCTTGACCTCGACCAGCAGGTCGCGGCCGGCCGCGACGGGCTCGGGCAGATCGAGGGGGATGAGGCTGGTTTCGGCGCTGATGTCCTGGGGTTCGCGATAGCCGATGGCGCGCATGGGGGAGGTCTCCTGCATTGCAATGCAGGCGAGATGACCCCTATTCTCGGCTGCCGCAAGAACGCACAATTTCCGCCGATAGTGCCGAAAAGGATACCGTGATGCCGCCTCGTTTTCAGGAGCCCTATTGTTCCGCAGGCTGCCCGGTCGAGGCCGCGTTGGGGCTGATCGGCGGCAAATGGAAGGGAATCCTGCTCTATCACCTGATGAGCGGGACGCTGCGCTTCAACGAGATCCGCAAGCGCGTCCCCGGCGTGACCCAGCGCATGCTCACCACACAACTGCGTGAGCTGGAGGCCGACGGGCTGATCCTGCGCGTCGTCTATCCGCAGGTGCCACCGCGGGTCGAATACTCGCTCTCGGACAGGGGGCGAACGCTGCAGCCGGTCATCATGGCGCTGAAGGCGTGGGGCGAACGCCACGCCACGCAGCGAGAGTCGCAGGCCGCCTGAGCGCCTCCGTTAGTAAGGCAGCCCGACATAGTTCTCCGCCAGCGCCGCCATCGCGTGCTCGGACGAGACCAGATAGTCGAGTTCGGCCTGCTGCATGCGCTGCTCGAACGGGCTCTGCTCCGGAAAGAGATGCATCAGCGAGGTCAGCCACCAGGAGAAACGCTCCGCCTTCCACACCCGCGCCAGCGCCTTCTGCGAATAGGCGTCGATGCCGGCCTCGGAATGGTCGAGGAAGAGCTCGCGCAGCGCCTCGAACAGGTAATGCACGTCGCTGGCGGCGAGGTTGAGGCCCTTGGCGCCGGTGGGCGGCACGATGTGGGCGGCGTCGCCCGCGAGGAACAGCCGGCCGAAGCGCATCGGCTCGGCCACGAAGGAGCGCAGCGGCGCGATCGATTTCTCGATCGAGGGACCGGTCGTCAGGCCTTCCGCCGTTTCGGGGTCGAGCCGGCGGCGCAGCTCGTCCCAGAAGCGCTGGTCGGACCAGGCATCGACCCGCTCGTCGGTGCCGCACTGGACATAGTAGCGGCTGCGCGTGGGTGATCTCATCGAGCAGAGCGCGAAGCCGCGCTGGCTGCGGGCATAGATCAGCTCGTCGGAGACGGGTGGCACATCGGCGAGGATGCCGAGCCAGCCGAAGGGATAGACCCGCTCGAAGACGCGCAGCGCGCTCGCCGGAATGCTGGCGCGGGCGACGCCGTGATAACCGTCGCAGCCGGCGATGACGTTGCAGTCGAGCCGTTTGGGGACGCCGCCTTCGAGATAGGTGACATAGGGGCTTGTGCCGTCGAAGCCGTGCAGCGTCACGTCGTCGGCCTCGAAGACCGTCTTGCCGCCCTGCGCGGCGCGCTGGTCCATCAGGTCGCGCGTCACCTCCGTCTGCCCGTAGACGGTGACGTGCCGCCCGCCGGTCAGCTCGCTCAGGGCGATGCGGTGGCGCCGTTCGCCGAAGAGCAGCTCGAAGCCGTCATGCGGCATGCCCTCCGCATGCAGCCGTCCGCTGGCACCGACCTTGTCGAGCAGGCCGACCGTGCCTTGCTCGAGCACGCCGGCACGAATGCGCGCGAGCACATAGTCGCGGCTCTTGCGTTCGAGGATGACGCTGTCGATCCCCGCCTGATGCAGCAACTGGCCGAGCAACAGCCCCGACGGGCCGGCCCCAATGATCGCCACCTGAGTTCGCACGACATCCTCCCTGCGCCCGCCTTGCCGGCGGCTGCGCGGAAACAAGTTGCCATGGCAACCAATAAAAGAAAAGCGCCTCGGGCTGGTCTGCGTGGCCGCAGGCGCTCAGCCGATCGGGATGACGTCGACGGCCACGCCGATCTTCTGCGAGCCGGGGCCGATGACCACGCCGTCGAGTGGGGAGACGTCGGCATAGTCGCGGCCGAAGGCCGTGACGATGTGGTCGTCGGCGACGATCAGGTCGTTGGTCGGGTCGAGCCCGATCCAGCCGGTCTCGGGCCCGCACCAGAGCATCACCCAGGCATGGCTGGCGTCGGCGCCCTCGAGCCGCTTCTGCCCCGGCGGCGGCACGGTGCGGATATAGCCGCTGACATAGGCTGCCGGCAGGCCGAGCCCGCGCAGCCCCGCGATCATGACATGGGCGAAGTCCTGGCAGACGCCGTGGCGCTGGCGAAAGGCTTCCTCCAGCGGCGTCGAGACTTCGGTGGCTTCGGGATCATAGGTGAAGTCGGTCTTGATGCGCGCCATCAGCTCGGTCGCGCCCTCGAGGACGGGTCGCCTCTGCGGGAAGCTGTTGCGCGCATAGTCGGTGACGGCCGCGACCGGCGGCACGAGACGGCTGGGATAGAGATGATGCGCCGGCGAATCCGGCGCGAGGCTGGCCGAGGCGAGGGCCTGCTCGCCGACCTCTTCCCAGCTGCGCGTCAGAGCGGGGAAGGGCGCCTGCGGCCGCCGCACCTCGACGCGTGCCCGCATCTCGATCTTCAGCTCGCGATGCGGCTTGGCGATGGTGAGCGTCGTCATCCGGTTGCCGAAGAAGCAGACGCCGTCGTCGCGCTCGGCCGGGCGCGGCGTCACGACGAGCTCGCTGTTGTGGACGCTCTGCCCGCCGTCATTGCGCGGCTGCAGCCGCAGGATGCAGCGCGCGAAGGGGACCGGCCGGCTATAGGCATAGGTCGTGACGTGACGCAGGTCGTAGATCACGCGATGCCTGTCAGGCGCGAGGCTTCCGGACCGCTGCTCTGCAGGAAATAGCGGTCGGCGATGGCGCTCGAGACGCCCATCAGCAACTGCTCGAAAAGCAGGATGCTGGTGCGGTCGAGCCGCGAGGCTTCGGCCGTGCGGCATTCGGCGGCGAGCTTGAGGATCAGCCGGCGCGGAGCTTCCAGCATGCCGTCCTCGGTCAGCGACGGCAGATCCCGGATCTCGGTGTCGAGCCGGTCGATCTGGAAGGCGACGGAACGGGGATTGTAGGGGTCGAGCATCACGAGATCGAGGACGGGCTGCAGGCTGGCGCCGAGCAGATAGCGCGAGCGATAGGTGATCTGCGAATCCGTCAGGTCGAGCAGCGCGTCGAGCGCGTCGCCCGGCGCATTGGTCTCGGCGAAATGGCGGGCGAAGCGGCAGGTCGCGATGCCGCGCTCCAGCCGTCGCCCGATGTCGAGAAAGCGCCAGCCCGGGCCGCGCACCATGTTCTCCTGGCTGAGGCCCGAGAAGGCGGCGAGCGACTTCAGCGCCCGGTCGGCGATCTCATAGGCCTCGCCCTCGCTGGGCTCGCGTCCCGGCTCCAGGGTCAGCTGTTCCTGCATGTCGCCGAACAGCCGCCAGGCGTCGATCGAGAGCCGCTCGCGGATGACCGAGGCCGTGCGCCGTGCTTCGCGCATCGTCGAGATCGCCGAGCCGTACTGGTCGAGCGCGTGGAGCGCCGCCGAGGCCTGGCCGGCCGGAGTCTGGCCGCGCCCGCCGGGGGCGGCGCCCCACGCGACGAGCAGATTGGCGAGGCGTTTCAGCGTCTCGTTGCGGCCCTGCGCCGGGTCGGTGTCGATCAGCCGTCCGAGCAGTGCACGCACCAGCCGCAGCGTCGCCTCCGTCCGCTCCAGATAGCGCCCGAGCCAGAACAGGTTGTCGGCGGCGCGGCTCGGCAGCGTGCCGGTGATGCGGCGGATGGTGATGCGGTCGGGCGCCGGCAGCAGCGAAACGGGGTCGACCGGAGCATCCGAGGTCACCCAGACGTCGCTGGAGCGCACGCCGCTTCGCATGCTCACCGCCCGCGCGTCCCGCTCGTCGGAGATCCGGCAGAAGCCGCCCGGCATCACTTTCCAGCCGTCGGGCGTGGCGGCAGCAAACACGCGCAGCGTCATCGGGCGCGGCTGCAGCCGGCCGTTCTGGAAGACCGGCGTGGTCGAGAGCCGCACCACCTCCTGCCCGACATAGTCCATCCCGCGCGCCTCGATCCGGCGGCGCAGGGCCTCCTTCTCGGCGGCCGGGAGATCGGCCACCACGACCGGCCCGCTGTCGAGCCCGCCGCCGGCGCTGCGGAAGGCCGGTGCGATGCTCATCTCGTCGAAGCGCTCCAGCACCACCGCCCGTTCGCGCGGCTGGCCGCACCACCAGGTCGCGACATTGGGCAGGATCATCGCCTCGCCCAGCAGACGCTGGCCCAGCGCAGGCAGGAAGCCCATCAGGGCGCGCGCCTCGACGACGCCCGAGCCCAGCCCGTTGGCGACATGCACGCTGCCCTTGCGCACGGCCTGCACCAGCCCGGCGACACCGAGCGCCGAGGAGGCGTTGAGTTCGAGCGGATCGGCGAAATCGCCGTCGATCCGTCGCCAGATCACGTCCGCCCGCTTCAGCCCGGCGATGGTGCGCACATGCACACGCCCCTCGCTCATGACGAGATCGCCGCCCTCGACCAGCAGGAAGCCGAGATAGCGGGCCAGATAGGTCTGCTCGAAATAACTCTCGTTCAGCGGGCCGGGCGTCAGCAGGCAGATCCGCGGTTCGACGCGCTTGGAACGGGCGACGAGGCCGGCGCGAAAGGCCTGGAAGAAGGCCGCCAGCCGCTCGATGTTCATGGTCCGGAACATGTCGGGGAAGGCGCGCGACAGGGCGAGCCGGTTCTCCAGCGCATAGCCCGTTCCCGACGGCGCCTGGGTGCGGTCCTGCAGCACCCACCAGCGTCCGTCCGGCCCGCGCCCGAGATCGACCGCATAGAGCTGCAGCGTGCCGCCGCCGGGCGCGCCCTGCAGCGGGCGCAGGTAATCCGGACTGCCCGTCACCACCGACGCTGGTAGGAGCCCGTTCGCGACCATCTCGCCGGGGCCGTAGATGTCCTCGAGCAGCCCGCTCAAGAGCTGGGCCCGCTGGGCGACGCCGGCCGCGATCGTCTGCCACTCCGCCCCGGTGATGACCAGCGGGACATGGCTCAGCGGCCAGGCCCGTTCGCCTGCGGTCGGGTCGCGCGGGTCGATGTCGCCATGGACGCGGTAGGAGACGCCGGTGTCGTGGACATGGCGGTCGGCAAGGCCGAAGCGCTGATTCAGCTCGTCGGGCGAGAAGGCGCACCACTCCGTCAGGAAGGGCTCCCATTGCGAGCGGACCTGGCCGTCCGAACCGAGGATCTCGTCATAGACGCCCGGCAGCGGGCGATAATCCGCCAGCAGAGCGTTGCGACGCTCCGTCCTCACGCGCACGGAGGGGGATCGGCCCTGGGCTGCCATCGCTTCCGTCTACACTCCCGCAGGCCGCCTCAGATCCAGCGTCAGCGGGAATTCGGCGCTGCGCTCTTCCGGCGGAATCGCCAGCGCGCCGGGAGTATGGCCGATCGCCTCGAAACGCGCGAGCCGCCGCGCCTCCGCCTCGTAGGAATTCACAGGCGGCGTCTCGTAATTGCGCCCACCCGGATGGGCGACATGGTAGACGCAGCCGCCGAGAGAGCGCCCGACCCAGGTGTCGACGATGTCGAAGGTCAGCGGAGCATGGACCGGAATCGTCGGGTGCAGGCCCGACGCTGGCTGCCACGCCTTGAAGCGCACGGCCGCGACGCTCTCGCCCGTGGTCCCGGCCGGCGTCATCGGCAGGCGGCGACCATTGCAGGTGACGAGATGGCGCCCGGGCACCAGCCCCTTCGCCTTGACCTGGAGCCGCTCGACCGAAGAATCGACATAGCGCACGGTGCCGCCGATCGCCCCTTCCTCGCCGAGCACATGCCAGGGTTCGAGCGCCTGGCGGATCTCGATCTCCACGCCGCCATGCTCGACCTTGCCGAAGAAGGGGAAGCGGAACTCGGCCTGCGCCTCGAACCAGACCGGATCGAAGGCGTAGCCGGCCCGGCCGAGATCGGCGAGCACCTCGCGGAAATCCTGCCAGACCATCTCGGGCAGCATGAAGCGGTCATGAAGCGCCGTGCCCCAGCGCACCAGCGGGCCAGTCTGCGGCTCGCGCCAGAACCACGCGATCAGCGCCCGCACCAAAAGTTGCTGCGCCAGGCTCATCCGCGCATCCGGCGGCATCTCGAAACCACGGAACTCGATCAGCCCGAGCCGTCCCGTCGGCCCGTCCGGCGAATAGAGCTTGTCGATGCAGATCTCGGTGCGATGCGTGTTGCCGGAGACGTCGACCAGGAGATTGCGCAGCAGCCGGTCGACCAGCCAGAGCGGGATCGAAGGGGCGTCCGGCCCCGGGATGTTCGCCAGCGCGATCTCGAGTTCGTAGAGCGCGTCGTGCCGCGCCTCGTCGATGCGCGGCGCCTGGCTGGTCGGGCCGATGAAAAGCCCCGAGAACAGATAGGAGAGCGAGGGGTGCCGATTCCAGTAGAGCACGATGCTCTTCAGCAGGTCCGGCCGGCGCAGGAACGGCGAATCCGGCGGTGTGACGCCGCCGAGCACGACATGGTTGCCACCGCCCGTTCCGGTGTGACGCCCGTCGACCATGAACTTTTCGGCGCAGAGCCGCGCCAGCCGCGCCTCCTCATAGACGCCCCGCGTGATCTCGACCGCTTCGCGCCAGTTCCGTGCCGGGTGGATGTTGACCTCGATGACACCGGGATCGGGCGTGACCTTGACGACATTGAGCCGCGGATCGTGCGGCGGCGCATAGCCCTCGATATGGACGGGCTGGTTGCGCTCGCGTGCCACCGCCTCGACGCTGGCGACGAGGTCGAGATAATCCTCCAGCCGCTCCACCGGCGGCAGGAAGACGCAGAGCACCTTGTCGCGGATTTCGAGGCTGATCGCGGTGCGCACATGCTCGCCGCCGATCTCCTGCTCGGTGCGGTCCTGCGCGGCGGCGCCGCCGGTCTCGACCGAGCGCGACATCTGATGAGGCGGGTCCTGGGTCGGATGCGGCTCCGGCTTGACCGGCGCCTCATGCGGCGGATCGACCGCGGGGCCGAAGCCGCCGGCCGCGCGCGGCAGCGGCGGGCGGGTCTCCATCGGGTCCTGCGGGTGGATATGCGGGTATTCCGCCTTCGGCACCACCGGCAGGGAGCCGAGCGGCAGCCGGTAGCCGACGGGGGAATCGCCCGGCACGAGGAAGAGCTTGCCGCGCCGCAGGCGCCATTTCTCTGAGCGCCAGCGCCGGTCGCCGGCCTGGCTCTGCCAGCGCTGCACCGGGATGACGTAGCCGCGCGGCTTGCCCAGCCCGAGCTGGAAGACCTGCTGCATCCGCGCGCGTTCCTCGGGGTCAGCGAGACGCGGGTCGAGCGGATCGACATTGTCGGGAAGCTGCGCCTCCTTCAGCAGCCAGAAGCCGGTGTCCTCATAGGCCGGCAGCACATAGTCGGCGCCGAGCCCGAGCTTGTCTGACAGTCCTTCGGCGAGGGCCTCCGCTTCGGCCATGGTCGCGCCCGCCTCGAGTTCGCGGTCGACGCCGGTCGGAGCCCCGGGCTCGCGGGCGATCAGCGCGGCGTCGCGCCAGATCGGCTCGCCATCGGCGCGCCAGTAGAGCGCGAAGGCCCAGCGCGGCAGGCTCTCGCCCGGATACCACTTGCCCTGGCCGTAATGCAGCATGCCGCCGGGCGCGAAGCGCTCGCGCAGGCGCCGGATCAGCACATCCGCGCGCTGTCGCTTGGTCGGCCCCACCGCGGCGGTGTTCCATTCCTCGCCGGTCTGGTCGTCGATCGAGACGAAGGTCGGCTCGCCGCCCATCGTCAGCCGCACATCCTGCGCCTGAAGATCGGATTCCACGCGCTCGCCCAGCGCGTCGAGGCGCTGCCAGGACTCGTCCGAGAAGGGCAGGGTAATGCGCGGCACCTCATGGACGCGCGCCACGCTCATGTCGAAATCGAAGACCGTCTCGGCATAGCTCGCCAGGCCTGAGACCGGCGCTGCCGAGCGGTAATGCGGCGTCGCCGCGAGCGGCAGATGGCCCTCGCCGGTCAGCAGGCCCGAGGTCGGATCGAGCCCGATCCAGCCGGCGCCGGGGATATAGACCTCCGCCCAGGCGTGGAGGTCGGTGAAGTCCTTGTCCGTGCCGCGCGGCCCCTCGAGCGGGTCGATATCCGCCTTCATCTGGATCAGGTAGCCGGAGACGAAGCGGGCCGCGAGGCCGAGATGCCGCAGGATCTGCACCAGCAGCCAGCTCGTGTCCCGGCAGGATCCGGACTTGATGCCGAGCGTGTGCTCCGGCTCCTGCACGCCGGGCTCCATGCGGATGCCATAGGCGATCGTGCCGGCGAGCCGCGCGTTCAGGTCGACGATGAAGTTGACCGTATTGGTCGGTTCGCGCGCCACCGTGGCGAGGAACTCCGTCAGCAACGGGCCGGCGGGCTCGGTCACCAGATAGGGCGCGAGTTCGGCCCTGAGTTCCTCCGGATAGGCGAAGGGGAAGGTCTCGGCATCGGTTTCGACGAAGAAGTCGAAGGGGTTGATGATCGACAGCTCGGTGACGAGATCGACCTCGATGCGAAACTCCCGCACCGGCTCCGGGAAGACATAGCGCGCCAGCCAGTTGCCGCTGGGGTCCTGCTGCCAGTTCACGAAATGCTCGGCCGGGGTGACCTTCAGCGAATAGCTGTTGATCGCCGCCCGGCAATGCGGCGCGGGGCGCAGGCGGATGATCTGGGGCCCGAGCGTGACGGGCCGGTCGTAGCGGTAATGCGTGACGTGGTGGAGCGCGGCGATGATGGCCAAGGGCTGGGCACCTGCTTGTCATGGGCCGGCGGGCGCCGGAGCATGCTCACGTTAGCGAGGCCGGCAGGGCGCGCAAAGCCGCAACTCGCGACGCATTGCCCGATCCCGACCAGCCCGATGCACAAGAACTGTGCAGCAACATCTGGACATGCGCCTCGTCCTGCTGGACAGAAGCCGCCAACTGGTTCCACATTCACGCCAATGGCCGCCGGAGCGCGGCCGACAATCCGAACCGATGGGGAATGCGATGCGTCACGTTGCGAAATTGATGGTGGCGTCGGCCTTCACGGCCTTGCTGGCGACGACCGCCCAGACCACCGTGGCCCTGGCCCAGACCCCGAAGGACACGGTGGTCATGGCCAAGCAGATCGACGACATCATCTCGCTCGATCCGGCCGAGGCGTTCGAATTCTCCGGCGTCGAGGTCGTGACCAACCTCTACGACAAGCTGATGGGCGTCGACCTCGCCAAGAACAACGAGCTCGTCCCCGAACTCGCCCAGAGCTGGAGCGTCACGCCCGACAATCTGACCTACACCTTCAAGCTGCGGCCCGGCGTGAAGTTCCACTCGGGCAACCCGCTGACGGCGGCCGACGTGGTCTATTCCTTCCAGCGCGCGGTGACGCTGAACAAGTCGCCCGGTTTCATCCTGGCCCAGTTCGGCTTCACCAAGGACAACGTCACCGAGAAGGTGAAGGCGACCGACGATTCCACCCTCGTCATCACCGTCTCCAAGCCATTCGCCCCGACCTTCTTCCTCAACTGCCTGACCTCCGGCGTCGCCTCGATCGTCGACAGCAAGCTGGTCAAGGCCAATGAGAAGGATGGCGACTGGGGCAATGGCTGGCTGAAGCAGAACTCGGCCGGCTCCGGCGCCTACAAGGTCCGCGCCTATCGTCCCAATGAGCAGTATGCGCTCGATGCCAACGAGTCCTGGTACAAGGGCGCACCGAAGAACAAGCGCATCATCGTGCGCCATGTCGCCGAGCCGGCCTCGCAGCGCCTACTGCTCGAGAAGGGCGACATCGACATCGCCCGCAACCTGTCCAAGGACCAGCTGACGGCGGTCAAGGCCAACAAGGACATCGAGCTCGTCCAGGGCGACAAGGGCTACATTCTCTATCTCGGCCTGAACACGAAGAACCCGAACTTCGCCAAGCCGGAGGTCCGCGAGGCGCTCAAGTACCTCGTCGACTATGCCTCGATCGAGCGCAACATCGTCGAGGGCACCTACAAGGCGCACCAGTCCTTCCTGCCCAAGGGCTTTCTCGGCGCGATCGACGACAAGCCCTACACGTTCAACCCCGCCAAGGCGAAGGAACTGCTCGCCAAGGCCGGTCTGCCGAACGGCTTCTCCGTCACGATGGATGTCCGGTCCGTCAGCCCGATCACCGACATCGCTCAGGCGATCCAGTCGACCTGGGGTCAGGCCGGCATCAAGCTCGAGCTGATCCCGGGCGACGGCAAGCAGACGCTGACCAAGTACCGCGCCCGCACCCACGATATCTATATCGGCCAGTGGGGCCCGGACTATCTCGACCCGCACACCAATGCGGAAACCTTCGCCATCAACGAGAACAACAACGAGGACGCGAAGTCGAAGACGCTGGCCTGGCGCAACGCCTGGGACATCCCCGAGATGACCAAGACCACTCAGGCCAATGTGCTCGAGCAGGACGCCGCCAAGCGCGCCGCCGTCTATGGCGATCTGCAGCGCGAGCACCAGAAGGTCTCGCCCTTCGTGATCATGTTCCAGCAGGTCGAGGTCTCGGCCGAGCGCAAGAACGTCAAGAACTGGGTCATCGGGCCGAGCTCGGACACGAATTTCTACGCGCCGATCGCCAAGAACTGAGCGCCTCTCACGACACGCCCCGCCTCGGCCGACCGGCCGCGGCGGGGCTTTTGCTTCCGGTCCGGGGCGCACCTGCCTCGCCGGAGCCGAACACGGAAGAACGACGATGACGGACATGGCTGCCGGCCCGGTTCGAAAACGCCATTGGGGCGAAACGGCGGGACGCTGGGCGAAGATCGCCTCGCGCGAACTCGTCACCGTAGCCATCACCATCTTCGGCCTGCTGCTGATCACCTTCTTCATCGCCAGGGTGATCCCGATCGACCCGGTGCTCGCGGTCGTCGGCGACAACGCCCGGCCGGAGACCTATGAGGCCGCCCGCATCGAGCTCGGCCTCGACAAACCGCTCTGGCAGCAATTCGCGATCTATGTCGGCAAGGTCTTCAGCGGCGATCTCGGCCGCTCGGTGCTGACCTCCAACACCGTCGTCGACGACATCAAGCGCGTCTTCCCGGCGACGCTGGAACTGGCGACGCTCGGAACGCTGATCGGCTGCCTGCTCGGCATCCCGCTCGGCGTCGTCGCGGCGGTCTATCAGGGCCGCTGGCCCGATCAGGTCGCCCGCATCATCGGCCTGTTCGGCTATTCGATTCCCGTCTTCTGGCTCGGCCTGATGGGGCTACTGCTGTTCTACGCCAAGCTCGGCTGGGTCGGCGGGCCCGGTCGCGCCGGCGTCGCCTTCCAGGACCTGATCACGCCGGTCACCGGCATCCTGATGATCGACGCCGCGCTGGAGGGCGACTGGGAGGCCGTCCGCGACGCCTGGTCCCATCTCGTCCTGCCGGCTTCCGTGCTCGGCATCCTCAGCGTCGCCTATATCAGCCGCATGACCCGCAGCTTCATGATCACCGAGCTGCAGCAGCAATACGTCATCGCCGCGCGGGTGAAGGGGCTCTCCGAATTCCGCGTCGTCTGGCGTCATGCGATGCACAACGCCTTCGTGCCGCTGGTGACGGTCATCGCCGTCTCCTACATGCACCTGCTCGAAGGTTCGGTGCTGACCGAGACGATCTTCGCCTGGCCCGGGCTCGGCCGCTACCTCACCAACTCGCTCCTGAACGCCGACATGAACGCGGTGCTGGGCGGCACGCTGGTGATCGGGGCGGTCTTCATCGGCGTCAACCTGCTCTCCGACATCCTCGGCCGGCTGGTCGATCCGCGTACGCGCTGAGGCCGGCATGACCACCTGGACCGACTATCTCCTCACCGACTCGCCGTCCTCCCGCCGCCAGGCGCGGCTCGGGCAGATGTACCGGAAATGGCTCGCCTTCCGGCGCAACCGGCTCGCCATGGTCGGGCTCGGCATCATCGTCGCACTGCTGCTGGTTGCGGCCTTCGCGCCGCTGATCGCCACCGCCGACCCGCTGGCACAGAATCTCGACCGCCGCCTGCTGCCGCCCTCGGGCACCAACTTTTTTGGCACAGACTCGCTCGGCCGCGACATCTTCAGCCGCATCGTCTACGGCACCCGCGTCACGCTGGTGATCGTGCTGCTCGTCGTCGTCTCGGTCGGGCCGATCGGCCTGCTCATCGGCGCGGCCTCGGGCTATCTCGGCGGCTGGGTCGACCGGGCGCTGATGCGCATGACCGACGTCTTTCTGGCCTTTCCGCGGCTGGTGCTGGCGCTCGCCTTCGTCGCGGCGCTCGGCCCCGGCCTGGAGAATGCGGTCATCGCCATCGCGATCACTGCCTGGCCTCCTTATGCCCGCGTCGCCCGCGCCGAGACGCTGATCATCCGCCAGCAGGACTACATCGCCGCGATCCGCCTGCAGGGCGCCTCGCAATGGCGCATCGTCTGGAAGCATGTCGTGCCGCTCTGTCTGCCCTCGCTGATCGTGCGCACCACGCTCGACATGGCGGGCGTCATCCTCATCGCTGCCGGCCTCGGTTTCCTCGGGCTCGGCGCCCAGCCGCCGATCCCCGAATGGGGCGCGATGATCTCGGCCGGCCGCGAGCAGATCTTCGACCAGTGGTGGGTCGCGACCTTCCCCGGCATCGCCATCTGCATCGTCGCGCTCGGCTTCAACCTGCTCGGCGACGGCCTGCGCGACGTCATGGATGCGAGGTGAGCGAGATGGACCAGCCCCTCCTCGAACTCGACAATCTGCGCGTCGATTTCCACACGCCGACCGGCATCGTCCACGCCGTGCGCGGGCTCTCCTTCACGCTCGGCCGCGAGCGGCTCGGCATCGTCGGCGAGTCCGGCTCCGGCAAGTCGATGACCGGGCGCGCCATCCTCGACCTGATTCCGCCGCCCGGAATCGTCACGGCGGACCGCATGGTCTTTCGCGGGCAGGATCTCCTCACCATGGACAAGCGCGAGCGCCGCAAGCTGCGCGGCCGCCGCATCTCGATGGTGATGCAGGACCCGAAATTCTCGCTCAATCCCGTCCGCACCGTCGGCGACCAGATCGCCGAGGCCTATCGCGTCCACCACAAGGCCAGCGCCCGCGAGGCGAAGGAACGCTCGCTCGCCATGCTGGAGCAGGTCCAGATCCGCGAGCCGGGCCGCGTCTACGACCTCTACCCGCACGAGGTCTCGGGCGGCATGGGCCAGCGCGTGATGATCGCGATGATGCTGATCGCCGAGCCCGACATCCTGATCGCCGACGAGCCGACTTCGGCGCTCGACGTCACCGTGCAACTGCAGATCCTGAAGATCCTCGACGATCTCGTCACCCAGCGCGGCATGGGGCTGATCTTCATCAGCCACGACCTGCATCTGGTGCAGTCCTTCTGCGACCGCGTCATCGTCATGTATGGCGGCAAGGCGATGGAGACGCTGCCGGCGGCCGAACTCGCCGATGAGTCCGCCCGCGCCCGGCGCCACCCCTACACGCTCGGCCTGCTCGGCTGTCTGCCCGATCTCGACCATCCGCGCGCGAAGCTGTCGACCCTCCAGCGCGACCCGGCATGGCTGGCATGAGGGTCGTCGCGTTCAGCGCCTTGCCTCTCCCGTCATGGTCGGGCTTGTCCCGACCATCCACGCCTCTCTGCGCCGAGCACTATGACCAAGACGTGGATGCTCGCCACGAGGGCGAGCATGACGGCGGTGCGGCTGCCGACCCCGGAACATCTGAATGACCACGCAACCCGCCATCCGCGTCGAAAACCTCAACGTCTCCTTCGGCGACTCGCACGTCGTGAAGGACCTCTCCTTCGCGGTCGCCTCCGGCGAGAGCTACGGCATCGTCGGCGAGTCCGGCTCGGGAAAGTCGACCGTGCTGCGCGTGCTCTCGGGGCTGAACCGGGACTGGAGCGGCACCGTCGAGATCACCGGCCAGACCCAGCCGAAGATCCGCGACAAGGCCTTCTACCGCGCCGTCCAGATGGTCTTCCAGGACCCCTACGGCTCGCTCCATCCCAAGAAGACGGTCGATGACACGCTGGCCGAGCCGCTCGCCATCCACGGCATCGGCGATGCCGAGACGCGGATCGGGCGGGCGATGTCGGAGGTCGGCCTGCCGTCCTCATTCCGCTTCCGTTACCCGCACCAGCTCTCCGGCGGCCAGCGCCAGCGCGTCGCGATCGCGCGCGCGCTCGTGCTCGAGCCCTCGATCCTGCTGCTCGACGAGCCGACCTCGGCGCTCGACGTCTCGATCCAGGCCGAGGTGCTGAACCTGCTGCAGGCGCTGCGCCACGAGCGCAAGCTGACCTATATCCTCGTCAGCCACGATCTCGCCGTCGTCGGCCATATGTGCGAGCGGCTGCTGGTGATGCAGTTCGGCCGCGGCGTCGAGGAGATGACGGCGGGCACGCTCGCGGCCCGCAACCCGCAGACGGACTATGCCCGGCAGCTCTTGACCGCCAGCGAGGGCTTCCGCCGCGGTTGACGGCCGGCCGCCCTGCGCTCTGAGCGTTTGGCAATCGCGGCGCTTGGTCTCATTCTCGTCGCACGCCCGCCGTCCACTCGGACGCCGCGCTGGATTCGCGGACGGGCACGGAGACGACTGACCCATGGACGCCATTGCCGGCCGCACGCTGCGGCCCGAAACCATTCCCGAGCGCACGCCCGTGCCCGCCTTCGACCTGGTGATCTTCGGCGCGGGCGGCGACCTTGCCCTGCGCAAGCTCTTCCCGGCGCTGGCGCAGCGCAGCCGCGAAGGCGTTCTTCCCGACGAGAGCCGCATTCTCTGCATCGTCCGCAAGCAGGAGGATGTCGATGGTCTGCCGAAGCAGATCGCCAAGCGACTGAAGGAGGAGGGGCTCTCCCCCGATCACATCCATGCCTTCCAGCAGCGCCTCACCATCGTGCTTCTCGATGCCGTGAAGCCGGAGACCTACAAGGCGCTCAAGAAGGCGCTCGGTGACGATGGCCGCGTTCGCTCCTTCTACCTCTCGACGCCGCCCGACCTCTTCATCCCGATCTGCGAGAACCTCGCCGCCGCCGACATCCTGACGCCGACCTCGCGCGTCATCCTCGAGAAGCCGCTGGGGCGCGATCTCGCCTCCGCGCGCGAGATCAACGACGCCGTCGCGCGCATCCTGCCGGAGGACCGGACCTACCGGATCGACCATTATCTCGGGAAGGAGACGGTCCAGAACCTTCTGGTGCTGCGCTTCGCCAACACGCTGTTCGAGCGCTCCTGGACCGGCCGCGACATCGACCATGTCCAGATCACGGTGGCCGAGACGGTGGGGCTCGAAAGCCGCGCCGGCTACTACGACAAGGCTGGGCAGATGCGCGACATGGTCCAGAACCATCTCATGCAGTTGCTCACTCTCTTCGCCATCGAGCCGCCCAACCTGCTCGAGGCCGGCGCCGTGCGCGACGAGAAGATCAAGGTGCTGAAGGCGCTGCGGCCCATCGTCGGCCCCGACGTCGAGCGCTACACGGTCCGGGGCCAGTACGGAACCGGCCAGATCGACGGCCAGCGCGTGCGCGGCTATGCCGACGAACTCGGCCATCTCAGCAACACCGAGACCTTCGTCGCGCTCCGCTGCGAACTCGACAACTGGCGATGGGCCGGC
This sequence comes from Rhizobiales bacterium CCH10-E5, assembly GCA_001556125.1. Classification (GTDB taxonomy): domain Bacteria; phylum Pseudomonadota; class Alphaproteobacteria; order Rhizobiales; family Beijerinckiaceae; genus Allobosea; species Allobosea massiliensis. The sequence goes on along the minus strand of LSIG01000125.1, from coordinate 52,567 downwards.
GTGCCGATCTATCTGCGCACCGGCAAGCGCATGGCGCAGCGTTATTCGGAGATCGTCGTCACCTTCAAGCCGGTGCCGCACTCGATCTTTGGCGGCGGATCGTGTGACAAGCTCTACGCCAATCGCCTGCTGATCCGCCTCCAGCCCAATGACGGCGTCCAGCTCCAGCTGATGATGAAGGTGCCGGGCTCGGGCCGGCTGAAGATCGTGCCGCGCCAGCTCGACCTGCGCTATTCCACCGCCTTCGACGAGCGCACGCCCGACGCCTATGAGCGCCTTCTGACGGACGTCATCCGCGGCGACCAGACGCTGTTCATGCATCGCGACGAGGTCGAGCAGGCCTGGCGCTGGGTCGATCCGATCATCGCCGGCTGGCAGGATTATTCGCCCCACCCGCATCGTTACGCCGCCGGCTCCTGGGGGCCGTCCCAGGCCATCGGCCTGATCGAGCGCGAGGGCCGCTCCTGGGCCGATCCGGACTTCGAGTGATGCAGCCGCAAGGATCTGTCGCCTGGCATCGTTTCGCGACCCTGGCCGACGCCTCGGAGGCGCTGGCGGAGGCCGTCGCCATCCGGCTGCGCGCGCTGCTGGCAGGGCAGGGCAGGGCGTCGCTCGCCGTGCCCGGCGGCACGACGCCGGCCCGCTTTCTGGCGGCGCTGGGCACCCGCGAGATGGCCTGGGAGAACGTCACGCTGCTGCCGACTGACGAGCGCTTCGTTGCCGCCGACGACGAAGCCTCGAACGAGCGCATGATCCGCACCCACTTCGCACCGCTGCGCGAGGGGCGCGTCCGATTCCTGTCCTTCCATGACCATGGCAGCGATATCGAGGCGGCCGCCGCCGCGCTCGCCTCCGACCTCGCGAGCCAGCCGCCGCTGGATCTCGTCGTCAGCGGCATGGGCACCGATGGGCACATCGCCTCGCTGTTCCCCGGTGAGGAGGCGCGCTTTGAAGCGCAACCCGATAGCGGCATCAGCATCGCCACGCCGCCCGGCCTGCCGCCGCGTCTCTCCCTGTCTCCTGCGCGTCTCGCAGGCGCGGGCTGGGCCAGCCTGCTGGTCTCGGGCGCGCAGAAGGAGGCCGTGCTGAAGGCCGCGCCGGATCGCGCCTCGCCGCTGCCTGTCGATCTCCTCCTCGGCCGGCCGCAGGGCCTCGACGTCTACTGGGCGAACGGCTAGACCGCCCGCAGCCGTTCAAACGATTGAAAGCCTCCGACCATGGACGAGACCGCCGCGATTGCCCGCCTCGAAGCCTGTGGCGTGATTCCGGTCGTGGTGATCGAGGATGCCTCGCGCGCCATCGATCTGGCGCACGCCCTCGTCGCCGGCGGCATCGACGTCGTCGAGGTCACGCTGCGCCGCCCGGCCGGACTGGCCGCGCTGGAAGCCATCGCCAAATCTGTCCCGGGCGCGCTGCCGGTCGCCGGCACGGTCGTAACGCCGGCGCAGGTCCGGCAGGTCAAGGATGCCGGCGCAAAAGCCGTGGTCAGCCCCGGCTTTTCTGAAGCCGTCGACGAGGCGCTGAAGGCGGCCGGCCTGCCCTGGCTGCCGGGCGTCGCCACCGCGTCGGACTGCATGCGCGCGGTCGCCGCCGGCCGCATTGTCGCGAAGTTCTTCCCTGCGGAAACAGCGGGCGGGCCGCCCGCGCTCAAGGCGCTCTCGGGCCCGTTCCCGCAGATGCGTTTCTGCCCGACCGGTGGCGTCGGCCTGAACAACCTCGGGAGCTACCTCGCCCTGCCGCAGGTCATCTGCGTCGGCGGCTCATGGCTGGTGCCGGCCGACGCCATTGCATCCGGCGATTGGGCGCGCGTGACGAAGCTCGCGAAAGAGGCGAGCGAGGCGTTCAGGGCGCTGAGGGGCTGACCGCCGGCGTCATTCTCGGGCGAAGCGAACCGCAGACCCAAGAAGCTCTTCCAGAATGCAGCGCCGGCACGGCGGCCTCGTCGGCCTGAGATGGTCGGGTCTTCGCCCGAGCATGACGGGCGTCAGGCCCGCAGCCGCTCCACCACCAGCTCCGCGATCGCCAGCGAACTCGTCAGGCCGGGGCTTTCGATCCCCAGCAGATTGACCAGCCCGTCAACACCATGGACGGCCGGCCCATCGATGCGGAAATCGGGCATCGGCTGCGTCGAAGCATGCAGCTTCGGGCGGATGCCGGCATAATCGGCGACGAGAGCGCCGTCGGGCAGGGCCGGCCAATAGGTCCGGATCGCGGCGTAGAATTTGTCGGCGCGCGCGAGATCGACGACGAGGTCCTGGTCGTGCTCGACCCATTCGACATCCGGCCCGAACTTGACCCGCCCGCCCATGTCGATGGTGGCGTGGATGCCTAAGCCCGCCGCCTCGGGCACCGGATAGACCAGATGCGAGAAGGGCTGCCTGCCCAGCAGCGCGAAGTAATTGCCCTTGGCGTAATGCTGCACCGGCACATGCTCGGATGGGAATCCCTCCAGCGTGCCGAGCAGCTTCGGCGCGCCATGGCCGGCCGAATTCACGATCGTCCTGACGCTATAGGTCGCGGGCTCCGCGCCGCCGAAATCCACGCTGAATCCGTCCGCCTCGCGCCTCCAGCCGGCGATCGGCGTGTTGAGCGCGAGCGACCCGCCCGCCGCCTCGCATTCGCCAAGCAGCGACAGCATGAAAGCATGGCTGTCGACCACGCCGGTCTCTGGCGACAAAAGCGCGATCTCGCAGCGCACCTCCGGCTCCAGCGCCTTGGCTTCGGCCGCGTCGAGCCAACGCAGGCTGTCGACACCGGAGGCTTGGGCCCGCGTCATGATCGTCTCCAGCGCCGGCCTCTGCGAAGCGCTGGTGGCGACGATCAGCTTGCCGCAGGCCTTGTGGGGCAGGCCGCGCTCGCGGAGATAGGCGTAGAGAAGCTTGCGGCCCTCGACGCAGACCTTCGCCTTCAGCGAGCCCGGCGGATAATAGATTCCCGCATGGATGACCTCGCTATTGCGCGCCGAGGTCTGCGTGCCGATGCCCTCGGCGGCTTCCGCGATGACGACCTCGCGCCCGGCGAGCGCCAGCGCACGCGCTGTCGCGAGGCCGACGACGCCGGCCCCGATCACCAGGCAGTCGATGTCATGCATGAGGCGGGCGCCCTTCAGGCCTTGGCTGGCATCGCCGTCTCGACGAGGTTCGCCCAGTAGGTCACGCCCACGGGGATGACCTCGTCGTTGAACTCGTAAGCCGGATGATGAAGCCCGGCCGAGTCGCCATTGCCGATATTGATGAAGGCGCCGGGGCGCTCCTCGAGCATGTAGGAGAAATCCTCCGAGCCCATCGTCGGCGGCACGGTCGTGTCAACCTTGCCCGCGCCGAACGCGGCCTCGATTGTGCTGACCGCGAATTCGGCCTGCTCCGCATGGTTGAAGGTCACAGGATAGCCGTGGAGATAGTCGCAGACGAAGCTCATCCCGAAGGCGCCCATGATGCCGGCAGTGACCTCCTTGATGCGCTTCTCGGCCAGTTCGCGCATCTGCGGCGTCAGAGTCCGGACCGAGCCCTTGAGCTCGACGGTCTGCGGGATGACGTTGAAGGCCTCGCCGGCATTCATCGCGGTCACGGAGACGACGATCGAATCGAGCGGGTCGGCATTGCGCGAGGAGATCGTCTGCAGCGCGGTCACGAGCTGGCAGGCGGCGACGATCGGGTCGTTGACGCGGTGCGGCGCCGCGGCATGGCCGCCCTTGCCTTCGATCTTGATGTGGATGCGATCGGCAGCCGCCATGGTCGGGCCCTTGCGCACGTCGAACTGGCCGATGGGCAGGCCGGGCTTGTTGTGCATGCCATAGACCTCCTGGATGCCGAAGCGGGTCATCAGCCCGTCGTCGATCATCGCCTTGGCCCCGGCGCCGCCTTCCTCCGCCGGCTGGAAGATCACGACGGCCGTCCCGTCGAAATCGCGGGTTTCGGCGAGATACTTCGCGGCGCCGAGCAGCATGGCGGTGTGGCCGTCATGGCCGCAGGCGTGCATCTTGCCCGGCACGGTCGAGCGATGCTCGAGATTGGTCTCCTCATGGATCGGCAGGGCGTCCATGTCGGCGCGCATCGCGATGACCTTGCCCGAGCCCTGGCCGCGACCCTTGATGACGCCGACGACACCGGTCTTGCCGATGCCGGCCACGACCTCGTCGACGCCCCATTCCGTCAGCTTCTGCGCGACGACGCCCGCCGTGCGGTGCACGTCGTACATCAGCTCGGGATGGCGGTGCAGGTCGCGGCGGATCGCCGTGAGCTCCGGATGAATGGCGGCGATGAGTTCGGTCTTGGGCATCGGAACCTCGGAAAGCGCGTAGGCGATCCACCCGCGGCGGATCGCGTCATGAGCAAGGTGGACAGAGCCGTTCAGGCGTTGGCGGGCACGTAGCGGCGCGACAGTTCGTTGCGGTCGTCATAGGAGGCTTCGAAGATCGCAGCCGCCAGGGTTGCGCGCACATGCAGCGTGTCGGTGCCGATGTTCTTGAAGCCGTGGCGGGCACCGGCCGGCACCAGGACCGACTGGTTGGCGGTGACGACCATCGTCTTGTCGCGCAGATAGATCTCGGCCGTGCCGGCCATCACCTCCAGCACCTCCTCGACGGCATGCAGATGCATCGGCGCGCCGAGACCAGGCTCGCAGAACTGCTCGAAGATGCAGAGCTGCTTGCTTTCGACCATGGCGGAGACCCGCATCTCGGTCATGACGCCGTCGCGCCATTTCTCCTGCGGCTGCGTCTTGTGGTCGAGGATCGTCATAGGCCTGCCTCCGCTTCAGCCCGCGCCCGCCAAGGCGGCCCCCCGCCGTCTCGGTCGGACGTGGCGCCTCTCTCCACAACCCGGAACGGGCGGCAGCGTCAAGGCGCGGCGCCGCGACCCTGCCGCGCGTCGGCGGCACAGGCGCTTCAGACGCCGAACTGGGTCCGCCAGGCGGCAATGTCGTCGAGCGCGACATTCGAGCCGCAGAGCACGAGCCCGACCCGCTCGCCGGGCTTGAAGATCGCCTTGCGCGCCAGCGCCGCGGCCACCACGCAGGAGGCCGCCGGCTCCAGCAGCACGCGCCCGTTCTGCAGCACCCAGGTGATCTCGCGCACGGCCTCGGCGTCCGGCACGATCACGATGTCCTCGAGGAACTGCCGCGCGGCGGCCATGGTCCGCTCTGTCGCGAAGGGGGCGCCGAGCGTGCGTGCGATCGAGGTCGGCCGGATCGGCACTGGTTTGCCCGCTTCCAGCGCCTGCGTCATCGCGGTGGCGCCCTCCGTCTCGACGCCATGGATGCGCAGGGCGGGGTCGAGCCCCTTCATCGCCGCGCCGACGCCGGCCGCGAAGCCGCCGCCGCCGATCGAGATGAAGACATGATCAAGCCGCCCGCCGGCATCGTTGTTCATCTCGAGCCCGAGCGAGCCATGGCCGGCGATGATCGCCGGATCGTCATAGGAATGGACATGGGTCATGCCCTGGGCCGCGTAGACTTCAGCCTTCGCGAAGGCTTCGATCGAATCCGCGCAGAGCTCGATCTCGGCCCCCAGCGAACGCGCCATCTCGACATTGAAGGCCGCCGCGTTCTGCGGCATCAGCACCAGCGCGCGGCAGCCCATCGTCTTGGCGACCAGCGCGACCGCAATCGCATGATTGCCGCCCGACACGGTCACGACGCCGCGGGCAAGCTCCCGCTCGCTCAGTGCCATCAGCTTGTTGAAGCAGCCCCGGACCTTGAACGAACCGCCGAGCTGCAGGCTCTCGACCTTGACGACCGTTTCGACGCCCAGCCGCGCCGAGAGGCCGGCACTGAAATAGGTCGGCGTGCGCCGGATCTTGCCGGCGATGCGCGCAGCGGCAGCCTGGATATCGGCAAGGGTGACGTCGAATGTCATGCTGGGCCTCGTGTCTTGAGCCGTCGTTATAGGCGGCCCCGGCAACGGACGGAAACGGATCGTTGGCAGCGGCGGCGCAGAGGCCTAGGAACATATATCAGGGCAGCGCCGGGCCGGCCCCGGCACGAAACCTGCCTCGCAGCGCCATTTGGAGTGAAGCCGCGTGACGATGACCCCCAAGGAGATGCTGGCCCGGCTGGTTTCGTTCAACACGGAATCGCAGCGCAGCAATCTCGAGCTGATCGATTTCTGCCGCGACTATCTCGCAGGCCTCGGTGTCGAGAGCCGTCTGGCCCCGAGCCCCGATGGGCAGAAGGCCAATCTCTACGCCACGATCGGCCCTAAGCTGGACGGCGGCGTCGTCCTCTCCGGCCACACCGACGTCGTGCCCGTCGCGGGGCAGGACTGGAGTTCCGATCCCTGGACGCTGACGGAGCGGGACGGCAAGCTCTATGGCCGAGGTACCTGCGACATGAAGGGCTTCGACGCCATTGCGCTGGCGCTGGTTCCCGAGATGCTGGCGGCGCCGCTCAAGCGGCCGATCCACATCGCGCTCTCCTATGACGAGGAGGTCGGCTGCCAAGGCGCACGCGTCATGATCGATGCGATGACGAAGGACGGTCTGAAGCCATCGGCCGTCATCGTCGGCGAGCCCTCGATGATGCAGGTCGTCACCGGCCACAAGGGCGGCATGCGGATGAGGACGACGGTGCGCGGCCACGCCGTCCATTCCAGCCGCGTCGATGTCGGCGTGCCGGCGGTGATGATCGCGGGCCGCCTGATCGACTGGCACAACCAGGTGATGGCCGAGAACAAGGCCCGCACCGCGCCGGGCAACGGTTTCGAGCCGCCCTACACGACGCTCCACGTCGGCGTGGTGAATGGGGGGACGGCGGTCAACATCACCGCCGAGCACTGCATGTTCACCCATGAGGTTCGCTGCGTCCCGGGTGAGAGCTTCGAGAGCTACGAGCAGCGCTACCGCGCCGAGGTCGCGGCGCTGGAAGCGCAGATGCAGGCGATCGCCCCCGAGACCGGCATCGATTTCGTCGTGACCTCCGACACCCCGGCAATGGGGCCGGAGGAGAACGGCGCGGCCGAGGAGCTCTGCCGCCGCCTGACCGGCGATAATGGCCGCCATGTCGTGGCCTATGGCACGGAAGGCGGCCTGTTCCAGCGCGCCGGCTGGTCGACCGTGGTCTGCGGTCCGGGCGACATCGCCCAGGCCCACCAGCCGGACGAGTTCATCACGCTCGACCAGCTCGAGGCCGGCACGCAGTTCGTGCGCAAGCTCATTGCCGACCTCGCGCGTTAGAGCTCCGTCGCTGCAGATGACGAAAACTTGTGCAGCGCGTGCACCCAGCCATGCGTCTGCCGCGCGGGAGACCCGTGACTCGCGCGCGGCCTGCCCCTAACATCCTGCCTTTCAGGCGCCGCGCGGTGCCTGCAAGGGGAGGTGTGATTCGATGAAAGCGCGTGTGTTCGGCCTTGCGGCCGCTTTGCTCGGGGTTTCGCTGCTGGCGCTCGGCGCCGCCGAGGCCCGACCCCTGAAATGGGCCGCGGCCGGCGACGCCCTGACGATCGATCCCCATTCCCAGAACGAGGGACCGACGACGTCGCTCAACCAGCACATCTATGAAAGCCTGACCGAGCGTGACCACGCCGGCAAGCTGCTGCCGCTGCTGGCCTCGTCCTGGCGCGTCCTGCCGGACGATCCGACCACCTGGGAGTTCAAGCTGGAGTCCGGCGTCAAGTTCCATGACGGGACGCCCTTCTCGGCCGACGACGTGGTGTTCTCCTATGAGCGCGCCATGCAGCCGACCTCGGACTTCAAGGGCTATCTCACCTCGGTCGAGAAGGTCAGCAAGGTCGACGACCTGACGGTGCGCATCAAGACCAAGGGGCCGAACCCGCTGCTGGTCAACAACACCTCGTCCATCCGCATCATGAGCAAGGCCTGGGCGGAGAAGAACAACGCCGTCAAGGCGCAGGACTTCAAGAACAAGGAAGAGAATTTCGCCGTCCGCAACGCCAACGGCACCGGCCCCTTCATCCTCGTCTCGCGCGAGGCCGACGTGAAGACGGTGCTGAAGCGCAACGACGCCTACTGGAACAAGGCCAAGGTCCCGCTCGAGATCACCGAGCTGACGCTGGTGCCGATCAAGCAGGACGCGACCCGCGTCGCGGCGCTCCTCTCGGGCGAGGTCGACTTCGTCCAGGACGTGCCGGTGCAGGACATCGCGCGTCTCAAGAACCAGCAAAACCTGCGGGTCAATTCCGGCGCCGAGAACCGCACGATCTTCTTCGGCATGGACGTCGCCTCGGCCGATCTGAAGGGCGACGACGTCCAGGGCAAGAACCCCTTTGCCGACAAGCGCGTTCGCCAGGCTCTCAACATGGCGATCAACCGGCCGGCGATTCAGCGTGTCGTGATGCGCGGCGAATCGGTGCCGACGGGCGTGATCATGCCGCCTTTCGTCAATGGCTGGACCAAGGAGCTGGACAGCTTCCCCGCGGTCGACAACGCCAAGGCGAAGGCCCTTCTCGCGGAAGCGGGCTACCCCAACGGCTTCTCGGTGACGCTGCACTGCCCCAATGACCGCTATGTCAACGACGAGGGCATCTGCCAGGCGGCGGTCGGCATGTTCGGCCAGATCGGCGTGAAGGTGAACCTCGTCTCGCAGTCGAAGTCGATCCACTTCAACCTGATCCAGCGGAACCCGCCGGAGACGGAGTTCTACCTCGTCGGCTGGGGCGTCCCGACCTATGATTCCGACTACATCTTCTCCTACATGTACCACTCGCGCACCGGCTCGCAGGGCTCGTGGAACGCGACCGGCTTCAAGAACGCCGAGGTCGACACGATGATCGAGTCGCTGTCGAAGGAGGTCGACCTGGCCAAGCGTGATGCGACCATCGCGAAGCTCTGGACCCGGCTGAAGGACGAGACGATCTACCTGCCGATCCACCACCAGTCGCTCAGCTACGCGATGAAGACCTCGCTCGATATCCCGGTCGATGTCGGTAACAACCCGAAGCTGAAGATGGTGAGCTTCAAGGGCTCGTAGTCCGCGCGGATCTCCGTGTGAACCTCAACCGTCATGCTCGCCCTTGTGGCGAGCATCCACGTCTTTGTTGTCGAGTTCGACGATCGAAGACGTGGATGGTCGGGACAAGCCCGACCATGACGGTGGGGCTGCGTCTGCGTGATGGATGACAAGGTAACCCCGTAATGCTCGCCTACATCCTGCGCTCGCTGATGCAGGGCATCGTCGTGATGCTGGCCGTCGCCTTCATCGCCTTCTCGATGTTCCGCTTCGTCGGCGACCCCGTGGTCAACATGCTCGGCCAGGAGGCAACCTTGCAGGACCGCGCCGAGCTGACCGAGCGTCTCGGCCTCAACGACCCCGTGCCGCTGCAGTTCGCCCGCTTCGTGGCGGATGCGGCGCAGGGTGATTTCGGAATCTCCTACCGCCAGGGTCGCAAGGTCTCGACGCTGATCCTGGAGCGGCTGCCGGCGACGGTCGAACTCGCGGTGCTGTCGGCGATCTTCGCTTTCGTCGTCGGCATTGCGCTCGGCGTCTATGCCGCCATCCGGCGCGATGGCTGGCTCGCCAATCTGGTGATGTCGCTCTCGCTGATCGGGGTCAGCCTGCCGACCTTCCTGATCGGCATCGGCCTGATCTACATTTTTGCCGTGGAGTTGCGCTGGCTGCCCTCCTTCGGGCGCGGCGACACGGTCGCGATCGGCTGGTGGACCACCGGTCTGCTCACGACCAGCGGGCTGAAATCGCTGGTTCTGCCGGTGCTGACCCTGGGCTTTCTGCAACTCACCCTGATCATGCGCCTCGTCCGCTCCGAGATGCTGGAGGTGATGCGGGCGGACTTCATTCGCTTCGCACGGGCGCGCGGCATTCCCGAGCGGCGCATCGAGTTCCGCCACGCGCTGCGCAACACGCTGATCCCGGTCATCACCATCGCCGGCGTGCAGCTCGGTGGCGTCATCGCCTTCGCCATCGTCACCGAGACGGTGTTCCAGTGGCCGGGGCTGGGGGCGCTTTTCGTCAATGCCGTGCAGTTCGTCGACGTGCCTGTGATGTCGGCCTATCTCCTCTTCGTGGCTTTCGTCTTCGTGCTGACCTCGCTCCTGGTCGATCTCGTCTATGTCGCGCTCGATCCGCGCCTGCGGACGGGCAATCCGGCCATGGCGAAGTGAGAGCGAGGTTCGCATCATGACCAGCACGCCTGCTTCCCCCAAGCCGCCCGGCCGCTTCGCGCGGATCTGGGATTCCGACCTCGCCTGGTCGTTCCGCTCCTCGCCGGTGACGGTGGTGGCGACGCTGCTCGCGCTTCTGCTCGTGCTGGCTGCGGTCGCGGCGCCGCTGATCGCGCCCTATGATCCCTTCGACCCCGCCTCGCTCGATCTCTCCGACGGCTTCTCGCGGCCGATGGTGCCCAACGAGATCACCGGCAAGGTCTTCTGGCTGGGGTCGGACGCGCAGGGGCGGGACATCTTCTCGGCCATCCTTTACGGCTCGCGCGTCTCGCTGCTGGTCGGCGCGGCCTCCGTGCTGTTCTCGCTCGTCATCGGCGTGGGGCTCGGTCTCGTCGCCGGCTATGTCGGCGGGCGCACGGAGGCGCTGATCATGCGCGTCGCCGACGTGCAGCTCTCCTTCCCGGCGATTCTGGTTGCGCTGCTGGTCTTCGGCGTGGCCCGCGGCCTCATCCCGCCGGCGCTGCAGGAGCAGATGACGCTGCTCGTCCTCGTTGTCGCCATCGGCCTGTCGAATTGGGCGCAATATGCCCGCACCGTGCGCGGTTCGACGCTGGTCGAGAAAAACAAGGTCTATGTCGACGCGGCCCGGCTGATCGGGCTCAAGGCCTGGCCGGTGATGCTCAAGCATGTCCTGCCCAATGTCGCCGGGCCCGTGCTGGTGATTGCGACCATCAACCTGGCGCTCGCCGTCATTGAGGAGGCGACGCTCTCCTTCCTCGGCGTCGGCATGCCGCCGACCCAGCCCTCGCTCGGCACGCTGATCCGCTTCGGCCAGCAATATCTCTTCTCCGGGGAGTGGTGGATCCTGCTGTTTCCCTCGCTCGTGCTGGTGCTGCTCGCTTTGTCGATCAACCTGTTCGGCGACTGGCTGCGCGACGCGCTCAACCCGAAGCTGAGATGAGCGCGATGGAGCCTGAAGACGCTGCCCCGATCCTCTCCGTCCGCGAGCTGACGGTCGAGTTCGTCACCCGCCGCGGCACGCTGCGTGCGCTGGACCGCATCTCCTTCGACGTCGCGCGCGGCGAGGTGCTCGGCGTCGTCGGAGAATCCGGCGCCGGCAAGTCGGTCACCGGCTCGGCCATCATCGGCCTGATCGACCCGCCCGGCCGCATCGCCGGCGGCGAGGTCCGGCTGTCGGGTGAACGCATCGACGATCTGCCTGATGAGGCGATGCGCAAGGTCCGCGGCAAGCGCATCGGCATGATCTTCCAGGATCCGCTGACCAGCCTGAACCCGCTCTACCGGATCAGCGAGCAGCTGATCGAGACGATCCGCGTCCATACCGATCTCGACGCTGCCCAGGCGCGGGCCCGCGCCATCGCCCTGCTCGACGAAGTCGGCATTCCCGCCCCCGAAAAGCGGATCGACAGCTATCCGCACGAGTTCTCCGGCGGCATGCGCCAGCGCGTCGTCATCGCGCTCGCACTCTGTGCCGAGCCGCAGTTCATCATCGCCGACGAGCCGACCACCGCGCTCGACGTCTCGGTTCAGGCGCAGATCATCGCGCTGATCAAGACGCTCTGCCGCGAGCGCGGCACCTCGGTCATGCTCGTGACCCACGACATGGGCGTCATCGCCGAGACGGCCGACCGCGTCGCGGTGATGTATGCCGGGCGCATCGCCGAGATCGGCCCCGTGCGCGAGGTGGTGAAGGAGCCGCTCCACCCCTATGCGAAGGGGTTGATGGGCGCGATCCCCTCGCTCGAGGGCGAGACCACGCGGCTCGTGCAGATCCCGGGCTCGATGCCGCGGCTCTCCGCCATCCCGCAAGGCTGCGCCTTCAACCCGCGCTGTGCCCAGGCCTTTGAGCGCTGCCGGACCGAGCGGCCGGAGCCGATCGCGGTCGGCAGCCGCAAGGTCGCCTGCCACCTCTACGACACGCGCACCGACAGCGAGGTCGCCGCATGACCGCCGATCCCGCCGCGCTCGTCCAGGTCCACGACCTGAAGCGCGTCTTCGACGTCTCGAAGCCCTGGCTCAATCGCGTCATCGAGCGCGCGCCGCGCCAGTTCCTCAAGGCGGTCGACGGCGTCTCTTTCGAGATCCGCAAGGGCGAGACCTTCGCACTGGTCGGCGAATCCGGCTCGGGCAAATCGACCGTGGCGCGCATGGTGGTCGGCCTGCTGCCGCCCTCGGCGGGCACGGTCACCATCGACGGCGTCTCGATGCATGATGCGGCGGCGGCCGATGAGCGCCAGCGCCTGCGCCGGCGCATCCAGATGATCTTCCAGGACCCTTACGCCTCGCTCAATCCGCGCTGGCGTGTCGGGCGCATCATCGCCGAACCGATCCGCGCCTTCGGGCTGATCGAGGGCGAGGCGGCGATCACCGAGCGCGTCGGCGAACTGCTCAGCCTCGTCGGCCTGCATCCCGACGACCGCAGCAAGTTCCCGCACGAGTTCTCGGGCGGCCAGCGCCAGCGCATCGCCATCGCCCGCGCGCTCGCCTCCGACGCCGAGTTCATCGTCTGCGACGAGCCGACCTCGGCGCTCGACGTCTCGGTCCAGGCTCAGATCCTCAACCTGATGCGCGATCTGCAGGAGCGGCTGGGGCTGACCTATCTCTTCATCTCGCACAACCTCGCCGTGGTCCGGCACATGGCGAGCCGCATCGGCGTGATGTATCTCGGCCGCCTCGTCGAGGTCTCGGAAGGGCGGCAGCTCTTCGCCGCGCCGCGCCACCCCTACACCCGCATGCTGCTCGACGCGGTGCCCGACCTGGCGATGATCGGCAAGCTCCGCCAATCGGTGAAGGGTGAGATCCCGAACCCGATCGCGCCCCCCCCGGGCTGCACCTTCCACCCGCGCTGCCCGCTCGTCTTCGAGCGCTGCCGGGTGGAGAACCCGCCGGTGATCGACGGCGTGGCCTGCCATGCCGTGCAGGCCGCGCGCGAGGCGGCGGCCTGATCGCGATCAGGCGGGCGTGCCGGCCTTCGGGCGCGTCGTGCCGGCGGGCTTGAGCAGCGGCGCGACGGGCCGGTCCGTCCGGTATTGCCCGCGCGCGATGGCGCCGAACAGCAGCACCACCGCCGTCAGCGTCATCAGCCACCAGGGCTGCAGCGTTGCGAAGCCAAGCGCCGAGAGGGCGAACGCCGTGGTGAAAGCCGCGACGCCGCCGGCCGCGAGCGCGCTCGGCATCCGCCCCGCAGCCCGGATGGCGACATAGAGGCAGAAGGCGGCGGCGGCCGCGCCGACGAGTCCGAGCTCGTACCAGGTTTCGAACAGCAGCGTCGTCGGGGTCGAGGGCGGCAGCGCGCCGGTCAGCCGTCCGCGCAACACGGTGTCGAGCCCATGGCCGGTCACGAGCTGGATCGGCGCGCCGCTGACGACGTCGGCCCAGGTAGCGAGCGAGGCGACAAGCCCGCCGTCCGGCAGGCGCGCGGCGATCGGAATCAGCAGGAAAGGCACGATCGGCGCAAGCAGCATGAGCCCGGCGATCGCCGCCGCGATCAGGGCCGAGGCCTTCTCGCGGCTCGCGCTGACCGCGCCGAAGGCGACGGCGCCGCAGATCATCGCGACGGCCTCGCCATCTTCGAACCGCGTGAGCGAGAGCAGGCCGACGACCAGCGCAAGCCCGAGCGCGCTGAGGCCGCGCTCGCGCGAGAGCAGCCAGGCGAGGGCCGGCCAGGCCATGATCAGGATGACGCTGATGCCACGCTCGACGCCGGCATCGGTGTCCTGATGGCGAAGCGCCGTCGCCACGATCAGCGCAAGTGCGAAGGCGGCGGCCGTGCCGGCTCCGAGCGGGGCGAGGTTGAGGTTCGAGGCCCGCATCCGGTCAGGCAGCGCGGCATTGCCGAGAAAGCCGAGCGCGACTGCAAGCACGATGTTGCCGGCTTTCTCCGTCGCCGAGCCCGTATAGGGGCTCCAAACCAGCGACAGCACGGCCCAGCCGACAAGGCCGAGCAGGATCAGTCCGGGCAGGCTGAATACGCTGCGCTTCAGGCGCGAGACGAAATCGCGCGGGTCCTCGATCAGCACGGCAATCACCAGCAGCACGACGCCGATCGGCGCCAGCACGACGGCGGCGCGGCGCGAGACCAGAGAGGCGATCGGCAGCAGCAGTGCCAGGGTGCCGAAGGCGATGCGGCGCAGCAGCAGCGCGGCGTCGGCAGCCGGGTCGAGCGGAGTCGGGGCAAGGTGACGTGGCATCAAACGGGAACCGAGGGAAAGGCTCTGCCGGCGAGCACCGGGAGAGCGGATCTCAACCGTAGCCGTCCCCGGCGGGCGAGACTGTAGGGCCGGCGCAACACTGGGATCGCTTCTCGCCGCGAAACGCCCGCTCCTCATTCGGCGAATGTCCACTGGTGGCAGCCCCCAATTCATGGGATGAGGTCCTGATGCTGATGGCCGTCATTCCCTATTCGTCGGGTTTCGAGATCGACCGGTTCATGGCCGACGCCGCTTCGCGGTTGAAGGCGCGGGGCCTGCGTCTCGGCGGCGTCGTCCAGCACAACGAGGGCACCTGCGAGAGCGGCTGTTTCGCGATGGCACTGGAGGATCTCGCCAGCGGCGTGCGTTTCCCGATCAGCGAAAACCGCGGCGCCGGCGCCACCGGCTGCCGCCTCGACGCAACCGGCCTCGCGGCGGCCGGCGGTGCGCTCGGTGCGGCGCTGGCGGGCAAGACCGATCTCGTGATCGTCAACAAGTTCGGCCGGCAGGAGGTGCTGGGACAGGGGTTGCGGCAGGAAATCGCTGCGGCGCTGCTCGCGGGCCTGCCCGTGCTGATCGCCGTGCGGCGCGACATGCTGCCCGCCTTCCGCGACTTCGCGGGGGAGGACTGGACCGAGCTGCCCGCGCAGGCCGAGGCGGTCGAGGCCTGGGGGCTCGGCGTTGTGCAGGTCGCCGCCTGAGCGGAGGGGCGCGATGCCACAGGATATGAGCTTCCTCGACGATTATCTTGTGCGGCCCGACCCGCAGGCGGCCCGCCTCGGAGCGACCGTCTCGGGCATCGACCAGACCGGCGCGACCGTTGAGACCCGTGTCGTCACCGAGCGGGCCCTGACGCTCTACCTGAACGCGCAGGAGATCGTCACGATGATGACGATCGGGGACCATCCCGACGCGCTGGCGCTGGGTTATCTGCTCAACCAGAACATGCTCAAGCGCGGCGATGTCGTCGACGCCGTCGATTACGACGAGGAACTCGAGGTCGTGGTCGTGCGCACGCCGGAGCGCACCAATTTCGAGGAGAAGCTGAAGAAGAAGACGCTGACCTCCGGCTGCGCCCAAGGCACGGCTTTCGGGGATCTGATGGAGGCGATCGACGAGATCGAACTGCCGAAGGCGGAACTTCGAACGAGCTGGCTCTATGCGCTGACGAAGAAGATCAACACCACGCCCTCGCTCTATCTCGAGGCCGGCGCGATCCATGGCTGCGTGCTTTGCGAGGCCGAAAGGCCGCTGGTCTATATGGAGGATGTCGGCCGCCACAACGCTGTCGACAAGGTCGCCGGCTGGATGTTCCGCAACAACGTCGATCCCGCGAAGATGATCTTTTACACCACCGGCCGTCTGACCTCGGAGATGGTGATCAAGACCGTGCGCATGGGCATCCCCGTGCTGGTCTCCCGCTCCGGCTTCACCGAATGG
Organism: Rhizobiales bacterium CCH10-E5; assembly: GCA_001556125.1. Lineage (GTDB taxonomy): Bacteria > Pseudomonadota > Alphaproteobacteria > Rhizobiales > Beijerinckiaceae > Allobosea > Allobosea massiliensis. The sequence goes on along the minus strand of LSIG01000125.1, from coordinate 36,846 downwards.
GGCGTCGAACTGGCCCGCAAGGCTGGCCTCACCCTGATCGGCCGGGCCCGCGGCAAGCGCTTCGTCGCGCTCGCCGGCGAGCAGAACATCATCTTCGACCAAGACCCGGACACGGTCGAGGAGGAGGGCGGCCGGAGCCGGCGGAAAGGGGCGGGGGGAGATGACTGACACGTCCACCATCGGCCTCCTCCTCGCAGGCGGCCTTGCCCGCCGCATGGGCGGCGGTGACAAGCCGCTGCGGAGCATCGCGGGCCGCAGCATCCTCGCCCATGTCATCGAGCGCCTGGCGCCCCAATGCGGCGGCCTCGTCGTCAACGCCAATGGCGACCCCGCCCGCTTCGCGGATTATGGCCTGCCGGTGGTCGCCGACAGCGTGCCGGATTTCGCCGGGCCGCTCGCCGGCATCCTCGCCGGGCTCGAGTGGATGGCGGACAACCGGCCGGGTACCGAATGGCTCGTCAGCGTCGCCGCCGACACGCCCTTCATCCCGCGTGATCTCGTCGCCCGTCTGCACGAGGCGCGCGAGGAGCAGGGCGTCCCGCTCGCCTGCGCCGCCTCGGGCGGCTGGACGCATCCGGTGATCGGGCTCTGGCCGGTGTCGCTGCGGGATGATCTGCGCCGGGCGCTGACGGTCGAGGACGAGCGCAAGATCGACCGCTGGACCGCCCGTCATGGCTGCGCCAGTGCGGAGTGGCCGGTCGAGCCTGTCGACCCCTTCTTCAACGCCAACCGGCCCGAGGATCTGGACGAGGCCGAGCGGCTTTTCGCCACTCTCGCCACCGCTTGAAGCGCCCACCATCCTTCGCTATCTGTCTTGTATAAGAGCGGCTTATCGCTGCCGTGTCGCCTCTCGGGGGAAGATCATGAAGTCGTTCGTCGCCGCCATCGCCGTCGCCGCCATCCTCGCCTTCGGCGCGAGCCTCGTCCTCAACGACTATTTCCAGAAGCCCGTCGACGTCGCTTTCACGACCGGCGGCGTCCGGCTTTGAACGGCTGAAGCGGCGCCCGAGCCAGGCCGTCATGCTCGGGCGTGACCCGAGCATCTCGTGCCGCCGCAAGCGTGGCGCTTCATCATCCTGAGATTCTCGGGTCTGCGCTTCGCTTCGCCCGCGAATGACGTCGAGGTCGCGCCAGCGAGCTCCGCCCTCACTCGATGACGATGCGCGGCGCGGCCTTGGCGGCGCCTCCGGCCATCGACGCCATCACCTGCCGCGCGATCGCGAGATAGGCCTTGGCATGGGCCGAATCCGGATCGCTCGCCACGATCGGGCGGCCTGAATCGGAGGTCTCGCGGATCGGCATGGCCAGCGGCACCTCGCCGAGGAAAGGCACGCCGAGGCGTTCCGCCTCATGCCGCGCCCCGCCATGGGCGAAGATGTCCGAGCGCGTGCCGCATTTCGGACAGATAAAATAGCTCATATTCTCGACGATGCCGAGGATCGGCACCTCGACCTTCTTGAACATTGCGACGCCGCGGCGCGCGTCGAGCAGCGCCAGATCCTGCGGCGTCGAGACGATGACGGCGCCAGCCAACGGCGTCTGCTGTGCCATGGTCAGCTGCGCGTCGCCGGTGCCGGGCGGCATGTCGACGACGAGCACGTCGAGCTCGCCCCAGGCGACCTCGCGCAGCATCTGAGTGATGGCCGAGATCACCATCGGCCCGCGCCAGATCATCGGCGTCTCCTCGTCGATCAGGAAGCCGATCGACATGATCTTCAGCCCATAGGCTTCCATCGGCGCCAGCGTCCGTCCGGAGACCAGCCGCGGCTTGCCGGTGATGCCGAAGATCTTTGGCACCGACGGGCCGTAGATGTCGGCGTCGAGCACGCCGACCTTGAGGCCGAGCGTCGCCAGAGCGACGGAGAGATTGGCGGTCGTCGTCGACTTGCCGACGCCGCCCTTGCCGGAGGCGACCGCGATGATCTGCTTCACGCCGGGCACGCCGGCCGCTTTCGGCGTCGGGCCACCGGGCCCCGCACCGGGAGTGGGACGCTGGGCCTGCTGCCGTGCCTGCGCTGCGGCCGAGGAGGGCGCCTTGTCGGCGGTCAGCCCGACCAGGACCTGGCTCACACCGGGCAGACCCGACACCGCGCTCTCGGCCGCCTTGCGCACCGGCTCCATCGCCGCGGCTTCGGTGGCGTCGATGCCGATGGCGAAGATCACCTTGCCGCCGTCGATCAGGATGTCGGCGACGCGGCCCGAGGCGGAGAGCGACTGGCCGCTGGCCGGCAGCTTCACCAGCTCGAGCGCGCGCAGGATGTCGGCTTGGGTGAGGGCCAAGGGCTGAACTCCTATCGGCGCGGCTCAGGCCGGCGCCTTGCGGATGTGGAAGACGAGCAGGTCGCCGTCGCTGCGGCTCTCCTCGATCGCATCCCCGGTTTCGCGCATCAGGTTGGGAATGTCGATGGCCGCCATCGGATCGGTGCATTCGACCAGCAACAGCGTACCGGGCGCCGCACCCTTCAGCGCCTTGCGGACCCGCAGCGCCGGCAGGGGGCATTTCAGGCCGCGAAGATTGAGAGGCGTGGCGGTCATGGCGGTAACCAGCAGGAGGGGCGCCGCTTCATAGGATGGCCGGTCGCACCGGGGCAACTGGCCGCTTTGTCACGGCGCCGGGGAGCCGGCATGATGGAAAGATGCGACCCCTCCTGAAGCCCCTCATCCTTTTTCTCTGTCTCGCCCAACCCGTCGCCGCCCAGGAGCTGCGCGGCCATGGCGGGCCGGTGCGCGCCATCGCGGTCGCGCCCGACGGTGCGAGCGCCATGACCGGCTCCTTCGACCAGTCGGCGATCCTCTGGAGCCTGTCGGGCGGCACGGCGGAGGCCGTGCTGCGGTTCCATGAGGGCGCGGTCAACGCGGTCGTGGCCGTGCCGGGCCTCGGCTTCGCCACCGGCGCCGAGGATGGGCGCATCGCGCTCTGGCGCGGGGCGGCGGCCGCGCCGGCCGAAATCATCGAGGGGCATAAGGGGCCCGTGGCCGCGCTGGCGGTCTCGGCGGACGGGCGCCGCATCGCTTCCGCATCCTGGGACGGAACGGCGCGGGTGATGACGCGCGAAGGCGGCACTGCGCTCGCCTTCGAGGGCCATCAGGGGCCGGTCAACGGCGTCGCCTTCCTGCCCGGCGGCGGTCTCGTCACCGCCGGCTATGACGCGACGCTGCGGATCTGGCCGGCGGATGCCGGCGCGCCCCGGATCGTGACGCTGCCAGCGCCGCTGAACGGGGTCGTCGTGGCCGCCGATGGCGAAATCGCCGTCGCCGCAGCGGATGGGCGGCTGCGGCTCTTCGGGCCGGATGGCGAGGCGCGCGGGGAGGTCACTGTCGGCGAGACGCCGCTGATCGCGCTGGCGCTCTCGGCCGACGGCACGACGCTGGCCGCCGGGGGCCTGCGCGGGCAGGTCGCGCTGATCGACCGCGCCGCGCGCCGCATCCGCGCGACGCTGGTCGGGCCGGGCCTGCCGGTCTGGTCGCTCGCCTTCCTGCCGGATGGCAAGCAAATCCTCTCGGGCGGCGCCGACCGGCTCGTGCGCCGCTGGAACGCCGTCACGGGCGAGCATATCGGCACGGTGGTGCCGCGTGCGGGAACCGATGTGCTCGCCGCCTTCAACGGCGAGCGGGGGGCACAGGTCTTCCGCGCCTGCGCCGCCTGCCACACCCTGACCCCGTCGGACGGCAACCGCGCCGGGCCGACGCTGCACGGCATCTTCGGCCGCCGCATCGCCAGCGCGCCGGGCTACGCCTATTCCGAGGCCTTCAGGACGATGGACATCGTTTGGACCAAGGAGACGGTGGCGAAGCTCTTCGAGATCGGCCCCAACGCCTACACGCCGGGCACCAAGATGCCCGAGCAGACGATTGGTTCGGCCGAAGACCGGCAGGCGCTGGTCGACTGGCTGGAGAAGGTGACGAAATAGGCGTCATTCTCGGGCTTGACCCGAGAATCTCTTCGTCCAGACCGCTGGTGTCAGAGATGCTCGGGTCAAGCCCGAGCATGACGCCTACTGCAGCGGATCGTCCCCGCGCTCCGCGCGCTCGCGCAGATAATCCTCGGTCGTGCGCACCGGCGGGCGCTGCGGCGAGAGATGCGGGTCGAAGCTCTCGTTGACGACGACCTCGACGCGGCAATCCTCGCACATCCTCAGGACCGAGATGCGCTTCGCCGCGTCGCCGGAGAACATCCAGTGCTTGTTCTCGAGCTTGGCGGTGATCTTCTCGATCGAGCTGCGGACGCCGAAAGGCTTGGCGCAGGCAATGCAGTGGAACGGCTCTTCCTGCTTGATCACGCGCTTGCCGCCCTTCCAGGCCTCGAAATCGATGCGCGGCTCCAGCGTGATGACCTTCTCAGGGCAGGTCGCGGCGCACAGCCCGCACTGCACGCAGAGGTCCTCCTGGAAGGCGAGTGTCGGCCGCTCGGGATCATCGGACAGCGCCTGCACCGGGCAGGCCGAGACGCAGGCCAGGCAGAGCGTGCAGCCATCGGTGTCGACATGCACGGTGCCGAAGGGCGCGCGCGGCGGCAGCGCCACCGTGGCCACCGGCATCGGCGCCGCGGCGTGTAGCTCGCCGATCGTCTGGCGCAGCAGCGGCCGGCCTTCGCCCATCGGGCGGAAGCGCGCCGGCTTCTGCGAGACCGTGCCCGGCACGACCCGCGCCAGCGCCGCCGCCAGCTGCTCGGGATCGTCGGTCTCGATCAGCCCGGCACTGCCGGCGCCATAGCCGAGCGCCGCGGCGAGCGTCTCGGCATAGGCGAGGTTGCGCTGCAGGCCTGAGAGATCGTGCTTGGGACGGGCGCGGCTCAACACCTGAATCGAGGCCGCGCCGAAGGCGAGCGCCGCCGCGAAGGCGTCGAGCCCGATCTGGGTGATCTCGTTGACGCGCAGCGGCAGCACGCGGGCCGGCAGCCCTTCGCCGAAGCGGGCGAGCGCGTCGATCAGCGGCTCGCCATGCGCCTCGTCATGCAGCAGCACGACCGGCTCGCGGCCACCGGCCTCGGCATAGGTGGTCAGCAGCGTTCGCAGCCGGCGCAGCAGCGCGTCCGCCGGCGGCAGCGCATAGGTCACAGCACCGGTCGGGCAGACGGCGGCGCAGGCGCCGCAGCCGGCGCAGATCTCGGCCGAGATCGCGACATGGTCGCCGTTCGGGGTGATGGCCCCGGTGGGGCAGAGCTCGAGGCAGCGCGTGCAGCCGGTCTTCTTCGAGCGCGAATGCGCGCAGAGATCCTCGTTCAGCCGGACATAGGTCGGCTTGTCGAACTCCCCGACGAGATGGCCGGCTTCCGCGATCAGCTTCTCGATTGCGGCGGGGCTCGCCGGGTCGGCCCGCAGATAGCCCGCCCGCAACTCGCCGGCGGGAAACAGAGGCGTCCCGCCCGAGACGTCGATGACGATGTCGCAATGCGAGGTCGCGCCATTGCGGGGCTCGCCGAAGACGAGGCGGGCGCGGGAGGAGGGGGCCGGCGCGGCATAATCGTCGATGCGCAGCTCGAAGGCGCCGAGCCAGCCGGTCGCGGCGACGATGGTGCCCTTCAGCACCGGCGTCTCGACCACGCGCGGCGGCGTGATCTCCCCGGGCCGGCTGATCAGGATGGTGACGTCGAGATGCTCCGAGAGACGCTGCCCGACGGACAGTGCCGTCTCGTCGCGGCCATAGACCAGGGCGACGCCCTTGCTGGTCAGGGTCGTGAAGGAGATCGGCGGCATCGGCTCGGCCGCCGCCGCCAGCAGCGCCGCCATCTTCGGCCCGGCCGCCTTGGCCTCGCGCGACCAGCCGCCCGTCTCGCGGATATTGGTGAAGACGAGATCGCCCGCATAATCGAGATCGGCCGCAATCTCCTCGAACAGCGGTGCCTCCTGCGTACAGGCGACGGTGATGGCCTGGCTCTCGCCCAATGCGCGCGTGAAGAGGTCGGTCTGCGTCCGGCAGAGATGGCGCGCGCTGCGGATATCGGCGCCCTTGCAGCCGCGTGCGATGGCCGCCGCATCCAGCGGCATGGTGTCCTCGCACGAGCACACCATCAGCGTGCGGGTGGTGTCAGGCATGGTGGGCTTGATCCTCGGGCCGGCGGCGTTGTGTCGCCTCTCTTGCGATAAACCATGCTTATATGGAATTGGAGCGGTTCAAAAGAAACGAAGCCGGCGTGTTTCGTCGCAGTCTCGGAGGAAGCCCGATCATGGCAGCCAGCGCCCTGCGTACGGACGATCTGCGCCGCGAGCCGGTCCTGCCGCCGGGATTCTCGCTGGTCGCGCTGCGGGAATCGGGCGACGCCTTCGCCCATGCCTGTTCGATCGCGGCCGAGGCGGGCGCGGCGACGCTGGTCTGGACCCGGCGCTTCGACGTCATCGAATTTGCCGTCGTGCTCGAACCCGATAATCCGCTGCGCGAGGCGCGGCTGGCGCATTACCTCGCGATGACGGCGCTGGCCGACGCGCTTGCGGTCTACAGCCCGCCCGAGCGGCCGATCCTGTTCCGCTGGCCCGATGCGCTGATCTACGATCTCGGCCTGATCGGCGGCGGCCGGCTCGCCTGGCCGCAGAACTGCGGCGAGGATGAGGTGCCGGATTGGGTCGTCTTCGGCGCCATGCTGCGGGCCACCACGATGACGCCCTTCGCGATCGGGCAGGTCGGTGTCGGGATGGCCGAGGAGGGCTTCGAGGAGATCGACGCCGTCGATCTGATCGAGGCCTTCGCCCGCCATCTCATGCTGGCCGTCACCCGCTGGCAGAGCGCCGGGCCCAAGGCTGCCGCGCTGCGCTGGCTTGACCGGCTCGACAAGGTCGTCGGCACGCGCCACGGCATCGAGCCCAACGGCGATCTCGTCGCGACCACCCAGGCCGGTACCGAGCGCCGCAGCCTGGTCGAGGCGCTGGCCCGGGTCGACTGGCTGGACCGCGAGAGCGGCGGGCCGAAGCTGTGAAGGGGCTGAAGCTGCCTCGCGCCATCCGGCTCGACCCGTCCGACACCTTCGTCTTCCGGAGGGCGGCCGAGCCGGGCGACTGGCTCGTGACCGGGTCCTTCCTGTTCGGCGGCACCGATCCCTCCGCGCTCGACGCCAAGGGCAAGGCCGCCTTCCGCTCCGGCTTCCTCGGCGTGGCGAGCTTCGGCTGGAGCACGCTCGCCGTGGTGACGGAGGCGAGCGAGGCCGAGCGCGAGGCGGCGGTCGAAAGCCTCGCCGGTCATCTCGTCGACAAGCTCGGCGCACCCGATCTCGCGACGGCGCGCGCGGCCGCCGCCGAGGAGGTCGCTTTTGCCGCCACCCTCTGCGATCATCCCCCTCAGACCCTGCTCGCTTTGCACCGGACGATTGAAGACGGCGAGATTCGCGAGCGCTTCCGCACCCTGACGCCGCGCGACGCCAGCCAGAGCGAAGGCTTCCGCGCCTTCGAATTCCTCGAGGTGGCGGGCGAGGAGGACGGGCCGGTCGAGCATGTCGACCTCCTCAATCTCGAAAAGACCAGGCTGACATGACGCATTTCTGGGCCAGCTCCGGCCATCTCCTGCTGGACCGCGAACCCGGCGGCGGGCTGCGCGTGACCGACGACTTCCTCAAGGCCTATCTCGCCCGGCCGGAACTGCTGCCGCCGCAGGAAGCCTGCGAGGCCGAGCGTGCGCTTCATTCAAGGCTGATGGAGACGCCTCAGGCGGAGGTGCCGGCGAGCGCGATCGAGGCCATCGCCGACGAGGACGCGCGCGAGAACTGGCGCTTCATGCTCGGCTGGCGCGACCGGCTGCTGGCCGCGCCGACGCTGGAGGCGGCCTATGCCGGCCTCATCCGCGAGGGCGTGAGCGGGATCCCGCCGCTCTTCCTCGACCAGCTGGTTCACGTCATCATGCGCGCCGCGCTCGACGAGGCCGATGATCCCTTCGTCACCCGCGCCGCCGAGTGCCTGTTCCGCCCGCAGCGCGTCACCTTCCACGAGAACACGATCCTGCTCGCCGATGCCGAGATGATCGAGGGCCACGAGGCCGACCGGCACGCCTCGCCGCTGCTCGCCATGCTGGGCGGACCGGCGGCGACCGAACTCGACATCCTCAAGCCGGCGAATGCCGATCGTTATTGGCAGCGCTCGGACGGGTTCGACATGGTGCTGGATCTCGGCGGGTCGCCGTCCGGCCGGGCGGCGCTTGGCCAGGCCTTGCGGCACTGGATCCGCCAGATCCATGGTTTCGACGTCGCCATCGAACCGCTGGAGACGGTGACGGATGCGGACTGGCGCTGGTTCGTCGGGCTCGACGCCGAGGCGACCGCCATCGGCAATGCGCTCTGGCAGGGGAAGACGGTCGCCGCGGCCGACATGGCGCGCGTGCTCGCCCTGTTCACCCTGACGCTGCCAGCCGAGGTCCCGGTCCTGCCGGCGGCGAAGGGCAAGCCCATCTATCTGATCATGGCCATGTCGGGTGACAATCTGCTGCGGCTGAAGCCACAGAACCTCGTCGCCGGCCTGCCGCTCGCCCGGCGCGAAATGGCGAACTGAGGAGTCCGCGATGACGCAGCAGCACATCGAGGTCGGGATCGTCGTCGAACGGCGCGCCATCGACTCGCCCTGGGCGGACCACGCCTGGGCGCCGCTCGCCGTGCTGCCGGAGCCGCCGCCGCTCGCGCCCTGGACCGAGTTGCCGGGCGAGCCGGGCCGGCGCCAGTTCTATCTCGGCCCGGCGACGCTGACGCTGCATTCGGTCGACACCGCCCATTTTCGCGAGAATTTTCAGGCGGGCCGCGCCAAGCTCTGGGTCGCGATCCGCCCGACCGGAATAGAGCCCGAGATTGAGTTCGTCGGCGTGACCGCTGACCCCTTCGAGGGCGAGGTCTATTGCGAGAATGTCGGCGATATCGTCGAGGCGCTGCCGATGCCGCTCGCCATCGCCGAGGCCGTGCTCGCCTTCTTCGAGGCGCACCATGTCGAGCGCGAATTCATCAAGCGCAAGCGCAGCGAGCATGACCCGCGCAAGGGGTCGGCACCCCGGCCCGAGCCGGGCCTGCGTCGGCGCGAAAGCGGGCCCGGGGGCGCACCATGAGCACGCGCACGCCGTCAGACGAGGGCTTCCTCAGCCGCTGGTCGCGCCGCAAGCGCGCGGGCGAGCTTGAGGAGCAGCCGGCATCGCTCCCTGCCGCCTCGGCAACCGAGAGCGCTGCGCCGGCCGCGACCGAAGCGCCCGAGCCTGAGGTCGAGATGATCGAGCCCCCCTCGCTTGATCTGATCGACAAGGACTTCGACCTGGCCTCCTGGCTGAAGCAGAACGTGCCGGAGACGTGGAAGCTCGCCGCCATGCGGCGCGCCTGGGAAAACGACCCCGCGATCGCCAACTTCGAGAACCCCGCGCGCGACTATGCGCTCGACTGGAACACGCCTGGCGGGGCGCCGGGTTATGGCCCGCTGACGGAATCGGACGACATAGCCGAGTTGGTCCGCGGCATCTTCGGTGAGCAGCCTGCCCCAACGGCAGCCACCCTGGTCACCGAAGAGGCACCCGGCGACGGGATGTCGCATCCCCTTTCGTCTAAGGACAAGTCGGAGAGCACCGATGCTGCGGTGCGGGAAGGCGAGTCTGCGGACGAGGAGCCTGCCCCGCTGCGCCTCACGGCAAGCTCGGAAAACCGCCCAAATCCGCGGCAGGAACGCGCTTCGACGTCATCAGGTCTCGATGCTGCAATGCAGCAAGAGGCCCCGCGCGAGCCGGTTTCCGTGCGTGTGCGCAAGCGTGGAGGTGGCGCAATTCCAATCTGAAAAGAGATTGGAATCGTTTTATTTTTGGGCAATAACCTGTCGTTATCACGGCAGCTCGGGCGGCCGATTGTTGAGCCGCCCTGCCCAAAGGACATTGACCTGAGTCAAATGCGCGACCCGGCACTGGAAAAGGCTATCGGAAGCGTCGGCGGTGTCCGGGCTCTGGCGCGCAGTCTCGGCATTTCGCAGCCGGCGATTTCGAGCTGGAAGCGCGTGCCGGCCGACCGTGTGCTGTCCGTCGAGGCGACGACGGGCATTCCGCGTACCGAGCTGCGGCCCGACCTCTATCCCCAGCCGGAGGCCACAGCCCCAGTCCACTCCGAAATCACGCTGACGCAACCGATCGACGAGATCGATGCCGCGCGGGCGCAAGAGTGCGAACTGATCGGCGCTCTGTTGTGGCGGGCCCCGACGACCGAGACGCTTGAGGTCCTCCGCAGCCTGCAGGGCGACGCCTCGCCCTTCGGCATGGCGCATCTCGCTTTGGCGGAAGCCGCCGACGAGGCGACGCCCGAAAGCCTGCGCGATGAGTTCTTCGAACTCTTCATCGGCGTCGGCCGCGGAGAATTGCTCCCATACGCGTCCTATTACCTGACCGGCTTCCTGCACGAGCGCCCGCTGGCGCTCGTGCGCGAGGACATGGGTGCCCTCGGCCTTGCCCGCGATGCGCGTGCCGGCGAGCCGGAAGACCACATCGCCGTGCTGCTCGACATCATGGCGAAGCTGCTGCGCGGCGAGGTCGCCGCCGACGGCATCGACGCGGATCGCTTCTACGCCCGGCACATCCAGCCCTGGGGCGAGCGCTTCTTTGCCGATCTCGAGATCGCGAAGGCCGCGAAATTCTACAAGGCGGTGGGGCGGCTCGGCAGCCTGTTCCTGTCCATCGAAACGCAGGCTGCGGGGCTGCCCGCATGACCGGCAACACACAAAACGCTCAACCCGACGCGTGGGAGACGACGATGTCGAACAGCAAAGAAACCGGAAAACCGGCCGTCGATCGCCGCAGCTTCTTCAAGGCGCTGGGCGCGGGTGCCACGCTGGCGGCGACGCCGGCGATGGTGACGCCGGCCGCGGCCGTCGATCCGGGCAAGGAGGAGACCAAGGCGCGCTACCGCGAGTCGGAGCACGTCAAGGACTTCTACCGCGTCAACCGTTACTGAGAGGCGCCGCACCATGCTGATCAAGCGTAAATCCGCCGACGTCCAGCGCGGCCGGCTCCAGTCCGCGATCGCCGGCCTGTCGTCCGGCGTCATGGACCGCCGCGCCTTCCTGCGCCGTTCGGGTCTCGTCGCGGGCGGCATCGCCGCCGCCGGCGCCCTTCAGATCGGGTCCGTCCGCAAGGCCGAGGCCGCCGGCCTCGGCCCGGCGACCGGCACCAAGGTCGTCAAGAACATCTGCACGCACTGCTCGGTGGGCTGCACCGTCAAGGCCGAGGTCGCCAACGGCGTCTGGGTCGACCAGGAGCCGGCCTGGGAGAGCCCGATCAACCGCGGCTCGCACTGCGCCAAGGGCGCGTCCGTGCGCGAACTGGTCCATGGCGACCGCCGCATCAAGTATCCGATGAAGCTGGTCAACGGCCAGTGGCAGCGCATCTCCTGGGACGTCGCGATCAATGAGATCGGCGACAAGATGATGGAGATCCGGGCCAAGTCCGGCGCCGACTCCGTCTATCTGCTCGGCTCGGCCAAGTTCTCGAACGAGGGCGCCTATCTGTTCCGTAAGTTCGCCGCCTTCTGGGGCACGAACAACGTCGACCACCAGGCGCGCATCTGTCACTCCACCACGGTCGCGGGTGTTGCCAACACCTGGGGCTACGGCGCGATGACGAACTCCTACAACGACATCCGCAACTCCAAGACGATCATGTTCATGGGGTCGAACGCGGCCGAGGCGCATCCGGTCTCGATGCAGCACATCCTCGTCGGCAAGGAGCAGAACCGCGCCAACGTCATCGTCTTCGATCCGCGTCTGACCCGCACCGCGGCCCATGCGACGGACTACATCCGCATCCGCTCGGGCACCGATATCGCGGTGATCTGGGGCATGATGTGGCACATCTTCAAGAACGGCTGGGAAGATAAGGAATTCCTCGCCGCCCGCGTGCACGGCATGGATGATGTCCGCAAGGAGGTCGAGAAATACGACCCCAAGACGGTCGAGGACATCACCGGCGTGCCCGAGGCGCAGCTGAAGCGTGCCGCCGAAACCTTTGCCAAGGTCAAGCCCGCCACCTTCATCTGGTGCATGGGCGTGACCCAGCACTCGGTCGGCACCGCCAACGTCCGCGCCATCTGCAACCTGCTCCTCGCCACCGGCAACGTTGGCGGCATGGGTAATGGCGCCAACATCTTCCGCGGCCACTGCAACGTGCAGGGCGCGACCGACTTCGGCCTCGATATCTCGAACCTGCCTTGCTACTACGGGCTGGTCGAGGGCGCCTGGCGCCACTGGGCGCGCGTCTGGGACGTGCCCTACGACTACTTCGTCACCCGCTTCGACGAGGTTCCGGCCAAGGGCGGCCGGCCGGCGCGGACGCGCAAGGCCAATATGGAGACCTCTGGCCACACCTCGACCCGCTGGTTCGATGCGGCCAATCTGCCGGCCGAGCAGGTCGATCAGATGGACAACCTCAAGGCCATGTTCATCATGGGCCATGGCGGCAACACGATTCCCCGCATGCCCGACGCGGTGAAGGGGCTCGAGAAGCTCGAACTCCTCGTGGTCGCCGACCCGCACCCGACGAACTTCGTCTCGCTCGGCGGGCGCAAGAACGGCACCTATCTGCTGCCGATCGGCACGCAGTTCGAATGCTCGGGCTCGCGCACCTGCTCCAACCGTTCGGTGCAGTGGGGCGAAAAGGTCGTCGAACCGATCTTCGAGGCCGCGAGCGACTATTTCGTCATCTACAAGCTGGCGCAGAAGCTCGGCTTTGCCGAGCAGATGCACAAGAACTACGAGATGGTGCAGGGCAAGTACGGCCCCGAGCCCTCGCCTGAGTCCATCCTGCGCGAGATCAACCGCGGCGGCTGGTCGACCGGCTACACCGGCCAGTCGCCGGAGCGCCTGAAGCTCCACATGGAGCATCAGGACAAGTTCGATCTCGTGAGCCTGCGCGGCGCCAAGGGCTCGCCCGTCGAGAACGACTATTACGGCCTGCCCTGGCCGTGCTGGGGCACGCCGGAGCTCAAGCATCCCGGTACCCACATCCTCTACAATACCTCGCTCGAGGCGGGGAACGGCGGCGGCACCTTCCGTCCCCGCTTCGGCCTCACCCGCGAGCGCACGCTCGCCGACGGCAGCAAGGTCAATGACACGCTGCTGGCGGAGAACGGCTCCTACTCCCTCAACTCGGAGATCAAGGACGGCTATCCCGAGTTCACCATGGGCGTGCTCAAGAAGCTCGGCTGGGATGCCGATCTGACGCCCAAGGAGCTCGAGACCATCACCTGGATCGGTGGCAACAACATCGATGCGGTGAGCTGGGCGAACGACCTCTCCGGCGGCATCCAGCGCGTTGCGCTGAAGCATGGCTGCGTGCCCTACGGCAACGGCAAGGCCCGGGCCAATGCCTGGAACCTGCCTGACCCGGTGCCGACTCACCGTGAGCCGATCTACTCGCCCCGCGTCGACCTCGTGGCGAAATGGCCGGCCCGTCCGGACGAGCGGACGCTGCGCATCCCCAACCTCCACACCTCCGTCCAGAAGGCGGCGGTCGAGAAGGGCATCGCGAAGTCCTTCCCGATCGTCCTCACCTCCGGCCGTCTGGTCGAGTACGAGGGCGGCGGCGAGGAAACCCGCTCGAACAAGTGGCTGGCCGAGCTGCAGCAGGACATGTTCGTCGAGATCAACCCGGCGGATGCGGCCGCGCGCGGCATCAAGGACGGCGCCTTCGTCTGGGTGTCGGGCCCGGAGAACAACTCGAAGGCCCGCGTCAAGGCGCTGGTCACCGAGCGCGTCGGCAAGGGCGTCGCGTTCATGCCCTTCCACTTCGGCGGGTTCTACCAAGGGCAGGACCAGCGCGGGAACTACCCGAAGGGCACGGATCCGATCGTGCTCGGCGAATCCGTCAACATCGTCACCACCTATGGCTACGACCCGGTGACGGCGATGCACGAAGGCAAGGTCACGCTCTGCCAGATCGCAGCGGCGTAAGGGGGAACTGAACCATGGCCCGGATGAAATTCCTCTGCGACGCGGATCGCTGCATCGAGTGCAACGCCTGCGTCACCGCCTGCAAGAACGAGAACGAGGTGCCTTGGGGCATCAACCGTCGGCGCGTCGTCACCATCAATGACGGCAAGCCCGGCGAGCGCTCGGTCTCGATGGCCTGTATGCACTGCACCGACGCGCCCTGCGCGGCGGTCTGCCCGGTCGACTGCTTCTACACGACGGCGGACGCCGTGGTGCTGCACAGCAAGGACCTCTGCATCGGCTGCGGCTACTGCTTCTACGCCTGCCCCTTCGGCGCGCCACAGTACCCGAAGGTCGGCAACTTCGGTTCGCGCGGCAAGATGGACAAGTGCACCTTCTGCTCCGGCGGCCCCGAGGCCGATCTCTCGCCGGTCGAGTTCCAGAAATACGGCTCGAACCGCCTCGCCGAGGGCAAGCTGCCGCTCTGCGCCGAAATGTGCTCGACCAAGTCTCTGCTGGCCGGCGACGGCGAGATCATCGCCCAGATCTACAAGGAGCGGGTGGTGAAGCGCGGTTACGGCTCGGGTGCCTGGGGCTGGCAGACGGCCTACAAGGAAACCATCGCCATCTGACGTCCCGTCTGGAGACGGAGAGAGGCTCCCGCCAAGAGGGGCCGCGACAGGCGCTCCGAACGGAACACCGGCTCTGCCGGTCCCTTCGCCGGGGCGCCCCTTTCAGACAGATCGGCCTCTCGAGACGAGGGCCGGAGCAAGGGAACAGAGCCATGCGTTTCGGCGCCCATATCCGCCTGCTGGTGACCGGCCTGATGCTGACCTTCGCGGTCGCTCTCGCCGTTCCGGCCGGCGCCCAGCAGGTCAATCCGACGGCCGACGCTGTCCGCGAGCGGCAGTTCCTCGATGCCCTCAAGGGCAACCCCCAGGCCGAACTCCAGGGCCGCATCTCCATCCCTGATCAGAAGGCCGCGACGCTGGAGCGGCCCGCGGGCCGTGACTGGCGCGCCTTCCACCAGGGCACCATGCTGCGGACGGCGGTGATCGCGGTGCTCGGCACCCTGCTGGTCCTGGCGGCGTTCTTCCTGATCCGCGGGCGCATCCGCACCGAGGCAGGGCCGGCGGGGCAGACGATCACGCGGTTCAATGCCTTCGAGCGCTTCATCCACTGGCTCACCGCCGGCTGCTTCATCATTCTCGCCCTGTCGGGCCTGAACGTCACCTTCGGCAAGCTGGTCCTTCTGCCCCTGATCGGGCCGCAGGGCTTCACCAACCTGTCGATCGCCGCCAAATGGGCGCACAACTTCCTGGCATGGCCCTTCATGCTTGGCATCGCGCTGATGTTCGTCATCTGGATCAAGGACAACATCCCCAACGCGATGGATATCCGCTGGTTTGCGGCCGGCGGCGGCATCATCGGCAAGGGCCATCCCGAGGCGCGGCGCTTCAATGCCGGCCAGAAGGTCGTGTTCTGGAGCGTGGTCCTGGGTGGCGCGGCCCTCTCCGTGTCCGGCTTCTACCTGCTCTTCCCCTTCTCGGCGGGCGGCGTGCTCAACCTCCAGTTCTGGAACGTTGTGCACGGGATCGTCTCGGTGCTGATGATCGCGCTGATGCTGGGCCACATTTATATCGGCTCGATCGGCATGGAGGGCGCCTTCGACGCCATGGGCTCCGGCGAGGTCGACCTGAACTGGGCCAAGGCGCATCACTCGCTCTGGGTGGAAGAAGAGATGCAGAAGGCCCGCGCCGGTGCCGACAACCGGCTGCAGCCGGCCGAATGATCCGCTTGACCCGCAGGGTCGGCTGACCGATGACGACCGGGCGCTTCGGCGCCCGGTTTCGTTTTGAGGTGAAGCTTTTCGATGCGTGTGATCGGCCTGGCGGGATGGAGCGGTGCGGGGAAGACCACCCTGCTGACCCGGCTGATCCCGGAGCTCGGGCGCCGCGGCGTCTCGGTCTCGACGCTGAAGCACGCCCACCACGCCTTCGATCTCGATACGCCGGGCAAGGACTCCCACGCCCATCGCGAGGCCGGCGCGCGCGAGGTGCTGATTTCCTCCGAGCGGCGCTGGGCCCTGATGCGGGAGCTGCGCGGAGAGGCCGAGGCTGAACTGCCGGACCTGCTGGCGCGGCTGTCGCCCGTCGACCTCGTCGTAGTCGAGGGCTTCAAGCGCCAGCGCCATGCCAAGATCGAGATCCACCGCGCCGCCAACGGCAAGCCGCCCTTGCATCCGGGCGACGACAGCATCGTCGCGGTCGCCAGCGACATCGCCTTTCCTGACGCCGGACGCCCGGTCGTCGCTCTCGACGACATCGCCGCCGTGGCGGAGATCGTGCTGGCACAGGCCCTGCCGCTGGCCGAGGCGCTGGCGCGCTGCAGCGGAAGGAAGTGACGCCGCCATGGCCCAGCTCAGCCGCGACGACGAGGCCTTCGGCGCCCTGATGACGCTGGAACAGGCGGGCGAACGCGTCGCCGCGCTTGTCGCCCCGGTGGGCGGAACGGAAACCGTCCCGTTAGCGGCGGCCGATGGTCGCGTGCTGGCGGACACCGTTCTCGCTCCCCTCGATCTGCCGCCTTTCGCGAACTCGGCCGTCGACGGCTATGCCGTCCACTCCGGCGATCTGGCTTCGTCCGGGACGACGCGCCTGCCCCTCGGCGGCCGCGTCGCGGCGGGCGCCGACGCGGCCGGTTTCGCTGCGCGGGGCCGCGCCATCCGTGTCTTCACCGGCGCGCCGATGCCCCCGGGCGCCGACACCGTCTTCATGCAGGAGGATGTCACGCTCGAGGACGGGGCGGTGCTCCTCCCGGCGGGACTCGCTCCGGGCGCCAATGCCCGACCGGCCGGAGAGGACATTGCCCGCGGCGCCTTGGCCGCCGCGGCGGGCCAGCGCTTGCGCCCTCAGGATCTCGCGCTTCTCTCGGCGCTGGGCGTCACGCAGGTGGTGGTACGCCGCAGGCCGCGCGTCGCCATCTTCTCGACCGGCGACGAACTCACCGAACCTGGACAGCCGCTGGGCCCGGCCGCGATCTACGATGCCAACCGCGCCCTGCTTCGGGCGATGGTGGCGCGCGCCGGCGCGGAGGTCGTCGATCTCGGCATCCTGCGCGACGAGCGCGCGGGCCTCGCGCAGCGCCTGGCCGAGGCGGCAGCCTCTTGCGACCTTGTCCTGACCTCGGGCGGCGTTTCGACCGGCGAGGAGGATCACGTCAAGGCGGCGCTGGAGCAGGTCGGCGCGCTCGCCTTCTGGCGCATTGGCATCAAGCCTGGCCGGCCCGTGGCGCTGGGGCGCATCGGCACGGTTCCGTTCATCGGGCTGCCCGGTAACCCGGTCGCGGTTTTCGTCACCTTCGCCTTCGTCGCCCGCGTCCTGATCGCGCGGCTCGCCGGCACGGCGCCTGTCGCGCCCCTGTCTTTGCCGGTGCGGCTCGGCTTCGCCTACCGCAAGAAGGAGGGGCGGCGCGAATATGTCCGGGTCTCGCTCGAGCCGGGCCCTGATGGCGTGCAGGTCGCCCGCAAGCACCCGCAGGACGGAGCCGGCGTGCTGACCTCGCTCACCCGCACCAACGGCTTGGTCGAACTCGCCGAGGACATGACGCGGATCGAGGAGGGAACCATCGTGCCCTTCCTCGCCTATGCGCTGCTGATCGGCTGAGGCGCTCTCAGTCCCGCCGGAAGACGACGCTGGCGAGCCAGCCCAGCAGCAGCGCCATCAGCACGGTGACGAGCCCGTAGACCAGCGGCAGTTCATGCGCGCCCGCAGCCAGGCGCTGCTCCATGCCGCTCTTCACCACCTCGAAATTGGTGGTCTGGCGGGCGAGGGGAACGCCCCCCGCATAAAGCACGATCTCGATCTCGTAGGACCCGGTGGGCGCCGTCGCCGGCACCTCGATCGGCGCGCTGAACACCGTGCTGGAGAGAAAGGTCACGCCCCGCTCAGCCGCCGAGTAGAGCCCTTTGTCGGACAGGATGCGCAGGAGCCCGTCTGAGAAACGGGCGGTGGTCGTGTCGAGGTCGAGCGCGGCGTCGCGCGTCCGGTGGGCGTTTTCGAGCCCCACACGCTCGCGCCGCGCCGTCTCCGGGCTCATGATCTCGCTCAGCGGCCGGTTGCTGGCGACCGTCAGGAACAGCGAGCTGTCGGGGAAGCGCCGCTGCGTGCGGTTGATCCAGATCGGCCCGAGCCGCTCCTTCTCGCGCACCAGCAGCATCCGCCGCGGCCCCCGCGCTGTGACGACGATGTCGTAGGGATCGCCACGCGCCACGGTGCGGCCATCGCGCTCGACCACGCCGAACACGGTGAGCTGGCTGCCGGTGTAGTTCGAGGTGATCAGGATCTGGTGGCTCGACATTGCCGCGATCAGCGACTCCGCGCGCGCCGCGCCTAGGCCGCCCGCAAGCAAGGCCAGGATCGCCGCGAGGCGCGCCAGCGCTCTCATCGCGTCCCCTCCGAGATCACGACGGAAAACGGCTCGCTCGGCGGGATGAAGAGTTCGATCGCGAAGCGCAGCCCGACCGAGAGGATCAGCAAGGCGAGCAGCAGACGGAAGGATTCGACGTTGAGGTTGCGCGCGGCCCGCCCGCCGAACTGTGCGCCGATCACGCCGCCGAGCAGCAGCAGGATCGCCAGCACGATGTCGACCGACTGGTTGGTCAGCGCGTGCAACAGCGTTGCGCCGGTCATCGTGACCAGGATCTGGAAAAGCGATGTCCCGACCACGATGGCGGTGGGGATGCGGAAGAAATAGATCAGGGCCGGGACGAGAATGAAGCCGCCGCCGACGCCCAGGACCGCGCCGATGAAGCCGATCACGATGGCGAGCGTCGCGATCGGGATGACGCTGCAATAGAGCTGCGAATCCGGAAAGCGCATCCGCAGTGGCAGCCCCATCCACCAGGGATGGGTGCCGGCCCGTCGCTTCAGCCGCGCCGGCTTGCCGGCGCGGACGCGCAACATGGCGCGCAGCGCGTCATAGAGCATCAGCCCGCCAATGATCGTGAACAGCGTCACATAGGACAGGGTGATCACCAGCTCGAGCTGGCCGAGGCGACGCATCGAGTTGAAGAACAGCACGCCGAGCAGTGTGCCGAGGATACCGCCCGCGACCAGGATGCTGCCGAGCTTCAGATCCAGAGCGCGCCGCCGCCAATAGGTCAGCACGCCGGTCGTCGAGGAGCCGGCGACCTGGGCCGCGACGGTGGCGACTGCGACCGCGGGAGGGATGTCGAGGAAGATCAGCAGCGGTGTGAGCAGGAAGCCGCCGCCGACCCCGAACAGCCCGGAGACGAAGCCGACCGCGCCGCTGAGCCCCA
This sequence comes from Rhizobiales bacterium CCH10-E5, assembly GCA_001556125.1. Classification (GTDB taxonomy): domain Bacteria; phylum Pseudomonadota; class Alphaproteobacteria; order Rhizobiales; family Beijerinckiaceae; genus Allobosea; species Allobosea massiliensis. The sequence continues at coordinate 17,676 of LSIG01000125.1, read as the reverse complement.
GCACCGTAAGGATGCTGATCGGCAGCTCGGCGATCGGGAGATAGATCTGCACCTCGGCTCCTCACGCGACGCGGGCGTCTGCTGGCGGCCCCGCCCGCCGGGACTCACTCTGCACCGATCCGGTTAAGGGGAGTTTCCGATGCGGCGAGGACGACGCGGGCGAAAGCCGGCCTCGTCCTGATGGCGCGCCAACGCGTCGAAACCATGACGGTTCCGCCCTGTGGGCTCCTCCGGCCGCTCGCCTCGAGCTCAGATGCGGGCGGGCTTGGCCGGCTTCGGCGCCGTGGCGGTCGGCGCGGCTTCCCAGCCGCGCGCGGGCGGCGTCACCTCGTTGGCGGCGGCGCTGGCCTGGCGCGGCTTCCAGGCGGCGGCCTCGGCCTTGGCGGCGGCGAGATCGGTCGGGCTCAGGCGCTGGGCGACCTCGTCGCGCTTGCGCGTCGCGTCGTCGTCGCCCTGGCTGGCCGCGACCGCGAACCAGAGATAGGACTGGGCGAGGTCGGTCGGCGCGCCGAGCCCGCGGCCGAGCAGGACGGCAAGGTTGTACTGGCTGTCGCGCACGCCGTGCTCGGCCGCGCGGCGGAACCAGTCCGTGGCCGAGGCATAATCCGGCTTGCCCGAGACGCCCTCGGCATGGAGCACGGCAAGATTGTGCATCGCCTTGGCGTTGCCGCGCTCGGCGGCGCGCGTGTACCAGACGCGGGCCAGCGACAGGTCGCGCGCTGTGCCGATGCCCTTCTCGAACATGTTGCCGAGGCGGAACTGCGCCGGGGCGAGACCGGCCACCGCAGCACGCTCGAACAGTCGCATGGCGAGCTTCGGATCGCGCGTGGCGGCCGGGCCGTCGGCGGCGCGGCTGGCGAGTTCGTAGACGGCGCGGGCGTCGCCATCGAGCGCTGCCTTGCGCAGCCCCGGCCCGCCCAGTCCGGGGGGCAACTCGCCCAGGCCGGTCACGGGCTGCACCGCCTCGGCGTTCACCGCCGGCGGAGCGGCGACGGGGGCCGCCAGCGGCGGAGCCGGGGGCTGCGTGGTCGAACCGGTGACCTCGGCGCCGGCGGGAGCGCCGGCGGGGATCGCAGCCAGCGTGCTCGCCTGCGGCGCGGCGGTGCCGGGCTGCAGCGCGGAAGACTGGTCCTTTGCCGGCGGAGGCAGGGCCGGGGCCTCCTCGCGCGGCGCGATCGGGCTCTGGACGGCTTCACCGGTTGCGGCGGTGCGCGGACCCTTCAGCGCGCCGCTGACGAGATGCGCGGTACCGAGCGCCAGCACCAGCGCGGCGAGACCGAGCAGGAGCGGGCGCTTGCGCTTCTCCAGCATCTCCTTGATGCGGTTGCCGCCCTTCGCCGTCTCCGGAGCAGCCGCCGGCGCGCTGGCGGCGGCCTCCGTTGCGGCCTTGGCGGAGCGACGTGCGGCCGCGATCAGGTTCTGGCGAATCGACTGTGCGTCGGCAGTCGCGCCGGCCGGCGCCTCGGCCCGCGGCCGTCCGGAGCCGGGCTCGAGCGGCACGTCCAGCGCCGCATTGAGCTGTGTCGTCGCGGCGGCGGCCGATTCGGCCTTGGCGGCGGGGGCGCGCTCGGGCGCCGCGATGCGGTCCTCCATTGCCAGGCTGATGCCGGCGGGTGCGACCGGGGGCTTGGCGGCGGCGCGCCCGGCCGCGGCCACGCGCGGCGGCATCGGCGCTTGCGCGGGGGCGGCCGCGGCGGCCTGCCGGTCCGCGACCAGCTCCGCCTCGAGGCTGGAGAGCCGGGAGATGATGGTCTCGAGCGTCTGGTGGACCGCGCCGATGGCGTCCTGCGTCTCGCGGCCGGTCGAGGCCTGCGTCGCGTGTAGGCCCGAGAGCAGCGTGCTCAGCTCCGAAAGGCCGCTCGACTGCGGCGCCTTGCCGAGATGGTCCGACATCGCAGCGCGGGCGGCGCGCTCGGCGGCTTCCGTGGTTTCCTCGCGCAGCGAGCGAAGATGCAGCACGAGATCCTGCAGGGTGCGCTCCATGCCGGTCTCAGCCGAACGCGTCGCTGCAGCGGCGTCGAGGCGCTGTGCGAGGCCGGAGATCTGGCGCTCCAGCGCATCGAAAGCGCCGGTGTCGGCGCCGGGACGGCCGGCCTCGTCGATCTTCTCGGCGAGATTGCGCAGCATCTCCTCGACCGGGCGCAGATCGACCTGGGTGACCTGGACCGGCTGGCCGTCACTGACGAGATGCGCGAGGCTGCTGGAGGCTGCGAGATTTTCGATGCGCCCGGCCAGCGCCTCGATCTGGCGCGTGACAGCAGTGGGGCCCTTCTCGGCCAGCTGCTCGATCCGGGCCTGCAGCGCGTCGATCCGGTCCTCGATCTGGCGGTCGGAGCGCGTGTCGAGCTTTCCGGCCAGCGTCTCGATCTGCCGGGATAGCGCCGCCAGAGGCTCGAGATCCTGAAGACGGGACTGGCTGCGGTCGGAGAGAATGGCGTCGCGGATGTCGTCGATGGCCGCTGTCAGGCCGTGCAACTCGCGACCGTCCGGTCGGCTGTCGCGCATCCGGCCGATTTCGAGCGAAAGCGCTCCGACCTGCTGCGACAGCTCGCCCAGCCGCGCCTCGCTGCCGCTGCTGGCCAGGATGTCGCGCAGCTCGGCGATGTCGCGCTGGAGCGGCACCAGCATCGTGCGGTCGCCGCCGCGCGCCGTCAGCGCATCGACCTTGGCGGCGAGATGGGCGATCTCGAGCTCGAAGCGCTGGAAGCTCTCGCCGGAACGGTCATGCGCCAGTCGCGCGACCTCGGATTCGATCCGCGCCAGCGGCTTCAGGATGGGCTCGAGCCGGTCGCGCGTGTCGAGCCGGTCGAGCTTGGCGCCGAGCTCCGCGATCCGGCCTTCGATCTGGTCGATCTGTGGGTCGCGGGCGGGCGGGGCCGGGCGGACCGGTGCCAACGGGCGTTCCGTGCGGGCTGCCGCCGGCGCGATGCGGGCGCTGAGGTCGCGGAGATCCTGCCGCAGGGCGGAGATGCGGCTTTCCGCTGCGGCGGAGGGGGCGCGAAGAGCGGAGCCGTCTTCCTCGTCCAGCACGCGCTGGCGGGTGCGGATGTCAGTGACGGCGGCGGCGAGGCCGTCACGGCTGAAGGCCAGACGCGGGGCCGCTTCGCTGCGGGCCGGCGCACGCGCGGCCTCGCTCGTGCGGCGCTCGATCTCGGCGAGGCGCTCGCCCATGGTCTTGATCGCATCGGCGATGACGCTGGTCGCGCGGTCCTGACGCTCGGCGGCAGCGCGCTCGCCCGAGCTCATCCGCTGCTCGGCGGTCTCGATCCAACGGGCGATCGAATCCAGAGCGCCGGCGGTCTTGGCGCTCGATTCGCGGGTCAGCTTTTCGATCTGCGCCGCCTGGGCGAGGACCGTGTCGATGTCCCGACGGGACGGGTCGTCTCGGGAGATCGGGGCGGCCGGTTGCGGCGCGGTATCCATCTGGCCCTGGGAGAGCCGCGCCAGGCGTTCGGAGAGGGCGGCGATGTCGAGCTGCTCCGGTGGCGGGGCCGGCTCGGGTGCGGCTTCCTCGCGCAGCTTGTGGTCCAGCCATTCGCCCAGCGTCATTCCGGCGCGCCGAGCGGCGGCCTTGGCGGCATCGCGCGTGCGGGGATCGACGCCCTTGACGCTCCAGGGCAGGCTGGTGGCCATGTTGACGCTCGCCTTCGGGGCTTCCGAACCAGACCGGAAGACGCAGGCCCCTGAACGCCGCGGCTTCCTGCGGATCGTCGACACCTGAAGAATAGGTTGCCACAGGCAGGACGCCGATCTGCAAGCGCGAGCTTTTGGTCGACGTGGTAAACAGCGGGTTAAGATTCCGACCCCAAGGGTTAATTTTTCCCGAACGGCAGGGGACGCAAGCCGGCCCCGGGCTTCGGCTAACGGTAACTTACCTCAGGTAAGGGTCACATTACCTGACGCTAGGAGAGGGTTTGTCGTAGAAGGGGCCATCCCAAGATCGCCTGATTCTCATGGCGACCTATTTTCCGCATTCAAGGATTGAACCCGATGTCTCGCCAAAGCTCCGCTCTGGCGGCCGCCTCGATCGATAACGGCCGTGCCGATCCCGCTCAGAACGACGCCGATGCTTCCGGCGGCTTCACCATCAGCGATCTCGCCCGCGATTTCGGCGTAACGCTGCGCACGCTGCGCTTCTACGAATCACGCGGTCTGATCGCGCCGGCCCGCTCGGGCATGACGCGCATCTATTCCAGCCGCGATCGCGCCCGCCTCGCCCTGATCCTGAAGGGCAAGCAGCTCGGTTTCACGCTGGTCGAGATCCGCGCCATGCTGGCCAATGAGGACAAGAAGGGCGCCGAGGGTGGCGCCGCCTCCGTCGGCGGCCTCCAGCTCAGCCGCGAGCAGGTCCTCGAGCAGCTCGAGCTGCTGCGGACTCAGCGATCCGAGATCGACGACGCCATCGCCGAGCTGGAAGCGTCCGCTGCCCGCTTCGCCAAGGCTTGAGCTCCGCCCTGGGCCTTGCGACGCCGGTCGGCTCCGCCCGCCGGATGTTGTGAACATCGATACCCGTCATCGACGCCCCGGCCAGCGGCCGGGGCGTTCGTCTTTCCGGGCCTCCCGCCTTTGTCCTGCGAGCACGAACGCGCGAGCTTCCTTGCCAAGCGTGGCTAGATAGTTTAGATGTGAACTATCACGGAGCGTCGCTGTCGCAGACGCCCGGCCGACGCGAGGGAGGAACGCCATGCCGGTCTACAAGGCACCCGTCGAAGACACCCTGTTTCTGCTGAACGACGTCTTCGCCATCGAGCGCTACAACAACCTGCCGGGCTTCGCCGATGCGACGCCCGACGTCGTCGAGGCGGTCCTCGGCGAGGGCGCCAAGCTCTGCGAGGAGGTGCTCCAGCCGCTGAACCATTCCGGCGACCAGGAGGGCTGCACCCGCCACACCGACGGCCGCGTCACCACGCCGAAGGGCTTCAAGGCCGCTCACGAGGCCTATGCCCAGGGCGGCTGGATCGGCCTCGCCATGGATCCGGAGTATGGCGGCCAGGGCCTGCCCTACACGCTGGGCGCCGTCATGAACGAGTTCGCCTCTTCGGCGAATATGGCCTTCGCCATGTATCCCGGCCTGACCATGGGCGCGATCGCGGCGCTCAACGTCCACGGCTCGGATGAGCAGAAGCGCACCTATCTGCCGAAGATGATCGAGGGCGTGTGGTCGGGCACGATGAACCTGACCGAGCCGCATTGCGGCACCGATCTCGGCCTGATCAAGACCAAGGCGGTGCCCAACGGCGACGGCTCCTACGCCATCACCGGCACCAAGATCTTCATCTCGGCCGGCGAGCAGGACATCACCGAGAACATCATCCACCTCGTGCTCGCCCGCATCGAGGGTGCGCCCGCCGGCACCAAGGGCATCTCGCTCTTCGTGGTGCCGCGCAACCAGATCGGCCCGGACGGCTCGGTCGGTGCCAACAATGGCGTGTCCTGCGGCTCGATCGAGCACAAGATGGGCATCCACGGCAACGCCACCTGCGTCATGAACTATGACGGGGCGAAGGGCTGGCTCGTCGGGGCCGAGAACAAGGGCCTCAACGCCATGTTCGTGATGATGAACGAGGCCCGCCTCGGCGTCGCGATCCAGGGCCTGGCCCAGTCCGAGGTCGCCTATCAGAACGCGGTGGCCTATGCGAAGGACCGCATCCAGGGCCGCTCGCTGACCGGCGCCAAAAGCCCCGACAAGGCCGCCGACCCGATCATCGTCCATCCCGACGTGCGCCGCACTCTGATGTCGATCAAGGCCTTCAACGAGGCGGCGCGCGCCTTCGTGCTCTGGAACGCGCTGAAATCGGACATCGCCCACCGTTCGGGCGACGCCGCCGAGCGGCAGGCCGCCGACGACCAGCTCGGCCTGATGACCCCGGTGCTGAAGGGCGTGCTCACCGATGTCGGCTTCGACAACACGGTGAAGGCCCAGCAGATGTTCGGCGGCCATGGCTACATCGCCGAATGGGGCATGGAGCAGTTCGTCCGCGATGCTCGCATCGCCATGATCTACGAGGGCGCCAATGGCGTGCAGGCGATGGACCTCGTCGGCCGCAAGCTCGGCCGCGACGGCGGCCGCGCCATCATGGCCTTCTTCAACGAGGTCGGCGGCTTCCTGAAGGAGAACGGCGAGGACGAGGCGCTGAAGCCCCTGCTGGCGCCGCTGGCCGCCTCGCTCGGCCATCTCCAGCAGGCGACGATGTGGTTCATGAACAACGCGCTCGCCAAGCCGGACAATGCCGGCGCCGGCGCGACCGACTACATGCACCTGCTCGGCCTCGTCTCCCTCGGCTACATGTGGGCCAAGATGGCCAAGGTCGCGCAGGACAAGCTCAAGGCCGGCGCCAATGGCGCGACCGAGCGCATGAACACCAAGCTCGTCACAGCCCGCTTCTTCATGGAGCGCAGCCTGCCGGAGACGGCGGCGCATCTGGCGCGGATCACCAGCGGCGCCGATGCGACGATGGCGCTGAGCGCCGAGCAGTTCTGAGCATCGCGCGTCATGGTCGGGCTTGGCCCGACCATTTCTCGCAGACCTTGCACACGCCGCTGGATGACGAGATGGTCGGGTCAAGCCCGACCATGACGTCCGGCACGAAAATGAGCCGCCTCGCAGCGGCCAGCCCGGGAGGCCCCTGATGGCAGACGCATTCATCTACGACCATGTCCGCACGCCGCGCGGTAAGGGCAAGGCCGACGGCTCGCTGCACGAGGTCACCGCGATCGAGCTCGGCACCACGACGCTGCGCGCGCTCCGGGATCGCAACGAGCTCGACACGAAGCTCGTCGAGGACGTCGTCTTCGGCTGCGTCGATCCCGTCGGCGAGGCCGGCGCCGACATCGCCCGCACGGTCGCGCTCAAGGCCGGCTACGGCAAGGAGGTGCCGGGCATCCAAATCAACCGCTTCTGCGCCTCGGGGCTGGATGCGGTGAACCTCGCTGCGGCGCAGGTGATGTCGGGCCAGAAGGAGCTGGCGATCGGCGGCGGCGTCGAGAGCATGAGCCGCGTCGGCATGGGCGCCTCGGGTTTCGGCATCGCGGTCGATCCTTCCGTCGCCATCGACACCTACTTCATGCCGCAGGGCATCTCGGCCGATCTGATCGCGACGAAATACGGCTTCTCGCGTGACGATGTCGACGCCTATGCCGTGCGCTCGCACAAGCGCGCTCACGCCGCCTGGGAGGCCGGGCGCTTCGCGAATTCGGTGATCCCGGTTACCGACGTCAACGGCCTGACCATCCTCGCCCGCGACGAGACGATCCGCCCGGGCACCGACATGCAGGCGCTCGCCGCGCTCAAGCCCTCCTTCGTCCAGATGGGCGAGATGGGCGGCTTCGACGCGGTCGCGACCGCGGCACACCCGGATGTCGAGTTCGTCAACCACGTCCACCATGCCGGCAACTCCTCGGGCATCGTCGATGGCGCGGCCGCCGTGCTCGTCGGCTCGAAGAAGGGCGGCAAGGCTGCGGGCCTAAAGCCCCGCGCTCGCATCCGCGCCTTCGCCACCATCGGCTCGGACCTCGCGTTGATGCTGACCGGCCCGGTCGACGTCACCGAGCTCGTGCTGCGCAAGGCCGGCATGACGACGAAAGACATCGATCTCTTCGAGCTGAACGAGGCCTTCTCCTCGGTCGTGCTGCGCTTCCAGCAGGCCTTCGACATCGACGACGCCATCCTGAACGTGAATGGCGGCGCGATCGCCATGGGCCATCCCCTCGGCGCGACGGGAGCGATGATCCTCGGCACCGTGCTCGACGAGCTGGAGCGCACCGACAAGAACACCGCCCTGGTGACGCTCTGCGTCGCCGCCGGCATGGGCGTCGCCACCATTATCGAACGGGTTTGAGGAGAGCCGCCATGAACCTCACAAATTTCCGCTTCGAGACCGATTCCGACGGCATCGCGACCGCGACCTGGGACATGCCCGGCCGCTCGATGAACGTCATCACGCCCGAGCTGATGGCCGAGATCGACCAGATTATCGACGCGGTTGCCGGCGACGAAGCGATCAAGGGCTGCGTCATCACCTCCGGCAAGGAGGCCTTCTCCGGCGGCGCCGACCTGACCATGCTGCAGGGCCTGCGCGACCTCTACATCCGTCTCGCCAAGGAGAAGGGCGAGCCCGTCGCGATGCAGTCCTTCTTCGACGAGAGCCGCAAGCTCTCGCTGCTCTACCGCAAGCTCGAGACCTGCGGGAAACCCTTCGCCGCCGCGATTCACGGCGTCTGCCTCGGCGGCGCCTTCGAACTCGCGCTCGCCTGCCAGTATCGCGTCGTCTCCGACGATGCCTCGACCCGCGTCGGCCTGCCGGAGATCAAGGTCGGGCTCTTCCCCGGCGCCGGCGGCACCCAGCGTGTCGCCCGGCTGATGCAGACCGGCGACGCCCTGCAGATGATGTTCAAGGGCGAGCAGGTGAAGGCGCTGCCGGCCCGCAACACCGGCCTGGTTCATGCTGTCGTCCCGCGCGATCAGCTCGTGGCCAACGCAAAGGAGTGGCTCAAGGCCAACCCGCAGGCGAAGGCGCCTTGGGACGATCCGAAGTTCAAGCTGCCCTCCAACAAGGTTTATTCGCCGGCCGGCATGCAGATCTGGCCGCCCGCCAACGCGATCTATCGCCGCGAGACCAACGACAACTACCCGGCGGCGCGGGCCATCCTCTCGGCGGTCTATGAGGGCCTGCAGCTCCCGATCGATCTCGGCCTCAAGGTCGAGAGCCGCTACTTCGCCAAGATACTGCGGACGAAGGAGGCGGCCTCGATGATCCGCTCGCTCTTCGTCTCGATGCAGGAGCTCAACAAGGGCGCGCGCCGCCCGGCCGATCTGCCGCCGAGCAAGCTGAAGAAGGTCGGCGTCGTCGGCGCCGGCTTCATGGGCGCCGGCATCGCCTATGTCACGGCCCAGGCCGGCCTCGAGGTCGTCCTGGTCGACCGCGACCAGGAGGCAGCCGACAAGGGCAAGGCCTATTCGCACAAGCTGGTCTCCGACCAGATCATGAAGGGCCGCGCCAAGACCGCCGACCGCGACGCGCTGCTCTCCCGCATCACCGCGACCGCAGACTATACAGCGCTCAAGGGCTGCGACCTCGTGGTCGAGGCCGTCTTCGAGGATCCCAAGGTCAAGGCCGAGGTCATCGCCAAGGTCGAAGCCGCCGTCGGGCCGAAGACCATCTTCGGCTCCAACACCTCCACTTTGCCCATTACCGGTCTCGCGTCGCACTCCCTGCGGCCGCAGAACTTCATCGGCATCCATTTCTTCTCGCCGGTCGAGAAAATGCTGCTGGTCGAGGTCATCATGGCCAAAAAGACCGGCAAGAAGGCGCTCGCCATGGCGCTCGACTTCGTCCGCGCCATCAAGAAGACGCCGATCGTCGTCAACGACACGCGCGGCTTCTACGCCAATCGCTGCGTCGGCAATTATCTGCGCGAAGGCCATCTCATGCTGATGGAGGGCGTGCCGCCCGCGATGATCGAGGCGGCCGGCAAGCAGGCCGGCATGCCGGTCGGCCCGCTCTCGCTCAATGACGAGGTCGCGGTCGATCTCGCCTTCAAGGTGCTGAAGGCGACGAAGGCCCAGCTCGGCGAGGGCGCCGTCGATCCCGCTCAGGAGAAACTGCTCTCCGACATGGTCGAGAAGCACGGGCGTCTCGGCCGGAAGAACCGCAAGGGCTTCTATGACTATCCGGAAGCCGGGCCCAAGCGCCTCTGGCCAGGCCTCGCCGATCTGGTCGGCAAGCGGTTGTCGCCGGAGCAGGTCGACATGCAGGAGCTGCAGCACCGTCTTCTGGTCACGCAGGCGCTGGAGGCAGCCCGCACCTATGAGGAAGGCGTCGTCACCGATCCGCGCGAGGCCGATGTCGGCTCGATCATCGGCTTCGGCTTCGCGCCCTATTCGGGCGGCACGCTGTCCTTCATCGACAATATGGGCGCAGCCGCCTTCGTGAAGCTCTGCGAGAGCCTGGCCAAGAAGCATGGCGAGCGCTTCAAGCCCAACCGCCAGCTCAAGCGCATGGCCAAGACCGGCGAGAGCTATTACGGCGCAGCGGCGGCCAAAGCCGCCGCCTGAGGCGGCCTTGGCGATCCGGCCGATCCTCCGCTTCCCCGATCCGCGCCTGCGCGCGGTCGCGGAGCCGGTCGAGCGCTTCGACAGCGAGCTGCGGCAGCTCGCCGCCGATCTGCTGGAGACGATGCGCGCCGCGCCCGGCGTCGGCATCACCGCGCCTCATATAGGCGTGCCACTGCGGGTCGTCGTGCTGGAGCTGACGCCCGGCGAGGTGCGGACCTACGCCAATCCGCAGATCCTCTGGGCCTCGCCGGAGACGAGCCGCGCCACCGAAGGCAGCGTCTCGATGCCGGGCGTTACCGAAGAGGTCGAGCGGCCCGCGAAAATCCGCGTGGGTTGGCGCGATCTCGACGGCACCGCCCATGAGGCGCAGGCCGAAGGCTTCCTCGCCACCTGCCACCAGCACGAGATCGACCAGCTCGACGGCATCTTCTGGCTCCAGCGCCTGTCGCGATTGAAGCGCGACCGGGTGATCGCACGGTATGGGAAACTGGGGCGGGGCTGACCGACCTCCTATCCTCATTGTCCCACATCTGGTACAAGTGGCTCATGAAGGTCGTGACCTACTCCCATCTGCGCGCCAACCTCGCCAAGATCATGGATCAGGCGGCGGATGATCATGACCCGGTCATCGTCATGCGCGCCAATGGCAAGGCGGCGGTTTTGCTCTCGCTCGAGGATTTCGGTTCCTATGAGGAGACCCGCTATCTTCACGCCAGCCCGGCGAATGCGAAAGCGCTTGAAGAGTCGATCGCCGAACTCGATCGCGGAGAAGGAATCACCTTCGGCTCGGTTGGCGAGCTTGAGGCCTTTGTCGAACAGGCCACGTCCAAGCGCCCCGATGCTGCGGAATGAATGTCGTCATCTCGCGCCGAGCGATGGGCGAATTGGTCGCACTAGCGGCCCATGAGCCGAAATCGGCGTTGAAGGTGCTGCAACTCATTGAAGAATGCATCCGCACGCCTTTCGCCGGCCGGGGCAAGCCGGAGCCGTTGAGGCACGATAAGGCTGGCTGGTGGTCTCGCCGCATCACCGACGAGCACCGTCTGGTCTATCGCGTCATCGAGGGCCGGCTCGAAATCGCGCAGTGCCGCTATCACTATTGACTGCAAGGGCCTCGCCGCCGGAAAGGGGCGAGGCCCTTTGGTTCAGTTGGCGACCGCTCGGATCACGCGCCTCGTCTTCTCGACGATCTCGCCGATCTGGTCTTCGGTCACGATCAGTGGCGGGGTCAGGGCGATGGTGTCGCCGGTGACGCGGATCATCAGGCCTTCCTCGTGGAAGGCGTGCTCCATCGCGGCATAGGCGCGCTTGCCGACACCCTCCGGCCGCGAGGCGAGGTCGATGCCGGCGACGAGCCCGAGCGTGCGGATGTCGAGCACGTTGGGTTCTTCCTTCAGCTCCATGATCGCATCGGCCCAGAGCGGCTCCAGCATCTTCGCCCGCTCGAACAGGCCCTCGTCGCGATAGATGTCGAGCGTCGCCAGCGAAGCCGCCGCCGCCAGCGGGTGGCCGGAATAGGTGTAGCCGTGGAACAGCTCGATCGCGTTCTCCGGGCCGTTCATGAAGGCGTCGAAGATCGGCTTGCGCACGATCACGCCGCCCATCGGCACGGTGCCCGAAGTCACGCCCTTGGCGAAGGTGATCATGTCGGGGACGACGCCGTAGCGCTCGGCCGCGAAGGCGAAGCCCAGCCGGCCAAAGCCGGAGATGACCTCGTCGAAGATCAGCAGGATGCCGTGATTCGTGCAGATCTCGCGCAGGCGCTGGAGATAGCCCTTGGGCGGCGGCAGCACGCCGGTCGAGCCCGCCATCGGCTCGACCATCACGGCGGCGATGGTCGAGGCGTCGTGCAGGGTGACGATCCGCTCGAGCTCGTCGGCGAAATGCGCGCCATACTCCGGCTCGCCCTTGGTGAAGCGCTGCTTCTCGCGATCATAGGTCGCGGGCAGGTGGTCGGCGCCCGCCAGCAGCGAGCCGAAGAACTTGCGGTTGGAGACGATGCCGCCGACCGAGATGCCGCCGAATCCGACGCCGTGATAGCCGCGCTCGCGCCCGATCAGGCGGGTCTTGGAGCCCTTGCCGGTGACGTTCCAGTAGGCGATCGCGATCTTCAGCGCCGTGTCGGCGGCTTCCGAGCCCGAGCCGGCGAAGAAGACATGGTCGAGATCGCCCGGCGCCAGCGCCGCGATGCGCGCGGCCGCCGCGAAGACCTTGGGATGGCCGAACTGGAAATTCGGGGCGAAATCCAGTTCCTCCGCCTGGGCCTGGATCGCCTCGATGATCGGCCGGCGCTTGTGCCCGGCATTGCAGCACCACAGGCCCGCCGTGCCGTCCATCACCGGCTTGCCCTCGGGGGTGTAATAATACATGCCCTCCGCCCGGGAGATCATGCGCGGCCGCTGCTTGAAGGCCCGGTTTGCCGTAAACGGCATCCAGAAGGCCTCGAGATCGTTGGGGTTCGCGATCAGGGAAGAGGCTGCGGTCATCGGGCGGATCCTGTGATTAACAATCACTCAACCTAACAGCACGATCCGGGCTGTAAATCGCATGCGGGACAGGGCATCCCTGCAGCGCCGTGCGACAGGGGCGTGTCGCGCGATGGGATGACCAAGCGTCGCTTTTGCTGTACTCCGAGTGAGGGGCGTAAACTGAACCGGACCCCCATGGACGTATCAGGCGCAGGCTCGGAAACGCTCGATCACGAGTCAGACGTGGATATCCGCGCCGGGCTCGCGCGCATCCTCGCGTCGGATGCCTTCCGCGCGGCGCCGCAGCTCTCGGCCTTCCTCGCCTTCATCGTCGATCGTACCGTGGCAGGCCGCGGCGGCGAGCTGAAGGGTTACACCATCGCAGTCGAGGCCTTCGGCCGCTCGCCGGATTTCGACCCGCAATCTGACCCCATCGTGCGCGTCGAGGCCGGCCGCCTGCGTCGGGCGCTGGCGCAGTACTATGCCGGCGAGGGCGCCGCGGATCCGGTGCGAATCACCATTCCCGTCGGCGCCTATGTCCCGGCCTTCGAGCGCGTCGAGCCGGCGCAGACCGACGCAGGGCAGGCGCATCGCAGCGAAAGCGCAACGGATGATCGGGGCGACGAGCCCCCGACGGTGGCGCCGATCACGGAGAGGCCCCTCGAACGAGGTCTGGCGAAGCGCTGGCCGCTGGCGGCTGGTCTCGCGCTTGCAGCGGCGCTGCTCTCGCTCGTCGCCTGGTATGGTGGCCTGCTGGGCCCGCGCACGGCCGATCGGGTGGCCTCGGTCGATGCGCCCGGCACGGCGCTGGCGAGCATGGATCGGGAGATGCCGCTTGCCAGGCTCGACAAACCCGCAGCGGCGCCGCTCGAGACGACCGTCCTGGTCGTCTCGGTGCCGGATTTCGCTGATGCCGAACTCGCTGCAGCCTCCCGCCGCTTTACGAATTTTCTGGTCGATGCGCTCTCCCGTTTCGACGACCTGCTGACCATCAAGGTGCCGGCCCAGGGGCAGCCGCTGCCACGGGAGGCCGACTATGTGCTGGAGATGTCGGCTCAGAGCGTTGCCACGGGCACGGAAGGCTTCGGCCGACTGAGGGCGGTGCCGGACGGGCGCATCATCTGGTCCGCTTCGTCGACACGCGTGCTCAGGGCGAATGACGAGGACCTTCCCGAAAATGCGCGGCGCCTGGCGACGCGGCTGGCCGAGCCGTTCGGGATCATCCATGCCGACATTCGTCAGAATCGGACTGCCGGTCCGATGAGCTGCATCTATGAGGCGATCGATGTGCGGCGGACGATGACCGCAGCGGCGCATCTGGCGGCGCGCAACTGTCTCCAGGACCTCGTCCGGCGTGACCCCACCTTCTACCCCGCCTGGATCCAGCTATCGCTGCTGTCGGTGTTCGAGCAAAGCTTTGGCTTCAACCAGTTGCCGGATGCGCTGGAGCGTGCCCATGCCGCGGCGCTGACGGCGGTGCGGCTGGCTCCCTCCAGCGCCCGCGCCCATCAGGCGCTGATGTCGACGCTGTTCAAGCGCGGCGCCATCAACGAAGGGCTGGCGGCCGGGCGCGCCGCAATGGGACGCAACCCCTACGACCCCGACATCATGGCGATGCTGGGCGCGCGCTACATCCAGCTCAATCGACCGGCCGAGGGGCTGCCCCTCCTCGAGAAGGCGATCGCGCTGAGTGCAGGGCGCCCGGCTTCCTATGATTTCTACGCTCTGCTGGGCGCGCATCTGCTCGGCGCCCGGCAGGTGGCGCGTGGACATGGCGAGTTCCTGGCCGGTGGCGGAAACCCCTTCGCCCTGCTGGGGCGCGCGCTCCACGCCGTGCAGACCGGAGATGCCGAGGAGCGGGCCCGCGCCATCGCCGAGCTGTGCGAACAGTTCCCCGCCTTTCATCGCGAGCCGCGCGTCTGGTTGATGAAGCGCGGTTTCGGGGCGGAAATCACCGACCGACTTCTCGCGGATCTCGGCGTCGTCCGTCACTGACGCTGCCGTCTCCCTTCGCTGGGCGAAACCGGCAGTCCCAACAGCCAAAACGGCCGAAAGCTCGCCTCCGCGCGGCTCTGCGGCTAGTGTTGTCGCAGTGGTGTGATTCGCCGTTTCTTCCCGATCAACCCCTCGCGCGATCGCTGCCTTGGCCCCTCTCCGACCGAACGCCCTGCATCCTCTCGCCAGCGCCGTCACCGGGCTGTCGGCGGGCGCGGTCCTGACGCTGCTCTGGCCGACTCCGCTGGGGGCCGCGCTCGGCCTGTTGCTGGCGGGCGGGGGCGGCCTCGGCTCGATGTGGCTGGCCGAACGGCGCGCCCAGGCGCAGCGCGAGCAGGTTCTCGCCGCTGTCGGGGAGGTCAAGGTCCGGCTGGCGACCAATGCGATCCGCCTCGATGCGCTCTCCAAGAGAGTCGAGCAGATGCCGATGCGCGATGTCGACGCGGCACCCGCGCGAGCCGCCATCAACGAACTGACAGCCGAGGTCGGCCTGCTGGGCGATCTGATCCATCAGGTCGCCACGACTCTGGCCGATCACGACGCCGCGCTGGCCGCGGTCCAGGCGCGCGCCGCTGCGCCGGCGGCGGATGAGCGGTCGACGGCCGTCGCTCCGCCCGCTCCCAGGGTCGCGCCGCTCGTCGTCGTCGATCCGGAGGCCGCGCGGCAGGAGCGTCTCAAGGCGCAAGCCGCCGAACGGGCGGAAGCCGCGCGCCAGGCCGAGGAACGGGCCGCCGCAGAGCGCGCCGCCGTCATCGGCGCTGCGTTGTCCGAAGGGCGCGTCGAGGTTCATCTGCAGCCGATCGTGCAATTGCCGCAGCGCCGCACGCGGGGCTACGAGGCGCTGGTGCGCCTGCGGCTGGACGAGCACACCCTGCTGCTCCCGCACGAGTTCATCCCGGTGATCGAGGAGCGCGGCTTCGGCCCGACGCTCGATGCGCTGGTGCTGACCCGGGCGCTCGCCATCGCCCGTCATCTCGGCTCCAAGCCGGGCGAGCTCTTCGTGTCCTGCAATTTCAGCGGCGCGACCTGGAGTTCGTCCAAGGCGCTGGCGACGCTGTCGCGCATCCTTGAGAAGTATCGCGAGCACACCGGCCATCTGATCATCGAGATGCCGCAGCGCGTGTTCCGCGGCCTGGACCCGACAAGCCTCGGCCTGCTCGGCGCCATGTCGGCCAATGGCGTGCGCTTCGCGCTGGATGAGTTGGTCGATCTCAGGCTCGATCCGGTCGCGCTGTTCGATCGCGGCATCCGCTTCGTCAAGGCGCCGGCCGCTCTTCTGATGGAGCAGGTCGACAGCGAGACTGCCGACATCGCGCCGGCCGATCTCTCTGCTCTGCTGGCGCGCGCCTCGATCGTTCTGGTCGCCGACCAGGTCGCCGACGACCCGACGGTCGCGGACATGATCGACCTGGGCGTCGGGATGGGGCAGGGGCCGGTCTTCTCGCCGCCGCGTCCTGTCAAGCCGGATGTCTTCGCCGAGCCGGCCGAGCCCGCACCCGCCGCTGCCGAGCCTTCCCCGTCGCCGGTTCCCGCACCGGAGCAGCGCTTGGCCGAGGTCGTGGACTATCCCGCCCAGTCGGCGGCGACTCGCGAGGCTCCGCCGGAGCGGCAATCCTTCCGCTCGGTCCTGCGCCGCGCCACGGCCTGACCGGCACCGCTGCGACCTTTCGCAGATGCGAGGCGCGGCGTGATCCTGTAAAGCCGGCGGCACCGAGTCTGGGAGCCACCCGCCGTGCCGTCATCCACCACCCCGCCGACCCTGCCGCTGTCGGGCTTCTCCGAGATCGCCGGCCGTTTCGATCTCTGCCTCTGCGACGTCTGGGGCGTGGTCCATAACGGCGTTGCCGCCTTTGGCGAGGCCGTCTCGGCGCTGGTCGCGATGCGCGAACGCGGGATCAGCGTTGTCCTTGTCACCAATGCGCCGCGCCCGGCGGCCGTGATCGAGCAGCAGCTCGATGGCTTCGGTGTGCCCCGTGCAGCCTGGGATGCCATCGTCACCTCTGGCGATGTCTGTCGCGGCCTGATTGCCGCTCGCGCGGGCCGGCCGATGTTCCGGCTCGGGCCGGAGCGCGACAAGCCGCTGGTCGCGGGGCTCGACGCGCCCGAGGTCGCGCCGGAGGAGGCCAGCTACGTGCTTTGCACCGGCTTGCTCGACGACGAGACCGATACGGCCGAGACCTATGCCGGCCTTCTCGCCGGCTTCGCCGCGCGCGGGCTCGACATGATCTGCGCCAATCCCGATCTCGTGGTGGAGCGCGGTGGCCGGATCGTGCCCTGCGCCGGCTCGGTTGCGCTCGCCTATGAGGAGATGGGCGGGCGGGCGATCTATGCCGGTAAGCCGCATGCGCCGATCTACGAGGCGGCGCTGGCCGTGGCCGAGGGGTTGCGCGGCGCGTCGATTCCGCGCGAGCGGATCTGCGGCATCGGCGATGCGATCCGCACCGACATCGCCGGCGCGCAGGCCTTCGGCATCACCGGCATCATGGTGCTGGCCGGAATCCACGCGCAGGATCTGATGGAGGCGTCCTGGGACGAGCGCCATGGCTGGTTCGGCCGACAGAGCCACCGCCCTGCCTATGCGCTGCCGCATCTGGTGTGGTGAACGCGACCGCCGGGCCGTTCAGCCCGTGCAGACGGATTCGATCTTCGAGCGCAGCGTCTGCGCGTTGAACGGCTTGACGATGTAGTTGTTCACGCCGGCCTTTTTGGCGGCGATGACGTTCTCGGTCCGCGATTCCGCCGTCACCATGATGAAAGGCGTCGAGGCCAGCGCGTCTTCCTCGCGCACGCGCTGCAGCAGCTCGAAGCCCGTCATCGGCTCCATGTTCCAATCCGAGATCACCAGGCCGTAGCGCTTGTCCCGCATCTTGGCGATCGCCGCCTGCCCGTCGGCAGCATCGTCGACATTCTCGAAACCAAGCTGTTTCAACAGGTTGCGGATGATCCGGACCATCGTCTGGTAATCGTCGACCACCAGAATGGGCATGGACGGATCGAGAGCCATGGCGGTGCTCCAAGCAAACGGTGACGGCGCGGAACATGCCGCGCCGTGCCGCTGCGAGCGCAGCGGCAGTCGGTGAACCCAGCGTTACCGCGGCCGTGTTTCATATGTGGACGCCCCCTTTGGCAAGGCGTTTATGTCGGGATGATTTGATCGGT
>LSIG01000124.1 GCA_001556125.1 Rhizobiales bacterium CCH10-E5 | reverse complement strand
TCATCGAGCGGGCGATGTCGTCCGCCAGCGAAATCACCCGCGAGGACTTCGTGCCTGGAGCGGGCTCGAGTTCGTAGAGCGTCACCACAGGGCCGGGGCAGGCCTGCACGATCTCGCCCCGGACGTTGAAATCTTCCAGAACGCCTTCGAGGAAGCCGGCGTTCTGCTGCAGGACCTCGGTCGGGATTGCGGTCTCGACAGCCGGCGGCTCGCCGAGAATGGCGATATCGGGCAGCTCGAAGGGCGCCGGCGGCGCGATGCGGACCTCCGCACGCTCCGACACCGGCGCAGCCACCGGGGCAGCCACCGGGCGGGCGACGGGCTCCGGCACCGCCATCTCGGCCCGCGCCCGGCGCGTCACGACGACGCCGCGCGCCGGCCCGGCCGAGACTGCCTCGGCGATCGGGGCCGGCGCCGGAGATGCAGGCTGGGCTATCGCGACGGGCGCCATCACGACGGGCGCGACGGGACGAGTCGCAACGACCCGGACGGACGCCGCCGGCTGCGGCGCGATCCGCTGGACCGTGTTGCGGGCCGAGGGCTTCGCAACCATCGGCTCCACAGGACGGGGCGGCGGAGAGGCTATCGCCGTCTCGGAATGCGGCGCTGCCGCAGCCTGGCCGCCGGCCTCCTCCTCGGCCATCTCGGCAGCGACGACCTCCCAGAATGCGTGGTCGGAGAGCAGGTCGAAGGGCGTCGCCGGCGCGCGCTCCTCCTTGTCGGCCAAGGCCGCGTCGATCACGACATCATCCGGCAGCGCCACGACCGGCTGTTCGGCCATGGCGTCGGCTTCGTCCTCGGGCAGGAGGGCTTCGGCGCCACCGCGCGCCCAGACGCTGCCGATCAGACGATCCGGCGTGCGCCAGAACCGAACCTGCGGCGGCTCCGGCGGGGGCGGCGCGGCCGGAACCTGACCCGGCTTCACCAGGGCGAGCGGGTTGGCGCGCGAGCGGACATAGACCGGGCCGCCCGACCCGGCGGGCAGCTCGGGCGAATCGTCGGAAAAGGCTTCGGCGGCAATCTCTTGCGCGGGGGAGTGAAGGCCGGAATGACGCATGAGAAACCGCGGAGGCTGGCGTAGAAGACAGGCTCCAAGGGGTATCGGCCCAGCGTTAAGACGCGATGAACGAGCGGGCCGGCGACGGCCCGGGCAGCACTTCGTCAGCCCGGAGCGAAACGCGCAATGGCCTCCGCGACAGCATCCGGAAACTCCTCGTGCAGGCTGAGCTTGCCCTGCGGGAGCCGCACCGATTCGATCCCGGGCCGCGCCGCCAGCGCCTCCATTTCGGCGCGGGACTTCGGCGGGGTCTCGGCGCCGTAGACGACAAGCGTTGGGACCGCGGCCTTCTCCGCCAGAGCGAGAAAGGCGTCGCGGCTGGCCACGGCGCCCGCCGCGCTCGTGACGGCGCGCTTCGCCGCCATGCGCTCCGGCGTCAACCAGGCCCGATCGCTGTAGACATGGCCGACGACCATCTTGCGGATGACCGGCCCGCTCAGATTCAGCGCGTAGAGGGCCGGGCCCAAGACAGGCGCGTCGACCGCGGCGCGGATCCGCGCGAACCAGGGCCGCTCGCCGCCCATCATCGTCGGGAATGGACCGCGCCAGGTCGGCGCGACCAGCACGAGGCGGCCGACCGTGCCGGGATGGCGGGCGAGATGATCCAGCGCATAGGCGCTCGCATGGCCGGCGGTCACCAGAAGCGCCGGCCGCGGCACGATCTCCGTCAGCAGCCAGTCGAGGAAGGCCTGGAGCATGGCGGGCGAATAGTCGAGCTTCGGACGCGGCCGGTCGCCGAAGCCCGGCCAGTCGACGGTCACGACCCGATGGCCGTGCTGCAATCGTTCGAGCAGCGGCTGCATCTCGCCACGCGTCGAGATCGAACTGAGCGCCGGCAGCAGCAGCGCGCTCGGCCCCTCGCCCGCCTCGTCGAGACCGAGCGGGATTGTCTGGCCCTCCCAGCTCCAGTGCAGTTCGCGCGTCATCGCCACCTCTCTGCCGGGCGGGCCGGCCTCAGTGTTCCCGCTGCGCCTCGGGGAAGCGGGCACCGAAGGCCCCTTCCCGCTCCGGCGGCAGCCGGACGGTCAGGTCGAGCGTGCCGTCCTCGGCGTCGCGACGCTCGAGGATCTCGCCATTGGCGTGCAGCCAGGCCAGCGATTTGCCATCTCCCGGTGCGAGGGCCAAACGGTAGACCGGCCTGGTGCGGGCGATGCGGCTCTCGATGGCATCGGTCAGTCGCCCCATGCCGTCGCCGGTCAAGGCCGACACCAGAACCGGCCGAGCGGCCTCGGGCTTCAGCCCGGCCAGCCCGAGCTGACGCTCGCGTTCCTCCGGCGCCAGCAGGTCGGATTTGTTCCAGACCTCGACGACGCGCTGCCCGTCATCCGGATCGATCCCGAGATCGCGAAGGATCGCCTGAACGTCGGCGGCCTGGGCCTGTGTGTCCTCATGAGCAACGTCGCGGACATGCAGCAGCACATCGGCCTCGATCGCGTCCTCCAGCGTGGCGCGGAAGGCGGCGACGAGCTGCGTCGGCAGGTCGGAGATGAAGCCGACCGTGTCCGACAGCATGATCTTCGCGCCATGCGGCAGCTTCAGCGCGCGGGCCGTCGGGTCGAGCGTGGCGAAGAGCATGTCCTGCGCCAGCACCTCGGCGGAGGTGAGCCGGTTGAACAGGGTCGATTTGCCGGCATTGGTGTAGCCGACCAACGCGACGACCGGATAGGGCACGCGCTTGCGGCTGGCGCGGTGCAAGCCGCGGGTGCGCTTCACCGCCTCGAGATCGCGCTCGATCTTGGTCATCCGCTCCTGGATGATGCGCCGGTCGGCCTCGATCTGGGTTTCGCCGGGGCCGCCGAGGAAGCCGAAGCCGCCGCGCTGGCGCTCAAGATGGGTCCAGGACCGCACCAAGCGACTCTTCTGATAGTTGAGATGGGCGAGCTCGACCTGCAACGCGCCCTCTCGGGTGCGGGCGCGGCGGCCGAAGATCTCGAGGATCAGGCCGGTGCGGTCGATGACCTTGCAGCCGAAGGCCTTTTCGAGATTGCGCTGCTGGACCGGCGAGAGCGCGCAGTCCATCACGACGAGGCCGATCTCCTCGAGCTTGATGCGCTCGGCGATCTCCTCGACCTTGCCCTTGCCGAGATAGGTCGCCGGCCGCAGCGCGGTCAGCAGGACCTGGATCGGCTCGACGACGGTGAGGTCGATCGCAGCCGCGAGCCCGACCGCCTCGTCGAGACGGGCTGCGAAGGAGCGCAGCGACGCATCCGTCGCGCCGCGACGCTGCTGATAGGGCCCGACGACGAAGGCGCGGGTGTTGGCAGCGATCTCGCGCTCGATGGCATCGAGCGGCTTGGGGCCGGCGCGAGCCTCGTCCGCATCGCTGCGGGTGCCCATGATCAGGCCTTGTCCGATTCCTCGGGCTCGAACAGTTGCACCGGCTGGCCGGGCATGATGGTCGAGATGGCGTGCTTGTAGACGAGCTGCGAATGCCCGTCGCGGCGCAGCAGCACGCAGAAATTGTCGAACCAGGTGACGACGCCCTGCAGCTTGACGCCGTTGACGAGGAAGATCGTCAGCGGAATCTT
Source organism: Rhizobiales bacterium CCH10-E5 (assembly GCA_001556125.1). GTDB lineage: Bacteria > Pseudomonadota > Alphaproteobacteria > Rhizobiales > Beijerinckiaceae > Allobosea > Allobosea massiliensis. The sequence continues at coordinate 128,953 of LSIG01000124.1, read as the reverse complement.
CTGCTTGCGCACATAGTTGAGGAAGGTGTCCTGAAGGTTCTGTGCCCGCTCTGCGGCCATGGGTAGCCCCTGTTGTTGGGATCGCTCATCGGCTTGCAGCCCTGCGATCCATGTTCGTCCCGTTAGCAGGGCGGCTCATGCCGCTCGCTTCGGGACACCGATCCTTCATTAGACCGCCGAGTCCGCCGACAACGCAAGTGCAACATGAGGGTGCAGGGCAGCGAAGCGCCTGCGCTGCATGCAAGCGCGCATGCAGGCCGCGCCTGCCACCTCAGCCGACACCCAGCGATTTGAGCTTCCGGTGCAGCGCCGAACGCTCCATGCCGATGAATTCGGCCGTCCGCGAGATGTTCCCCGAGCAGCGGGCGATCTGGGCGATGAGGTATTCGCGTTCGAAGATCTCGCGCGCGTCGCGCAGCGGCAGGCTCATCAGCCGCTCGCCGCCCGAGCCCGAGGGCGTGGTCGGGACCATGGCTCCGACCTCGGCCGGCAGCATGTCGACCGTGATGTCGGCCGTGGGGTCGCCCTTGGTCAGGATCATCAGCCGCTCGACATTGTTGCGCAGCTCGCGGACGTTGCCCGGCCATTCATGCGACTGCAGCACCGCCATCGCATCCGCGCCGATGCGGCGCTTCGGCAGGCCGGAGGCGACCGAGATCTGTTCCATGAAGAACTCGATCAGCTCCGGCACGTCCTCGCGCCGCTCCGACAGCGCGGGCACCTTCACCGGCACGACCGAGAGCCGGTGGTAGAGATCCTCGCGGAACTGCCCGCCCGCGATGAGCTGGGCGAGGTCACGGCTGGTCGAGGAGATGATCCGGACATCGACATGGACGCGGGTGGCTCCGCCGACGCGCTGGAAGTTCTGATCGACCAGCACGCGCAGGATGCGGTTCTGCGTCTCGCGCGGCATGTCGCCGATCTCGTCGATATAGAGCGAGCCGCCATGGGCCTCTTCCAGCGCGCCGACGCGGCGCGAGCGTCCGTCGCCCGCCTCGACGCCGAACAGCTCCTCCTCCATCGTCTCGGGCGTGATCGTCGCCGCGTTGATGACGACGAAGGGGCCGGTCGCGCGGGTCGAGGCTTCATGGAGCGTGCGGGCGGCGAGTTCCTTGCCGCAGCCCGGCTCGCCGGTGATCAGCACGCGCGCATTGGTCGGTGCGACGCGCTCGATCGTCTGGCGCAGCTGATTGACGACGGTCGAGCGGCCGACGATGCGGCTGGCCTGGACCGATCCCTTCTTCAGTTCGCGCACCTCGCGCCGCAGCCGCGAGGCCTCGAGCGCGCGCTCGGCGACGAGCACCAGCCGGTCGGCCTTGAAGGGCTTCTCGATGAAGTCGTAGGCGCCGCTCTTGATGGCAGAGACGGCCGTTTCGATGTTGCCATGGCCGGAGATCATCACCACCGCGAGGTCGGGATGGCTCTCCTTGATCAGCTCAAGCACCTGCAGCCCGTCGAGGCGGCTGCCCTGCAGCCAGATGTCGAGGAAGACGAGATTGGGCCGGCGTGCGGCGATCGCCGCCAGCGCCTCGTCGGCGGAGCTCGCCTTGCGGGTGCGATAGCCTTCGTCCTCGAGCAGGCCGGCGACCAGCTCGCGGATGTCGGCTTCGTCGTCCACGACCAGAATGTCAGCGCTCATACGCGTATCCCATCATGCGTTTGCCGTCCCGCCGCGGCCGTCCGATCATGGTCGCTGCGGCCGTCCTCGCGGTTCTCTTCGGGCTCGGGCCCGGTCTCGGGGAACCAGAGGCGGATCCGGGCGCCGCGCTTGCCTTCGGCCGCATCCGGCCGGTCGAGCAGCTCGATGCCGCCGCCATGGTCCTCGAGGATCTTTCCCACGATGGCGAGGCCGAGCCCCGTCCCGCCCTCGCGCGTCGTCATATAGGGCTCCAGCAGCTTCTGCCGCTGGTCCGCCGGCAGGCCCTTGCCGTTGTCGATGACGTCGATGACGATCCGGCCGTCCTCGCGCCGCTCGAAGGCGACGTCGATGCGGCCCGGGCCGCGCTCGTCCATCGGCACGGCCTCGATCGCCTCGGTGGCGTTCTTGATCACATTGGTCAGAGCCTGCGAGAGCAGGCGCCGGTCGAACCGGGCCGGCACCGAGCCGGCCGGCAGGTTCTCGCTGATCGTGAGCTCGGGATTGCCCACCCGCATCAGGAACACGATCTGGCGAACGGTCTCGGCGATGTCGTCCTGCGTCAACGAGGGCTTCGGCATCCGGGCGAAGGAGGAGAACTCGTCGACCATCCGCCGGATGTCCTCGACCTGGCGCACGATGGTCGCCGTGCACTGGTCGAAGATCTCCTTGTCCTCGGTGATGGCGCGGCCGAATTTGCGGCGGATGCGCTCGGCCGAGAGCTGGATCGGCGTCAGCGGATTCTTGATCTCATGGGCGATGCGGCGGGCGACGTCGGCCCAGGCGGCGGTGCGCTGCGCCGAGACGAGATCGGTGATGTCGTCCAGCGTCACGACGAGGCCGGCGCCACTCCCCTCGCCCTCGCGCACGGCACGAACATTGACCATGCGGTCCTGCCCGGCCCGGGTGATCGCGATCTGCCCCGAGCTCTGGCGCTGGCGCCCGTTCAACGCCTCGGTGACGAAGGCGGCGATCTCGGGGGCAACCTGGCCGATCGGCTGGCCGAGCAGGCGCCCGCCCGTGCCCAGCAGGCTTTCGGCCGAGCGGTTGGCGATGGTGATGTGCCCGTCGCGGTCGAGGCTGAGCACGCCCGACGAGACGCCGGAGAGCACGGTCTCGGTGAAGCGGCGGCGGCGGTCGATGACCTCGCTCGCCGTCACCAGACCGTCGCGCTGGCGGCGCAGCTCCGCGGTCATCTTGTTGAAGGTCTCGCCGAGATGGGCGAGGTCACCCTCGGAACGGCGGATCGGCACCTGAACGTAGAAATTCCCGCTCGAGACCTGGTCGGTGGCGTGGATCATCCGCCGGATCGGCGCGACCAGCGCGTTGGCGAAGCTGAGCCCGAGCCAGATCGCCGAGAGCAGCAGGATGACGGCGATCAGCCCGTACATCGAGGCAAAGGCAATCTGGACGCCCTTCCGGCGCGCATCGATCGAGAGATACTCCGCCGCCGCCGAGCGTGCGAAGGCCGGGAACTCGACCGCCAGCGGATCGACCTGTCGGGCGATGTGCAGGAAGGCGTCGTCATAGGAGGGCAGCTTGACCAGTGCGCCGAAGATGCGCCCGCTCGCGGGCAGCACGCAGATCGGATCGGGCGAGGATTGCGCATCCTCGAAGGCGGCGGCGTCCGGCCTTGGCGCGTTGCGCAGCACGTCGATATTGGCGCGGACCAGCACCTTGTCGGGCGGCTGCATGATCGCCGCGACGGGGACGCCCAGCGCCGTGGCCCGCACCGTCAGGAAGGTCTCGAACCACTTCCGGTCGACGTCATAGGCGGCGCGGGCGCGCGTGAGATCATCCGCGAGCAGCCGGATCTCGCGGCCGAGCGACTGGCATTGCGAATTGGCATAGGCGTCTGCCACCTCGACCGAGCGGAACACCGCATCGCGCATGCGGTCCGAAAACCACGGTTCCAGCCCGCGCTCGATCGTCACCGTCGCGATGATGGCGACCAGGACCGCCGGCAGCGCGGCGATGATGCTGAACAGGCCGACGATGCGGACATGCAGCCCGGCGGCTGCGGCGCCGGCGCGGCGGGCGCGGATCAGCACCGAGGTCTCGAAGGCGACGACGACCAGCAGCAGGAGGATCAGGAGACCGTTGAGGACGAAGACCCCGACGACGACCTCATGAACCGGCACCACCGGTGTGACGCCCGAGAGGACGAGGAAGGTGACGAGCGCCGAGACCAGCGCGAAGACGACGACGGTCGCGCCGAGCCAGCCCGAAACGCGGCGTGGCGTGTCGTCGGCTCGCGGCACGATCCTGACGTCGCTCGAAGAGGCAGACACGATGGCAGACAACTCCCGGGCGGCCGACGGACACGGGTGAGTCCGGCCGCGCTGCGGCACTGATGCGCCGCCGCAACGGTGTTGTCAAAATATGACATATGAAAGGCGGGAGACCGCCTTTCGTCAGCGCGGCGAGCGCACGACCTGCATGTCGAGTTCGCGGATCTTCTTGCGCAGCGTGTTGCGGTTGAGCCCGAGCAGTTCCGCCGCACGAATCTGGTTGCCGCGGGTGGCGGCCAGGGCGGCGGCGATCAGCGGCGGCTCCACCTCGCGCAGGATGCGGTGATAGAGGCCCGGCGGCGGGATGTTCTCGCCGAATCCACCGAAATATTGGTTGAGATGCCGCTCGACCGACCCCGACAGGGTTTCCGCGCGCTCCGGGCCGGCATTGCCGGCGAAGCCCGTGTTGGAGGTCGCCGGCTGCAGCTCGGCCTCGACGATCGGGGCCGTGATGGTTTCCTGGGGATAGAGCGCGGCGAGCCGGCGGACGAGGTTCTCGAGCTCGCGCACATTGCCCGGCCAGCGATACCGCCGCATCACGTCCATCGCTTCCGAATCGATCTGCTTGCGCGGCAGCCCCTCCTTCTCGACCAGGCCGAAGAAGTGGCGGGCGAGATCGGGGATGTCCTCGACGCGCTCGCGCAGCGGCGGCAGGCGGATCGGCACGACGTTCAGGCGGAAGAACAGGTCCTCGCGGAACAGGCCCTGGGCGATCGAGATGCGCAGGTCCTTGTTCGTCGCCGCGACGATGCGGACATTGGTCTTGATCGGCGTGCGACCGCCGACAGTGGTGTACTCACCCTGCTGGAGCACGCGCAGCAGACGCGTCTGCGCCTCCATCGGCATGTCGCCGATTTCGTCGAGGAAGAGCGTGCCGCCCTCGGCCTGTTCGAAGCGCCCGGAGGAGCGCGTCAGAGCGCCGGTGAAGGCGCCCTTCTCGTGGCCGAAGAGCTCGGACTCGATCAGGTCCTTCGGGATCGCGGCCATGTTGATCGCGACGAAGGGGCCGTTCTTGCGCTTGCCGTAGTCGTGCAGCGCGCGGGCCACCAGTTCCTTGCCGGTGCCGGACTCGCCGTTGATCATCACCGTCAGGTCGATCGGCATCAGCCGGGCGAGCGCGCGATAGACGTCCTGCATCGCCGGCGAACGGCCGATCAGCGGGATGTCGTCCGGCTCGGCCGCATGGGAGCGGGCGCCCTCGCCGCGCGGCCGCGACAGCGCCCGGCCGACGATCGCGACCAGTTCCTTCAGGTCGAAGGGCTTGGGCAGATACTCGTAGGCGCCGCGCTCGGACGCCTTGATCGCGGTCATGAAGGTGTTCTGCGCGCTCATCACGATGATCGGCAGTTCCGGCCGCACGCGCTTGATGCGCGGCAGCAGGTCGAAGGCATTGCCGTCGGGCATCACCACGTCCGTGATGATGAGATCGCCCAGCCCTTGCGCGGCCCAGGTCCAGAGCGTCGCCGCCTGGCCGGTGGTCCGAACCTCGTATCCAGCCCGGGCGAGCGCCTGATTGAGCACCGTGCGGATCGCGGCGTCGTCATCCGCGACGAGAATGTTACCGGTCGGCATTCACTGTGGTCCTGTAGGCCTCAAACTGCCTGCCGTGCCCGGAGTTGGTGCAGGGGCAGCAGAATTCGAAACGTCGTGCGCCGGGGGACGGACTCGCATTCGACGATCCCGCCATGGTCCCCGATCACCTTGGCCACGAGTGCAAGTCCAAGGCCACTGCCCTGCGCCTTGGTCGTGACGAAGGGGTCGAAGAGATGCGGCAGCAGGTCCGCGGGCACGCCGGGGCCGTTGTCGCGGATGCCGATCTCGAGCGGCAGGGCGATGCGGCCCGAGGAGCCGGCGACCTGCATGCGGATGCCGGGGCGATAGGCCGTGGTCAGCGTGATCTCGCCGTCGATCGCTTGCGTTCCAATGGCTTCGGCCGCGTTCTTCATCAGGTTCAGCAGCACCTGAACAAGCTGGTCGCGATTGCCGGAGACCGGCGGCAGCGACGGGTCGTAGATCTCGTTGAAGCGGATATGGCGCGCGAAGCCGGACTGGGCGAGCCGCTTCACATGGTCGAGCACGTCATGGACGTTGACCGGGTCGCGCTCGGTGGGACGCTCGTCCCCGAACAGTTCCACGCGCTCGACCAGCTTCACGATCCGGTCCGTCTCGTCGCAGATGAGCTGAGTCAGGATGCGTTCGTCGTCCGGAACGGTCGCCTCGAGCAGCTGGGCCGCCCCGCGAATGCCGGAGAGCGGGTTCTTGATCTCATGGGCGAGCATCGCGCCGAGCGCCGTGATCGAGCGGGCTGCCCCTCGATGCGTCAGCTGTCTGTCCATTTTTTCAGCAATTGTCCGTTCTTGCAGCATCAGCACGACGGCGTCGCCCTGGCTGGGCAGCGGCGAGGCGAAGACGTCGACGATGCGATCGGCCCCCAGACGGGGCGAGCCGAGATCGAGCCGGTACTCGCTGACGCTGGCGCCGCGGCGCTGGACCTCCTCGACCAGCGCCAGAACCGGCGAGCCGAAGGCGATCAGATCGTCGAGCCGCTGGCGCTTCAGCACGACGGCGCTCGACTGGAAGAAATCCTCGGCGGAGGTATTGGCGTAGAGGATGCCGTTGCGCTCGCCGATCACCACCACGGGCATGGGCAGGACGTTGAGGGCCTGCATCTCGATCGGGTCGAGCAGGTAACCGTCCCTGCCCTTGCCGCCGCTGTCGGCGAACGCCATCGTCATACGCAATACCCCGGTTCAGGCCGCAGCGCGGCCGCAGGCAGGAGAGAACAGACCGGCCAGCGCCGCGAGGGCCTGCGCCGGATCGTCGGTCGTCAGCAGCAGGCGCCGCGCCTCGGCGTCGGGTGTGCCGCCGCTCTGCGTCGCCTCGTCGGCATAGGCCGCCAGATGCTTGCGGGCGTGGCGGACACCATGGGCCTTGCCCAGCAGCGACAGCAGCCCTTCATAGTGTTCGCGGGCGACGGCATGCTTCTGCGCCAGCGTCGGTTCCGGCACGGGCCGCCCGTCGAGCCCGGCCCCGATCGCGCCGACCAGCCAGGGTTTTCCCAGCGCGGCGCGGCCGACCATGACGAGATCGGCGCCGGACTGGGCGAGACAGGCCCTCGCATCGTCGAGGCCGTGGATGTCGCCATTGGCGACCAGCGGAAAATCGCCGACGTCCCGGACGGCCCGGATCGCCGCCCAGTCGGCGACGCCCTTGTAGAACTGCTGGCGCGTGCGGCCATGGACGGTGATCAGCCGCGCGCCGGAGGCGACCGCACGGCGGGCGAGTTCGGGGGCGTTGCGCGAGGCATCGTCCCAGCCAAGCCGCATTTTGACCGTCACCGGCACCTTCACGGCCGCGACGGCGGCCTCGACCAGCGACACCGCGTGGTCGAGATCGCGCATCAGGGCCGAGCCGGCCCAGCCGCCCGTCACCTTCTTGGCCGGGCAGCCCATGTTGATGTCAATGATCGCAGCGCCATTGGCCTCCGCCAGGCGGGCGGCCTCGCCCAGCCAATGCGGATCGCAGCCGGCAAGTTGGACGACATGCGGCGAGATGCCGGCGCCCTCGGCCCGCAGCCGCGTTTCCTCGCTGCCACGCACGAACTCGTCGGAGGCGACCATTTCCGAGACGACGAGGCCGGCGCCGAAGCGCGCGGCGATCCGGCGCATGACGATATCCGTCACTCCGGACATCGGCGCCAGCAGGGCGCGCGACACCAGGGTGACAGGGAGCATAGCAGCCATGGCGGAGCCTGAATTAGAGGCAACCTGCATTATGCATATTTATTGGACAATGCTGCAGGAGCGCAAGGGACCCTCGCGAATTAGTGCACTGCATCATCAGCGTTCCCCCGGCCAGCATCGCAGCGGCCTCGGGGCTTGGCGGCGATGCCACCTGCGACTATCACCGAACCGCCTCCAGGACAAAGAGCCGTGCCCGCAGAACGAGATGACATCGAAGCTCCGGTCGCCGTGCTCGTCGTCGCCGCAGGGCGCGGCCTGAGAGCCGGGTTCGACGCTCCCAAGCAATATCGCAGGCTCGGGGGCAGCCCGGTTCTTCGGCAGGCGCTGACGCCTTTTCTGGCCATGCCCGAGATCGCGCGGATCGCGATCGTGATCGGCGCAGGCGACGAGTCGCGCTATGCGGATGCCGTGGCTGGCCTCTCCGACGAGCGGCTGACCGCGCCGACGCTGGGCGGCGCGACACGACAGGATTCCGTCCGTCTCGGGCTGGAGGCGCTGCAGTCGCAGGGCTTTCGCGGCACGGTCCTGGTCCATGACGCGGCGCGCCCCTTTCTCAGCGAGGCGCTGGCGCGTTCCGCCGTGGCGGCGGTGAGGCCCGGAACCGTGGCCGCCATCCCGGTCCTGCCGGTCACCGACACGATCAAGCGCCTGGATGAGGCCGGCCGCATCGCCGAGACGCCGCCGCGTGACCGTCTGGTGAGCGTTCAGACGCCACAAGCCTTCGCTTTCGAGCCGTTGCTGTCGGCCCACCGCCAAGCGGCAGCGGAGGGTCGCGCCGGATTCACCGACGATGCCGCACTGATGGAATGGGCGGGCCATCCGGTTGCCACCTTCCCCGGGGAGCCCGCCAATATGAAACTGACCCATCCGGAAGATTTCGCCCGCGCCGAAGCGCCGGGCTCGCCCCTCATCGTGCGGGTCGGCACCGGCTACGACGTCCACGCCTTCGGCGAGGGCGACCATGTCTGGCTCGGCGGCGTGCGGATCGCGCATGATCGTGGCGTGCTCGCCCATTCCGATGGCGACGTCGCGCTGCATGCGCTGACCGACGCACTGCTGGGCGCGCTGGCGGAGGGCGACATCGGCACGCATTTCCCGCCGAGCGACCCGCAATGGCGCGGCGCCGCCTCGCACCAATTCTTGAACTTCGCGGCCGAGCGGGTGCGGGCCCGGGGCGGGCAGATCGACTTCCTCGATGTGACGCTGGTCTGCGAGGCGCCGAAAGTCGGTCCGCACCGCGAAGCCATCCGCGAGGCCATCGCGGCCACGGCCGGCGTCCGGATCGATCAGGTTGCCATCAAGGCGACGACCTCGGAGCGGCTCGGCTTCACCGGCCGCCGCGAGGGATTGGCGGCGCTGGCGACGGCGACGATCCGCCTGCCCGAGCCGCCCGCCCCGCACGCCACTCCCTGACCCGCCGGAGGCCGCCATGCCGTTCGACAGCGAGACCACGGACCGAGCCATCGCCGTGCTGGAAGCCTGCCGGGCCCACGGTGCCACGGTCGCCACGGTCGAATCCTGCACCGGAGGCCTGATTGCCGGGGCGCTGACTGCGATCCCCGGATCGTCCGATGTCGTGCTGGGCGGGCTCGTCACCTACTCCAATGCGGCGAAGATGGCGCTGGCAGGCGTGCCCGAAGCGCTGCTCGCCACCCATGGCGCCGTCAGCGAACCGGTGGCGCGGGCGATGGCGGAGGGTGGGCGCGGCGCCCTCGCCGCGACGCTCGCGGTCTCCGTGACCGGCGTCGCCGGCCCCGGCGGCGGCAGCGCGGCCAAGCCGGTCGGCCTCGTCCATTTTGCCTGCAGCGGCCCCGCCGGCACGGTCCACCGCGAGATGCGCTTCGGCCTGCTGTCGCGCGACGAGATCCGGCGGCTCTCCGTGCTGACGGCGCTTGCCATGCTGCAGGAGATGGTCGGCGCCTGAGCCGTCAGGGCATCAGCTTGCGCCAGATCGGCCCGATCACGTCGGCATAGTCGTCACGCCAGGCGCGGGCCGGGCCGGGAGCTGGCTGCGCGACCCAGCCCTGTTCTGCCGACAGGCCGACATCCTCGGGGCGACGCGCCACCATGGCGACATGAGGCGAGTATTTGCGCAGAGCCGTCAGTTCCGCCGTCTGGCGCGTCGGCCGGATCCAGGTCGAGAGGCCGCGCGCATGGGCGGTCGCGGTCACGACCGGTCCGAGATCCATGTTGCGGTTGGAGATATGGAACAGGATCGCGCCGCCCGGCTTCAGCCGGCTCTGATAAAGGGCCAGCGCCTCTGTGGTCATCAGGTGGACGGGGATCGCGTCCGACGAGAACGCATCGACCACGATCAGGTCGAGGGAGGCCGGCGCGGCATCGGCCAGCGTCAAGCGGGCGTCGCCGAGCACGATGCGCGCCGTCGGCGCACAGGCTGCGAGGAAGCCGAAGCGGGCGGGGTCGGAGGCCATCCGCGCCACCTCCGGGTCGATCTCGAAGAAGGTCCAGTTTTCGCCCGGCCGCGTCTGGCAGGCGAGCGAACCGGTGCCGAGACCGATCGCCGCGACCGCGCCGAGGCGGCCACCACGCACCTGCCGCACCGCCTCGATGCCGTCGGCGATGCCGCCGCCGGTGTAATAATAGCTCAGCGCCTCCGGACGACCGGCGACGAGGCTGCCGTCATCCTGCCGCAGGCGCTGCGCGCCATGGACCGTGCTGCCATGGACGAGCACGCGGAAGCGGCCGTCCGGGCTGTCGGTGATCCGGTTCACGCCGAAGAATGAGCGCACGGAGTCGCTGCGCTGCTGCTCGGTGACGATGAGCGCGATGAGGCCGACGACGACAGCGCCGGTCAGACCCGCCCGCACGGGGCCGGGCAGGCGAATGCCGGTGAAGCCTGGGCGGCAGAGCAGGCCCGCGACGATCAGGATCGGGTATTCGACGATCGAGTTGAACAGCAGCGGGGCGAGCAGTCCGCAGAACAGTCCACCCAGCACCCCGCCCAGCGACATCCACAGATAGAACCCCGTCAAATGGGCGGCGTCGGGCCGCCGGCGGGCCAGTTCGCCATGGGCGACCATGGCCGTGGTGAAGAACAATCCGAGATGCAGCGCGAGTTCGCCCGCCCAGCCGATCTGCCACTGGAACAGCATCTTCAGGATCAGCGCCGCCACGAAGACGAGTTGCGCCGTGAGCATCCAGCCGTGCCGCAGCAGCGGGCGGCTCTGGAAGACGATCACGAAGGTCAGCAGGAACAGCGCCAGCGGCACGACCCAGAGCAGCGGGACCGAGGCGACGTCGGTCGACAGATGCGCCGTCACCGCCACGAGCAGCCCCGACGGCACGAAGGCCAGCGCGACCCAGCCGAGCTTCTGGCGGCCGGAAACGGGCCTAGCGGCGGTCGCATCGAGGGGCGCGGCGGGGCGCGTCTCGACGGCACCCAGGGCCAGTCCCGCGCAGGCGGCGATGGCGGCGAGCAGCAGGCCGAAGCCGAAACTCCAGGCCAGGGACTGCTGCGACAGCGTCAGCACCGGCTCGATCAGGAAGGGGTAGGCGAGCAGCGCCAGGAAACTGCCGACATTGGACGCGGCGTAGAGGAAATACGGATCGATCGCGCGGGGATGGCCCGAGCGGGCGAACCAGGCCTGGAGCAATGGGCCGTTGGCCGCGACCGCAAAGAAGGGCAGCCCGACCGAGGCGGCGAAGAGCGCGATCAGCCAGAGCGTCTCGCCCTCCTGCGGCGGACGCTCGAAGCCGGCGGCGATGCCGATCGGCAGGCCGACCAGCAGGACGACCGCCATCAGCGCGAGATGGATCAGCGCCGCGCGGCGGAGACTGAAGCGGGCGACGAGCCAGTGGGCATAGCCGTAGCCGGCAAGCAGCGCGGACTGGAAGAAGACCATCGCCACCGACCAGACGCCGGGCGAGCCGCCGAGCTTCGGCAGCACCATCTTGGCGAACATCGGCTGGATGCCGAAAAGCAGGAAGGCCGAGAGGAAGAGCGTGATCGTGTAGACCGGCACGGTGGCGGCGATGCGGCGGGCTGTCGCCACGCTCGGTACAGGGGTCGACGAGGCATCCATCGCAGCTCTCCCAACAGTCGCGGGAAACCTGCCAGAAACAGCTTAAGGCGCCGTGACCGCGCCTCTCGCAGCGTCACCGCCATAGACGAGATCGGCCCGACGCTCGAAGGCTTCGGCGAATTTGCGGAAGGCCTTGTCGAACATCGCCCCCATCAGCAGGCCGAGCATGCGGCTGGCAAACTCGTAGGAGATGAAGAAGCCGATCTCGCAGCCGCTCTCATGCGGCTTGAAGGTCCAGCGGTTCTCCAGATAGCGGAACGGGCCGTCGACATATTCGACGAGGATCCGCAGATTGGCGGGGTCGAGCGTGACGCGGCTGGTGAAGGTTTCGCGGATCGCCTTGTAGCCGACGGTCATGTCGGCCAGCAGCACCTCGCCACCGCCCTCCTGCGGCGTGCGGCGGCGCACGGTCAGCCCCTCGCAGAGCGGCAGGAACTGGGGGTACTTCTCAACATCGGCGACGAGCGCGAACATCTGCTCGGGGGTGTGGCGCACCCGCCGGGCGCTGTTGAACATCGGCATCGGATACGTGCCTTCTCAGCCGCGGCTGGCGGGGCCGATGCCGACCTTCGCCTCGCGAGCCGCGCGCAGCCGCGCGAAATCCTCTCCCGCATGATGCGAGGAGCGCGTCAGCGGCGTCGAGGACACCATCAGGAAGCCCTTCACATAGGCGATCGCCTCGAAGCCCTTGAACTCCTCGGGCGTGACGAAGCGGCTCACCGCATGGTGCTTGCGCGAGGGCGCGAGATACTGGCCGATGGTGATGAAGTCGACATCGGCCGAGCGCAGATCGTCCATCAGCTGGAGGATCTCGTTCCGCTCCTCGCCGAGGCCGACCATGATGCCGGATTTGGTGAAGATCGTGGGATCGAGCTCCTTGACCCGCTGCAGCAGCCGCAGCGAGTGGAAATAACGCGCGCCGGGGCGCACCGTCAGATACTTGCCCGGGACCGTTTCGAGATTGTGGTTGAAGACGTCGGGCCTGGCCGCGACCACGACCTCGAGCGCGCCCGGCTTGCGCAGGAAATCGGGCGTCAGGATCTCGATGGTGGTGCCGGGCGAAGCCTTGCGGATGGCGCGGATGACCCGCGCGAAATGCTCGGCGCCGCCATCCTTGAGGTCGTCGCGATCGACCGAGGTGATCACGACATGCTCGAGCCCGAGCTTGGCGACGGCCTGGGCGACCTTGGCCGGCTCCAGCGGGTCGAGCGGCTGGGGCACGCCGGTCTTGACGTTGCAGAAGGCGCAGGCCCGCGTGCAGGTGTCGCCCATGATCATGAAGGTGGCGTGCTTCTTTTCCCAGCACTCGCCGATATTGGGGCAGCCCGCTTCCTCGCAGACCGTCACCAGCTTCTCGGCCTTCACGATCTTCTGGGTCTCGGCCCATTTCGGCGAGCCCGGCGCCTTGACGCGGATCCAGTCCGGCTTGCGCAGGATCGGGTTCTCGGGCCGCTTCTGCTTCTCCGGATGGCGCAGCTCCGCCGGGGCCTGGGCGGCCTCGGATTTCGGATTGCCGACATTGGGCCGCGGATCGCGGTTGAGCAGGTCGAGGACGAGAGCCATCGGGACAGGATCCATCGCGGCAGCCCCTGGCCGCCGCCTGATCCCTAGCTAATCGTCCCGGCGGCGCAGGGCAACCTTCGGCACGCCGGGTCGCCCTGTCGCAGGGCGGGGACGCCTGTTGCTCAGCGCCGCCCGCGGGCGGCGTTCCAGATCACGATGACGACGACAGCACCCGCCACCGCGGCCGCCAGGGTGCGCCAGAAGCCGAAGATCGCGATGTCGAGCAGCTCCGCCAGGCGGCTGCCGAGGAAGGAGCCGGCAACGCCGACGAGCATGTTCGTGAAGAGGCCATGATCCGAGGAGGTGATCTTCTCGGCGATCCAGCCGGCGAGCATGCCGATGAAGATCGTGGCGAAGAAGCCATAGCCCGGCTGCGCCATGGTGGCGGCGAAGTTTTCCATTGTCGTCTGGTCCCCCGTCGGTCCGCGGGTCTCGCGGATGCCCGGCCACAACCGTGCGGGTGAGCAAAGGTTCCCTAAGCGATGAAGCGTGCCAGCAAGACGACGAGAATGGCGCCGATCACGGCCATCGCCATGTCGTCGAGGCGGGCATAGCCGGTGCGGACGCGCCAGCCGGTCAAGCGCACCAGCCCCTGCCCGACCAGCATGCCGAGGAGGCCGACGACGGCGTGGCGCAAAAGGCCGCCCCCGCCGACGACGAGGCTGGCCGCAAAGCCGGTCACGGTGCCGAGCGCGACAGTGGGCGCGATCACGCGCCAGTCGAGCACGAGGCCGCGACCGGGCGGCAGGATTTCGACCTGCTCGTCCGGCACGATCGTGTCGGGGTGTTTCGGTCTGCGGGTGCGCGGCGCCATGGCCGGGATATGCGGATCGGCCCCCGCGAAATCCAGAGGCCAGCGAACCGACTGTCACATGGCGCCGTCATCCCGGGAGCAGCGAAGCGGAGACCCGGGATCCATGCCTGAAGCGTTCCGGCATGGATCCCGGATCGGCGCGGCTGGCGCCGCTTGTCCGGGATGACTCCGGTCTATCGGGTCAGTAGGCGATCTCTAAGCGTTCAGCGCCTTGCCATAGGCGTCGAGCACGCTCTCCTTCATCACCTCCGAGATCGTCGGATGCGGGAAGACGGTGTGCATCAGCTCTTCCTCGGTGGTCTCGAGGTTCATCGCCACGACGAAGCCCTGGATCAGCTCGGTGACCTCCGGCCCGACCAGATGCGCGCCGAGCAGCTTGCCGGTCTTCGCATCGAAGATCGTCTTGGCGAGGCCGGAATCCTCGCCGAGCGCGACCGCCTTGCCGTTGGCGACGAAGGGGAAGCGGCCGACCCTGATCTCGTGGCCGGCGGCCTTGGCCTTGGCCTCGGTCAGGCCGACACTGGCGATCTGCGGGTGGCAATAGGTGCAGCCCGGGATCATCGTCTTGTCCATCGGGTGCGGATGCAGGCCCTTGATCGCCTCGACGCAGATCACGCCCTCATGCTCGGCCTTGTGGGCGAGCATCGGCGGGCCGGCGACGTCGCCGATGGCATAGAGACCCTTCACATTGGTGCGGCAGAGCCCGTCGATGACGATGCAGCCGCGATCGGTCTTCACGCCGAGCGCCTCGAGCCCGAGATTCTCGATGTTGCCGACGACGCCGACGGCCGAGATCATGCGGTCGGCGGTGATCGTCTGCTTGCCGCCCTTCTCGTCCTCGATATGGGCGGTGATGCTGTCCGCCCCCTTCTCGACCTTGGTGACCTTGGCCGAGGTCAGGATCTTGATGCCCTGCTTCTCGAAGGCCTTGCGGGCGAAGGCACCGATTTCGGCATCCTCCACGGGGACGACCTGCGGCATCACCTCGACCACCGTCACCTCGACGCCCATGGTCCGGTAGAAGGAGGCGAACTCGATGCCGATGGCGCCCGAGCCCATCACGAGCAGTGACTTCGGCAGCTTGGCCGGCACCATCGCCTCGAAATAGGTCCAGATCAGCTTGCCGTCCGGCTCGATGCCGGGCAGCGCGCGCGGGCGGGCGCCGGTCGCGACGATGATGTGGTCGGCGGTGTAGGTGCCCTCGCCCTTGGCGTTCTTCGGCGGCGGCACCTGCGGCTGCATCGCCGGCTTCTTCGTCGGCGCGACCTGGACCGTGCCGGGCTTGGTCAGCACGGCTTCGCCCCAGATCACGTCGACCTTGTTCTTCTTCATCAGGAACTGGACGCCGTTGTTCATCCGCGCCGCGATGCCGCGCGAGCGCTTCACGACGGCCTCGAGATCGGCCTTGAAGCTGCCTTCCAGCACCAGCCCGTAATCCTTGGCGTGCTGGCCGTAATGCAGGATTTCGGCCGAGCGCAGGAGCGCCTTGGTCGGGATGCAGCCCCAGTTCGAGCAGATGCCGGCGAGATGCTCGCGCTCGACGATCGCGGTCCGGAAACCGAGCTGCGCCGCGCGGATCGCCGCGACATAGCCGCCGGGGCCGGAGCCGATGATGATGATGTCGTAGTCAGCCATGGTGATTCTCCGGCCTCACACCAACATCGCCATCGGCTTCTCGATATAGCCCTTGAAGGCCGCCAGCAGCTCGGCGCCCAGCGCGCCGTCGACGGCGCGGTGGTCGGTCGAGAGGGTCACCGACATCACGGTCGCGACCGCGAGCTGGCCGCCCTTGACCACGGCGCGCTGTTCGCCGGCGCCCACCGCCAGGATCGTCGCATGCGGCGGGTTCACCACCGCGGCGAAGTCCTTGACCCCGAACATCCCGAGATTCGAGACCGCCGTTGTGCCGCCCTGATACTCCTCGGGCTTCAGCTTGCGGGCCTTGGCGCGCGCGGCATAGTCCTTCATCTCGTTCGAGATCTGGCTCAGCGTCTTGTGGCAGGCGTCGCGGATGATCGGGGTGATCAGCCCGCCGGGGATCGAGACGGCGACGCCGACATCGGCGTGCTTGTGCTTGAGCATGGCGTTCTCGGTCCAGGAGACGTTCGCGTCCGGCACCGCCCGCAGCGCCAGCGCCAGCGCCTTGATCACCATGTCGTTGACCGAGAGCTTGTAGGCGGGCTTGCCGTCCTTCTCGGGCGCGGCGGCGTTGAGTTCGGCCCGCAGCTTCAGCAGCGCGTCGAGCTCGCAATCCACCGTGACGTAGAAATGCGGGATGGTCTGCTTCGACTCGGTCAGGCGGCGCGCGATCGTCTTGCGCATGCCGTCATGCGGGATTTCCTCGAAGGAGCCGGGCGCGAAGAGCTTCCTGACCTGATCGTGCTTCGGCGCGGCCGCCGGAGCCGCCGTTGCCGGCGCTGCAGCCGGTGCGGCCTTGGCGCCGCCGCCGGTCTTCGCGGCCTCGACATCCTTCTCGACGATGCGGCCATGGGGGCCCGAGCCCTGGACCTTCGACAGGTCGAGCCCGGCCTCCCTGGCGAGCCGGCGCGCCAGCGGCGAGGCGAAGGGGCGCTGGCCGGAAGACGTGGCCGGGGCGGCCGCGGGAGCAGCCGGAGCGGCGGCGACCGGCGCGGCCTTGGGCGCCTCGGCCTTGGGAGCTTCGACAGCTTTGGGAGTCTCGGCCTTGGCCGGCGCGCTGGCAGCGTTCGCATCCTCGCCCTCGGCGGCGATCACGCCGATGACCTCGTTGACGGCGACATCGGCCGTGCCTTCCGGCACGACGATCTTCGCGAGAATGCCTTCGTCGACGGCCTCGACCTCCATGGTCGCCTTGTCGGTCTCGATCTCGGCGATGATGTCGCCGGACTTGATCGCGTCGCCTTCCTTCTTCAGCCATTTGGCGAGATTGCCCTTCTCCATCGTGGGAGAGAGCGCGGGCATCAGGATGTTGGTCGGCATCGGTTGCGCCCCTTCTCAGCGATAGCAGACGGCCTTGGCCGCCGCGACGACCTCGCCGATGTTCGGCAAGGCGAGCTTCTCGAGGTTCGCGGCATAGGGCATCGGCACGTCCTTGCCGGTGACGCGGGCGACGGGCGCATCGAGATAGTCGAAGGCGGCTTCCATGATCCGCACGCCGATCTCGGCGGTGACGCCGGACTGCGGGAAGCCCTCCTCGACCGCGACGCAGCGGTTGGTCTTCTGGATGGAGGCGACGACGGTCTCGATGTCCATCGGACGGATCGTGCGCAGGTCGATGACCTCGGCCTCGATGCCCTCCTTGGCCAGCGCCTCGGCGGCGCCGAGCGCATAGGTCATGCCGATGCCGAAGGAGACGATGGTGACGTCGGTGCCCGGGCGGGCGACCTTGGCCTTGCCGATCGGGATCAGGAAGTCGTCGCCCTTGGGCACGTCGAAGGAGCGGCCGTAGAGGATCTCGTTCTCGAGGAAGATGATCGGGTTCGGATCGCGGATGGCGCTCTTGAGCAGGCCCTTCGCGTCGGAGGCGCTATAGGGCATCACCACCTTGAGGCCGGGCACGTTGGAGTACCAGGCGGCATAGTCGTGACTGTGCTGGGCGCCGACGCGGGCGGCCGCGCCGTTGGGGCCGCGGAAGACGATCGGGCAGCCCATCTGACCGCCGGACATGTAGAGCGTCTTGGCGGCGGAGTTGATGATCTGGTCGATCGCCTGCATGGCGAAGTTGAAGGTCATGAACTCGACGATGGGGCGCAGGCCGGTCAGCGCGGCGCCGACGCCGATGCCGGCGAAACCATGCTCGGTGATCGGCGTGTCGATGACGCGCTTGGGGCCGAACTCTTGCAGCAGGCCCTGCGTCACCTTGTAGGCGCCCTGGTACTCGGCGACCTCTTCGCCCATGACGAAGACGTCGCCGTCGCGGCGCATTTCCTCGGCCATGGCGTCGCGTAGCGCCTCGCGGACCGTCATGCTGACGATCTCGGCGCCGGCCGGGAACTCGGCGGAGGCATCGTAGCTCTTCGGCGTCGCCGGCGGGTTGGCGACGGCTGATTCCGCCTTGGGCGCGGCGGCAACCTGAGGCGCCTCGCCGACGGCGGCCGGCGGAGCCGACTGCGCCGCCTGAGGCGAACTCTCGGCCGGCTTGTCGGACTGCCCGGCGCCGCCGCTGGCAGCCGCCTTCGCATCCTCGCCCTCGGCGGCGATGATGCCGATCGGCGTATTCACCGCGACGTTCTCAGTGCCGTCGGCGACCAGGATCTTCGCAAGGATGCCCTCGTCGACCGCCTCGACCTCCATGGTCGCCTTGTCGGTCTCGATCTCGGCGATGATGTCACCCGCCTTGACGCTGTCACCCTCGGCTTTCAGCCATTTGGCGAGCTTGCCCTGCTCCATGGTGGGCGAAAGGGCAGGCATGAGAATGTCGATCGGCATGAACGCACCCGGAATGATTGGACGAGGCGAAAAGGAAAGGCAGTGCGGCGCGGGCCCTCAGGCCTTCGCCGGCTCCAGCAGGATGTCCGTGAACAGCTCCGACGGATCGGGCTCGGGGTCGTGCGTCGCGAACTCGGCCGCGTCGTTGACGATCTCGCGGACCTTGGCGTCGATCGCCTTGAGCTCGTCCTCGCCGACCTTGAAGTCGCGGGTCAGGCGGCCCCTCACCTGCTCGATCGGATCGTGCTCCTCGCGCATGCGCTGGACCTCGTCCTTGGAGCGGTACTTCGCCGGGTCGGACATCGAGTGGCCACGATAGCGGTAGGTCTGCATCTCGAGGATGTAGGGGCCCTTGCCCGAACGGGCGTGCTCGATGGCGCGGGTCGCGGCGTCGCGCACGGCGCGGACATCCATGCCGTCGACCTGCTCGCCGGGAATGCCGAAGGAGACGCCGCGGCGGGAGAAGTCGGTCTGGGCCGAGGCGCGGCTGACGGCCGTGCCCATGGCGTAGCGGTTGTTCTCGATGATGAACACGACCGGCAGCTTCCAGAGCTGGGCCATGTTGAAGCTCTCATAGACCTGGCCCTGATTGGCCGCACCGTCGCCGAAATAGGCGAGCGAGACGCGCCCGTCCTCGCGGTACCAGTTGGCGAAGCCCAGCCCGGTGCCGAGCGAAACCTGGGCGCCGACGATGCCGTGGCCGCCGTAGAAGTTCTTCTCGCGGGAGAACATGTGCATCGAGCCGCCCTTGCCGCGCGAATAGCCGCCGCGCCGCCCGGTGAGCTCCGCCATCACGCCGCGCGATTCCATGCCGCAGGCCAGCATGTGGCCGTGGTCGCGATAGCCGGTGATGACCTGGTCGCCCTCCTTGGACGCCATCTGCATGCCGACGACGACCGCTTCCTGGCCGATATAGAGGTGGCAAAACCCGCCGATCAGCCCCATGCCGTACATCTGGCCGGCCTTCTCCTCGAAACGCCGGATCAGCAGCATCTCGCGATAGGCGTGGAGGTCTTCCTCCTTGGTGAAGGTCGCCATGTTGCTCGGCGCGGGAGCGGCCGCCTTGTCGCCGCCGGCCTTGGCGGATCGTGCCTTGGCCGGCTTGGCGGCGGGCTTGGCTGGGGCGGGGGCTTTCGTCTTGCGCGCGGCAACGGCCATCGGCGGTCCTCCAAGGTCATTCAACCTTGGTTGTAGAGGATCGCAAAACCCTTGGCGAGGCGGCTATCTCGCATTGCAGCATCGGCCAAGCCCTTGCAAAGGCTCGCCATTCTCTACGTAACTGAAATCGAGTTAATCGATACGTCCGGGACTATTTGCCGGCGTCCGGCAGCGCCTCAGCGGCCCATCAGGATGACGTCGTTCTTGTGGACGCGGCCGAGGCTCTCGCGAGCGCGTTCCTCGAGCACATCACGGTCCACCGCCTCGTCGCGCACCAGCGACAGCCGATGCTCCCAGAGCTTGCGCTCTGCGGTGAGCCCGGCGAGTTCCGCTTCCACATCGCGCAGCGAGTCGTGCAGCGTGTCGCGGGCCTCGAGGCCGCGCGAGCCGTGCTGGGCGTGGAACATGAAATAGCTCACCGCCGCGCCCGACACGAGGTAGAGCGCGAGAGTGACGAGGAAGGATCGGACGCCGCGGCGGATGACCATGCCCGCAAGCGTTAGGCCGGGTTGGTTTCCGACCGGTTAACGGGCGGGCACGATCACGCGTGCGGCCCCGTCGGGTTGGATCGGCCCGCCCTTCGCCAGCGAGGTGATCTCCCCCTCCAGCCGCCGCGCGATCGGCAGGCGGAAATGCAGCGGGTCCCAGTAGTTGTCGTCGCGCAGCGTGATCGGTGACGGTCGCGCATAGTCGATCAGCGCGGCGCCGCGGCGCTTCGCCAACGCAGCGACCGCCTCCTTGCAAGCGGCCTCGCGCTGATCGGCGACAGAGCCTGCGCGGGGCTGGGTGATGCGATGGGCCGGCGGCAATACGAGCAGCAGCCGCGTGCCGGCCGGGAAGCGTGCCAGCGCGTCGTCGAGCCAGGCCAAGGCCGGGAAGCGCCATCCGGCTCGGGTTTCGGGCGCGACCGTCTCGGCGGGCACCAGCGGCCCAGAATCAGGCGGAGGCTCGGCACCGCCATAGAGATGCCAGCGCGCCCGCGCCGCGTCATAGAGCTCTTCGGGCGGGGTGAAGACCTCGTAGCCGTCGCCGCGGATCCGCTCCGGCATCAGGCCGAGCCGGTGTGCCAACAGGCGGCCGGCGATCTCGAGCGTGGTCAGGTTCATCAACTCCGCCCAATCGCGCCAGCGGATGCCGTCATAGAGCCAGGGGGGAAAGGGCCGCGGCGTCAGGCGCTTGGCCTCGTCGGTGGCATCGGCCTCGCACCAGGTCGCGTCGATGCCCCACAGAACCGTCCGCGGCGCGGCGACCTGGCGGGCGAAAAGCCCGGCCATCTGCAGCTGCTCCCAGGGCGTGGCGGCGTTCATCGCGAGATTGGCGAAGCGTCCGCCAAGTCCCTGAGAGAGGATCGCCGGGTCGAGCAGGCGCATGGTCGAAGTGCCGAACACGGCCGAGTCGAAGCTGCCCGAGCGGACGAGCTGCGGGTACATGAAGCGCTGGTTGATATCCATGATCGGCCGCGCCGGCTGGCCGGCGGAAACGCGCAGGCCAAAGGGATCGAGGGCCGCGGCGAATCCCCAGAGCGTCAGAAGCGTCGCCAGCGCCGCCCCGAGAAACCACGCCGTCCAGCGCGTCCAGGCCGTCTCCCTTTGAGATGGGCGCGCCTCGTCCATGCCGCTTTCCGTCCCGCTCCGCTGCCTCGCGGCCAACGCCGGTCCCGTGACCGCGCCGCAATGCCGCGCTTCTGGCACGAATGCCCGCGCCGGAACAATGTTGACCCGCGGGCGGGGCGTCCGTATGTCAGCGCCGGTGAGGGCGGGTAGCTCAGTGGTAGAGCACGTGACTTTTAATCATGTGGTCGAGGGTTCGATCCCCTCCCCGCTCACCACGCGCCGGGCTCTGACAGCTGCAGGCGCCTGAGGCTCAGCAGCCTCGACCTCCCGATTTCCCCGTTCCAGAGCCCGCCAGCCGGGCGTCCCTCACCCGAGCCGCTTCGTCGGCGCGCGCTGGCCCGGTACGACGCCGGGATGCGGGCCGCGGTAGAGCTTCCCGCGCTCGTGATACTCGCGGTAGCTCCCGAGTCCGAGCGCCGGCCATCCGGGATCGACATAGCCGAGCAGTTCGTCGCAGCGGTGCCGTTGGCGTTCGGCAGCGGAGGTCGCGTCGGCGCACATGATCACCTGGCCGCGCTGCCAGAAGGCGTCCGCCGGTGTGACCTGAGCGAGAATGAGCCCCAGCGCGATCCCGCAGCCGACAGCCCTTGATCGCGTCATGAGGTGCCCTCCTGGCCCGGCCGACGGCCGTATCGCGCCGTCCTTTACGGGTGCATCACGCCCCAAACCCTTTGAGGAAGGCTTAAGCATCGAGATCGCCAGTGCGCTGGAACAAGCCCCGCGCCCTCGGGTAGCTGGAACAAGCCCCGCGCCCGCGGGTAGACGAGAGAGCGAAGCGAAATGGGAGTCATCGCCATGCGCGTCGATGTCAGCCAGCCCGCCAACCCCGGCGAGCCTCACCAGCCGAGGATCCGCATCGAATCGGTAGAAGACTACGAGCAGGCGACGCGGCGGATCGCGGCGCTTGATTCGAGCAGCTGCGGCGAGACGGAGAAGCGGGAGCGCGCGGCACTCGTCGAGGCCGTCGCCGACTGGGACAGGCGCCACGACGACGCTTCGGGCTGGACCGATACGCCCTGAGCGCGCCTCTCCCTGCCGCGTCCGGTCAGATATCGTTGCTGGAGTTCAGTTCGCTCGGCCGCAGCCCCTCATCGATGGCATCGTTCGGATCGGCCGGGCTCGTGGATGACTGGCTGATCCACTCGCGCAGGATTGCCGACAGTGCATCCGAGCGAGTCGCAGAGGGCCCCAGATCTTGGCGGTAGCGATCGAGCGCAGCCGCTTCATCAGCCTCGAGAGCGATGGTCACGGCGGTGTCGCTCATGTCGATTGTCTCTCCGCGGGCCGCAGGGTTCGGCCATGCAGGCGCAACGCCCGGATTTCGTCCTGGTTCCCGCGCAGACGGGGCGGTTAGACACCCAATTCCTGCAAAAAGATCACAGCGAGGATGAACTTTCGCTGCTTTCGCCGGTTGGTCCCACAAGCCGCCGCGAGGCGGACCGATCTGCAACACGATCCCGAGGAGGACCTCATGTTCAAACACCCGATCGCCGCGACCTCGATCGCCCTGGCCCTGATGAGCGCGACCGCCATCGCCCAGACCTCCGCTCCGGCTCCGAGCGCCCCCAGCGCTGCGCCGAGCACCACCGCGCCCTCGACGGCGGCGCCCGCCGCGACCGGCACCCAGACGCTCGCCGCCCAGAATCAGGCGATGCGCGGCAACTGGCGCGCCTCGAAGCTGATGGGCGTCGACATCTACGGCCCCGACAATGAGAAGGTCGGCGACGTGACCGAGGTCCTGATCGACCAGTCCGGCAAGATCACCGGCGTCACGGTCGGCGTCGGCGGCTTCCTCGGCATCGGCACCAAGGACGTCGCGGTCAAGTTCGAGGAGGTGACCTGGAGCATGCAGCCGATGGCGTCCACCGCCTCGGGCACCGCTGCGACCGGCACCAACGCCACCGGTACGACGGCCACCGGCACCACGGCGACGGGTACGGCCGCAACCGCGCCGCGCGCGACGGGCACCGCCTCCACCACCGCGATGGACCAGATGTATCCGGACCATGGCAAGATCAACATGACCAAGGATCAGCTCAAGGCCGCCCCGGCCGTGACCTATTCCAACACCTGATCCGGCCCTTCGGCCGTCAGGCGTGAGGCCCGCCCGCGAGGGCGGGCCTTTTGCGTCAGCGCTCCGCGCCGCTCCAGTCTTCCGGCCCGGCGTCCTGCAGCTCGCGAAGGAGCGGCGGGATCGCCTCGGGCAGATCGTCGGCGATGAGTCCCACGCCCCTCGCCTCGCCCGCCCGCCCATGCAGCCAGACGGCGGCACAGGCTGCCTCGAACGCCGGCATCCCTTGAGCCACTAGCCCCGCGACCATACCGCCGAGTACATCGCCCGATCCCGCGGTCGCCAGCGCCGGGCAGCCGGTCGTGTTGATCGCGGCGCGCCCGTCCGGGGCGGCGATGACGCTGTCAGCCCCCTTCAGAACGACAACCGCACCGATCTTAGCCGCGGCGCGGCGGGCGCGATCGAGCTTCGACCCGCCGCCCGACCCGCCGAACAGCCGCGCAAACTCGCCCTCATGCGGCGTCAGCACGCAAGGGGCGCCGCGGCGTGCGATCTGGCGCGCAGCCCGCGCGGCCGCCCCTGTCAGGATCGTCAATGCGTCGGCATCGAGCACCGCGGGGACGGACGAGCGCAGCACCGCCGCGACGGCTTCCCGCGCCTCCCCATCCAGCCCCAGCGCCGGCCCGATCAGCACGGCCGAGAGGCGCTTTTCGGCCAGAAGTCGCTCCAGCGCAGCGCCATCCGCCATAGCCCGCTGCATCAATGCGTCCGGTCCGCGCGCCGCATGAGCCGCCAGCGCCTCCGGCCGGCAGGCGATCGTCGCGAGCCCCGCCCCGATCCGCAGCGCCGCCCGTGCGCCGAGCCGCGGCGCGCCGACGCCCGAAAGGCCGCCGGCAACGACCAGAACCGAGCCCCGGCGGTACTTGTGCGTATCCGGCGCCAGCACCGGGAAGCTCGCGCGCCACAGACCGGGCGCGTTGCGAAAGAGCACGGCAGGCCGCTCCGGCGTGAAGACGACGTCGGCGCGGATGCCGATCTCGGCGAGGGTGACGAGGCCGCAGAGCGAGCGGCCCGGCATCAGCAGATGGCCGGGCTTCAGGCGGAAGAAGGTCACCGTCTCGGTGGCGCGGATCACGGGTCCTTCGCTCCCACCCGTATCGCCCGAGAGTCCGCTCGGCACGTCGACGGCGACGACGGGGCGGCCCGCCACGTTCACCGCCTCGACCAGCTCAGCCACCGCCCCCTCGAGCGGCCGGTTCAGCCCCGCGCCGAACAGCGCATCGACGACGAGCCCGTAATCGGGTGGCCTGACGCCGTCGATCGGCTCGATCGGGCCGGTCCAGGCCGCGGCCATCCCGGCTGCATCGCCGGAGAGCCGCTCCCGCTCGCCCGACAGCGCGAGCGTCACCGGCCGGCCTCGCCGGGCGAGCAGGCGCGCAGCGACGAAGCCGTCGCCGCCATTGTTGCCGGGACCGCAGAGAACGAGGATTCGCGCGCCCGGCGGCGTGCGGCGGTCGACCGCGTCGGCCACCGCGCGGCCGGCCCGTTCCATCAGGGCCGCGCCGGGGGTGCCGGCCGCGATGGTGAGCCGGTCGGCCTCGGCCATGCCGGCGACATCGAGGAGGGCGAGATCGGAGTCGACAGCAGCGGCCATGTCGCATCTTCCTGGAGTGCCCGACGCCCCGCAAGACCTCTGCGACTGCAGATAATTGATTACCGATTGGGCATTTGCCTATTTTATTGCCCGTTTTCTGCCCGATCATCGCGCAGCCGGCTCAGCGGTGTTGCGTAGCGAGAGCGCGACGCCGATGCTATGAGCAGAGACGAAATGTCGTACGCCGACGCTGGCGATCCGGGCGGGGCTCGCGCCGGCGCATGGGTGGCGGCAATTCGGCGGAAACGGCGGGTTCCGGACCATCCGGAACCCCTTTCGGCGCAAGGAGGCCGGTCGGCGCATGAAGAAGATCGAAGCGATCATCAAGCCGTTCAAGCTGGACGAGGTGAAGGAGGCGCTTCAGGAGGTCGGCCTGCAGGGCATCACCGTTCTCGAGGCCAAGGGCTTCGGGCGGCAGAAGGGCCACACCGAGCTCTACCGCGGCGCCGAATACGTCGTCGACTTCCTGCCGAAGGTCAAAATCGAGATCGTCCTGGCCGACGAGATGGTCGACGGCGCGATCGAGGCCATCATGAAGGCCGCCCAGACCGGCCGGATCGGCGATGGCAAGATTTTTGTATCGACGGTGGAGGGGGCGATCCGCATCCGCACCGGAGAAACCGGCGCGGACGCGATCTGAGGGCTCATCCCGACCCACAAGTTCGTCGGCCCGGCGGTCATAGGACCCCGCGGATCGCATGAGTTGAGAAACGACCATAAGAGGAATGCTGAGATGAAGAACGCCAAGGATGTCCTCAAGGCGATCAAGGACAACGACGTCAAATATGTCGACTTCCGCTTCACCGACCCGCGCGGCAAGTGGCAGCATGTGACGTTCGACGTCACGATGATCGACGAGGACATCTTCGCCGAGGGCACGATGTTCGACGGCTCCTCGATCGCCGGCTGGAAGGCGATCAACGAGTCCGACATGCTGCTGATGCCCGACCCGACGACGGCCGTGATGGATCCGTTCTTCTCGGCGGCCACGATGGTCATCACCTGCGACGTGCTCGAGCCGGCGACCGGCGAGCCCTATGGCCGCGACCCGCGCGGCATGGCCAAGAAGGCCGAGGCCTATCTGAAGTCGACCGGCATCGGTGACGCCATCTATGTCGGCCCCGAGGCCGAGTTCTTCGTCTTCGACGACGTGAAGATCGCGGCCGACCCGTACAACACGGGCTTCAAGCTCGACAACGTCGAGCTGCCGATCAACGGCATGACCGAGTACGAGGGCGGCAATCTCGGCCACCGCATCGCCACCAAGGGCGGCTACTTCCCCGTTCCGCCGCAGGACTCGGCGCAGGACATGCGCGGCGAGATGCTCGCGGCCATGGCGGCCATGGGCGTCAAAGTCGAGAAGCACCACCACGAGGTCGCCTCGGCCCAGCACGAACTCGGCATGAAGTTCGACACGCTGACCCACATGGCCGACCAGATGCAGGTCTACAAATACGCGATCCACAACGTCGCGCAGAGCTACGGCAAGACCGCGACCTTCATGCCGAAGCCGATCTATGGCGACAACGGCTCGGGCATGCACGTCCACCAGTCGATCTGGAAGAACGGCAAGCCGATCATGGCCGGCAACAAGTATGCCGACCTGTCGCAGGAGTGCCTCTGGTACATCGGCGGCATCATCAAGCACGCCAAGTCGCTGAACGCCTTCACCAACCCGTCGACCAACTCCTACAAGCGTCTGGTCCCGGGCTATGAGGCGCCGGTGCTGCTGGCCTACTCGGCCCGCAACCGCTCGGCCTCCTGCCGTATTCCGTGGACGACCTCGCCGAAGGCCAAGCGCGTCGAGGTCCGCTTCCCCGATCCGATGGCGAACCCCTATCTCGCCTTCGCGGCCATGCTGATGGCCGGCATCGACGGCATCGTGAACAAGATCGATCCGGGCCCGGCCATGGACAAGGATCTCTACGACCTGCCGCCGCGCGAGCTGAAGAAGATCCCGACGGTCTGCGGCTCGCTGCGCGAGGCGCTGGAGGCGCTCAAGAAGGACAACGCCTATCTCAAGGCCGGCGGCGTCTTCAACGACGACTTCATCGAGAGCTATATCGAACTGAAGATGCAGGATGTGGCGCGCTTCGAGATGACGCCGCACCCGGTCGAGTTCGCGATGTACTACTCCTACTGAGGATTTCGGCCGGCCCGAGCGGCCGGCCGCGAGCTTCCTCCCGACCGTGCGTTTCGCGGTCCACCTTTGCGGCCGGGGTGGTGACACCCCGGCCGTTTTTTGTCTCGATGCGCCAGCGGCGCAGGCTATCGCTGCGGTCAGGCGGCCGCGACCGCCGTCTGCGATGCGTCGGCAAGGGTCGCGTAAGCGGCGATGGTGCGCGCGACATGGCGCTCGACCGTCAGCGGGTCGGCCCAGTAGTGCCGGTAGGCTGCGGCTCCCATGCGGGAAACCGTATCGTTGTCATGCAAGCGGGAGAGCGCGGCGGCGAGGCCGTCGGCATCGCCGCCCTCGACCAGGATCCCGTCCTCACCGTCGCGGATCCAGCCGGCCGGCCCGGTGGTGCGGGCCAGCACGACCGGAACGCCGCGCGAGCGGGCCTCGGCCACGACCAGCGGCCCGGGCTCGTACCAGAGCGACGGCAAGACCAGACAACGGGCCCGTTCGATCTCCTCGAAGACGCGGTCGGCCGGCAGCCAGCCGGCGATGTCGGCGGCGGGATTGGCCTGCAGGATCTCGCTGCGGAGCGGGCCCTCGCCGACGAAGCGCACCGGCATGCCCGCCTGCTGCGCCGCCCGGGCCAGGATGTCGCCGGCCTTCTCCTGGGTGAAGCGCCCCAGAAACAGCGCATGCCGGTTCGCGCCGACATCGGCCGGCGGGCGCTTCTGCGCCTCCATCATGTTCTCGACGACGAGGTGACGGGCCTGCCGGGGCAGGAACGCGCGGGCGACGTCGCGCGCGAATTCGCTGACATGGATGAAGAGCGGCTGGGCGAGCGCCCTCATGGCTTCGTCGGAGCGCCATTGCCGCGCGATGCGGACGAGCTTGTGGGCGTAGCTCTCGCGGTCGCAGTTCGCCGCCATGCAACCGCCCGACATCGGCCGGCGTCCGCAGGGGCGCCCCGCCTTGAAGTCGAAATAGCCGCCGGTCGGGCAGAACGAGAAATAGTCGTGCATCGTGATCGCCACGGGCAGTGCGCTGCCGCCCGCGGCTGCGATGGCCGCGGGGCTGAACGCCTTGGTCCACTGATGCAGGTGAACGATGGTGCCGCGTGGCTGCTGCCGCAGCAGCGTGGTCAGGAACGCATGCGCCGCGCCGTTCCAGATGCCCTGCCTGGCGGCGGCGATGCGGCCGCCGACCTTCCAGATCTCCTCGCCCTCGAAACGTCGCACCTCGATGCGGGGATGGTCGAGGCGGGGAGAAACGGGACCGATCGCACAGGCAAAGACGATATCGACGCCGGCTTCTGCGAGGCCGCGCGCGCTCTCGATCGCCACCTTGGCCGCGCCGCCATTGACGGCACCGAAATCGCTGACAATCACGCAACGCATGGGCCCAACATCCCCTTTTGCGCGCAGGCTAGCGCGAAAAGGTTGATGGTTTGCCGTGGCCGCGCGGCTGTATTCCCGGACAGGCGGGGTCAGCGGATGCCGGGAACCAGCCTTCCGACCATGGCGGACAGCCCCGCCGAGAGCCTAGCCCGCCAGCCGGTCTGCGAAGGACCTTCGCCGGTGCCGACGACATCATGGCCGAACGCCTCGCCGGCGCAGCGCGCCGCCCGTTCCAGACCCTGCAAGGTGATGCGCGATCCCATCTGGGCCATGTCGTTCCCCCTCACCTCGGCGCCGGCGTCGTGACCGCTGACAGCGGCCGCCGGTCGTCATTGCGACAACATTGCCGCACCCTGCCTTAACGCGGCTTGAACAGGCCGGTTCCCAGCGCGGCGGCGTCGCTGTAGGACAGGGCCCAGACGCGTCCGGGGGGCCATCTGGGCTATCATCACCCCCGGCGAATCGGGGACTGCGGACCGACATGGCGGATAATGGCGATCTCTTCGGCGGCCAGCCCGATGGTACGGCGCCCGTGACCGTGCCTGCGGCGCCGAAGCCGGCGCGCACCGCGACCGCGGCTGCCGTTCGCCAGCAGCCGGCCGCCGCCGCGCCGCCGCGCAACGGCACGCTGTCGGAGACCGGCTACGACGCCTCCGCCATCGAGGTGCTGGAGGGTCTGGAGCCGGTCCGGCGCCGGCCCGGCATGTATATCGGCGGCACAGACGAGCGCGCCCTGCACCATCTCTTCGCCGAGGTCATCGACAACGCCATGGACGAGGCGGTGGCGGGCCATGCCAGCTTCATCGATGTCGAACTGCTGGAGGACGGCTCGATCGCGGTGACCGACAATGGCCGCGGCATCCCGGTCGATCCGCACCCGAAGTTTCCCGGCAAGTCGGCGCTCGAGGTCATCATGACCACGCTCCATGCCGGCGGAAAATTCGACTCCAAGGCCTATGAGACCTCCGGCGGCCTCCACGGCGTCGGCGTCTCGGTGGTCAACGCCCTGTCCGACCGGCTCGAGGTCGAGGTCGCGCGCGGCAAGGTGCTCTACCGCCAGGTGTTCTCGCGCGGCCTGCCGCAGGGACCGCTGGAGACGGTCGGGCCCGTCGCCAACCGCCGCGGCACCCGCGTGCGCTTTCATGCCGACGCCGAGATCTTCGGCGAAGGCGCACATTTCGTGCCGGCGCGCCTGTTCCGCATGGCCCGCTCCAAGGCCTATCTCTTCGGCGGCGTCGAGATCCGCTGGCGCTGTGCACCGTCACTGCTGAAACCGGAAGGCGATGTCGCGGCGGAGGCGGTGTTCCGCTTCCCCGGCGGCCTACGCGACTATCTCGCCCGCGAGATCGAGGGCAAGGACCTCGTCGCCGAGCCGATCTTCGCCGGCAAGATCACCCGCGAGGGGAGCCATGGCTCGCTCGAATGGGCGGTCGCCTGGCTGGCGACGGGCGAGGACGGTTTCGCCTCCTCCTACTGCAACACCATTCCCACGCCCGAGGGCGGCACCCATGAACAGGGCCTGCGCATCGCGCTGCTGCGCGGCCTGCGCGACCATGCCGAGCGCATCGGCCAGTCGAAGCGCATGGCGCAGGTCACCTCCGACGACGTGATGGCGACCTGCGCGGCGATGCTCTCCGTGTTCATCCGCGAGCCCGAATTCCAGGGCCAGACCAAGGACAAACTCGCGACGCTCGAGGCCGCGCGCATCGTCGAGAACGCAGTGCGCGATGCCTTCGACCACTGGCTCGCCCAGGCGCCGCAGCAGGCGCTGAAGCTGCTCGACTGGTCGGTCGACCGGGCCGAGGAGCGTCTGCGCCGCCGGCTCGAGAAGGAGGTCTCGCGCAAGACCGCGACGCGCAAGCTCAGGCTGCCCGGCAAGCTCGCCGACTGCTCCAATGCCGGCGCCGCGGGCTCCGAGCTGTTCATCGTCGAGGGCGACTCGGCGGGCGGCTCGGCCAAGCAGGCGCGCAATCGCGCGACGCAGGCCATCCTGCCGCTGCGCGGCAAAATCCTCAACGTCGCCAATGCGACGCGCGAGAAGCTGAACCAGAACCAGCAGCTCGCCGATCTCATCCTGGCGCTGGGCTGCGGCATCGGCAGCCAGTTCCGTGAGGACGATCTGCGCTACGAGAAGGTCATCGTGATGACCGACGCCGATGTCGACGGCGCGCATATCGCCTCGCTCCTGGTCACTTTCTTCTGGCGCCAGATGCCGCGGCTGATTGAGAAGGGGCATCTCTATCTCTCTATCCCGCCGCTCTACCGGCTGCGCCATGGCGGCAAATCCGTCTATGCCCGCGACGACGCCCATAAGGACGAACTCTTGGCGACGGTGTTCAAGGGCAAGAAGCCCGAGATCGGCCGCTTCAAGGGTCTCGGCGAGATGATGCCCGCCGAGCTCAAGGAGACGACGATGGACCCGTCCAAGCGCATCCTGCTCAAGGTCATGGTCGACCATGAGGCGCGCGAGGAGACCTCCGACACGGTCGAGCGGCTGATGGGCAACAAGCCGGAGGCGCGCTTCCTCTTCATCCAGGAACGCGCCGCCTTTGCCGGCGAACTGATCGACCTGTGATCCGCACCAGGGAGGCCACGCCGCCCGGCCAGACCCGCATTCCTGTCGGGTTGGCTGGCAAAGCTGCCGGGCTGCCCGCAACAGCGCGGCCCGCCATGATCGGGGCATGTCGCATGAACGCTTCCTCGCCCCCCCGCCCCGAGCCTCTTCCCGCCATGATGCCGACGGTCTCGCCGACCATCCTTTCCGCCACGGGGCGCTGATCCGATGGGGCCCGCTGCTTCCGCTGCATCTCGACGCGACGGCGATCTGGCGGCGCCCGGCTGGGACGACATCGGCATCTTCCACGCCATCGCCGAGAGCGGGTCGCTGGCCCTGGCTGCGGTCCGGCTCGGGCTGAGCGAGGCGACGACGGCACGCCGGCTCAAGGCCTTCGAACAGCGTCTCGGCCTGCAGCTCTTCCGCCGCGGCGCCAACCGGCTGATCCCGACGGAGGCCGGCGCGGCGCTGGCCCGTGAGGCGGAGGGCGTCGCGGCCGCGGTCGCCCGCTTCGCTAGCCGCGCCCGGGCGGAGCGCCCGGAGGCCTCGGCTCCGGTGCGGGTGACGGCGACGACCTCGATCAGCCTGTTCCTGACCAAGCATGCCGGCACGATCTCGGCCGGCGCCGGCGGCGTCGAGATCGTCATCATCAGCACGCGCCAGCGTCTCGATCTCGCGCGGGGCGAGGCCGACATCGCGGTGCGGATGAGCCGCATCCCGCAGGAGCCGGGTCATTTCGGTCAGAAGGTCGGGCGCCTCGTCCAGGCGCTCTATGTCCGCCGCGATGTCGATCCCGCGCGCGCGCCGATCATCTCGGTCAGCCGCGAGACCTCCTCGCGCATCGACGAGCACATCCTCGGCTATGCGGCCGGGCGGCCGATCGCGGCCCGGGTCGGCGATTCCGCCGCGCGCTACGAGAGCGTGCGCTCGGCCGGCGCGGTCTCGATGGTCCCCTGCTTCATGGGCGACACCGACACGCTGCTGCGGCGCCTCGAGCCGCCGCCAGACCTCACCGCCGACGAGATTTTCCTGGTGACGCACGAGGTCTCGCGGCAGCGGCCGGCGGTCGTCGCCGTGCTGGCGGCGCTGCACCGGCTGTTCCGCGACCATCGCGCCGCGCTCGAGGGGCTAAGCCCGCCGGGCGCATGAGATCAGCCGCATTCGAGCGATCGCTGGAAGGTTTCGCTAACCCTCCCTTTACGGCTGCCGGCGCACAATCTCCGCATCGGGGCTGGGGGATGCCCCCTGATGCGGGAGGGCCCGATGCGGCTCGTCGAACTCTTCTGGAAGAACGAGCGCGGCACGCTCGTCGCCAACATCGCCAAGGCCGGCGCGGCGATCGCCTTCCTCTCCGTGCTCGCCGCCAATTTCGTCTCGAACCAGACGGCCCATTTCGACCGCGAGCGGCTGGCGCAGGTCGCCGCGGCCGCCACCGGCAACAAGAGCGACCCGATGACCACCGGCTCGCTGCGCAAAGCGGCGGCGGAGACGAAGCTCGACCCCTGCGTCGTCCCGCGCTGATCTTCAGCCGAGCCAGGCTAGCAGTTCTGCCGTCACGGCCTCGGGCTGCTCCAGCGTCGCGAGATGGCCGCAGCCCGGCAGCGTGGCGAGCCGCGCCTGCGCACCGATACCTTGGGCAATCTCCACCGCCTCGGCCGGCGGCGTGATCGCATCCTCCTCGCCCACCAGCACCAGAGTCGGCACGGCGATGGCCGAAAGGCCAGGCCGCGAGTCGGGGCGGCCCATGATGGCGCGCTGCTGACGGATGAAGCCTTCGGGCCCCACCGTCTCGGCCATGGCGCGCACCAGCAGACGCAACTCCTCGTCGGCGAGGCGCGAGGGCGCCACCAGCTTCTGCCAGAGCAGCGTCGTGACGTTGTCGAAGGCGCCCTTCTCGGCGAGCGCAATCATCTGCTCACGCGGCGCATTGGTTTCCGGGGTCGGAGGCTTGGCGGTCGTGTCGAGCAAAGCGAGGCGCGTGACGCGCTGCGGCGCCTGCCGCATCACCTCGAATGCCGCATAGCCGCCCATGGAGAGCCCGCAGAGGGCGAAGCGTTCCGGTGCCGCCGCCAGCAGGCGTCCGACCAGTGCTCCCAGGCTCTCGTCGCGATCATTGTGGGCGACCATGACCGAGCGTCCCGGCGCAAGAGCCGGCCATTGCGGAGCGTAGAGACGCGCATCGCAATTCAGTCCCGGAATGAGGACAAGCGGTTCAGTCATGGTATTCGGGCTCCTTAGGGCGCTAGTTGATTGACTTTGCCCTGCTTTTTCTGCATTGCACAGCAGTCCGAAGGCGCGCAGGCACAGACGTCGCGCCACCGTCGCGGTTGATCAGGTCATCCCGCCACGTGTCACCGACCCTTGAAGAAGCGCAACCATCGATGTCCTTTGCCGAACTCGGCCTGAGCGAAAAGGTTCTGACAGCCGTCACGACCGCAGGCTATGACACGCCCACCCCGATCCAGGCGCAGGCCATTCCGCATGTACTGGCCCGCCGCGACGTCCTCGGCATCGCCCAGACCGGGACCGGCAAGACCGCCGCCTTCACCCTGCCGATGCTGACGATCCTCGAGAACGGTCGCGCCCGGGCCCGGATGCCGCGGACCCTCATCCTCGAACCGACGCGCGAACTCGCAGCCCAGGTCGAGGAAAACTTCACCCGCTACGGCGTCAACCAGAAGCTCTCGGTCGCGCTGCTGATTGGCGGTGTCTCCTTCGGCGACCAGGACGCCAAGATCACCCGCGGCGTTGACGTGCTGATCGCGACCCCGGGCCGCCTGCTCGACCATGTCGAGCGCGGCAAGCTGCTGCTCACCGGCGTCGAGCTGCTCGTCATCGACGAGGCCGACCGCATGCTCGACATGGGCTTCATCCCGGACATCGAGCGGGTCTGCAAGCTGGTGCCCTTCACCCGGCAGACGCTGTTCTTCACCGCGACGATGCCGCCCGAGATCACGCGCATCAGCGAGCAGTTCCTGCACAACCCGATCCGCGTCGAGGTTTCGCGCCCGGCGACGGCGGCGAAGACGATCACGCAGCGGCTGATCGCCTCCAACGGCCAGGATTTCGAGAAGCGCGACACGCTGCGCAAGCTCATCAAGGAAGCCAAGGACCTGCAGAACGCGATCGTGTTCTGCAACCGCAAGCGTGATGTCGCGACGCTGCACAAGTCGCTGCAGAAGCATGGTTTTCCGGCCGTCTCGCTGCATGGCGACATGGACCAGTATGCCCGCATGGCAGCGCTGGATTCCTTCCGCACCGGCGAGAACCCGATCCTCGTGGCGAGCGACGTCGCCGCGCGCGGGCTCGACATTCCCGCCGTCAGCCACGTCTTCAACTACGACGTCCCGACCCATGCCGAGGATTATGTCCACCGCATCGGCCGCACCGGCCGCGCCGGGCGCCTCGGCGCCGCCTTCACCATCGTCACGCGCCATGACGAGAAGCTCGTTGCGGCGGTCGAAAAGCTGATCGGCCAGTCGATCACCTGGGAAGAAGGTCGCGGTCTCGACGACCTGCCGCCCGCTGCCCCGCGCGAAGACCGACCCTCCCGCGGTGGTCGGGGCGACGAACGTCGCGGTCGTGGCGGCGAGCGCGGTCGCGGCCGCTCGGAGCGCGGCCCTCGTGCGGAACCCGAGGCCGCGCCGCGCCCGATCCGGGTCGAGCGCCCGGCCGGCGAGGAGGATGCCGCTCCGGCGCGCCGCCGCGGCGGCAATGATGGTCCGACGCGTACCAAGATCCGCGGCGAGGCCGCCGTCGCCGCACCGGCCGCCCGCGAGGAGCGTGCGCCCCGTGAGGAGCGCGCCCAGCGTCATGCCGAGCCGCGTGCGCCCCGCGTCGAGCCGCGCCGCCGCGACGAGGATGACGGCCCCAAGGTGAAGGGGCTCGGCGACCATGTGCCAGCCTTCCTGCTGCGCCCCGTGCGCGTCGGCTGAGCGCGAGCGATCAACGGCATTTTAACCGGCCTTGCCTAAGGTCACGTCGTGAGGCGGCCAGCGGCCGTCCCACGGACGGGCGCATGCCACCGGTCAGACGGACAGGATGTCCCGCTTCGATTTTCAATCGAGGCTCTCGCGGCTCCCGCCGCGCTCTGGCCTCGCGTCCGGACCGACGAAGGCATGAGCGAGCACGCGCAGCCCCCCTCTCCGCAGGACGACCTCGCCGAGCGCGTCGTGGCGGCCATGCGCGAGCACGGATCGCCGACCTATCCCCGTGCCTTCGAGGTCTGGTACGCCCATCTCAGTGGCGAGATGCCGGCGATCAGCATGGCGATGAACGCCATCATCACCGGCAGCGAGGGCAAGGTCGGCGTCGCCGATATCGACCACCTCTATGACCGCTTCATCAGCACGGAACGTCTGGCGCGCCATGCCGAGCGCACCAGCCTGCAGGTGCTCGGCGAGATCGACGGGCTGATGGCGCTCGTCGACAAGGCGCTCGATTCCAGCGAGCGCTACCATGGACGGCTCTGCGCCATGTCCGAGGACGTGCCGCCGCCGGCCGACCGGCAGAAGCTGCGCGAATGGGTCGAGGCGCTGGTCATGTCGACGCGCGAGGAGGTTACGCGCAAGACCAAGCTGGAGGCGCAGCTGCGCGACAGCTCCAACGAGATCCGCAATCTGCGCGAGGCGCTGGAATCGACCCGGGCCGAGGCGTTGACCGACCCGCTGACCGGCCTCGCCAATCGCCGCCATTTCGAGGAGATGCTGCAGAAATCGATCGATCAGGCAACGCTGCGGCGCGAGCCCTTCGCCCTCGTCATGGCCGATATCGACTTCTTCAAGCAGTTCAACGATGCCCATGGGCATCTCACGGGCGACCAGGTGCTGCGCCTGGTGGCGCGGACGATGAAGGACAAGTTCAAGGACAAGGCGATCATCACCCGCTTCGGCGGCGAGGAGTTCGCCGTGATCCTGCCGGATGCCGATCTGATCGCCGGCAAGTTCGGAGCGGAGACGGTGCGCCAGGCCTTGCTGACCCGCGAATTGGTCAAGCGCTCGACCAACGAGAATCTCGGCCGCATCACGATCTCGCTCGGGGTCTCGGCCTATGCCCGCGGCGACACGGCCGCCTCGCTGACCGAGCGCGCCGACCAGGCGCTGATGGCCGCCAAGCGCGCCGGCAGGAACCGCACCGTCACCGAGGACGCGATCGACTCGGCCAGCCGCGTCGCCTGAATCCGCGCGCCGCCGTGCTCAGGGCGCGGCGGCGGCAGCCGTCTGGGGCCTGATCTCGACCGACTCGCCGCAACCGCAGGCCGAGACCTGGTTCGGGTTGTTGAAGACGAAGGTCGAGGAAAAGCGATCGGTCTTGAAATCGAGTTCGGTGCCGAGCAGGAACAGCACGGCCTTGGCATCGACGATGACCGTCGCGCCCTTCTCGGTCACGACCTCGTCGCCCTTGGCGGCCTCGCGCGCGACCTCGAAGGTGTATTCCATCCCGGCGCAGCCGCCCTTCTTCACGCCGACGCGCAGCCCGAGTGCCGGGGCGTCGCCGGCTGACTGGGCCATGATGTCGCGAATGCGCGCGGCGGCGGCATCCGTCAGCGAAACGACCTTCAGGCCGGGTATCGAAAACATCCGTCGTCCCTCCCCAATCGGGTTCAAGGCCCGATGAAGCAAGATTGCACCGCATTACATAGGGATTGGTGAAGCAAAGGTCGAGAGACGGGCGCGCAGGGCCGGCCGCCACGGCCGCTGTTGCGTGCCACCGGCTGGCATGCACTGTGACGCCATCCCCTTTCTCACTCTGCACGGCAGCATCCTTCATGGCCTATCGCACCCATCGCCCCGAATCGCTGCGCCGGCTCGTCCGGGAGATGGTCGTCGCGGCAGGATGGCCCGAGGCCGCCGCTGCCGAGACTGCCGACCATCTCGTCCTGGCCAATCTCAGCGGCCATGACAGCCATGGCGTCGGCATGCTGCCGCTCTATTTCCAGTCGCTGGCCGACGGAAACCTCTCGCCGCAGTCGCAGCCGACGACGCGGCTCGAGGTGGCGCCCTTTCTGATCATCGATGCGGCTGTCGCGCTCGGCCAGCCGGCTGCCCGCACCGCGGTCGACCGCGCATCGGCCATGGCGAAGACGAGCGGCGTCGCGATCGTCAACCTGCTCGACGCCCACCATATCGGCCGCATCGGCCACTATGCCGAGGTCGCGGCGGCACAGGGGCTGATCTCGCTGTTCTGGGTCAATGTCGCCGGGCGCCCGCCCATCGTGGCGCCGCATGGCGCGAAGGAAGCGCGCTTCGGCACCAATCCGCATGCGATCGGCATTCCCGTACCGGGCGGCGAACCGCTCATCCTTGATTTCGCGACCAGCCGCATGGCGCATGGCAAGGCGCGCGTCGCGCTCAACAAGGGCGTGCCCGTGCCGCCCGGCTTCATCATCGACGGCGAGGGCCGCCCGACGACGGAGCCCCGTCATGTCTTCCCGCATGCGCTCTCCGAGGGCGAGGCGCTGGGTGCCCTGTTGCCCTTCGGCGACCATAAGGGCGCGGGCCTCTCGCTGATCGCCGAACTGCTCTCGGCCGGGCTGATGGGCGCGGCCCGCATCGACCAGAAGCCGGCGAAAAGCTGGATCATCAATTCGCTCTTCGGCATCCTGATCGACCCAGCCCGGCTGGAGTCGGACGAGGCGCTGCGGCGCGAGCGCATCGAGAGCTATCTCGCCTTCGTCCGGGCGGCGAAGCCGCAGGACGAGAGCCAGCCCGTGCTGACGCCGGGCGAGAGCGAGCGAGCCACCCGGATCGCCCGGGAGCGCGACGGCATCCCGCTCGATGACGAGACCTGGTCGCAGATCGTCGCGGCCGCCGCGGCGCATGGGATCGACGCCGAGGGCTATTGAAGCAGGCGGGGCCACGATGACGCTGGATGGCTACAACGCCTTCTGTGCCGGCCTGCCGGCCACGAGCAGCGTCGTGCAATGGGGCGGCGCCCATGTCTGGAAGGTCGGGGGCAAGGTCTTTGCCATCGCCCGCACCGATGACGGCGTCGCGCTCTCGGTGACCTTCAAATGCTCCTGGGCGAGCTTCGACATCCTGAAGGAGCAGCCGGGCCTGCGCCCCGCGCCCTATCTCGCCTCGCGCGGCATGAGCTGGATCCAGCGCCTGACCGACGAGACGATGCCGGATGACGCGCTGCAGGATTATCTGCGCGAGAGCCACCGTCTGGTCGCGGCGGGGCTGACGAAGCGGGCGCGGGCGGAGCTGGGGCTCACGCCCTGACGCTCTCCGCCGTCATGGCGAGCGAAGCGACGCCATCCAGGGGGCGGCCATGCTCGACGTCGCTTGGATGGCTTCGTCGGCCGAAGGCCTCCTCGCCATGACGGCTTACAGCAGCGCCTCGCCCCGGAACACCGGCACGCAGGAGCCGCCGACGGTGGCGCGGATGCCGTCGTCGCCACGCTTGGCCGTCAGTTTCAGCAGGCTCGGGCGGCCCATCTCGACGCCCTGCGTCAGGGTGAAGCTCGCGCTGTCGCCACCGTCGAGCTTCAGCAGCAGGGCCGCCAGCGTCGCGCTGGCGCTGCCCGTCGCCGGGTCCTCCCAGGTGCCGCTGATCGGCGCGAACATGCGGGCGCGGATCGACTGGCCGTCGCGGACATAGAGAAACAGCGACAGTCGCCCTTCCAGACCGGGCGTGGCGTCGCGCAGGGCGCGGAAGGCGGTGAGATCGGGCGTGGCGCGGGCCAACGCCTCGGACGCCACCTCCGCCAGCACGAAAAAGACGCCGACCGAGGCGCGGACCGGCTTGTGCCGGCCGGTGAGCACCTGCTCGGGCTTCAGCCCGGCGCAGGCCGCGATCGCCTCGGCCGGCAGTTCGACGCCGGTCGAAAGCGGCTGCGGCGCGGCGATGGTGGCGCCGGTGATCTCGCCGGTGGCGTCACTGGCGACCTTCACCGTGACGAGGCCGGCGATCTCCTCGAAGCGCAGCACGCCGCCGCTGTCGCGGCCATGGCGGGCGAGCACGAAGGCGGTGCCGACATTGGGATGGCCGGCAAAGGGCATCTCGTGGGTGCGGGTGAAGATGCGCACCCGCGCCGTGTTGGCGGGGTCGGCCGGAGGCAGGACGAAGGTCGTCTCGCTGTAGTTCATCTCGGCGGCGAGCGACTGCATCTCGGCGTCCGACAGGCCGCGCGCATCGGTGAAGACGGCGACCTGGTTGCCGCCGAAGCGGGTTTCCGTGAAGACGTCGACGGTCTCATAGGCATAGCGGCGCATGGTCGTCTCCCCGCCGCGAGAGATGCGGCCCTGGCGCGCTTGATGCCACCGATCGCGCCGCCGCGATAATCAAGCTCGCAGATGCGTTCGATCACCGCCGCTGATCACGGCGGCGGAACAGAGCCCCTCGCCCGCCGGTTGCTCTTCTGACAGCGGCAGAAGGACCAGCGCCATGAGCGATCGCGACCGCACCCATCACGCGACAACCCAGCACCACCCCGGCCCCGATACGCCGCGGCGTCCCGGCCAGCCCGGCGAGCAAGATCAGCACCGTCCGGGACCGAGCCCGGATTCACCCCACCAGACGGGGCCGCACGCGCCCTATGATTCCGATTCCGGCGCGGTCGCGCAGCGCATTCGTCAGGATGCGGCGGGGCAATACGGCGAAGGGACACCCGATCCCAACAAGGATGGTCTCACCAGCGCCAACCCGGTCGTCCTATCGGGGGATGGCGACGCGACCAGCGGCAACGGCCATGGTCGCAATCGGGATGGGTCGACGACCAAGCAGGAATAGCCCGACCGGCCCGATGTCGCTCGATCAGAGCAGGAAGTGGAAGCCAAAGCCAAAGATGACGAGCCCGGCCGCAACGACCTGCGCGACGAAGAGTGGCTTCAGCCTTGCCGTCTGACCGGCCTGGAAATCAGCCCGCTCCGCGCGCGACAGGCGGTCGCGTGCCTTGAATTGCTCTTCGAGCACGCGCGGATCGGAACTCGCCGCGTCACGCTCGAGATCCATCCGCACCGAGATGAAGCCGATGACGAGGCCAATGATGCCGAGGCCAAAGAAACCGACCAGCCGCAAAGCACCATAGAAAACGCCGATCGCGAGAGCCGCGAGCAGGGGAAATGCGACATAGTCCCATTTCGTGAAGCGCATGGTCGCGACTATGGCGGCCCGCTCAGGGACCGTCCAGCCTCACCACATGTCGAGCGCGACCCTCGCCTCGTCGGACATGCGCGACTGGTCCCAGGGCGGGTCGAAGGTCATGTTGACGCTGACGCCGGAGACGCCGTTCACCGTCGAGACGGCGTTCTCGACCCAGCCTGGCATCTCGCCGGCGACGGGGCAGCCCGGCGCGGTCAGCGTCATGTCGATGGCGACATGGCGGTCGTCGGAGATATCGACGCGGTAGATCAGCCCGAGTTCGTAGATATCGGAGGGGATCTCGGGATCGTAGACCGTCTTCAGCGCGGCGATGATGTCGTCCGTCAGACGGTCGATCTCCTCCGGCGGCAGAGCCGTGCCGGCGCCCATGGTCGGGGCGTTCGGCTTGATGTCGTCTGCGACGGTGTCGGTCATGATCGCAATCCTACTCAGGCAAACAGGCTTTCGGCCTTTTGCAGGGCTTCGACGAGCCTGTCGACCTCGTCCAGCGTGTTGTAAAGGCCGAAGGACGCCCGGCAGGTCGACGTCACTCCATATCGGGCCATCAGCGGCATGGTGCAATGGGTGCCGGCGCGCACCGCCACCCCCGCCCGGTCGATGACGGTGGCGACGTCATGGGCATGGGCGCCCTTCATCTCGAAGGCGACGATGGCGCCCTTGTTCTTCGCCTTGCCGAAGATGCGGATCGAGTTCATCTCGCCGAGCCGCTGCATGGCGTAGGCGCCGAGCCGCGCTTCATGTGCCGCAATGTTCTCTCGGCCGAGCGCCATCATGTAGTCCAGCGCCGCGCCCAGACCGACCGCCTCGATGATGGCCGGCGTGCCGGCCTCGAAGCGATGCGGCGGGTCGTTATAGGTCACCGTGTCTTCGGTAACGGTGACGATCATTTCGCCGCCGCCTTCATAGGGCGGCAGCTTCTCGAGCCATTCGCGCTTGCCCCAGAGGATGCCGGAGCCGGTCGGCCCATAGGTCTTGTGGCCGGTGAAGCAGTAGAAGTCGCAGCCCAGCGCCTGGACATCGACCGGCAGGTGCACGGCGCCCTGGCTGCCGTCGACGACCAGCGGGATGCCGTGCGCGCGGCAGATCGCGGCGATCTCGGGGATCGGCAGGATGGTGCCGATCGCATTCGAGAGATGAGTCAGCGAGACGACCTTCGTCCGAGCTGAAATCAGCTTCTCGAACTCTTCGATGAGGAAGTTGCCGTCCTCGTCGACCGGCGCCCATTTGATCACGGCGCCATGGCGCTCGCGCCAGTAGTGCCAGGGCACGATGTTGGAGTGGTGCTCCAGGATCGAGAGGATGATCTCGTCGCCCTCGCCGAGCTGGAGATGGCGCCCGAGCGAGGAGGCGATGGTGTTGAGCGCGCCGGTCGACGAGCGCGTGAACACGATCTCCTCGAGATGGGCGGCGTTGAGGAAGCGGCGCGCGCTTTCGCGAGCCGCCTCATAGGCTTCGGTCGAGGCGTTGGCGAGATAGTGCAGCCCGCGATGGACGTTGGCGTAGTCCTCGCGCATCAGCCGCGACATCGCCTCGATCACCACCTCCGGCTTCTGGGCGGAGGCCGCGTTGTCGAGATAGACGAGCGGTTTGCCGTAGACCTCGCGCGACAGGATCGGGAAATCCCGGCGGATCGCCTCGATGTCGTAGGGCTTCACCGGCGCGTTCATGTCCTCAAGCCTTTCCCGGCGAAGCGGGTGCCTTGTCGGCGACCAGCTCGCCGCCATGGCCCCAATCCTCGCGCTCGATCTCCTGGATCACGATATGGGTGTTCTGCGGGTTCTTTCCCAACACGCGGACCAGCGTGTCGGTGAAGGCCTTGACGATCTCGGCCTTCTGGGCCCGCGTCGCGCCCTTGGTGATCTGCAGATTGACGTAGGGCATCAGACTGCACTCACCACGGAGGAGGCTTCGCGGGCGGCGAGCCAGGCCTCGATCTCGCCCATGACCATCTCGCGCAGGGCCTCGTCCTGCACGAACTCGACCGCCTCGCCGGCGAAGGCCTGCAGCACCAGCGCCTCGGCCTGCGGCCGCGGCAGGCCGCGCGCCATCAGGTAGAAGAGTTGCTCGCCGTCGATCTGGGCGACGGTGGCGCCGTGGCCGCAGACGACGTCGTCGGCGAAGATCTCGAGCTCGGGCTTGTTGAACATGGTCGCGCCGTCGTTCAGCAGCAGCGCGTTGCTCTTCATGCCGCCATCGGTCTTCTGGGCATGCTGGCGCACGATGACCTTGCCCTGGAAGACGCCGGTGCCCTCGCCGCCGATGATCGACTTGAACAGCTCGCGGCTGGTGCCGTGCGGCACCTCGTGATCCATCACCAGCGTGACGTCGGAATGCTCGCTGCCGCCGAGCAGGCTGACGCCGCGCAGGCCGATCTCGGTATGCTCGCCGGCATAGCGGACGAAATGCTGCTGGCGCAGCGTGCCGGCATTGCAGACCAGCGCGAAGGATTCGAACTTCGCCTGGCCGCCGACGGTCGCGAGCAGGCTCTGGACCTGCACGGTCTCCGGCCGGTGGCGCGTGATCACGCGCACATGCTGCACATCGCTCTCGTCGCCGGTCTCGAAGACGATGGCGCCGTTGATCTGGGAGGCGGCGCTGCCGACGCTTTCACTGATCTCGACGATCGTCGCCTTCGCACCGGCACCGGCCAGCACGACCGAGCGGTGGAAGATCGCGCGCTCCTCCTCGCCCGAGGCGAGCGAGAGGATGGTGAGCGGCTGCGCCAGCTCCGTGCCGGCGGCGATCTCGACGAAGACGCCGTCGCGCATCAGCGCGGTGTTGAGCATCAGCCCCGCATCGGTGCTGGCGACGCCCGGACCGGAGAGGATGCGGGCGAGGTCTTCGCGGCCCGACACCAGCGCATCGGCGAGGCTGTGGACCGCAAGACCGTCCGGCAGCCCCTCCAGCGTGGAGAGTTCCGGCACGAAGACGCCGTCGACCAGGACGAGCCGGACGCCGCCGGCGGGCAGCGCCGCGACGCGGGCGCGCACCGCGGCGCTGACCGTCGCCGTCTCGGCCAGCGGACGGGCCTCACGCAGCAGGCCGCGCAGATCGGTGTAGCGCCAGGTTTCCAGCCGGCGATGCGGCAGGCCGCGGACCTCGAAGCCGGCGAAGGCATCCTCGCGCAGCTTGCGGACCGGCAGGGCGCCGGGCAGCTCGGCCTTGGCGGCGGCGAACTGGGCGCTCAGCGCCTGCTCGGCCGCCGTCTTCAGCGGGGTGACGACGGACATCAGGCCGCCTCCACATAGGCCGCGTAGCCGGACTTCTCGAGTTCGAGGGCCAGCTCCTTGCCGCCGGTCTTCACGATGCGGCCCTTCGACATGACGTGGACCGTGTCGGGGACGATATGGTCGAGCAGGCGCTGGTAGTGCGTGATGACCAGGAAGCCGCGGCTCTTGTCGCGCAGCGCGTTGACGCCCTCGGCGACGATGCGCAGCGCGTCGATGTCGAGGCCGGAATCGGTCTCGTCGAGGATGCACATGGAGGGCGAGAGCAGCGCCATCTGCAGGATTTCCATGCGCTTCTTCTCGCCGCCGGAGAAGCCGACATTGAGCGGCCGGCGCAGCATGTCCTTGGCGATGCCGAGCTTGTCGGCGGCACCGTTGACGGCCTTGATGAAGTCCGGCGTCAGCAGTTCGGCCTCGCCGCGCGCCTTGCGCTGGGCGTTCATCGCCGCCTTCAGGAAGGTCATGGTGGCGACGCCGGGGATCTCCAGCGGGTACTGGAAGGCGAGGAAGATGCCGGCGGCAGCGCGCGCATCGGCCTCCATCTCCAGCACGTTCTCGCCGTTGAGCAGGATCTCGCCGTCGAGGACCTCATAGTCCTCCTTGCCGGCAATGACATAGCTCAGCGTCGACTTGCCGGAGCCGTTGGGGCCCATGATGGCCGCGACCTCGCCGTCGTTCACGGTGAGGTTGAGGCCGTTGAGGATCTGCTTGTCTTCGTCGGCGATCTTGACGACGAGGTTACGAATTTCGAGCATGGTTTTCAGGTCCGGATTTCCGTCGCGTCATGCTCGGTCCTGTTCCGAGTATCCGCGACTTGAACGTTGAAGAGGGGCGAAACGGTTGGCACAAGCCCGACCGTGGCGGGTCGGTCGATGTGCTTCATTC
Source organism: Rhizobiales bacterium CCH10-E5 (assembly GCA_001556125.1). GTDB lineage: Bacteria > Pseudomonadota > Alphaproteobacteria > Rhizobiales > Beijerinckiaceae > Allobosea > Allobosea massiliensis. Next base: position 84,736 of record LSIG01000124.1, on the reverse strand, counting down.
GACCAGGTCGAGGCGCTTTTCGATCCGATCCACCCGGGATTTCAGCGCGGCAATGTCGCCGTGGTCATGCTCCTGCAGGGTCACGACACCAGCGAGATGCTGGCGCATCGCCGACATCTCTGTCTGCATGGTGCGCATGCTGTCGGCGAGCCGGGCCATGTCTGCGCGGATCGCCCGTAAATGTTCGAGCACGAGGTTTTCCACGTTCTCGTTCATCACCCCACGCTCCCCTCGAGCGAGATCGTGATCAGCTTCTGCGCCTCGACGGCGAACTCCATCGGGAGCTGCTGCAGCACCTCCTTGACGAAGCCGTTGACGATCAGCGCCACCGCCTCCTCCTCGGAGAGGCCGCGCTGCTGGCAGTAGAACATCTGGTCCTCGCCGATCTTCGAGGTGGTGGCCTCGTGCTCGAAGACGGCGGTCGCGGTCTTGGCCTCGATATAGGGGATAGTGTGGGCGCCGCACTGGTCGCCGATCAGGAGCGAGTCGCAATTGGTGAAGTTGCGCGCTCCGGTCGCCTTGCGGTGGGCCGAGACCATGCCGCGATAGGTCGAGTCCGACTTGCCGGCCGCGATGCCCTTGGCGATGATCTTCGAGGTCGTGTTCCTGCCGAGATGGATCATCTTGGTGCCGGAATCGACCTGCTGGGCGCCGTTCGACACCGCGATCGAGTAGAACTCGCCACGCGAGCCGTCGCCGCGCAGGATGCAGGACGGATACTTCCAAGTGATCGCCGAGCCGGTCTCGACCTGCGTCCAGGAGATCTTGGAGTTCTTGCCGCGGCAGTCGCCGCGCTTGGTGACGAAGTTGTAGATGCCGCCCTTGCCCTCGGCGTCGCCCGGATACCAGTTCTGGACGGTCGAGTATTTGATCTCGGCATCGTCGAGCGCGATCAGCTCGACCACCGCGGCGTGAAGCTGGTTCTCGTCGCGCTTGGGGGCCGTGCAGCCTTCGAGATAGCTGACATAGGAGCCCTCGTCGGCGATGATCAGCGTGCGCTCGAACTGGCCGGTGTTCTGCTCGTTGATGCGGAAATAGGTCGACAGCTCCATCGGGCAGCGCACGCCCTTGGGGATGTAGACGAAAGAGCCGTCGGTGAAGACGGCGCAGTTCAGCGTCGCGAAGTAGTTGTCGGTCACCGGCACGACGGTGGCGAGGTACTTCTTCACCAGCTCGGGATGCTCGTGGATCGCATCCGAGATCGAGCAGAAGATCACGCCGGCCTGGGCCAGCTCCTTCTTGAAGGTCGTCACCACCGACACCGAGTCGAACACCGCATCGACCGCGACGCGGTTCTCAGGCGCCACGCCGGCCAGGATCTCCTGCTCGCTGAGCGGGATGCCGAGCTTCTTGTAGGTCTCGAGGATCGCCGGATCGACCTCGTCGAGCGACTTCGGCGCGGCGCCCTTCTTCGGCGCGGCGTAGTAGTAGATGTCCTGATAGTCGATCGGCGGGTACTGGACGCGCGACCAGGCCGGCTCGGTCATCGTCTTCCAGCGACGGAAGGCGTCGAGGCGCCATTCGAGCATCCATTCCGGCTCGTTCTTGCGGGCCGAAATGTAGCGGACGGTGTCCTCCGTCAGCCCCTTGGCCGGCTTCTCGACCTCGAGCTCGGTGACGAAGCCGTATTTGTATTCGGTCACGTCGATCGACTTGACCTGATCGATGGTCTCCTGGACCGCTGCCATGTCTGCTCTCCTGTCGCGGGTTCAAGGCCCGCCGGTCTGGTCTTGGTGTTGCGGAACGCGTCAGGCGGCTGCCCGCGCGCTCCGATCCGGGATCGTGGCCAGCGCTTTCGCATAGGCCGCGAGAAATAGGTCGATCTCCTGCTCGCAGGTGGTCCATCCCAGCGACGCCCGCAAGGCCCCTGCGCTCATGACGGGGTCTATCCCCATGGCGGTCAGCACATGCGAGCGCTTCACCTTGCCCGACGAGCAGGCCGAGCCGGAGGACAGGGCGACGCCCGCGAGGTCGAGCTTGATCAGCGTCGTCTCGGCGCTCAGCCCCGGCGTCGCGAAAGCGGACGTGTTGGGCAGGCGCGGCGCGACACGGCCGAAGACCACGCTCTGGGGCGCCAGCGCCAGCAATCCGGCCTCCAGCCTGTCGCGCAAGGCGGCGAGGCGCACGCCCTCCCGAGCGAGGGCCTGGGTCGCGAGGCCGGCGGCGATGCCGAAGCCGACGATGCCCGGCACGTTCTCGGTGCCGGCCCGCCAGCCGCGCTCCTGCCCGCCGCCGCGCAGCGGCTTGTCGGCGAGTTCGAGCGCTCCGGTTCGGAAGACGATGGCGCCGACGCCCTTCGGCCCGCCGAGCTTGTGGGCCGACAGCGTCAGCACATCGACGACGAGCGCCTCGATGTCGATCGCGATCTTGCCGGCAGCCTGGACGGCGTCGCTGTGAAGCAGCGCGCCGAAGCGCTTCGCGATCGTCGCGATCTCGGCGACCGGCTGGATCACGCCGGTCTCGTTGTTGGCGAGGTGCACGGAGACCAGCGCCCGCGCGCCCGGATGCTCGGCAGCGAAGCGCTCCAGCCGCGCCGCAAGCCAAACCGTATCGACGATCCCCTCGGCATCGACGGGAAGCGTCTCCGTCGCCTCCGCCGGAAAGCGGTGGCCGTCGCGCACGCATGGATGTTCGGTGGCGCTGTGAAGCAGCAGCGAGGCGGGTGTGCGGACGCAATCGCGGCCGCCGTCGCAATCCATCAGGCCGGGCGAGAGGACGGTCGCGTTCGCCTCGGTGCCGCCGCCGGTGAAGACGACATTCGCGGCCTTCGCCCCGGTCAGCCTCGCAACCGCTTCGCGCGCAGTCTCGATCGCGCTGCGCGCTGCCCTGCCCTCGGCATGAACGGAGGACGGGTTGCCCGTGAGTTCGAGCGCGCGCAGCATCGCCTGCACGACCTCGGGGCGGACCGGGGTCGTGGCATTGTGGTCGAGATAGGCGCGCGTCGCGACGGACAAGGTCACGGATGCTCCTGCTTCACCGGGCCGCCGGCACGAAAGGCTTGAATTCGCACCCCTGCGCCGTGCTATAGCCGCCCGTCCGAACCGGCCATCGCCGGGAGCGGCGCTGCCTCGGTTCAGAGGATCGCGCCGATGTTCCCGACTTGTTCACGGCCGTTAGAACCATTCTAAGCGCCTGATGTAGGGCGCGAGCGGCGGGGCCGTCAAGGGCGACCGGGCCATTCCGGCGGCTTCCTGCCGCCGCAGGGCCCGCCTTGAAGGCCCGGGCCCAACACAAAGGCGACGAGACGATGCCAGAGGTGATTTTCAACGGCCCGGCCGGACGGATCGAGGGACGCTACCAGCCCGCCAAGAAGCGGGGGGCGCCGCTCGCCATCATCCTGCATCCGCACCCGCAATTCGGCGGGACGATGAACAACCAGATCGTCTACAACCTGTTCTACACCTTCGTGAACCGCGGCTTCTCGGCGCTGCGCTTCAATTTCCGCGGCGTCGGCCGCAGCCAGGGCCATTTCGACCATGGCGCGGGCGAGCTCTCGGATGCCGCCGCCGCGCTCGACTGGATGCAGGCGCTGAACCCCGAGGCCAAGAGCTGCTGGATCACCGGCGTGTCCTTCGGCGCCTGGATCGGCATGCAGCTCCTGATGCGCCGCCCCGAGATCGAGGGCTTCCTCTCGATCGCGGCGATGGCCAACCGCTACGACTTCTCCTTCCTGGCGCCCTGCCCCTCCTCGGGCCTGTTCGTCCACGGCTCCGAGGACCGCGTCGCGCCGGTCAAGGAGGTCATGGCCGTGATCGAGAAGGTGAAGACCCAGAAGGGCATCCAGATCGAGCACACGGTCGTCGAGGGCGCCAACCACTTCTTCGACGGCAAGGTCGACGTGCTGATGAGCCAGGTCGGCGCCTATCTCGACCGCATGGTCGGCCCCGAGATCATCAAGAGCGAGCAGGAAAGCGTCTGACGATCCTCCCCGTCATGCTCGCCCTTGTGGTGAGCATCCACGTCCTGGGCACCGCGCCCGGCGCCAGAGGACGTGGATGGTCGGGACAAGCCCGACCATGACGGTGGACGAGCCGTCGGCCCCGACGAGAACCCAGCCATGACCACCTACAAGTCCGACTTCCTGCGCGTGCTCGACGAGCGCGGCCTGATCCATCAGGTCTCCGATCCGGAGGGCCTCGATACGCTCTGCCGTCAGGGCGTGCAGACGGCCTATGTCGGCTATGACGCGACCGCGACGAGCATCCATATCGGCAACCTGATCTCGCTGACGATGCTGTACTGGTTCCAGGAGACCGGGCATCGGCCGATCACGCTCATGGGCGGTGGCACCTCGATGGTGGGCGACCCCTCCTTCCGCGACGACCAGCGCAAGCTGCTGACCGTCGAGGAGATCGCAACCAATATCGAGAGCATCAAGCGGGTCTTCGGCCGCATCCTGCGCTATGGCGAGGGCCCGACGGACGCGCTGATGGCCAACAATGCCGACTGGCTGCTGAAGCTGAACTATGTCGAGTTTCTGCGCGAGGTCGGCCGGCATTTCTCGGTCAACCGGATGCTCTCCTTCGACTCGGTGAAGCTCCGGCTCGACCGCGAGCAGTCGCTGTCCTTCCTCGAATTCAACTACATGATCATGCAGGGCTACGACTTCGTCGAGCTGAACCGGCGCTATGGCTGCCGGCTGCAGATGGGCGGCTCCGACCAGTGGGGCAACATCATCAACGGCGTCGACCTCTCGCACCGGATGGGCGGGCCGCAGCTCTACTGCGTGACGACGCCGCTCTTGACGACCGCCTCCGGCGCCAAGATGGGCAAGACCGCCAATGGCGCGGTCTGGCTGAATGCCGACGTCTTCAGCCCCTATGATTTCTGGCAGTATTTCCGCAACACCGAGGACGCCGATGTCGGCCGCTTCCTGAAGGTGTTCACGCGCCTGCCGCTCGCCGAGATCGCAAAGCTCGCTGCGCTCGGCGGCTCGGAGATCAACGAGGCCAAGAAGATCCTGGCGACCGAGATCACCGCCATCGTCCATGGCCGCGAGGCGGCGGAAGCCGCCGCCGAGACCGCGCGCAAGACCTTCGAGCAGGGCGAGACCGCGGCCGATCTGCCCAGCGTCGCGATCGCGCGGGCGGAGCTGGAGCCGGGGCTCGGCGTGCTGACCGCCTTCGTCAAGGCCGGGCTCGTGCCCTCGACCGGCGAGGCGAGGCGTCAGGTCAAGGCCGGCGGCCTGCGCGTCAACGACACGCTCGTCACCGACGAGCGCGCCACGCTCGGCCCGGCCGACCTCGCCGAGGGCGCGATCAAGCTCTCCTTCGGCAAGAAGAAGCACATTCTGCTGCGGGCGGAGTAAGCCTCAGCGCGTCGGCGGCGGCTGGTCCGGCTGGTTGGGCTGGATCGGCCGCTGGTTCGGCGTGCCGCCGAGCGGATCGACGAAGCGGCGCAGGATGCCGGGCGCGATCGCCGAAAGCGGGTTGATCGTCATGGTCGGGGCGCTGGCCGCCCCGGCGATGCGGAAATTCACCGCGAAGAGCCCGCCATATTGGCTGCCGCCGCCGAGCAGAGCCCCCACCACAGGCACCTGCGCGAAGGCGTTGTTGAAGGCATAGCCCGGCACGAAGGTGCCGCCGATATCGACGCGGTCGCGGCCGTAATCGACATTGCCCTGCAGGGTGAAGCCGACTTGCTGGCCCCAGATCACCATGTCCGAGACGTCGAGCCGGCTGGCGGAGCGGGTGAACTCGGCCCTGAGCTTGGTGAAGGCCACTTCGCTGACATTGATCGGCAGCGGCGGGGCGGCGTTGTCGGCCCGGTCGCCCGCCAGCGCCTGAACCGACTGGCCGCCGAGGACGCGGCGCAGCGCGGGCTCGTCGCGTACCACGAAATTGCGGAACAGGAGCTCGCCGCTCTGGCGGGTCTCGCCGGGGCCAATATTGAGCACGAAATCGCCGCCATAGGCGCGGCGATAGAGATCGACGAAGCGCAGCAGGGCGCCGCCGTTTTCCGACTGCACCAGCAGCCCGCCCGCCGTCTCGCCGACGCGCGAAACCTGGCGTGCGGTGACCTCGGCCCGGCCGATCCGCCCCTGGAAGGCGACGGTGCGCAGGTCGCCGGAGCGCTTCTGCAGCTTCAGCGTCGCGTTGGTGATCGCCTCGTTGTTGAAGCCGGTCAGGATCGGCACGTCGAGATCGAGGTCGAGATCGCCGCCCTTGCCCTTGTCGCCGCGGGCGGCCGGCCCAGACGCCGTCTGGAGATCGCGGATGAAGGGGCGGACGTCAGCGACGGCGCCGCGGATCACGAGTTTGGTCAGCGCACCCTCGCGACGGGCCTCGACCTTGAGGTTGTCGCCGGCCGAGAGCCTGAACTGGGAGAGGCTCGCGGCCTCGAAACCATTCTGGCGCCCGAGTTCGACCTTTCCCCGGATCTGCACCGGGTTGGAGTCGAAGACGAAATCGTCGAGATCGGGACCGTCCGGATCCGCGACATAGATAAAACTCAGCTTGGCGGGGCGGCCCGCAGGCTTGCTGAGGCCGGGAATGACGCCGTCGAGCGAGGCCTTGGTCAAGTCGTTCTCGACCCGCGGCGCCCCTGGCGCGCCCTTGCCCAGCGCCTTCGTGACCTTGACCTGTACGGGGCCGTTGATACCGGCTTCGGGGCCCAGCCCGCGCTTCTGGCGGGCGGCGTTATCGAGCGTCATGAACAACGCCGCCTCGCCCTTGCCCTTCGGGTCCTGCCGGATCTCGATCTGCGCCCGGTCGCCGCTCACCTTCGCCTCGCCCTTCACCGTCAGGCCGGCCTTGTCGAAGGTCACCGCCAGATGGCCGCCCTCCAGCTTCTCGGGCGCGAGCAGCGTGTCGGAGGCGATGCCGGAGAGCGTGCCGCTGCTGGTGACGACCACCTCGCCCGGCCGCGGATCATCGACGAGGGCGAGCGACACCACGCTGCGGAGATCGCTATTGCCGCGCAGGCTGGCGGGATCGATGTCGCCGGGTGCAAAATCCTTCAGCGCCGGAAAGGCGAAGAGCGCAGCCAGCGACTCCATCGAGCCGATGCTGCGGAAGCTCGCGCGAGCCGGGGCCCGCTCCATCCAGGTCTCGGGAATCTCGAAGGCACCGTCGCTGAGCTGCAGCTGGCGGCCATTGCCGAGATCGGCGGTCGCGCCGGCGATGGCGAGCTTGACGGCGCGCCCTGTCGCCTTGCCGGAGACGCGCGCATCGATCAATGGCGGCAGGCCGGGGCCGGGCTCGAAGCGCACCTGCGAGGCATCGACGAGCACGGTCAGCGCGTCGTCCGGAATGCCGGCGCCGCGCATCAACCGGGCGTGATCCTCCGCCGGCAGGTCCATCTCGACCCGCAGCGAGGCCAGCCGCCCACTGATGAACTGGCGCGACAGGGTCCTGTGGACCTCGGGGGAGGTCCAGCGCGGCCACAGTGCCAGCGCTGCGCGGGGGTCGGAGTCCGTCGCCAGGATCGAGAAGCGCTGCAGCGGCGAGGGTCCGACCTGCTGGATCAGCCCCTTGCCCTCGGCCTTGATCGCCGGACCCTGGACGGTCATCGAATCGATCACGACTTCGTTGCGGCGCGGGTCGATGCGCAGATCCGCCCGGGCGCTGTCGATCACGACCGGAGGATCGGAGTCCGTTCCGGCGAGCTGTCCGCCGCCGGCGAGAGCGACCCGCCAGGCGCCGTCCTCGGCCCGGAGGGTCCCCGTCCCCTTCAATCGGGTCGGCCCTGCGGCGAGTTCGACCGAGCCGACGTCGATCGTGGAGAGGTCGCCGCTGCTGCTGATCTCGAGATGCGCTGCATCGACGGCGATCGCCTGCATCGGGCCGTCCGGAATCCGAATGACGCCTGGCAACACGTCCAGACGTGCCGTCACCGAGCGGCGTCCGTCCGGGGCCTGGCTCAGACTGGCCTTGCCGCGCAGCGGCAGACCCTCGACCGTCATCCCGCCCGTGCCCAGCGCCAGCGCCACGACCTCGGCGGGCTCGAAGCGGACGATATCGATGTCGGCGCGCTGCGTCCCGTCGGGCTGGTTCGACAGATCGATGGCGAGTTCCTTCCAGCGCTGGCCGGTGCGGCCGCGCACGGTGACGCGCGTCACGCGCTCGGCCGCCCGCGACAGGCGGATCTCGACATCCTCGAAGCCGGCGCGCTGGCGGCCTTCGGGGTCGATGAGGGCGAGCCGCGCGCCGTTGATGCCGGCGGTCTCGAGCGCCCCGAGCAGCCCTTCTCCCTGGGCGAGCGTTGTCACCGCCGCCATGATGCCGGTGAAGGCGTTCCACTGCGCGGCGTCGGGCAGGGTCGCGGCCGGCGTCGGTTCGGCGGGGGCGGCATCGGCATTGACGATCAGCGCCCCGTTCCTGTCGACGCCGAGGCGGACATTGACGCCGCGCAGATCGACCGAGGTCAGCCGGATGTCGCCACGCAGCAGCGCCAGCGGTTCGTAGCCGAGCACGGCCTCGGGCGCGCGAATGGTCGCGCCGCTCTTGTGGCGGAAGGAGACCTGGCGGACGCGCAGCTGCGAGTGGCCGTCGATGCGGCCCAACTCGGCCGCCGCAGCCTCGACTGTCCAGTCGGCACCGAGACGATCCTCGATCGCCTGGGCGATCCGCCCCTCCAGCCCCGAGAGCGGCACCAGCCCGGTCACGAGCAGCGTCGCGGCGGCGCCGGCGAGGGTCACGACGGCGACGACGATCGCCACGGCGATGGTCACCAGACCGGCCTTCGCCCGCCGCTTGACCTCCGCCGCGTCGCAATCGGGCGTGCCCGGCGCCCCGGTCACGGGCGCGGCAGCGTCCGGCTTGTTCGCGTCCTGGTCCAGCAAGGCGACCTTCGATCCTCTCGGGCGGATGATCCGTCACGGCTTCGGCGGCGTAGTGCGACCGACGTGGCCATGACGGCCTCGTCGATGCAGCCGGGCCAGGCGATTCGGCAAGGCGCGCCGTTCCCGGCGGTGCTGCCCTGCCGTATCATGGCGCGCGAACCCGCGTTGCGCCATGCAGCGCGAAGGCGACGAAAGGAAGGCGGATCGATGGCTCTTCAGGATGGTGACGAGGCTCCGGCCTTCACGCTGGCGCGGGACGGGGGCGGCACGGTGTCGCTGGGCGATTTTCAGGGCCGCAAGCTGGTGCTCTACGCCTATCCCAAGGACGACACGCCGGGCTGCACGCAGGAGGCCATCGCCTTCAACCGGCTCAAGGCGGAGTTCGCCGCGGCCGGCACCGAGATTCTCGGCATCTCGCCGGATCCGGTGAAGAGTCACGACAAGTTCAAGGCCAAGCACGGGCTCGATTTCGCGCTGGCCGCCGACGAGACCCAGCAGGCGCTGCAGGCCTATGGCATCTGGGTCGAGAAGAGCATGTATGGCCGGACCTATATGGGCGTGGAGCGCACCACCTTCCTGATCGGCGCGGACGGCAAGATCGCCCGCATCTGGCGGAAGGTGAAGGTCCCCGGCCATGCCGAGGAGGTCCTCGCCGCGGCCAAGGCGCTGTAACCGCAGCCCCGTTTTGCGAACAATTAACCTTAACGGGGTCTAATCCAGGGATCGGCAGCGTCTCTTTCCGGTCCCGCGTTCATGACAGCATCCGCCTCGACTGGCCCCGCCCTCCCCATCTCGGGGCTGGTCTCGCAGAAGAGCTACACGATCCGCCGCTCGACGGCGATCATCGGCCTCGCCTGGCTCGGCCTGACAACCGCCGGCTGCGGCGCCGGCGCCTGGTATATCCTCAGCAAGGACGATCTCGCGGCGCGGCTGATCGCCCGCGAGACCTCCCGCCAATACGCCTATGAGGACCGGATCGCGGCCCTGCGCGCCGATGTCGACCGGCTCGCCAGCCGCGCCTTGCTCGACCAGGACGGCGTCGAGGCGCGCGTCGACGAACTGGCGACCCGTCAGGCGGAGCTGGAATCGCGTCAGTCGCTGGTGACGGCGCTGGCCGATACGCTCCAGGCCGGCGGCATCGTCAATGCCGGCAAGGCGCCGCTGCGGCCCCGCCTGATCAAGCCGGAGGAGCCGATCCGCGCCTCGGGCGTCACCAGCTTCGCTCCGATCATGCCGGGCAAGCCGACGCCGGCTCCCGATTCGCCGACGCTGCGCGGCGCCGGCGAGCCGCAGACGACGCCCTGGCGTTCGGGGCAGGCCGAGCCGGAGCCGCCAGCCAAGCGCGTCGAGACGGCGCTGGACCGGCTCGACCGGGCCCTGTCTCAGACGGCGGGCGCACAGCTCGCCGCGCTCCGCGACATGGATGCGACGCTAACGGAATCGCACAAGCGCCTGCGCGGCGCGCTCGCCGAGACGGGCCTCGATACGGACCGCATGGCCGCGCCGAGCGGCGCCGCCAAGGGCGTCGGCGGTCCCTTCGTACCCTTCAAGATCGACCCGAATGCCGGCCCCTTCGAGGCGACGCTGAGCGCGCTGCAGCCGCGCATCGCCGCGGTGATGCGGCTACGGGGTCTCGCCGAGCAGCTCCCGCTCGCCAAGCCGATGGCCGGCGAAGCCGATTTCAGCTCCAATTTCGGCTACAGGGTCGATCCCTTCACCCGCGGCCCGGCGATGCATACGGGCGTCGACTTCCGGGCCGAGACCGGCTCGCCCATCCGCGCCACGGCACCCGGCAAGGTCATCGCCGCCGAATATTCCGGCGGCTATGGCAACATGGTCGAGATCGAGCACGCCAACGGCATCACCACGCGCTACGCCCACATGTCGGCGATCCTCGCCTCGGTGGGGCAGAGCGTGACGACCGGCACGGTGATCGGCCGCGTCGGCAGCACCGGCCGCTCGACCGGGCCGCACCTGCATTACGAGACTCGCATCGACGACGAGCCGGTCGATCCGACGCGCTTCCTGCGCGCCGGCGGCAAGCTCGCGGATCTGCGCTAAGCTGCACGCCGAGCGCTTTCCGCGGCTTTTGCGCCCCGACGCCTTGCAAGGCGGCGCCCGCTTGCCTATCGCTCGCCGCGAACGGAAGCGAGGCGATACCCCCATGAGCAAGCCCGGCGCGAACGGACTGACCTATGCGCAGGCCGGTGTCGATATCGACGCCGGCAACGCCATGGTCGACGCCATCAAGCCCCTGGTGCGGGCAACGCGCCGGCCGGGCGCCGATGCCGAGATCGGCGGGTTCGGCGGGCTGTTCGACCTCAAGGCCGCCGGCTTCAGCGACCCGATCCTGGTCGCGGCCAATGACGGCGTTGGCACCAAGGTCAAGATCGCGATCGAGAGCGGACTGCATTCGACCATCGGGATCGATCTCGTCGCGATGTGCGTCAACGACCTGATCGTGCAGGGCGCTGAGCCGCTGCTCTTCCTCGACTACTACGCCACCGGCAAGCTCGACCCCAAAGTCGGCATCGAGATCGTGCGCGGCATCGCCGACGGCTGCCGTCAGGCCGGTTGCGCGCTGATCGGTGGCGAGACGGCCGAGATGCCCGGCATGTATGCCGAGAAGGACTACGACCTCGCCGGCTTCGCGGTCGGGGCGGCCGAGCGCGGCGCGCTGCTGCCGCGGGCTGACCTCCAGCCCGGCGACGTTGTCTTCGGCCTGCCCTCCTCCGGCGTCCACTCCAACGGTTATTCGCTGGTCCGGCGGATCGTCGCGCTCTCCGGGCTGGCCTGGGACGCGCCTGCCCCCTTCGCCCCCGGCAGCAGCCTGGCCGAGGCCCTGCTGATCCCGACGCGCATCTACGTCAAGCCGCTGCTGCAGGCGATCAAGGCGACCAGCGGCATCAAGGCGCTGGCCCACATCACCGGCGGCGGCTTCCCGGACAACATCCCGCGCGTGCTGCCGGAGGGCCTGGGCGTCTCGCTCGACCTCGCCGCGATCCCCGTCCCGCCCGTCTTCGGCTGGCTCGCCAAGGTCGGCGGCGTCGCCGAGCGCGAGATGCTGCGCACGTTCAACTGCGGCATCGGCATGATCGTGGCGGCCGAGGCGGCCAAGGCCGAGGAGGTCATGGCGGCGCTGGCGGCGGCGGGCGAGGCTCCGGTGCGGCTCGGCGAGGTCGTGCCCGTCGCGGCGGGCGAAGAGCCCGTCGCCTATCGCGGCAAGCTTGCGCTGTGAGCAGCCCGGCCAACCGACCGCGCGTCGGCGTCCTGATCTCGGGGCGCGGCTCCAACATGGTCTCGCTGGCCGAGGCCGCGCGGCAGCCGGGCTATCCCGCCGAGATCGCGCTCGTGCTGTCGAACGTGCCCGGCGCGCCGGGGCTGGAGCGGGCGAGCGGCTTCGGCATCGCGACCGCCACCGTCGACCACCGCGCCTTCGGCAAGGATCGCGAGGCCTTCGAACGGGCCATGGACGAGGTGCTGCGGGCCCACCAGATCGACATCGTCGTGCTGGCCGGCTTCATGCGGATCATGACGGCCTGGTTCGTGAAGCGCTGGGAGGGGCGGATGATCAACATCCACCCTTCCCTGCTGCCGCTGTTCAAGGGCACCCACACGCACCGCCAGGCACTCGACGCCGGCGTCAGCGAGCATGGCTGCAGCGTGCATTTCGTCGTGCCCGAGCTCGATGCCGGGCCGGTGATCGCGCAGGCGAAGGTGCCGGTGTTGCCGGGCGACGACGAGAACACGCTGGCCGCCCGCGTCCTCGCCCAGGAACACGGGCTCTATCCTCAGGCGCTCGCGGCCGTCGCCTCCGGCGCCGTGGCGCTGGTCGACGGCGCACTCGTCAGGCGCTGAGCCGGCGCGGGCGCCGCCGGCTGCCCTTCCGCCTGCCGGGCCCGGCGCTCCGAATCCGCCCGGCAACGCGCCTCCTCCTCCTTCTGCCAGCGCCGGAACAGATCGGCCCGGCGCGCGGGATAGCGCTCCTCGCGCGCGACGAGATCGGTGATGCGGTCGGTGCGGAAATGGCGGAAGTCCTGGCGCAGCTCGCACCAGGCAATGACGATGCGGACGCGATCGTAGAAGGTCATGCCGATCGGCCAGATCATCCGCTGCGTGCCCTGACCGCTCTCGTCGCGGTAGCGGACCTCGAGCTTGCGGCCCTGGCGGATGGCGGCGCGCACGGCGGCGATGTCGACGAGATCGGTCGGCGCGTCGCGGCCATAGAGCGGGGCGAAGAGCGCGCCGTCGAGCAGGATCGGGCGCAGATGCGGCGGCAGCACGGCCGCAACCTTGCTGACGACATCCTCGGCCGCCCGCGCGAGCACGGGGTCGGCCCGCTCGCCGAGCCAGCGCATCCCCACCAGCACGGCCTCGATCTCGTCCGGCGAGAGCATCAGCGGCGGCAGGTCGAAGCCGGCATCCAGCACATAGCCGATGCCGGCCTCGCCGCGGACCGGCACGCCCTGTCGCACCAGCGCGGCGATGTCGCGATAGACCGTGCGCACGGAGACATCGAGTTCGGCGGCCAGCGTCTCGGCCGTCACCGGGCGGCGGCGGCGGCGCAGGCTCTGGATCATGTCGAGCAATCGTTCGGCGCGCTGCATCCCGGTTCTTCCCGCTGGCCTCGGACGATCGGAGACTAGCCTGTTGTGCTGACAAATCCTGTCAGGACTATGTCAGTAGCGTCAAATCGTCCTGCGGCATCGCGAAGAGGGAAGAGCATGATCACCCTGCACCATTTCGGACCGGCCTTCGGCCTGCCCGATCCGAGCCCGTTCTGCATCAAGATGGAGATCCTGCTGAAGCTGTCCGGCCTCCCCTACGAGACGCGGATCGGCGATCTGAGGCGGGCGCCGAAGGGCAAGCTGCCGCTGATCGTCGATGATGGGGTGACCATCTGCGATTCGAGCTTCATCCGCTTCCATCTTGAGGAGCGGCACGGAATCGATTTCGACGCCGGGCTCGATGCCGAGCGGCGCGGCGCCCTCTGGGCCCTGGAGAAGATGCTGGAGGACCAGATCTACTGGATCATGGTGGCCGAGCGCTGGCTCGACGACGGCAATTTCGCCCGCGGTCCGGCGCAGTTCTTCCAGCCGGTGCCGGCGCCGCTGCGGCCGCTGATCTGCGCGCTGGTGCGCCGCAAGGTCCAGCGCAACGTCGACGGCCATGGCATCGGCCGCCACAGCCCCGCGGAGCGGCTCAAGCTCGCGGAGCGGGCGCTCGACGCGATGGTCGCGATGCTGGGCGAGCACCGCTATTTCGGCGGAGACGCGCCGGTGGGCGGGGATGCCGCGCCCGGCGCCTTCCTGATCGCGGCGCTGGCGCCGTTGTTCGATTCGCCCTTCCGCGGACTGGTCGAGCAACGGCCGACGCTCACGGCCTATGCCGGGCGGATGCGCGAGCGCTTCTTCGCGGAGGAGCAGCCGCTCAGATCGGCCGCTTGAGCTTGCAGCGGTCGATGAAGCCCAGGCCCTTTTCGCGGGCCGAGTCGTTGAAGTAGCCGGTGTCGCGGAAGGCCTGGATCTCGTCCTTGGTCATCGCGGCGACGGTGCCCTTGGCGTAGCAGCTGCAGGGCGTGTGGACGGCCTCGCGCGTCGTGCCCATCAGGCGCGACTGCGTCACCAGGCAGGCATCGAAGGCGCGCAGCTGGATCATGTAGGGGGTCAGGTTCTTGGCCGTCGGGTCCGGCGGCGGCAGGGCGCTCGTCCCGCTCGCGGCCTGGGCGCCGAGCGTCGCCAGCACAGAGATTCCACCGGCCAGCAAGACCGCACCCATCCGCCGCATCATCATGATTTCGTTCGTCCTTCGAGAGCAGGCGCATCAGTTCCGGAGCCGTCCTGCCTGCGCGAGGGATGGTCCATAGCACCGCCGAAAAATCAAGGGAGCGCGGTCACGCCCTTGTGATCCGGAACGTCTTTTTTGATCCAGACCTTGTTGTCGTGGAAGGCCGCGCCTCCGAAAGGCGCCGGGCCGTCCGCTCCGGTGATCGTGTTGATGCCGCGCCCATGCTTGTGGGCGGCGTTGGGCCAGATCGATTCGGCGATGACGACGCCGCGCACCACACCCTCGAACAGCACCGCCTTGAGATGGACGCTGCCGCGCTGGTTGCCGACGACGACCTCGTCGCCGGCGACAACGCCGAGCCTCGCGGCGTCCTCGGGGTGCAGCATCAGCGTCGGGCCGCCCTCCTTCTTCACCGAACCCGGAGTCTCGGTGAAGGTCGAGTTCAGGAAGCTGCGGGCCGGGCTGGTCGCGAGACGGAAGGGATGCTCGGCATCGACATTGTCGAGCACGTCCCACTGGTCGGGCAGCACCGGCATGTCCTGCCAGGGGCCGACCGGCCCGGCATTGGCGTTGGGGACCTTCGGCCAGTCCGGCTTGAAGCGGAACTTGCGGTCGCGATAGCCGAAGCCGTCGAGGTAATGCGCCGTGCGAAAATCCGGCTGCACGTCGAGGAATTCGTTGGCGATGAGTTCGTCGAGCGTGCCGCGGCCGCTCTCGCGCATCGTCCAGTCGACGATCTCGCGCGGGGTCATGTCGAAGCCGCGATGCTGCGCGCCGAGGCGCTTCGCCAGCGCGCAGATCACCTCATGGTTCGAGCGGCATTCGCCAGCCGGCTCGACCAGCTTGCCGCCCCACATGATGTGCTGGTGGCCGCCGCCCTGATAGATGTCGTCATGCTCGAGGAACTGCGTCGCGGGCAGCACGATGTCCGCCATCTGCGCCGTCTCGGTCATGAACTGCTCATGGACGACGGTGAAGAGGTCTTCGCGGGCGAAGCCCTGCTTGACCAGCTCCTGCTCGGGCGCGACCGAGACCGGGTTGGTGTTCTGGATGAGGAGTGCCCTGACCGGCCCGCCCTGCCGCAGAGCCTGCGCATCCCCGGTCAGGATGCGCCCGATCTGCGACTGGTCGAGTTCGCGCACCCGCGGATCGCGGACGTCGAGACCCTCGATCAGGCTCTTGCGCCAGCGATAGATGCCGCTGTTGCTGTGGAAGGCGCCGCCGCCCTCGTATTGCCAGGCGCCGGTGACGGTCGGCACGCACAGTGCAGCATGCATCGAGACGGCGCCGTTGCGCTGGCGGGCGAAGCCATAGCCGAGCCGGAAGAAGCTCTTCTTGCGCGTCCCGACGAGCGCGGCGAACTCCTCGATCTGGGCGACCTCGAGCCCGGTGATCGCCGCCGCCCATTCGGGCGTCCGGCTCTGCAGATGCGCCTCGAGCTCGTCCGGGGCGTCGGTGTGGGCCGCGAGATAGGCACGGTCGGCATGGCCGTCGCGGAAGAGGATGTGCATGACGGCGCAGGCGAGCGCGGCGTCGGTCCCCGGCCGCAGCACGAGGGCGAGATCGGCCTGGGCCAGCGTCGCATTGTGGTAGATGTCGATGCCGACGATCTTGGCGCCGCGCGCTTTGCGGGCCTTGATCGCGTGGTGCATCACGTTGACCTGGGTGTGAACCGCATTGGTGCCCCAGATCACGATGCAGTCGGACTGCGCCATCTCGCGCGGGTCCGGCCCGGCGAGGCGCCCCGTGCCGGCGATGAAGCCGGTCCAGGCCGTGGTGGTGCAGATCGTCGAATACTGGCCGGAATAGCGCTTGGCGTGGCGCAGGCGGTTGATGCCGTCGCGCATGACCAGGCCCATCGTGCCGGCGTAGTAATAGGGCCAGACGGCCTCGGCCCCGTGCTCCGCCTCGATGGCGAGGAAGCGCCGCGCGATCTCGTCCAGCGCTTCGTCCCAGGAGATGCGCACGAACTGCCCGAAACCCTTGGGCCCGGTGCGGCGCCTCGGATGCAGCAGCCGATCGGGATGGTGGATGCGCTCGGCGTAGCGCGCGACCTTCGCGCAGATCACGCCATCGGTGTAGCTCTGGCGCTTGCTGCCGCGGACGCGGCCGATGCTGCGCCCGTCGATAACCTCCACCTCCAGCGAGCAGGCCGAGGGGCAGTCATGCGGGCAGGTCGAGGGATGGTGCGCGATGCGTGGCAATTCGGTCATAGCGCCTTCGTAACGCATGGCGAAAAAAAGGAAACCGGCCTCTGCGGTGGCGCCCGCGGCGCCGGGCAGGCATGGTCGCCGCATTCCGCCGCACGCGGCGCATCGTCAACCCGGAGTTAATCCTAATGCTTCATTCTGCGGGTCTGTGGTCATGAGTGGCGCCGTTGCGCCGGAGTTGAGTGCCATGCGTCGCGTTGCGTTCCTGGCGGGTCTCGTCGCCTGCCTCCTGTCCCCGCCCGAGCGAGCGGCGGCCCAGTCCCTCGAATACACCACCCTCACCTCGCCTCAGTCCGCCCAGAACTGGACGCTGACGCTCGGTGCCGGCCTGCATCGCCAGCCCGACTATCTCGGCTCGAACGACTACATCTTCCGGCCGAAGCCGATCATCTCGCTCAGCCGCGGGCTGAAGAGCACCTGGTGGTCGGCCGAGGACGACGCGATCTCGATCGGCTTCTTCTCCGGCACCGCCTGGCGCGTCGGCTTCTCCGGCAACCTGCTCTGGGAGCGGAAGTCGAGCGTCAACCCCGCGCTTGTCGGCGTTCCCAATGTGAAGTTCGGCGCCGAGGCCGGCGCCTTCGCCGAGTTCTACCCGGCCTCCTGGCTGCGCGCGCGCGTCGACCTGCGCCGCGGCATCGTCGCCCATGACGGGCTGATCGCGGAGGTGAAGCTCGACGCCTTCGCCCGCATCAACGACACTTGGAAGCTCGGCATCGGCCCACGCATGACGGTCGCCAGCGCCGATTACGTGCGCACCTATTTCGGGGCGATTCCAGGCGCCGCCGGCACCGGCGGGCTGCTGCAGCGCTTCAACAGCGGCGTGCTCTCCTATGGCGCGATCGCGCAGGCGACCTATAACTGGTCCGAGCGATTCCAGACGACGGCCTATGTCGAGTACAAGCACCTCGTCGGCGATGCCGCGAAGTCGCCGGTGGTCCGGACCTTCGGCTCGCGGGATTCGATCACGATCGGCGTCTCGGCGAGCTACGCCTTCGATCTGGGCTTCTGAGGATGACGGACCCCGGCTTCGCGCCGGGGCGACATGAAAAAAGGGGCGGGTCGATCGCGACCCGCCCCCTTTTCGTTTAAAAGCCGAAATGGCCGTCGGATCAGCCGACGATCTCGTTGCCGGCGAAGAACTGCGCGATCTCGACGGCCGCCGTCTCCGGGGCGTCCGAGCCGTGCACGGTGTTCTCGCCGACCGACTCGGCGAAGAGCTTGCGGATGGTGCCCTCGGCGGCATTGGCCGGGTTGGTGGCGCCCATCACCTCACGATACTTGGCGATGGCGTCCTCGCCCTCGAGGACCTGCACGACCACGGGGCCGGAGGTCATGAACTCGACGAGCTCGCCGAAGAAGGGCCGCGCCGAATGGACCGCATAGAAGGTCTCGGCCTGGGCCTTGGTCATGTGGATGCGCTTCTGCGCGACGATGCGCAGGCCGGCCTTCTCGATCACCGCGTTGACCGCGCCGGTGAGGTTGCGACGGGTCGCGTCGGGCTTGAGAATGGAGAAGGTACGCTGAACAGCCATCGATGAATCCTCGGGGATTTTCTGGGAGAATGCGGCGCGCTTATAGCTGCGCCCTCCCCGCCCCACAAGGCTCGTCGGCCATCCCGGCGGAACCGGCTCAATGGCGGGTCAGGAAGGTCCTCGCCTCGCGCAGCGCCTGGGCGATCTCGTCGCGCGTCATCTCCAGCGCCAGTTCCTGGCGGTGTGCCGCAGCCCGGCCGCAGCCGCGGGCCTGGGCGACGTTGAACCATTTCTGCGCGGTGACCAGGTCGACCGGGATGCCGCGACCCGAGGCATACATCAGACCCAGCTCGTAATAGGCCTCGGCCGAAGCCTCGCTCGGGACCACCAGCGAGGCCGGGATCGCGCTCATTTCCATGCGTGCCATGACAACCACCCTTTGTCTTTCGTTGGCGCCGGCCACCCG
This sequence comes from Rhizobiales bacterium CCH10-E5, assembly GCA_001556125.1. Taxonomy (GTDB): domain Bacteria; phylum Pseudomonadota; class Alphaproteobacteria; order Rhizobiales; family Beijerinckiaceae; genus Allobosea; species Allobosea massiliensis. The sequence goes on along the minus strand of LSIG01000124.1, from coordinate 66,019 downwards.
TCCAAAGGCCCCGGCTCGTGAGGTGAAGACTGGCGGCGGCGCTTAAAGGGCTCGCTAAAATTCGCGATGAATCGAAGCTCAACGAGGAATGAGCGAGCGGTTAAATCAACGCTCGATTCAGCCTTCGATCCCGAAAACCGCAGTCTTTTCAATGGGCTTTCGGGCAAATGCGAAACCGCCCGTCAACGGAGGATTCACCCTGCGCTGCGGAAGCGAGGGCTGCGGCGCAGCGGCAGGGCCTTGGAAGCGCTCCGGTTCCGGCTTAAGGTTCACATCTGAACCATGCAGCATAGCGTGGTCTGACAGGGAGGTATTGATGACCATCGGATCGCGTCGTTCCCGCGCGGGCCTCGCCGGTTTCGGCCTGCTCGCGCTCGGCCTCGCCTCGGGCGCACCGGCCCAGGCGCAGGATGTCACCGGCACCTGGCTGCGCGACAGCGGCGCCTCGCGGGTGCGCTTCGCCAAATGCGGCGAGGCGATGTGCGGCACGCTGGCCTGGCTCAAGGACCCGAACGGCCCGGCGAAGGTCGGCCAGCGCATCTTCTACGACATGAAGCCGTCGGGCGACGGCAAATGGACCGGCAGCGCCTTCAATCCCGAGGACGGCAAGACCTATTCCGGCACGATGACGCTGGCCGGCGACAAGCTTACCACCTCGGGCTGCGTGCTGGGCGGGCTGATCTGCCGCTCGGTGGTCTGGAACCGGGCCAACTGAGGCGCGACGGCGGACTTATCCCCGCCGCGCCATCCCATGCCTATGCTCTCCGCGCTGCACCCGACCAAGGGGGCTGTCGCGAGGCGTCGTGCGGCCGGGTGAGGTGGCGGGTTTCGGGAGGCGTCGCCGTCGCGGGCGGCGGTTCCCGGAGGTCGAGCGGTCGGGAGTTCCTTCGTCAGGGACGAGCGGCCGCGACGCCCAAAATCCCCGCGCGCGGAGCCGGGCGGCGCGAGATCGGCGCTGCATCGACATTCGACATCGACACTCGACATCGGCACGCGGCTTTGGTCCACGCGCCACCCGGCTCCGCGCATCCCCTTCCGGGGACCATGATGCGAAACCCCGCGGCTCAGGCCGGTCGGGGCTTTTGGTGCGCGGTACTCTCCAAGTTCTCTCGGAAACACCACCGTCATCCTGGGCGGCCGCAGGCCGACCGGGATCCATCAGAGGGCACCGACCAGCCCGAGGATGGATCCCGGCCTGCGCGGCTGCGCCGCTTGGCCAGGATGACTCACGGGGTGGGGTGGGTGACGCTCAGCGGGCCTTCTGACCGAAGAGGATCGCCTTTTCCTCCGGCGTCGAGATGCCGGCGGGGTTGCGTAGCGCCTCGCCGACCTTGAGGCCGCGCTGCACGGCAGGCCGCGCCATCATCGTCTCGATCCAGCGGGCGACATGGGGGAACTGTTTGAGGTCCTGCCCCTGTTTCTCCCAGCCGCGGGCCCAGCCGATGCAGGCCATGTCTGCGATGGAGTAATCGCCGCAGATGTAGTCGCGGCCCTCGAGGCGCTTGTTCAGCACGCCATAGAGGCGATTGGTCTCGTTGGTGTAGCGGTCGATGGCATAGGGCACTTTTTCCGGCGCATAGAGCCGGAAATGGTGGGTCTGGCCGAGCATCGGCCCGAAGCCGCCCATCTGCCAGAACAGCCATTCCTCGACCGCGACGCGGCCGCGCTCGTCGGCGGGATAAAACTGCCCGGTCTTGCGGCCGAGATACTGCAGGATCGCACCCGACTCGAAGACCGAGATCGGCTTGCCGTCCGGCCCTTCGGGATCGACGATCGCCGGCATGCGGTTGTTGGGGGAGATGGCGAGGAAGTCCGGCTTGAACTGGTCGCCCTTGCCGATGTTCACGGGGATCACCGTATAAGGCAGCCCGCATTCCTCCAGCATGATGGTGATCTTCCAGCCGTTCGGAGTCGGCCAGTAATGAAGTTCGATCGGCTTGCTCTGGCTGGCTGGCATGGCGCGGTCCCGGTCCCTGATGCAGAGGAGGAAGCACGATGTTTAGGCCGCTTCGCGCGCTGGAGAAAGAGCCGGGCCGCCCTGCGCGGGTTGCATCGCCCCTTCGTGATGCCGACGCCCGTGGAGCCCGTCAGAGCTCCAGCTTGAAGCCCTCATGGCTCTGGGCGAAACCGAGATTGCGGTAGAAGCGGTGGGCGTCGAGCCGCGACTTGTTGGAGCTGAGTTCAATCAGCCCGACATCCAGCGTCCTGGCGAAGGCCAGCGCATGAGCGATCATGATCTTGCCGATGCCCATGCCCCGGCACTCCGGCGCGACATGGACGCTCTCGATCTTGCCGCGCCTGCGACCGCGCGCGACCAGACCGGGGATCGAGGTAACCTGAAAGGTGCCGACCACCGCCCCGTCTCGCTCGGCGACGAAGAGCGCATTGTCCCGGCTCGCCTCGATCTCGGCGAAGGCCGCGGCATAGCCGGGGTGACGCGCCTCCTCGCGTATCGCCTCCGCCGTCATCGTCTGCGTCGCGGCGCCGAGCATGATCAGCTCGGCGATGCGCTCCACGTCCTCCCGGCGGGCTCGGCGGATCGTGACCGGGGCGAAGGTCTGGGTGGAGGTGGTCATGCGGCGTCTCGTCCGGTGGAGGCGAGACGCCGCTCTATCAGACCAGCTCCGGGAACGGAACGATGGTCGATTTCACCGTCTTCATCGCCATCGCATCGGCGACGGCCTGGGTCACGCCGGCCTCGGTGAAGGGGTAGATCGTCTGCATCTCCAGGAAGGGGTACTTGTCGCGGGCGCGGTAGAGCATGTCGACGCCGAGCGGCAGATCATTGCCGGTGAAGGCCCAGGAGCCGAGCACGTTCAGATCCTTGGTGCAGATGCGGTGCCAGTTGGTCTGGATCGAGCCGGCATCGGTGAACTGCCCCATCTCGACATAGGTGCCGCCGTCGCGCAGGAACTCGATGCCCTCGGGCCCGGCCGTGGGGTGGCCGGAGCAGTCCATCACGAGATCGGCTCCGAACCCGCCGACGATCTCGCGGACCCGGGCGATGCGCGCTTCCGCGGTGGTGTATTCCTCCAGATTGACCGTCGCCTCCGCGCCGAACTTGCGAGCGAGCGCGAGCCGCGGCTCCTCCGGCGCACCGACGCAGACGACACGGCCGGCGCCCATCTCCTGCGCCGCCGCCACCGCCAGGATGCCGATCGGCCCCGAGCCCTGGATCACCACCGTGTCGCCCCAGTTGAAGCCGCCGGCGCGCTTGGCCCGGTTGAAGGCGCGGATGCAGGAGGTCAGCGGCTCGGAGAGCGCCCCCAGCCGCAGCGACATGTCATCGGGCAGCTTGTAGACCTTGGTGCCGGGCAGCATCTCGAGGTCGACATAGACATATTCGGCCCAGCCGCCCCAGAGATGCGGCGCCTTGTCGAAGCCGAGATAGCGCCCGTAATAGACCGGGGTCAGGCACTTGTTGGCGCTCTCGGGGTAGTGGACGCAGTAGTGGCAGTGCCCGCAGGGCATCAGCGGCGGGATCATCACCTTGGAGCCGACATCGAGCGGCTTGCCCATGAAGTCCTCGGTGAAATCCGCCCCCTTCTCGACGATGACGCCGCCGATCTCGTGGCCCAGCGTGAAGGGCCAGGGCAGCTTCTTGGGCCAATGGCCCTTGAGGATGTGCTGGTCGGTGCCGCAGACGCCGCAGGCGCCGATCTTGATCAGCGCCGCCTTGGCCGGGACCGCCGGCCAGGGCACCTCCCGGATGGTCGGCTTGCCGCCGGGGCCGTCATAGGTCGCGACGCGGATGGGCTGGCGCTGCATGGTCGTCTCTCCCTGAAGTGCCGCTTTGGCGCGGCTTGGAGGAGAGTGAGGCATGGCGGGCGCGGCACGGCAACCGGCGTGGACGCACAGGCCGGTTGCGGCAGCGGCTATGCGGCGAACAACCGCTTGGCCATCAGCAGGGTGTTGGGGGTGTCGTCACGGCCGTCGAAGCGGGCCTGGCGCTGCAGGAAGAAGCCCATCCGCTCGTAGAAGGTGATCGCCGGCTCGTTCTGGCTCTCGACCTCGAGGCGCGCCACCGGCGCCTCCGGAAAGCAGGCCAGCGTCACCTGCAGCAGCGTGCGGCCGATGCCGACGCCCTGCCAGGCCGGCAGGACATAAAGCCGCGTCAGCAGCGCGGCGCGGTCGCGCTCGGTGCGGGCGCTGGCGGTGGCGACGATCTCGCTCCCGACCAGCGCGACCAGGAAGGCACCGTTCTCGCGGCCGAGCTGGGCGCCGAGGTTCTCGAGGGAATGCCAGGCATTGGTGATCTCGGCGACGCGCTGCCAGCCATAGATGCCGTCATAGGTGGCGTGCCAGGTCTCGACCAGCAACGCCCGCACCGCCGGCAGATCGGCGGCCTCGGCGTCGCGGATGACGAGATCGGCGGGGGTCATCAGCGTCCGAATTCCGCGACATGCATCCGTGGGTTCAGGCGCTGCGCCGTCGTCATGGTCGGGCTTGTCCCGACCATCCACGCCTTCCTGCGCGCAGGGCGGCGTTCAAGACGTGGATGCTCGCCACAAGGGCGAGCATGACGTGTCGGGAACCTCGGCCCTTGTTCGGGTGTCGGGCTCTCAACCGGCGCGAAGCCCCGGGATGACGGCGTATTGGAAGCGCCGCCCATCCCGTCACTCGATCCCCAATTTCGCCTTCAGGATTTCGTTCAGCGCCTGCGGGTTGGCCTTGCCGCCCGAGGCCTTCATCGCCTGGCCGACGAACCAGCCCAGCATGGTCGGCTTGGCCTTGACCTGCTCGACCTTGTCGGGATTGGCGGCGATCAGCTCGTCCACCGCCTTCTCGATCGCGCCAGTATCGGTGACCTGCTTCATGCCGCGGGCCTCGACGATCTGGCGCGGATCGCCACCCTCGCTCCAGAGGATCTCGAACAGGTCCTTGGCGATGCGGCCGGAGATGACGCCCTCGCCGATCAGATCGACGAGGCCGCCGAGCTGGGCGGCGGAGACCGGCGAGGTCGTGACGTCCTTGCCTTCCTTGTTGAGGCGCCCGAACAGCTCGTTGATGACCCAGTTGGCCGCGGCCTTGCCGTCGCGCCCCTTGGCGACAGCCTCGAAGTAATCCGCCTGCTCGCGCTCGGCGACCAGCACCGAGGCGTCATAGGGCGAGAGCCCGTATTCGGCGATGAAGCGGGCCTTCTTGGCATCGGGCAGTTCCGGCAAATGCGCCTTCAGCTCAGCGACGAAGGCGTCGTCGAATTCGAGCGGCAGCAGGTCCGGATCGGGGAAGTAGCGGTAGTCATGCGCCTCTTCCTTGGAGCGCATCGAGCGCGTCTCGCCCTTGCCGGGATCGTAGAGGCGCGTCTCCTGGTCGATCGTGCCGCCATCCTCGAGAATGCCGATCTGGCGGCGCGCCTCGACATCGACAGCCTGGCCGATGAAGCGGATCGAGTTGACGTTCTTGATCTCGCAGCGCGTGCCGAAGGGCTCGCCCGGGCGGCGCACCGAGACGTTGACGTCGGCGCGCAGATTGCCCTTCTCCATGTCGCCGTCGCAGGTGCCGAGATAGCGCAGGATGGTGCGCAGCTTCGAGACATAGGCCTTGGCCTCGTCGGCCGAGCGCAGATCGGGCTTGGAGACGATCTCCATCAGCGCGACGCCCGAGCGGTTGAGGTCGACGAAGCTCATCGTCGGGTGCTGATCGTGGATCGACTTGCCGGCGTCCTGCTCGAGATGCAGCCGCTCGATGCCGACGGTGATCTGCTCCGTCGGCGAGAGATCGACGATGATCTCCCCCTCCCCGATGATCGGGCTCTTGTACTGGCTGATCTGGTAGCCCTGCGGCAGATCCGGATAGAAATAGTTTTTGCGGTCGAAGACCGAGCGCTTGTTGACCTGCGCGTTGAGGCCGAGCCCGGTGCGCACCGCCTGGCGGACGCATTCGGCATTGATCACCGGCAGCATGCCCGGCATGGCGGCATCGACGAGGCTGACATGGGCGTTCGGCTCGGCGCCGAAGGCGGTCGAGGAGCCGGAAAACAACTTGGCGTTGGAGGTGACCTGTGCATGAATCTCCATGCCGATCACGATCTCCCAGTCTCCCGTCGCGCCCTTGATCAGCTTCTTCGGATCCGCGGGGCGGGCATGCGCGTTCATCGTCTTGTCTTCCGGCTTCAGTGAGTTGCCTGACGGTTACGACCTCGGCGCGCAGGCGGCAAGCTTCTGTTGCGCTCCCGACACCGGATGGCGGGATTGTGGCGCAGAGTGCCGCAATCTCGCCTGGTGAGGGGTGACGGATCTTGACAATCGTCAGTCGGCTCCCCTTGTAGCGGCAAAGGCCGGAAACACGCCTACTGTGCCGGCTAGACCCATCCGGAGCCATCCCATGCCCCATCGCCGCCCGGCGCCGATGTCATCGATCCTTTCGGCCGGGGGCCTCGTGCTCCTCGCCGCGCTCAGCCTCGGCGAGGCGCGCGCCCAGGGCGGGCCGCCGCCGGCCCCGCCTGTCCAGGTCTCGGCGCCGCTGGCGCAGCGCGTCACCAACTGGGACGAGTTCACCGGCCGCTTCGAGGCCAGCGAACAGGTCGAGGTCCGGGCCCGCGTCTCGGGCTTCCTCGACTCGATCCACTTCAAGGACGGCGATCTGGTGAAGAAGGGCGATCTGCTCTTCACCATCGACCCCCGCCCCTACCGGCTCTCCGTCGATGCCGCGCGGGCCGAGGTCGCCCGCGCCAAGGCGCAGGTCGAGCTCGCCCAGAACGAGGTCGAGCGCGCCGAGGGCCTGACCCAGAACCGCACCATCACGGCCCGCGACGTCGACCAGCGCCGGGCCAATCTCAACAGCGCCATCGGCTCCCAGCAGGGGGCGGAGGCCAATCTCAAGACGGCCGAGCTCAATCTGGAGTGGACCGAGGTGCGCGCCCCGCTCTCGGGCCGCATCTCGAACCGCCGCGTCGATGCCGGCAACCTGATCGCCGGCGGCCAGTCCGGCGCGACGCTTCTGACGACGATCGTCGCGGTCGACCCGATCTACTTCACCTTCGACGCCTCGGAGGCCGACTATCTGCGCTGGCAGCGCCGCAACAACGACCTCCGCGCGACCGCCTCGCGCGAGGCCGGCATCGTCGCCGAGGTGCGCCTGTCCGACGAGCAGGAGTGGAAGCGCCGCGGCCGGATCGACTTCGTCGACAACACGCTGAACGCCCGCTCGGCCACGATCCGCGGCCGCGTCGTGTTTCCCAATCCCGACCAGTTCCTGACGCCCGGCACCTTCGGGCGGCTGCGCGTCTTCGCCGGCGAGGCCGACGCCTTGCTGGTGCCCGACAGCGTCATCGTCTCCGACCAGGCGAACAAGATCGTGCTGACCGTCGGACCCGAGAACAAGATCGTGCCGAAGCCGGTCACTCTCGGCCAGATCACGCGGGGGCTTCGCGTCATCCGCACCGGGCTGTCGCCGGAGGACAAGGTCGTCGTCGGCGGCTTCGCCAATCCGATGGTGCGCCCCGGCGCCGCCGTCACGCCGCAGCCGGGCGAGATCAAGACCAACGGCAGCAACTGAACCGCGCCTCGATCCAGCCCCGGGCGGCCGCCGGCCGCCTGCCCTGACGCCAGGCCAGGACACCCTTCATGTTCCGCTTCGCCCATTTCTTCATCGACCGGCCGATCTTCGCCACCGTGCTCTCGGTGCTGCTGACGATCGCCGGCGCCATCGCCCAGCGCGGCCTGCCGATCGCGGAATATCCCGAGATCGCGCCGCCGACGGTCTCGATCACCGCGACCTATCCCGGCGCCTCGGCCGAGGTCGTCGCCGCCACGGTGGCGACGCCGATCGAGCAGGAGGTCAACGGCGTCGACGACATGCTCTACATCCAGTCGCAGTCGACCGGCGACGGGCGCGTGACGATCAACGTCGTGTTCAAGGCCGGCGTCGACATCGACCAAGCGCAGGTGCTGGTGCAGAACCGCGTCGCCGCCGCCGAGGCCCGGCTGCCGGCGGATGTGCGCGCGCTCGGCATCCAGACGCGCAAGGCCTCGCCCGATCTGATGATGGTCATCAACATGATCTCGCCGGACGGGTCGCGCGACGCGCAATACGTCTCGAACTACGCGACGCTCTATGTGAAGGACGTGCTGACCCGCATCGACGGCGTCGGCAACGTCCAGGTCTTCGGCGCGCGCGACTTCTCGATGCGGATCTGGCTCGACCCGGCCAAGGTTTCCTCGCGCAACCTGACCGCGGGCGACGTGGTGACGGCGCTGCGCGCGGCCAACGTCCAGGTCGCGGCGGGCGCGATCAACCAGCCCCCGGCGACGCAGGGCGGCGCCTTCCAGCTTTCGGTCAACACGCTCGGCCGCCTGACCGACATCGCCGAGTTCGAGAACATCGTCGTCCGCGCCGACCCCAACGGCGGCACGATCCGCATCCGCGACATCGCGCGCGTCGAGCTCGGCTCGCAGGATTACACCACCAACGCCTATCTCGATAACAAGAACGCCGTCGCCATCGGCATCTTCCAGCGTCCGGGCTCGAACGCGCTCGCGACCGCCGAGACGCTGATCAAGACCATGAACGACATGGCGAAGCAGTTCCCGTCGGGCGTCGAGCACCGCATCATCTACAACCCGACCGAATTCATCGGGGAATCCGTCAGCGCGGTCATCCACACGCTGGTGGAGGCGGTCGCGCTCGTCGTCGTGGTGGTGATCCTGTTCCTGCAGACCTGGCGGGCGGCGATCATCCCGATCATCGCGATCCCGGTCTCGCTCGTCGGCACCTTCCTGGTGATGAGCGCGGTCGGCATCTCCTTCAACACCATCTCGCTGCTCGCGCTGGTGCTCGCCATCGGCATCGTCGTCGACGATGCGATCGTCGTGGTGGAGAATGTCGAGCGCTATCTCGCCGAGGGCATGACGGCCAAGGAGGCCGCGCACAAGACCATGGACGAGGTCGGCGGGGCGCTGCTCGCCATCGCGCTCGTGCTCTGCGCGGTCTTCATCCCGACCGCCTTCATCAGCGGGCTGCAGGGCACCTTCTACCAGCAGTTCGCCGTCACCATCGCGGCCTCGACGGCGATCTCCTGCTTCGTCTCGCTGACGCTGTCGCCGGCGATGGCGGCGCTGCTGCTGAAGCCGCATGGCCATGCCGAAGGACAGCAGCACGGCTTCCTCTACAAGCTCGGCGCGCCCGTGCGCGGCTTCTTCCACTACTTCAACAAGGGCTTCGACTGGCTCTCGCGCAATTACGGCTCGCTAACCTCGCGGCTGATCCGCTTCTCGGTCATCCTGCTGATCGCCTATGCGGGGCTGATCGCGCTGACCGCGAACCGCCTCTCGGTGACGCCGACGGGCCTCGTGCCGCAGCTCGACCGCGGCTACTACATCGTCGCCTTCCAGCTGCCGCCGGGCTCGTCGCTGCCGCGCACCGACGCGGTTATCCGCAAGGCGACCGACGTCGTGCTGTCGCGGCCGGGCGTCGCCCATGCGGTCGCCTTCGCGGGACTCGACGGCGCGACCTTCACGATCGCGCCGAACACTGGCGTCATCTTCGTGACGCTCTCCTCCTTCGACGAGCGCCAGAAGCTCAACCTGACATCGGACGGCATCCTCGCCGATCTGCGCCAGCAGATGTTCGCGATCAACGAGGCCTTCGCGCTGGTGATCCCGCCGCCGGCCGTGCCGGGCATTGGCACCGGCGGCGGTCTCAAGGGCTATGTCCAGGATCGCTCCGGCCGCGGCCTGCCCGCGCTCGAGGGCGCGACCTGGGTCGTCGCCGGCTCGGCGGCGCAGGTGCCGGGGATCCAGCAGCCCTTCACCCTGTTCTCGACCAAGACGCCGCAGGTCTTCGCCGATATCGACCGCACCAAGGCCGAGATGCTGGGCGTGCCGATCACCCGCGTCTTCGAGACCCTCTCGGTGTTCATGGGCTCGGCCTATATCAACGACTTCAACCTGCTGGGGCGCACCTACCGGGTGACGGCGCAGGCCGACAACCCCTACCGGCTCGATCTCAGCGACGTCGCCAATCTGAAGACCCGCAACAGCGATGGCGAGATGGTGCCGATCGGCTCCGTCGCCTCCTTCTCGGACACGACGGGCGCCTATCGCGTGCCGCGCTACAACCTCTACCCGGCGGCGGAGGTCCAACTCTCGATGGCGCGTGGCTTCTCGACCGGACAGGGCATCGCGGCGATCGAGAAGATCGCGGCCGAGCGCCTGCCCTCGGGCTTCGGCTTCGAATGGACCGAGATCGCGCTGCAGGAGAAGCTCGCGGGCAACACCGCCATCATCGCCTTCGGGCTGGCGGTCGTCTTCGTCTTCCTGCTGCTGGCGGCGCTCTACGAGAGCTGGATGCTGCCGCTGGCGGTCATCCTGATCGTGCCGATGTGCATTCTGGCCGCGATGTTCGGGGTCAACTATGCCGGACTCGACCGCAACATCCTCGTCGATATCGGCCTCGTGGTGCTGGTCGGCCTCGCGGCGAAGAACGCGATCCTGATCGTCGAATTCGCCAAGCAGGCGGAGGAAGAGGGCATGAACAGGCGCGATGCGGCGATCGCCGCGGCGCGGACCCGGCTGCGGCCGATCCTGATGACCTCGCTCGCCTTCATCCTCGGCGTGCTGCCGCTGACGATCTCGACCGGCGCCGGCGCGGAGATGCGCCAGGCGATGGGTGTCGCGGTGTTCTCGGGCATGCTCGGCGTGACGATCTTCGGCCTGATCTTCACCCCGGTCTTCTATGTCGTGGTCCGCTGGCTGGCGGATCTGCGCAAGAAAGCGCCGGCCGAGGCCCCGCATCACGCCCCCGCGCAGGGCTGACCTCCCGCAACGCCAACCGACAACGTAAAAGGGCCGCTCGCGCGGCCCTTTTCGTTTCGGTGCCGGGCCCTGCCCCGCGCGCTCAATGCCCGGTGAGCACCAGCATCTTGACCGGCAGCAGCAGCGCCTGGATGCGCAGCATCACGGCGTGGACCACACCGGTGGCGTCGACGACGTGCAGGGCCAGGCTCTTGGCCGTGCCGACCTTGCCCGAGGCGATCAGCTCGTGATTGCTGGAATAGGCGTTGGCGACGCAGCTCGAACCGGGGAAGACGCCGTCCAGACCGCCCTCGTAGAGCGGCTCGAGGAAGACCAGCACGGTGCCCGGCCGCTGGACCTGCTGGGCATCGACGAGCTGGTCGCCGGCGCGGAACTGCCCGGCCGCGATGAACTCCTGCACGTCGGTCACGACCATCGGGATGATCGTCCAGGGCTTCGAGATGCAGGCGACCTCGGCGGCCATGCCGACCTTGAGCACCTGTGCCTCGAGCTGGCTGAAGCCGGCCTGCAGCGCCTTGCGGCCGGCGGTCGCCGGGATCAGGACGCCGGCCGGCCGCATGAAGGGATTGACCAGATCGCCAATCTGCAGGGCAAATTGCTCGATGTGCCCGGCGACACCGGCGCGCACTACGGTCTTGGCCAGCTCGACCTCGGCCTGGGCGAGCGCGGCCTCGGCGCTGGCCTTCTCCGCCGGCAGCAGCGCGGCGATGCGGGCCTGCGCCGCCTCGCGCGAGGCGGTGGCGGCGGCGACCGTCGCCTCCCGCCCCTGAACGACGTTCTCGAGCCGCTCGATCTCGCGGGCGGCGACGACATCGTCGTTGCGGCGCTTGAGCTCCTGCTTCGTCCGCAATTCGTCGAGCGCGAGCTGGAGCGAGCTGCGCGCCTCCTGGATCCTGGCCTCGTTGGCGAGGATGTCGACCTTGGCGACGGCGAGCGCCGCCTCGACCTCGCCGACCTTGCGGCGCGCCGCCTCGACGGCCGCCTGCTGCTTGGCGTCGTCGAGCCGGAAGATTGGCTCGCCCTGCCCGACCTTGCCGCCCTGGCGGACATAGATCTCGGCGACGCGGCCGCTGGCCTCGGGCACGATCGGCACCGTGCGGAAGAACAGCGTCGCATTGGTCGTCGAGGGGTGGTTGTAGAAGATCACCGTGATCAGCGCGACGGTGAGCATCAGGCAGCCGACGATGCCCCAGCGCAGCTCGAACCAGACCGAGTACAGCGTGATCTCGTGGCCGAAGCGCTTTCCCTGCCCATAGCGCCGGTAGAGATAGTCCGGCAGGATCGTCAGCAGCGAGCAGATCAGGATCTCAACCATGGGCCGGCGCCTCCGGCTGGGCCGTCCGCGGGGCGGCGGCAGCCGGGCTCGCTGTCGGCGCCGCAGCGATTGGTGGCGGCGGCTCGCCTCCGCCCGTCGCGGCTTGCGGCGGCTCGTCCTCGTCCCGCTCGGGCGGGATGCCGGCGATCTTGTCGAGCGCGCCGGCCATCCGGCGCAGCGGGTTCCAGACGTCGGGGATCTCGATCAGGGCCAGCAGCAGCCCCGCGACCCAGAACAGATGGATATGGGTGAAGAGCGCCAGTAGCCCGAGCACCGCGACGATCTCGAACTGGAGCTTGTGCGCCTTGTGCGCCATGCGCTCCGGCAGCGTGTGCAGGCGCAGGAAGAGCAGGCCGAAGCCGAGCACCGCGCCGACGATGGTGACGCCGGCGAGGATCATCATCGCGTCGGTCTCGTGCGGCGCGGTGATGAAGGGTGGCAGGTGATGCGGCGCGGCGGGATGAAGCGTTGCAGCCAAGGCGGGTCTCCAGGCTAAAGCGCCGGAGCCCATCCGCCATGGCGCGCGAGCCAGCGGCATCCCCGCCACCGCCCCGGCCTTGCAACGTCCCCCAACGTCAGGCGATCTGACGCCGATCGGGGAAGGCTGTCAAATGACCGTTCTGTCTCGGCTCAGCCCCACCAGCGCTCGGCGACCGGGAAGCGGCCCGCCGCTTGCTCGATGACCTCGCCAAGGGCAAACAGCGTCTCCTCGTCGAAGGGGCGGCCGATCAGCTGCAGGCCGAGCGGCAGGCCCTGCCCGTCCAGCCCCGCCGGCACGGCGATGCCGGGCAGGCCGGCCATGTTCACCGTCACCGTGAAGACGTCGTTGAGATACATCTCGACCGGGTCCGCCGAGCCCTTCTCGCCGATGCCGAACGCGGCGGAGGGCGTCGCGGGCGTCAGCACCGCGTCGATGCCGGCCGCATAGGCCTCGTCGAAGTCGCGCTTGATCAGGGTGCGGACCTTCTGGGCGCGGACGTAATAGGCGTCGTAATAGCCGGCCGAGAGGACATAGGTGCCGATCATGATGCGGCGCTTGACCTCGGTGCCGAAGCCGGCGGCGCGGGTCTTCTCATACATCTCGACGATGTCCTTGCCCTGCTCGCGCAGGCCGTAGCGGACGCCGTCATAGCGGGCGAGGTTGGACGAGGCCTCGGCCGGGGCGACGATGTAATAGGCCGGCAGCGCGTATTTGGTGTGGGGCAGCGAGATCTCGACGATCTCGGCGCCGGCGCTCTTCAGCCAATCGATGCCCTGCTGCCAGAGCGCGTCGATCTCGGCGTTGAGCCCGTCCAGCCGATATTCCTTCGGGATGCCGATCTTCATCCCCTTCACAGACCGGCCGACCGCCTTCTCGTAATCCGGCACGGCGGCATCGACGCTGGTTGTGTCCTTGGGGTCATGGCCGGCCATGGAGCGCAGCATCACGGCGCAGTCGCGCACGCTCTTGCCGATCGGCCCGGCCTGGTCGAGCGAAGAGGCGAAGGCGACGATGCCCCAGCGTGAGCAGCGGCCATAGGTCGGCTTGATGCCGACCGTGCCGGTGAAGGCCGCGGGCTGGCGGATCGAGCCGCCGGTGTCGGTCGCGGTCGCGGCGAGACAGAGATTGGCGGCCACGGCCGCGGCCGAGCCGCCCGAGGAGCCTCCCGGCACGAGATGCGTGCCCTCGACCGCGCCACCCTGTCCGGCCGAGACGTTCGAACCCTTCCGACGCCAGGGGTTCACCACATTGCCGAAGGCGCTGGTCTCGTTGGACGAGCCCATGGCGAATTCGTCGTTGTTCAGCTTGCCGAGCATGACCGCGCCATCGCGCCAGAGCTGGCCCGAGACGGTCGATTCATAGGGCGGCACGAAATTGCCGAGGATCTTCGAGCAGGCGGTGGTGCGCACGCCTTCCGTCGCGAAGAGGTCCTTGATGCCGAGTGGCAGGCCTTCGAGCGGCCCGGCCTCGCCCCTGGCGAGCTTGGCATCGGAAGCGGCGGCCTGCTTCAGCGCGTGCTCGGGCGTCTCGAGCACATAGGCATTGAGCGCACGCGCCTTCTCGACGGCCGCGATATGGGCCTGCGTCAGCTCGGTGGCGGAGAAGCTCTTGGCCTTCAGCCCGTCGCGGGCTTCGGTCAGGGTCAGGCGGGTGAGATCGGTCACGGGCAGTATCCGGATTCAGTGAAGGCAGTGGAACCGTCATGGCGAGGAGCGCAGAGACGAAGCCATCCAGGAGCAGCAGCGCTCGATGTCCTCTGGATTGCTTCGCTGACGCTCGCAATGACGGGCGTCACTCGATGACCTTGGGCACCATGAAGTAGTCGTCATCGGCGGCCGGGGCGTTGGCGACGATCTTGGCCGCGATCTCGCCGTCGGTCACCACGTCCTGCCGCTGCTTCATCGCCATCGGCGTGACCGAGGTCAGCGGCTCGACGCCCGCGACATCGACCTCGTTAAGCTGCTCGACGAAGCCGAGGATGGCGTTGAGCTCGCCTTGCAGCTTGGGCAGATCGGCCTCCGGAACGGCGATGCGCGCCAGATGCGCGACGCGTTTGACGGTGGCGAGATCGACCGACATGGCGGACTCCGGAATGGTGGGCGCAAGGCGCCGGATCAGGGTTCGCCGCGCTATAGCAGATGGCGGCGCGTAAGTAAGGGGCAAGTCCCGCGCCGTCATGGTCGGGCTTGACCCGACCATCTCATGTTCCAGAGATTCTCGGGTCTGCGCTCCGCTTCGCCCGAGAATGACGCTGGCGTCAGATCGTGAACGCCTCGCCCTTCGTCGGCACCAGCGCCTGGATGCCGCTGCCCGCCAGCCCCGCGACGAAGGCGTCGGCATTGGCGTCGATCAGCGGGAAGGTGCCGTAATGGCAGGGAATCGCGACCTGCGGCTTGACGAAGCGCGTCATCGCCAGCGCCGCGACCTTGCCGCCCATGGTGAAGCGGTCGCCGACCGGGCAGATGCAGGCCTCGACACCGTGGATCTCGGCGATCAGCGCCATGTCGGAGAAGATGTCGGTGTCGCCCATGTGCCAGAGCGTCTTTTCACCCTTGGCCTTGAGGATCGCGCCATTGGCGTTGCCGAGCGGTACGGAGACGCCGGCCTCACCCATGCCGGCCGAGTGATCGGCGCGGACCCAGGTCACGCTGAAGGCGCCGAGATCGATCGTGCCGCCGGTGTTGACCGGCTGGAAGCTCTTGAGGCCTTTCGAAGCCAGATGCATGGCGAGATCGTAATTGGTGATGACCGTGGCGCCCGTGCTCTCGGCAATGGCCAGCGTGTCGCCGACATGATCGCCATGGCCGTGGGTCACGACGATGTGGGTCACGCCCTGCGAGATCGCCGCGACATCGCCCTCGAAGATCGGGTTTCCGGTGAAGAACGGGTCGATCAGGATGGTCGCGCCGTCGATCTCGGCGCGGAAGGCGGAATGGCCGTACCAAGTCAGTTTCATGCGAAAGCTCCTGCGAGGCGATCAGGCGAGATGTGTGGTGCCATATAGATCATTCCAGTCGGGATTGGAGCGCTCGATCAGCGCGATCTTCCAGGCCCGGCGCCAGTGCTTGATGCGCTTCTCTTGGGCGATGGCTTCTTCGGGGTTGGCATGATGCTCCGCATAGACGAGGCGCAGCGCGCCATGTTCGTAAGCGAATTCGGAGCCTCGGCCTTGGCGGTGCTCCCAGACACGGCGGGACAGCGTGTTGGTGACGCCGACATAGAGCGTGCCGCCTTTCTTGCTCGCGAGCAGATAGACCCACATCCTGCCCCTCCCTCGCGGGTCGTCCCGGGCGAAGCGCAGCGTAGACCCGGGACCCATTCCGGAACAGTCGCCGAAGAAGGATGAACAGGGCGATCGAAGCCAATAGGGGATCGTTCCGGAACGGGTCCCGGGTCGGCGCGGCTTGCGCCGCTTGCCCGGGACGACCACGTCAGGCTGGATGCATGTGTGGTGGCGGGCCTTGAGTCCGGTCCCATGCGAACCGATACAACCGGAAAGTCCGCCCCATGACCGATGCCGCCACCCTCGCCCGCCGGATCGCCCAGGGACGCGGCGACGAGCCTGCCGACCTCGTGATCCGGGGTGCGAAGCTGCTGGACCTCATCACCGGCGACCTGGTCGAGAGCGACATCGCGCTCTGCGGCGATACGGTCGTCGGCACCCATGGCCGCTACGAGGGCAAGGTCGAGCATGACGCCAGCGGGCTGATCGCGGTGCCGGGCTTCATCGACACGCATCTGCATGTGGAATCCTCGCTGGTGACGCCGCTGGAATTCGAGCGCTGCGTGCTGCCCAATGGCGTGACCACCGCGATCTGCGACCCCCACGAGATCGCCAATGTGCTCGGCACCGAGGGCATCGCCTATTTCCTGCGCTGTGCCGAGGCGATGCGGATGGATCTGCGCGTCAATCTGTCGAGCTGCGTGCCGGCGACGCATCTGGAGACCGCCGGTGCGCGGCTGGAGGCGGGCGACCTGACGCCGATGATGGACCATCCCAAGGTGATCGGGCTGGCGGAATTCATGAATTTCCCGGGCGTGATCCATCGCGATCCCGGGTGCCTGGCCAAGTTAGAGGCCTTCTCTCACCGCCCCATCGACGGCCATGCGCCGCTGGTGCGGGGGATGGACCTCAACGCCTATCTCTCCGCGGGCATCCGCACCGACCATGAGACGACCACCGCCGACGAGGCGCGCGAGAAGCTCGCCAAGGGCATGGCGATCCTGATCCGCGAGGGCTCGGTCTCGAAGGATCTGCTGCAGCTGATCCCGCTGATTTCGCGCGACGCCTCGCCCTTCCTTGCCTTCTGCACCGACGACCGCAACCCGCTCGACATCGCCGAGGAAGGCCATCTCGATTTCATGATCCGCACCGCCATCGCCCGCGGCGCGGATGTGCTGGCGACCTACCGCATCGCCTCGCTCTCGGCGGCGCGGCTCTACGGCCTGTTCGATCGCGGCTTCATCGGCCCGGGCAAGCGCGCCGACATCGTTCTGGTCGAGGATCTCGCCGCCTGCTCGGTCAAGCGCGTCTTCGCCGGCGGGCGGCTGGTCGGGGACGCCCTCTTCACTGAGCGCGCACCGGTGGCGCCGGTCGGGCTCGGCAGCGTGAAGAGCCGGGCGCTCACCGAGGCTGATTTCCGCGTCGCGGCGCGCGAAGGCGAGACGCCCGTGATCGGCGTGGTGCCCGGTCGCATCATCACCGAGCGGCTGTCGCTGCGGCTGCCCGCCCGCGATGGCGAGGCCCTGCCCGATCTCGATCAGGACGCGGTCAAGGTCACGGTGATCGAGCGCCACGGCAAGAGCGGCGGCATCGCGACGGGCTTCGTCCATGGCTTCGGGATGAAGCACGGGGCGATCGCCTCCTCCGTCGGGCATGACAGCCACAATCTCTGCGTCGTCGGCGTCAACGCCGCCTCGATGGCTGCCGCCGCCAACCGGCTGATCGAAATCGGCGGTGGTTTCGCGGTCGCCGATGGCGGGGTTGTGACGGCGGAACTGGCGCTGCCGGTGGCGGGGCTGATGAGCGACCAGCCCTTCGAGACTGTGCGGCACGGGCTCGAGGATCTGCGCGCGGCGGCCAAGGCGCTCGGCGTCGTGTTGGCCGAGCCCTTCCTGCAGGTCGCCTTCCTGACGCTCCCGGTGATCCCGCATCTGAAGATCACCGACAAGGGGCTGGTCGATATCGATGCGTTCGACTTTGTCTGACTGTCGCGACAGCAGCTCGGATGCTAAAATCGCGAGAGGCGACAGAGGAGATCCACGATGGATGATCCGAACACGACGCTGACGGTCACGCTCGGCGATCTCGCCGAAAAGGTCGAGGAGCGGGTCCGCTCGGGTGAATACGACTCGCCGAGCGACGTGGTGCGCGCCGGGCTCGAAGCCCTCGCCCGTGAGGAACGGGCGTTCGAGGCCGAGTTGAAGCGAAAGGTCGAGGAGGCGCTGGCCGATTCGCGGCCTTGGCTTTCGGCCGACGAGATGTCGAACCGGATGCGCGCTTACCATCAGGAGCGACTGACCAGAGCCCGTGGCACCGTTTGAGCTGAAGCTCAGTCCACGAGCCGAAGACGATCTGCGCTCGATCTATGACTGGATTGCGGAGCGATCGAGCCCGCAGACCGCCGACCGCTACATCCAGCGCATCGAGACGACCTATCGCGCCCTGGTCGAATTCCCGATGCGCGGAACCCAGCATGACGATCTGCTGCCAGGCTTGAGGATCATCGGCATGGAAAGGCGGGTCACCATTGCCTTCCGCGTCGTCGGAAACAGGGTCGAAATCCTGCGCATTCTCTATGGGGGGCGCGACGTCCAGGCCGCCTTGGATACCTGATCGTCAGGAGGAGAGCAGTTCCTCCGGCATCTCGATCCCTTCCGCCCGCGCCTTGGCACGCAGAGTCAGGCGCCGGACGCCCGGCAGGCGCGTTCCCTCCTGTGCCTCGATGGCATGGACCAGCGCGCGCATGCGCTCGTCGAACCAGTGGCCGCCCATGGCGTGCGGGTCGATGGCGAGGATGAGCTGGCCGGTGTCGGGCGGGCCGCCTGCCGCGTCGAGGAAGGAGGACGCCTGGAAGCCGAAATGCGCACCGACGAGCGCCGCGGCCAGGATTTCGACCATCATGGCCAGCGTCGCGCCCTTGGCGTCGCCGAGCGGGACCATGGTGCCGGCGAGCGCCGCAGTCGCATCGGTCGTCGGCTTTCCGTGGACGTCGAGCGCCCAGCCCTCGGGGATGGCCTGTCCCTTCTGCTTGGCGGCGACGATCGGGCCGCGCGCGACCTTGGACAGCGCCATGTCGATGACGACCGGCTCCCGCCCGGCGAGCGGGGCGGCGAAGGCGATCGGGTTGGTGCCGAAGACCGGCTTGGAGCCGCCCCAGGGAGCGATGGCGCCCGGCGTGTTGGCGAAGAGCAGCGCGACGAGGCCCTGCTCGGCGAGCCGCTCGACATGCAGGCCGGCGGCGCCGCAATGGTTCGAGCGGCGGATCGGCGCGGCGATGATGCCCTGCTCGCGGGCGAGATCGGGGATTTCGGCGATGGCGAGGTCGATCGCCGGATAGGCGAAGCCGTGGCCGGCATCGATCGCCAGCACGCCGGGCTTCGGCCGGCTCGCCTTGGGCACGACCTGCCCGTCGATCTTGCCGGATTTCAGCATGGCGAGATAGGTCGGGACGCGCGACAGGCCGTGGCCTTTCAGCCCGTCGGCCTCGGCCATTACCAGCGCCCAGGCGACGGAGGCCGCATTGGCCGGCGACGCGCCCGCCGCGGCGAAGATCTCGGTGAGGCGTGCTTCGGCGTTTTCCAGAGACAGCCGCGTCATGCCCGACCCTCCAGCGCCGCCATGACGCGCTCGGCCACCAGCCCGGAGACACGACCGTTGGATTCGACCGTGTTGCCGGCAATGTGCGGCGTCAGGATCAGATTGGGAACGTCGGCGAAGAGCTTGCCGGCGCCGCGCAGGGGCTCCTCGGCGAAGACGTCGATCGCCGCGCCGCCGAGCTTGCCCGCCTTGAGCGCTCCCACGAGAGCCGCCTCGTCCATGATGCCGCCGCGCGCCGCGTTGATCAGGATCGCATCCGGCTTCATCCGGGCGAACGCGTCCTTGCCGATCAGTCCCTTGGTCTCGGGCGTCAGCGGCAGATGGATGCTGACGACGTCGGAACTCGCCAGCAGCGCATCGAGCTCGAGCCGCTCAGCGGAGGCCCAGGCCGGGTGGTCGGCCGGAACATAGGGGTCATAGCCCGCGACCGTCATGCCGAGTGCGCGGCCATGGGCGGCGGTGTCGCGGGCGATGGCGCCGAAGCCGACGAGGCCGAGCCGCTTGCCGGCGATCTCGCGGCCGATAAGCTTCGTCTTGGGGAACTCGCCCGCCACCATCGCGGCATTGGCGAAATAGGCGCCGCGCAGCAGCATCATGGCGCTGCCGATGACATATTCGACGACGGAGAGGCTGTTGGCCCCCGTCGCCGGGAAGACCTTGATGCCGCGCGCCTCGCAGGCTTCCAAGTCGATGTTGTCGAGACCGACGCCAAGCCGGCCGACCACCTTCAGCTTGGTGGCAGCCGCCAGGACATCGCCCCTCACCTGCGTCTGGTTGCGGACGATCAGGGCGGGGACATCGCCGACGAGCCTCGCCAGTTCCTCGGGCTTGCCGAAGAGATCGGGGTCGTGATGGACGCTGTAGCGGGCGCTGAGCATGGCGACCGCCGCCTCGTCCATGAATTCCGTGATGACGATGTCGGTCATGGCAGGCGCCTTTGCAGCTATGACGGTCAGCCCAGTGCGAGCAGGCTGCCGGTGACGATGACGAGGATGACGAGGCTGGTGCCGGTGACGAGGGCGAGATGGCGCCAGCCGAGCCGCGCCATGGCGCCGAGCGAGGTGCCCAAGCCCAGCGCCGCGATGGCGATGAGCAGGCCCCAGGTCGAGATGGAGAGCAGCATGGTGCGGATCGGCTGATAGAGGTCGGCCAGCGCCGGCTGCGTGGCGAGCAGGCTGTTCACCAGGCACAGCACCAGGAACATGATGGCGAAGACGGGAACCGGGACCTTGGCCCTTGCGGCGACGTCTCCCGCGCGCTTGGCATCGTCATGGACCAGCCACCAACCGACGATCAGCACGGCCGGTAGGAGCAGGAAGACGCGGAACAGCTTGACGATGATCGCCGCATTGGCGGCCTCGACCGAGACCGCCTGCCCCGCGCCGACGACCTGCGCCACGTCATGGATGGTGGCGCCCAGCATGATGCCGGTCTGCGACGGCGTGAAGCCGAGCCAGACGCAGATCAGCGGGTAGGCCAGCATCGCCACCGTCGAGAGCGCATTCATCGCGATGACGGTGAAGGCGACGTCGGCGGCCTTGCTCTTGTAGTCGGGCACCACGGTGGCGGTGGCGAGCGCCGCCGAGGCGCCGCAGACAGCGGTGGCGACGCCGCCCAGAGCGCCCATGCCCGTCTCGCGGCCGAGCCAGCGCGCCAGCAGGAAGCCGGACAGGATGGTAGCCGCCATGGCGACGATGACGAGGAGAGCCGTCGTCACGCCGAGCGCGACGATGTCGCCGAGCGCGACACGCAGGCCGAGCAGCGCGATCGCCCAACGGAGCATCTTCTTGACGCAGAAGGTCATGCCGGCCTGAAAGCGCGGCGCATTGGCGAGGGGGTGCAGCACCATGCCGATGATCAGCGCGATCACCACGGCGGGGATGCCGAAGCGGCCGCCGGCGGCGGATTTCACCAGCGGTTCGGCGAGATAGGCCGCGAGCGCCACCACCGCGGAGAGCACGATGCCGTCGAGGAGCGGCCGCCAGGTGGCGAGCCGGGTCGTCGTCGCGATGGACAAGGCTGGGGGCTCCCGAATGACAGGCCGGAGCGGAACGGGGCGCCGCATCCGGCGGCGCCCCGGCTGTTAGCAGCGGCTCAGGCCGAGCGGTAGAGCTTGGTCATCGAGAATTCGCGGTGCCCCAATGCTTCCGCCGCAGTCAGGCGACCATTGGCGGTGCGCACGATGTTCTCGATCAGGGCATCGCCCGCCTGCGGGATCGTCATGTCGCGGCGCAGGATGCCGGACACGTCGACGTCGATATGCTCCGGCATGGTGCGCATCGTCTTCGGGTTGCCGGTGATCTTGATGACGGGGACGATCGGGTTGCCGATGACGTTGCCCTGCCCGGTCGGGAAGGTGTGCACGACATAGCCGCCCGCCGCCATCAGGGTCACGCATTCGGCCGCGGCCGAGGAGGTGTCCATGTAATAGAGGCCCGGCCCCTTGGATGGCGCCTCGGCCGGCTGCAGGATGTCGATGAACTTGCACTCGCGGCCGATCTTCTCGAGATTGCCGAGCGCCTTTTCCTCGATCGTGGTCAGGCCGCCGGCGATGTTGCCCTTGGTCGGCTGCGAATCCGAGAGATCGTCGGTCTTGTGGGCCTCGATGACGTCGTCCTGATAGGCCTTCCACATCTTGTACCAGCGCTCGCCGACCTCCGGCGTCGCCGCACGAGCCTTGCAGAGATGCTCGGCGCCGGTGATCTCCGAGGTCTCGCCGAAGACGCCGTAGACGCCGCGCGGGATCCACTTGTCGTACATGTTGCCGACGGTCGGGCAGGAGGAGAGGCCGGTGGTCGTGTCGGACTCACCGCACTTGGTCGAGACCCAGAGCTCCTCGATGCCGCATTTCACGCGCTGAAGCTCGGTCGCCCACTGGACGAATTCCTTGGCGACATAGGAGGCGCGGGCGATGGTCGAGATGTCGCCATGGCCCTCGATGCCGAAGCCGACGACGGGCTTGCCGGTCTTGGCGATGCCGTCGACGACGCGCTTGGTCCAGCCGTCCTCGATGCCGATGACGACCACCGCCGCAACGTTCGGGTTGGAGCCGGTGCCGATCAGCGTGCGGAAATGGAGTTCGAGATCCTCGCCGAACTGCAGGCGGCCATAGGCGTGCGGGATCGCCAGCGTGCCCTTGACGTTGTTGGCGACCGCCTCGCAGGCGGCGTTGGAGAGATCGTCGAGCGGCAGCAGCAGGACGTGGTTGCGCACGCCGACGCGGCCGTTTTCGCGGCGCCAGCCGAAGAATGAATCGAGGCTGCGGCCGGTCGGGCGACGGACGACGGGGGTCTTGAACTCGGGAGCCTCGATCTTGCGGCCCTTGACCCGGGCGAGCTTGCCTTTGACGAGATCGAAATTGGCGACGATCGACATGGGGTGTTTCCTCTTTTGCTTGGCGGGCTCGACCCTGCGGGAGCCCCTGGCGGCGCGATCAGAACGGCGAAGCGCTCACCAGCGCTTGGTCTTGGCGTTGTGGACGTGCAGATGCTCGCCCTGCTTCACATCGGCACGGGCCTCGCCGATGTCCTGGCCGTATTTCCAGATCGTCTCGCCCTTCTTGATGTCCTTGAGGGCGACCTTGTGGCCGATCGGGATGTCCATCTTCGCGGTCAGGCGGAAATCGGAATTGTCGTGCGTAACGACGCACAGCATGTCGGTGCCGGCCTTCAGACCTTCGACGACGACGACGCCGACAGTGTCCTTCTTCTCGTGGACCAGGAGGTGGGGCTTGCTCATCGGGGTTTCCTCGCTGTGCTCTCTCCGGCCCGCTCCAATTCAGGACTCGACCGGCCGTACGACAAGTCTTATATAAGACATATGACTGAGCACAAGCGCGAAATCGTGCTTCCCTCCGAAGCGGCCGGCGGTGCCGAAATCCTGGGCTTCCGGCCGCTGTACCGGCAGGTGAAGGACCATTTCGTGCGCCGACTCGTCGACGGAGTCTGGGCGCCCGGAACGGCCCTGCCGAGCGAGGGTCAGCTCGCGGCCGAGCTCGGCGTCAGCCAGGGAACGGTCCGCAAGGCGCTCGACGAACTCGCGGCGGAGAACCTGCTGGTGCGCCGGCAGGGGCGCGGCACCTTCGTCGCCGAGCATGACGAGCAGCGCATCCTGTTCCAGTTCTTCAAGCTCGTGCCGGATGATGGCGCGGCCCGCTTTCCCGACAGCACGGTGCTGGCGACGGAAAGTGCCGAGGCCGATCCGGCCGAGCGTCAGGCGCTCGCGCTCGAAGTCGGCGAGACGGTGCTGCGGATCCGGCGCATCCGCTCGCTCGGCGACAAGCCGGTGATCCTGGAGACGATCAGCCTGCCGGAGCGGCGCTTTCCCGGCCTCGCCGACGGGCCGATCCCGAACAATCTCTACAGCCTGTTCGCGACCCGCTACGGCGTGACGGTCGCCCATGCCCGTGAGAAGCTGAAGGCCGTGGCGCTGTCGCCCGAGGAGGCCCGCCGCCTCGGAACGGCCGCCGGCACGCCTGCCCTGCTGATCGACCGCCTCGCGCTGTCGCTCGAGGGCGCCCCCGTCGAACGACGTCTCAGCCTGTGTCTGACCGAGGAGGCTCACTACCAGTCCGATCTGCGCTGACGCGTTCGAGGTCCCTGAACTTTCCCACAAAGCCGACGAAGAGCGGCCGTTCACCACGACCCATGGAGGATACGCATGAGCATGACCAAGAGAGCGGCCTTGGCCGCGTTGCTGTCGGTAGGCCTGGCCGGCCCGGCGCTGGCGCAGAGTTTCCCGACCAAGCCGATCACCGTGATCGTCTCCTTCGCGGCCGGCGGCCCGAGCGACGTGATCGCGCGGTTGCTCGGCGAGCAGATGAGCAAGTCGCTGGGCCAGCCCGTGGTGGTTGAGAACGTCGCCGGCGCCGGCGGCACGGCGGGCGCCAAGCGGGCGGCCGCGGCGGAGCCGGACGGCCATACC
The DNA here is from genome assembly GCA_001556125.1 of Rhizobiales bacterium CCH10-E5. Classification (GTDB taxonomy): domain Bacteria; phylum Pseudomonadota; class Alphaproteobacteria; order Rhizobiales; family Beijerinckiaceae; genus Allobosea; species Allobosea massiliensis. The sequence continues at coordinate 41,723 of LSIG01000124.1, read as the reverse complement.
ATTCTGATCCACCATCTCGCTCTGGCCGCGGCGCCGGCGCTCTACAACAATCTGGGCTACGACACGAAGACGGCCTTCGCGCCGATCGGTCTCGTCAACACAGGCCCGATGGTGATCGCCGGCAAGCTCGCCCTGCCGCCGACGGATGCGAAGTCCTTCTTCCCCTACATCAAGGCGAACGCGGAGAAGCTGACGGTGGCGCATGCCGGCGTCGGCTCGAATTCCCATCTCTGCGCCGTGCTGATGTCCCAGCAGCTCGGCGCCAAGTTCAACCAGGTGGCCTATCGCGGCACCGGCCCGGCGATGAACGACCTCGTCGGCGGGCAGATCGATGTCCTGTGCGACCAGTCGACCTCGGCGATCCCGCAGATCACCGGCAAGAGCATCCGCGCCTATGCGGTCACCTCGGCGCAGCGGCTGGACGTGCTGCCGGACGTGCCCACCATGGCGGAAGCCGGCGCCAAGCTCGACATGACGATCTGGCACGGACTGTATGCGCCGAAGGGAACGCCCGCTCCCGTGCTCGACAAGCTCAACGCGGCGCTCCGCACGGCGCTGAAGGAGCCTTCGGTCATTGAGAAACTGAAGGCTTTCGGGACGAGCACCTTCCCCGAGAGCGAAATGACCCGCGAGGCCCATGCCAAGCTGTTTGCGGCCGAGATCGACAAGTGGGCGACCTCGCTGGCTGCGGCCGGCGTCAAGCCGCAGGGCTGAGCAGGCCCGGCTATGCCGGCCCCACGCAGCCGCGCCGCTCGCCACCTGCAGCGGCGCGTGCTAGGGGCCGGCCATGTCCAGCAATGTCGTCACGCTCGAAGCCTTCACAGCCCTGCCCGATCATGCACGGCTGCTCGGGCTCGACCTCGGCACCAAGACAATCGGGCTCGCGCTCTCCGACGTGGAGCGCCAGATCGCGACGCCGCTCGAGACGATCAAGCGGGTCAAGTTCACGCAGGACGCGGCGGCCTTGCTGCAGATCGCGGCGAAACATGGCGTCGTCGGGCTTGTCGTCGGCCTGCCGCTGAACATGGACGGCACGGAGGGGCCGCGCGTGCAGTCGACGCGGGCCTTCGTGCGCCATCTCGTACCGCTCACGAACCTGCCGATCCTGTTCTGGGACGAGAGGATGTCGACCCTGGCCGTGACGCGCACGCTGCTCGATGCCGACGCCTCGCGCGCCAAGCGGGCCGCCGTCGTCGACAAGATGGCGGCAGCCTACATTCTCCAGGGCGCGCTCGACCGTCTGGCGCGGATCGAGAGCGCAGCCGTAGAGGACGCCGATCCCGACCAGCCCTGACGGGCCGCTTTGCCGCGCATGGAAAAACCCGCGCGTTGGCACGCGCGGGCTCTCCGACCGATTGTCGACGACGGTCAGCGATGGTCGCGGAAGTCGTAGGGCCGGTAGTAGGGGCGGTAGACCGGCGCCGGGGCGTAGTATCCGTCGTAGTAAGGATCGGCATAGGCCCGGCGCTGCGAGGCGACGACCGCCGCGCCGAGGATGCCGAGACCCACGCCGGCGGCGATCGCTGCGCCACGGTTGCCGCGATGCCAGCCGCCCCGATATCCGCGGTAGCGATACTGGCTGTACTCGGCCTGTGCCTTGTCGAGGCGAGCCGGATCAACACTCACAGGCGCTCCCGCGGGGGCACCGGCGGCCATTGCCGGCGCGGTGAAGCCGGCGGAAACGACGCTCAGCGAGGCGAGCGCGACGATGGCGGTCTTCCTCAGCGACATCATGGTGGATCTCCTGTCTGCGGGGACGGCCCCGATTGCGAGGCAGTCTCGTCCCCAGCGGTTGAATGCGGCGTGAACCGATCGCGGCCGGATTGCGGCAGACGCAACGCCACCCGAAGGCAGCGTCCTTGCTCGACGCCGGCGGCCATGAAATGGAAGGCGGAGTTTCCGCTGCGGATGCCATGGCCGTCCGCGACATCAACGGCCCAAGGCCGGGCCGGTTCCCGTCCGGCAATCGCTACCGCCGGGTTCCGCCGGGCGGCCCCGCCTCTCCTCTCCTTGCCGAAGCCATGCTGACCAGCCTGATTGCCGTCTTCCTCGTTATCGCAACGGGCTGGTTCCTGAAGGTCCGCGGCATCGTGGGGCCGAGCCACTGGCTCGGCGTCGAGCGGCTGACCTATCAGGTGCTGTTTCCGGCCGTGGTGATCCATACGCTGGCCGTCGCCGATCTCAGCCGCCTGCCGGTGCTGGCGATGGGGCTGAGCCTGGTCCTCGCCATCCTGATCGTGGCCGCCCTGCTATTGCTTTCGCGCCCCATGCTGGCGCGGGCGGGGATCGACGGACCCGCCTTCACCTCGATCTTTCAGGGCTCGGTCCGCTGGAACACCTTCGTCGCGCTCGCGCTCGCCGCGGGCCTCCAGGGTCGCGACGGCACGACACTTATGGCGATCGCGGTCGCGGCGATGATCCCGCTCCTCAACGTCATGTGCGTGCTGGTGCTCTCGCGCTTCGCCCATGGCAGGCCGATGGGGCCTCTCGCGACGGTTCGCTCGATCGCCTTCAACCCGTTCATCTGGTCCTCAGCCGTCGGTCTCGTGCTGAACCAGTGCCAATGGATGCTGCCCGCCGCGATCGTCAGCTATCTCGACGTGATGGGGCGGGCGGCGCTGGGCGTCGGCCTGCTCGCCGTCGGCGCGGGCCTCGACCTACGCAGTCTCGCACGGCCGCGCACGGCGCATCTGGTGGCGGTCACCACCAAGCTGGTGGTGATGCCGCTGCTGGCCTGGACGATCGCGCGCCATCTCGGACTGAACGGCCCGGCCCTGACGATGACGGTGGTCGCGGCCTCCGTGCCGACGGCGACGGCAGCCTATTTTCTCGCCCGCGATCTCGGTGGCGATGCCCCGCTGATGGCCGAGATCACAACCCTCCAGACGCTGCTCGCGCTGGGCACGCTTCCGCTCGCGGTTCTTTTCCTCGGTTGACGCCACCATATGCTTGAGATTGCCCCGAACTACTCGCTATGATTGCATCCTGTCGTGCCGGTGGGGGCGCGGCGCCTTCGCCGGGCTCAGCCCGGCTCGAGCGGAGATGCGTTGGGGATGAGGGGCAAGGGACAATCCGGGAGCACTCCGGCGTCGGCATCGGCAGGGAACCGGGACGAGGAGGAGCGCGGCGCAGGGACGACAAATCTGCCAGTTCAGGTGCTGAGAAGCCCGCCTCCGCGGGCCGCCCAGTCGGAAGTGGCCGGGTATATCGAGGTTCTGGTCGCTGAAATGCGGCTGATGGCGCAGACGGCCCATCTCGAAAGCCTCGCCTATTTCCTCGAAATGGCGCGTCTCGAGGCCGCGATCCAGGCCCGCCATCTCGCCCGCTGCGGCGGCGAGCGCGGTGGCTGAGCCGCGGCCGGACCGCCGGGCCCGTTTCGCCTTCTGGTTGCAGCCGCCGCGCCGGCGGTCAGTCCTGTGTGCGCGACAGCGCACCGCCCGGATGGCGCAGCACGACGCCATCGAGCTCGAGGTCCAGCACGGTCCGGCTGACCTCGCGGACGGAGCAGCCGCTGGCCCGCACCAGATCGTCCAACGAGACCGGTGCTGGACCCAGCAGAGCCAGGACGCGGCGGCGGAGGCCTTCGGAATCGCCCGGTACGGCTCCGGCGTCCTGCGTCACGGGCGCCGGCTCCGGCCAGAGCGCCAGTGGTGCCGGCTCGATGCCGGGTAGATCGAGTTCGTCCCAGAGTGGCTGAGACGGCGTCTCGCCGGCGCCGTCCCGCATCGTAGCCACGGGCCGAAGCAGCGCGTCCTCGCGACCGACCAGCGGCGCCAGCGCCTCGATCACATGGGCCGCCTCGGCACAGAGCGTCGCGCCCTCGCGGATCAGGTGATTGCCGCCTTCGGCACGGGGATCGAGCGGCGAGCCGGGTACGGCGAAGACGATGCGGCCCTGCTCGTTGGCGAAACGGGCGGTGATCAGCGAGCCCGATTTCCGCGCCGCCTCGACCACGACTGTGCCGAGCGACAGCCCCGAGACCAGACGGTTGCGGCGGGGAAAGTCGCGGCCGCGCGGGGCCAGCCCGAGCGGCATCTCGCTGACCGCGGCTCCGTCCTCGACGAGCCGCTGCAGCAGCGGGATATTCTGAGGCGGGTAGACCTCGTCCAGCCCGCCGGCGAGGACAGCGATCGTGCCCGTGGCGAGGCTGGCTTCATGGGCGGCGGTGTCTATGCCGCGTGCCAGACCCGAGACCACGACGAAACCCGCCTCCCCGAGATCGCGCGCGAGCCGCGCCGTGAATTTGAGCCCGGCGGCCGAGGCATTGCGCGAGCCGACGATCGCGACGCACGGGCGCAGCAGCACCTCGCTCCGGCCGAGCACGGCGATCAGCGGCGGAGCGGTATCGATCGCCTGGAGTGCGTTCGGATAGGCGGCCTCGCCCAACGCAACGAGGCGGGCGCCGCGGCGGCGCACCCCCTCCATCTCTCGCTCGGCTTCGGCCAGCGGGCAGATCTGGACGGTGCGGCCGGCCTGGCGTGCGAGGTCGGGCAAAGCCTCGATGGCGGCTGCGGCACCGCCGAAGCGGTTCATCAGCGAGCGGAAGGTGCGTGGCCCGACGCTTTCGCTGCGGATCAGCCGCAGCCAGTCGAGACGCTGGCGATCGCTGAGGACGATGCCAGCCATGGGCGCCTCAGCCCTTCTGCCCGATCTTGCCCTCGCGGCCGGCGAGGAGGCGGGCGATGTTGCTTCGGTGCATGAACCAGAGCAGCAGGGTCAGCACCGCCATCAGCAGTGCCGCGCGGACATCCCGCACCCAGAACAGCAGCAGAAGCGGGGTGAGCAGGCTCGCCACCAACGCCGAGAGCGACGAATAGCGGGTGAGATAGGCGATGCTCAGCCAGATCGCGGCGAAGATCAGCGCGATCGAGCCTTTCAGCGCGATCAGGATGCCGAGGAAGGTGGCGACGCCCTTGCCGCCCCTGAAGCGCAGCCAGACGGGAAAGAGATGGCCGAGGAAGGCACCGAAACCAGCCACCAGCCCGGCCTCGCGCGAGCCGAACAGCGCGGCGGCGAGCAGCACCGCGGCCGTGCCCTTCAGCATGTCGCCGAGCAGAGTCAGCGCGGCCAGCTTCTTGTTGCCGGTGCGCAGCACATTGGTCGCGCCGATATTGCCAGAACCGATGCTGCGCAGATCCGGCCCGCCCGTCAGCCGGGTCAGAATCATGCCGAAGGGAATCGAGCCGAGCAGATAGCCGACGACGAGCGCTGCGCCCGCTACCGCCCCCGTCAGACCCCAGTTCAAGATCTCCGGCATGTGCCATCCCTGCTTCGTCCCGGCGCCTAGATGTAGAGCAGGAGCAACGCCGAGGGAAACGCCCGTTTGCCGCCGCGGCGAGGACGGCTCATTCGCTTTCGGAAAGCCTGGGGAAAACCTGACGAGCGCTCGCCGCAATCTCGACAGGGCCTTGCGCGGCATGCCAACGAACGCGCGAAGAAACTGGGGCAAGGGCTTTCAAAACATGAGACTTTTTCTGACTGTTGCTGTCGCGCTCAGCGTCAGCGCCTGCGGGACCGTGACACGCGGATCAAACGAGGATGTGACCTTCAATTCCGAGCCGCCGGGCGCGAAGGTGACGACGTCGACCGGCCTCGTCTGCGCGGCGACGCCCTGCACCTTCTCGATCAGCCGCAAGCAGGAATTCATCGCGACCTTCGAGATGCCGGGCCACCATCCCCAGCAGATCGAGGTGAAGACCGAGGTCAGCGGCGGCGGTGCGGCCGGCATGGCCGGCAATGTCGTGGCCGGGGGCCTGATCGGCGTCGCCGTCGACGCCAGCACGGGCGCCTCCTATGACCATACGCCCAACCCCGTCTTCGCGCGGATGCTGCCGATCCGGCCGGACCGGCAGCCTGTCGCTCCCAGCCGCCAGCGGCGTAGCGGCGCCCCCGGCGTCTGAGCGGATGACCTCCGCCGGCCGGGCGCGACGCGCTCAGCCGGCGACGTTCTCGTAGACCACGCGGCCGCCGACATAGGTGGCGCGGACAATGCCCTCCAGCCGCGCCTCGTCGAAGGGCGAGTTCTTGGCGCGCGACTTCAACTTGCGCTTGTCGACGACATAGGGCGCTTCGAGATCGAGCAGCATCAGGTCGGCCGGCGCGCCGACCGCGAGCCTACCGCAGCGCAGGCCGAGCAGGTTGGCCGGCTTGGTCGAGAGCGCCGCCAGCAGGTCCGGCAGGGCGATCTGGCCGGCCTGCACCAGGCGCAGCGAGGCGGAGAGCAGTGTTTCGATGCCGAGCGCGCCGTCGGCGGCCTCGGCGAAGGGCTGGCGCTTCGTCTCGACATCCTGCGGATCGTGATCGGAGACGACGACGTCGATGACTCCCTCGGCCAGCGCCTCGACCAGCGCCAGTCGCTCGGGCTCGTCGCGCAACGGCGGCGAGACCTTGCAGAAGGTGCGGTAGTCGCCGACGTCGTTCTCGTTCAGCGTCAGACTGTTGATCGACGCGCCGCAGGTGACGCGAAGCCCGTCAGCCTTGGCCCGGCGGATGAGCTCGACCGAGTCCGAGCAGGAAATCATCGCGGCGTGGTAGCGCCCGCCGGTGGCCCGGGCGAGGCGCAGGTCGCGCTCGAGCATCACGGTCTCGGCCTCGCGCGGAATGCCCGGCAGGCCCTTGCGACTGGCGAACTCGCCTTCGGCCATCACGCCGGCGCCGCGCAGATCCGGATCCTCGACATGGTTCATGATCAGCGCGTCGAAGTCGCGGGCGTAGATCAAGGCGCGGCGCATGATCTGCGGGTTGCGCAGGGCCTTCGCGCCGTCCCCGAAGGCGACCGCGCCGGCCTCGAGCAGCAGTCCGAACTCGGTGATCTCCTTCCCGTGCAGGCCCTTGGTCAGCGCGGCGCAGGGCAGGACGTTGACGATCGCCTTGTCGCGGGCACGGCGCTTGATGAAGTCGATGATCGCCGGATCGTCGATCGGCGGGTCGGTGTCCGGGCGGCAGACGACGGTGGTGACGCCGCCGGCGGCGGCCGCCTGCGACCCCGTCCCCAGCGTCTCACGGAATTCGGCACCGGGCTCGCCGAGGAAGGCGCGCAGATCGACGAGGCCGGGCGCGACGACGAGGCCGGCGGCGTCGATACGGCGGGCGCCGTCAGGGGCGGCCGGCTCGGCGCCCCAGGCGATGTCGGCGATCGCCCCGTCGCGCAGCAGCAGCGAACCCCGGCCCTGCCGGCGCGCCGCCGGATCGACCAGCTCGGCATTGGCGATGACGGTGATCTGCGAGTCAGCCATTACGGTCTCCCAGACCTCTGAAAAAGACGAGCCAGAACCGGACGATGCCGATGAAGAGGAGCAGCAGCAGACCGCCTCCGACGATGAAGGCCCAGGTCCAGCCCGAGCGGGCATCGTCATGCAGGAGCATCGCCGCCAGCGAGAAATAGGCCAAGGCGAGCAGCCAGAGCGCGGCCCTTGCCTTGGCAGCCAGAAAGCCGGTCGCGAGCCTCAGCATCGCGTCACAGATTGGGCAGATGCTGCGCCAGCGCGTCGAGCACGGCCATGCGCACCGCGACGCCCATCTCGACCTGCTCGCGGATCAGCGACTGGGCGCCGTCGGCGACCTCGGAGGAGATCTCGACGCCGCGGTTCATCGGGCCGGGATGCATCACGAGCGCGTCGGGCTGGGCCCGCCGCAGCTTCTCGCGATCGAGGCCGAAATAGCGGAAATATTCCTTCGAGGAGGGCACGAAGGCGCCGTGCATGCGCTCCAGCTGGAGGCGCAGCATCATCACGATGTCGGCGCCTTCCAGGCCCTTGTTCATGTCCGTGAAGACCTCGACGCCCATGCGTTCGATGCCGGCGGGCAGCAGGGTCGAGGGGGCGATCAGGCGCACCTTGGCCCCGAGCGCGTTGAGCAGGATGATGTTGGAGCGGGCGACGCGCGAATGCAGGATGTCGCCGCAGATCGCGACCGTCAGCCCCATGATCCGCCCCTTGTTGCGGCGGATGGTCAGGGCGTCGAGCAGGGCTTGCGTCGGATGCTCATGGGCGCCGTCGCCGGCATTCACCACCGAGCAGCCGACCTTCCGGGCCAGAAGATGGACCGCGCCGGCCGCATGGTGTCGCACGACGATGATGTCGGGCCGCATCGCGTTCAGCGTCGCGGCGGTGTCGATCAGCGTCTCGCCCTTCTTCACCGAGGAGGAGGCAACCGACATGTTCATGACGTCGGCGCCGAGGCGTTTTCCCGCCAGCTCGAAGGAAGCCTGCGTCCGGGTCGAGGGCTCGAAGAACAGGTTGATCTGGGTGCGGCCGCGCAGCGTCGCCGTCTTCTTCTCGACCTGACGGGAGAGCGCGACATAGGCGTCGGCCCGGTCCAGCAGCGCCTCGATGTCCAAATGGTTCAGCCCCTCGATCCCGAGGAGATGCCGGTGCGGGTAGAGCGGGGCTGACGATGTCATTTGAAGAGGGGTGTTTAGGCGCGAGTCGGCCGGCGTGCAAGCGCGCGATGGCGCTCTCCCGCATGCGGATGGCGGGATGGCGGAGGCGGCCGCATCGGGCTACGCCAAAGGCGATGGGGCGCGTCCACGGGCCCGCCGCCGCGAGGGAGCCCGCCAATGTCCGCCGCCTCTGTGCCCGCCGCCCATGGATCGCGCTGGAGCACGGTCGCACCCGGCGAAGCGGGCTTCGATCCGGCGCGGCTGGCGGAGGCTGTCGCCTTCGCGCAGGCCCATGAGAGCCCCTGGCCGAGAAGCCTCTATTGGCCGGACGGCACCTATGTCGGCAATCGCGAGTGGAACGAGAGCGGGCCCTGGACCGACATCGTCGGTCCCGTGCGCGAGCGCGGCGGTCCGGCCGGGCTGATCCTGAAGGGCGGGCGGATCGTGGCCGAATGGGGCGACACGAACCGCCCCGACATGACCTTCTCGATCGCCAAGAGCTATCTTTCGGTGCTGGCGGGGCTCGCCGTCGCCGACGGGCTGATCGCCGATCTCGACGAGCCGGTGGGTCGGAGCGTGCCCGGTCCCTTCTTCGAGGGCGCCCATAATGGTCGGGTCACCTGGCGGCATCTGCTGCAGCAATCGAGCGAATGGCAGGGCGAGATCTTCGGCAAGTCCGACCAGGTCGACCACAACCGACAGATCGGCCCCGGCGCCGACAACAGCCGCAAGGGCCAGAAGCGGGAGCTTCGCACCCCCGGCAGCTTCTATGAGTATAACGACGTGCGGGTGAACGTGCTGGGTTATGCGCTGCTGCAGCGCTTCCGCCGGCCTTTGCCCGAGGTCCTGCGCGAGCGCATCATGGACCCGATCGGTGCCTCCTCCGACTGGGAATGGCAGGGCTACGAGAACTCCTTCGTGGAGATTGACGGGCGGCAAATCCAGTCCGTGCCCGGCGGCGGCCATTGGGGCGGCGGCCTGTTCATCGGGGCGCGCGACCATGCCCGCTTCGGACTGCTGATGGCCCGGGGCGGCGATTGGGGCGGGCGCTGCCTGATTCCGGCCGACTGGATCAAGCAGATGGTGGCGCCCTCCCCGACGCTGGCCAATTACGGTTTCCTGTGGTGGCTGAACCGCGGCCCGACGGCCCGGCCGGCGATACCGGCGTCCGCCTACTGGGCGCTGGGCGCGGGCACCAACGTCATCCTGGTCGATGTGGAGAACGATCTCGTCGCGGTGCTGCGCTGGATCGACGGCGCGGCCTATGACGGGTTTCTCGCGGCGCTCTACGGCGCGCTGCGCTGAGACGGCGAGGGGCGGCACTGCCGCCCCTGCCCTTGCGGAGCCGGATCGGGCCCGCCATCTGCAGGCCTGCCGGGGGATGTGGCCAAAACGCCGCCGAACGGCTCAAAAGCGCAATCGGCGTTTGACACGGCCCGTTCCCTGAACCAACTTCGCGCGCAATTCCGAACCGCCGGGTCTTTCACCGGTCGCGGGACCGTTCCCAACAGGGTCGGTGCCGCGCTCAGAGAGGCTATGACCGAGACACCGCACCATGAAGCTCCTCGTCGTCGAGTCGCCGGCCAAGGCCAAGACGATCAACAAATATCTCGGCTCCGACTATGAGGTGATCGCCTCCTTCGGGCATATCCGCGATCTGCCGGCGAAGGACGGCTCGGTCGATCCCGAGCACGACTTCGCGATGAAGTGGGAAATCGAGGGGCGCGGCGCCAAGCAGGTCTCCGAGATCGTCAAGGCGCTGAAGGGCGCCGACAAGCTGATCCTCGCGACCGACCCCGACCGCGAGGGCGAGGCGATCTCCTGGCATGTGCTGGAGGCGCTCAATGCGAAGCGGGCGCTGAAGGGCATTCCCGTCGAGCGCGTCACCTTCAACGCCGTCACCAAGGACGCGGTGCAGACGGCTCTCGCCAATCCGCGCCAGGTCGACCAGGCGCTGGTCGACGCTTATCTGGCCCGTCGGGCGCTGGACTATCTCGTCGGCTTCACCCTTTCCCCCGTGCTCTGGCGCAAGCTTCCCGGCGCGCGCTCGGCGGGGCGCGTGCAGTCGGTGGCGCTGCGCATCGTCTGCGACCGCGAGCGCGAGATCGAGGCCTTCCGGGCGCGCGAATACTGGTCGCTGGTGGCGACGCTGGCGACGGCGGCCGGCGGCGTCTTCGATGCCCGCCTCGTCGGCGCCGACGGCAAGAAGATCACGCGGCTCGACATCGGCACCGGCGACGAGGCCGGGGCCTTTAAGGAGGCGCTGGAGAGCGCGGCCTTCAGCGTGGCGAATGTCGAGGCCAAGCCGGTCAAGCGCCACCCCTACCCGCCCTTCCAGACCTCGACCCTGCAGCAGGAAGCCTCCCGCAAGCTCGGGCTCGCCCCGGCGCGGACGATGCAGCTGGCGCAGCGGCTCTATGAGGGCGTCGACATCGGCGGCGAGACGGTCGGTCTCATCACCTATATGCGAACCGACGGCGTCGACATGGACGGCTCGGCCATTGCCGCGGCACGCCGCGTCATCGGCAAGGAATTCGGCGACGCCTATGTGCCAGGCGTTCCGCGCAAATACACGGTCAAGGCCAAGAACGCGCAGGAAGCCCACGAGGCGATCCGCCCGACCGATCTCGGCCGGCTGCCGGCCATGGTCGCGCGCCATCTGGAGCCCGAGCAGGCCAGGCTCTACGAGCTGATCTGGAAGCGCACCATCGCGAGCCAGATGGAATCGGCCTCGCTGGAGCGCACCACGGTCGACGTTGCGGCGACCGTCGCCGGTCGCCATCTCGAGCTGCGCGCCACCGGCCAGGTCGTGCTCTTCGACGGATTCCTGACGCTCTATCAGGAGAGCCGCGACGACGAGGAGGACGAGGATTCCAAGAAACTCCCGGCGATGAAGGCCGGCGACGGGCTGGAGAAGCGCGCCATCGCCGCGGAGCAGCATTTCACCGAGCCGCCGCCGCGCTATTCGGAAGCGAGCTTGGTCAAGCGCATGGAAGAGCTCGGCATCGGCCGGCCCTCCACCTATGCCGCGACGCTCTCGACCCTGCGCGACCGCGAATATGTCCGCATCGAGAAGAAGCGCCTGGTGCCCGAGGACAAGGGCATGCTGGTGACGGCGTTCCTGGAGAGCTTCTTCAACCGCTATGTCGCCTTCGACTTCACCGCCCTGCTGGAGGAGAAGCTCGACCGCGTCTCGAACGCCGAGATCGACTGGAAGGTGCTGCTGCGCGAATTCTGGGAGGAGTTCACGGCGGCGATCGGCGACACCAAGGAGCTGCGCGTCACCGAGGTGCTGGAGGCGCTGAACGGGGTGCTCGGGCCCCATGTCTTCCCGCAGCGCGACGATGGCGGCGATCCGCGCGCCTGCCAGGTCTGCGGCACGGGCACACTCTCGCTGAAGCTCGGCAAGTTCGGCGCCTTCGTCGGCTGCTCCAACTATCCCGAATGCCGCTACACCCGCCCGCTGACCGTGCAGGCCAGCGATGGCGAGGCCACGGCCGAGGGCGGCACCGGCGCACCGGGCGTGCGCATCCTCGGCAAGGACCCCGTGACCGACCAGGACGTCACCATCCGCGACGGGCGCTTCGGCCCCTATATCCAGCTTGGCGAGGGCGAGAAGCCCAAGCGCTCCAGCCTGCCCAAGGGCATGAGCCCCGGCAACGTCGACCTCGAGAAGGCGCTGGCCCTGCTCTCGCTGCCCAAAGAGGTGGCGCGGCATCCCGAGAGCGGCGAGCCGATCCTCGCCGGCATCGGCCGCTACGGGCCTTACGTCCAGCACGGCAAGACCTACGCCAATATCGACAAGGACGACGACATCCTGCAGATCGGCGCCAACCGCGCCATAGACCTGATCGTCGCCAAGGAGAGCGGTGGCGGCGGCAGCCGCTTCGGGCGCGGCGCCGCGGTGCCGGGCCGAGAACTCGGCGAGCATCCGGCGGGCGGCAAGCTCGTGGTGCGGGCCGGCAAATACGGGCCTTACGTCAACTGGGGCAAGGTCAACGCGACCCTTCCGAAAGCGCTGACGCAGGAGGCGATCACGCTCGAGCAGGCGGTGGAGCTCGTCAACGCCAAGGCCGAGAGCAGCGGCGTCAAGGGGCCCGGCAAGGCCAAGGCCGCCAAGGCGTCGGCGAAGAAGCCTGCCGCCAAATCGGCAGCCAAGCCGGCTGCGGCCAAGGCGGGCGCGAAGACCGCGGCCGCCAAGCCGAAAGCCGGCGCAGCCAAGGCCAAGGCTGCCGCCAAGGGCTGAGGCGACCGGACGCGGCGCTTCAGAGAAAGCCGATCCAGCGGCCCGCCAGCAGCACGGCGAGCCAGAGCATCAGCGAGGCCAGCGCGCGCAGTTTCACCGCCGCGGTGATCTCGCCCGCCAGCGCTCGGGTGTAGGCGGCGCTGCGGTGCTGCAGGGCGATGTTGGCGACCGCCAACGCGAGCAGGCCGAGCTTCCAGAGGAAGGCGGCGTTGCGGGCATATTCGACCGGGCGCACGGTGAAGAGCCAGGCGCCGGTGACGAGCGCGAGGCCAAGCCCGATTCCCGCCATGCGCGACAGCACGGGCGCTAAGGCGGCGACCGGCACGCTGTGAAAGAGCCCGAGCAGCCGGAGGTCGAGCGGCCAGATCGCGCCGATCAGCAGGGCGAGGCCGAGAATGTGGCTCGCATTGACGAACAGATAGGCCGTGCCGCTCTGCTTGAGCAGCACGGCTCCGGGCCATGTCCCGACGCCGGCGAGAAGCTCCATGCGGCCTCAGTTGCTGCGGATGCGCTCCGGATACATGTCGTAATTCTTGCCGGCGATGACGATGCGCACGGCCTTCATATGGGCCTTGCTCTTGTCGAGATGGCGGTTGCCGAGCGCGGTGATCGCGTAGCCGGGCTTGGCCGTGTCGCCGGTGAAGCCCGACCGCGCGGTCTGGTTCGGGTTGCCGAGATCGACCTGCCATTCCTTGCCGTCCTCGGCCGCAACCATCAGCATCGGATGCGGCGGGGCCATCGAGATCGTGCGGATGGTGCCTTTCAGTTCCATCTGCTCGCCTTCGGCCCAGGCCCAGCCATGATGGGCCGCGACCGGCAGGGCTGCGGAAGCGGCAAGGAAGGCTGCGCCCGCCAACAGGCGGCGGCGTGATGGCATGGCGAGGCGGGCGAGAGGTGTCATCGGCAAGCTCCCTGGGAGATGATGAGGCTGAACCCTTCGGCTCCGCCCATCGTTCCGCACGCGCCGATCACGCGCTCCTCACCTCCGCGTCAACGCGAGGCGATCAGCGAGGCCGGCGCATCGCGCATGCTGGCGACGACCACGATACGCCGCACCTCGCCGCGCAGAAAGGCCTGCAGGAAGCGGTCATAATCCTTGAATGAGATGCAGCCATTCGACTGGCCGCTCGGCCCCAGCAGATAGGGGTGCGTCAGCAAGCCGGCCCGGCCATAGATCGCGCTGCTGCCCCCGACCGGGTGCATCCGCAGGGCGCGGTGGCCATGGAAGAGCGCCTCGCGCTCGACGAGATTGTAGGTGTGGGGCGGTGTCGCGCCATGCATCCGGACATGGACGTAGCGAGGATCGTCCATCTTGTCGCCGAAGCCGGAATGGGCCTCCAGCTTCTCGCCATTGGGCATGTGAACGGTCTTGCCGCTGATGTCGTAGATCGCGGTGCCCCCCTGCATCGCGCCCGGCGCCGGACCGAAGGAGGGGCTGAGGCGGCGGCCGCGCGAACGATCGATCTCGTCGTCGGATGGCGCGGCATAGGCCATGGCCGGCCCCTTGGGCTGGGGCGCCGCGCCGAAGAGCTTCTCGAAGAACGAACGGTTGTCCTCGACGGCCGGAGCCGGCGTCGCCGCCTCGACGCGGGCGGTGCGGCGGGTCGGCTGGCGCAGCGCGATGGCGGGCGCCTCGGCCGTCTGCGGGGACTTGAGGTCGGCCGGACGCGGCGCCGGCAGCGGCGCATCCTTGAGGATCCGGGTGACGGCCTGCGGCTCGACGGCGGGCGCGGCGGCGACGGCCGGCGAAGCCGGAGTCGGCGAGGCGACCGCCGGCGCCGCCGGGAGGGCGGCGACCACGGGAAGCTGGGCGGCGGATGAAGAGCGGGCAGTCTGGGCCGGTTCGCTGGGTTGGAGCCCAGCCTGCAGCGGCGCCTGCGCGCCGAAGGACGAGGGTGTCGTCCCGAGCGCAAAGCCCGGCTTCAGCAGGTCGCGATAGGCCGTCGACGAGGCCGCGAGCGAGCCGGTCACCATGACGTCGCGCTGGGGCGCGGCCGCGGTGGGGCGCTGCGCCTCGCGACCGGGATCGAGCGCCACAAAGCCGACGCCGCAGGCGACGACGATGGCGGCGATCTGCAAAAAGACATTGTGGCCGACCCGGTAGCGGGTTCGCGGCGCCCTGCGCAGCCTGTAGCCCTGACCCGACATCCCGAACGCTCTCGACCCGACGCAACACACAGGCGCCGTCGCAACAAGAGGGCGCGAGCCGACAAAGCGGCCTGGTTCGAATAGAGGCGTTCTTGGTTAAGGCGGGGTGAAAACCGTCCGGCAATTGCGACAAAAACCGCGGGGCGAACCGGCTGCCCGGCCCGCCCCGCGGTCATGTCGCAAGCGAACTCTCGCCGCTGGTCAGAGCGGCTTCAGGCCGGCCTCGATCTGGGCACGGCGGGGCTCGAGGAAGGGCGGCAAGGCCAGAGCCTCGCCCATGGTCTCGGCCGGCTCGTCGGCCGCGAAGCCCGGCTCGTCGGTCGCGATCTCGATCAGGATGCCGTTGGGCTCGCGCAGATAGAGCGAGCGGAAATAGAAGCGATCGACCGGGCCGCTGTTGGGATAGCCGGCGGCGCGCAGGCGCTCGGCCCAGGCATCGTAGTCGGCGAAGGTCGGCGTGCGCAGCGCGAGGTGATGGACGCCACCGGCCCCTTCCCGCGCCTGCGGCCGGTCCGGCTCGACCGCGACATGGAGTTCGGCCGCCGGTCCACCCTCCCCGATCTTGAAGACGTGGATCTCGCCGGTGGCATGGGCCGCATCGCGATAGCTGCCAATGCGCTCGAGCCCCAGCAACTGGGTCAGCACCACCTCCGTCCTTTCCAACTTCGGAACCGAGATGGTCACCGGGCCGAGGCCGCGGATCTGATGCTCCGGCGGGACCGGGCTCTTGTTCCAGACGACGAAGGGGATCTCCCCGCCATCGGCGATCAGAGTCAGGCGCTGGCCTTCCGGATCCTCGAAATCGACGGCCGCGCGGCCGTTGATGGTGCGGATCGGAGAGACCGCGACGCCGGCTGCGGTCAGGCGCTGGCGCCACCAGTCGAGCGAGGCCTCGTCGGCGACGCGCAGCGAAGTGCGGACGATGGAATGGGTGCCGCGGCGGGCGGGCGGGGCCGGCCAGTCGAAGAAGGTGAGATCCGTACCCGGCGAGCCGGCGCCATCGGCATAGAACAGGTGATAGGCCGAGGTGTCGTCCTGGTTCACCGTCTTCTTGACCAGGCGCATGCCCAGCGTTTCGACGTAGAAGCGGCGATTGCCCGGCGCATCGGCCGAGATCGCGGTGACGTGGTGGATTCCGGTGAGCTTCATGGCGCCCTCTCTGGTCATCCGGACGGAAGGCCCGGCGGTTGCGCCAGAGATAGCGACGTCGGCACGCCATGGCACCCGGCCGCCGGCAATCGCCTCATTGCTCCCGCGCAATGTTGTGCGGCCGACTCCATCGCCGGTTCAGGGCTTCGACGTCGGTGGGGCCGACGACATGTCCGGGACGTCGACCTTGTCGCCCTGATTGGTGGGCGTGGTGCAGTCCTGGGGCCGGTTCTTGCAGTCATAGACCATGGTGGGCGCGGCGGATTCCCCCGAGCGGCCGGCGTTAGGCAGGATCATGTTCTGCCCCTTGTCGATCTCGGTCGGGTTGGTCGTCTTCGGCCCGAGGCCGCCGCTGGCCTGCGCTTGCGCCGGGTCGGAGGGCGGCGTGGTGGGCGGCGTCTGGGCCGACGCCACGAGCGGGAGGGCGGAGAGGGCCGCGACCAGCGCGAGCCGCGAGAGAGAGCGAACCATCGGGTTTCCTTCCACGGCCCGCATCCGGCGCGAGCCTCGGACACCCCAACCCAAGGGCACGCGCGATGTTCCGCTTCCTGCGGCGCCTGGCCCTCCCCGCAGAACCCGTCAGGCCGAGACGGCGTGACGGCTCGGCTTGGCCTTGAGCTTGAGCGCCTCGAGATCCTGACGCTCGCGCGGCGTGTTGCGCATCAGCTGGTCCTTGCCCGGCCGGTACTGCACCGGCTGCATCAGATCGACGCCATACCAGGCGGCCGAGCGCAGCACGAAGGACGGGTCCGCGAGATGCGGACGGCCCAAGGCGACGAGATCGGCCCGGCCGGAGGCCACGATCGTGTTGGCCTGATCGGCGGTGGTGATGTTGCCGACGCACATGGTCGCGACGCGGGCCTCGTTGCGGATCTGGTCCGAGAATGGCGTCTGGAACATGCGGCCATAGACAGGGCGCGATTCGCGCACGGTCTGACCCGTGGAAACGTCGACGAGATCGCAGCTCTCGGCGGCGAAGGCCTCGGCGATCGCGACCGAATCCTCGGCCGAGAGGCCGCCTTGTGCCCAGTCGGTCGCGGAGATGCGAACCGACATCGGCTTCTCGCGCGGCCAGGTCTCGCGCAGCGCGCGGAAGACCTCGAGCGGATAGCGCAGGCGGTTCTCGACGGACCCGCCATACTCGTCGCCGCGGCGGTTGGTCAGCGGCGAGAGGAAGCTCGCCAGCAGATAGCCATGGGCGCAGTGGAGTTCGAGCATATCGAAGCCGGCGCGCGCGCCCCGCTCGGCCGCCGCGACGAACTCCGCCTTAACCCGGTCCATGTCGGCCCGCGTCATCTCGCGCGGCACCTGGCTCTCGGGATAGTAGGGCAAGGGCGAGGCCGAGACGATCGGCCAGGCGCCTTCCGCCAGCGGGCGGTCCATGCCCTCCCACATCAGTTTCGTCGCCCCCTTGCGCCCGGCATGGCCGAGCTGGAGGCAGAGTTTCGCGGCGGAGTTGGCGTGCACGAAGCCGACGATGCGGGTCCAGGCGGCCTCCTGTTCGTCATTGTAGAGACCGGCGCAGCCGGGCGTGATCCGGGCATCGGCAGCGACGCAGGTCATCTCGGTGAAGATCAGGCCGGGGCCGCCGATGGCGCGCGAGCCGTAATGCATCAGGTGCCAGTCGCCCGGCACGCCGTCATCGGCCGAGTACTGGCACATCGGCGCCAGCACGAGGCGGTTTTCCAGCGTGAGATCGCGCAGCTTGAGCGGCTGGAAGGCCGGCGGCACGGCGCTGCCGTCCTTGCGGCGGCGGGCGAGCGGGCCGAGTTCGCCGGCGACCATCTCATCGACGGCCTTGACCATGTCGGGCGCGCGCAGAGCGAGATTGTCATAGGTGATCGCCTTGGAGCGCGTCATCAGGCCGAAGGCGAAGCGCAAGGGTTCGAAATCCCAGAAGCGGCCGAGCTGCTCGAACCAGACCAGCGAGACATCCGCCGCGTGCTGGGTCTTCTCGACCTCCTCGCGACGGCTGCGCTCGAACAGGGCGAGCGCGTCCGCAACCAGCAGTCCGGCCTGATGGAAGGCCTTGTGCAGGCCGATCGCATCCTCCATCGCGAGCTTGGTGCCCGAGCCGATCGAGAAATGCGCGGTGGCCTTGGCGTCACCCAGCAGGACGACGTTCTCGACCACCCAGTTGCGGCAGCGGATCATCGGGAAGTTGCGCCAGAGCGAGCGGTTGGTGATCAGCTTGTGGCCCTGAAGCTCCTCGGCGAAGACGCCTTCGAGGAAGGCGGCCGACGCCGCCTCGTCCATCGCGCCGAGGCCGGCTTTCCGGAAGGTTTCGGGGTCGGTTTCCAGCACCCAGGTCGAGCGGCCGGCCTCGTACTGGTAGCAATGGGCGATGAAGACGCCGTCCGGCGTCTCCTTGAAGAAGAAGGTGAAGGCGTCGAAGGGGCGGGTCGAGCCCATCCAGGTGAAGTGGTTCGGCCGCAGATCGATCTCCGGCTGGAACCGATCGCGCCAGCCCTCGCGGATGCGGCTGTTGATGCCGTCCGAGCCGACGACGAGGTCGTACTGCGTCTTGAGCGTCTCGATGTCGGCAGCCTCCTCGCCGAAGCGCAACTCGACGCCGAGCTGGCGCGCCCTCGCCTGGATCAGCAGCAGCAGGGAGCGGCGCGAGCAGCCGCAGAAGCCGTTGCCGGAGACGCGGTGGACGCTGTCCTTGAAGTGGACCTCGATGTCGTCCCAGTATGCGAAATTGTCGCGGATCGCGGCGTAGCTCGCCTCGTCGGCGGCCTTGAAGATGTCGAGCGTCTGGTCCGAGAACACCACGCCGAAGCCGAAGGTGTCGTCCGGCTGGTTGCGTTCAAAGACGGTAATGTCGAGATCCGGCCAATCCCGCTTCATCAGGAGCGCGAAATAGAGCCCCGCAGGCCCGCCGCCGACCACCGCGATACGCATCCGAAGCCCCTCGTCCCAACCGAATGGAAAATTATTTTAGGTCTGAAATAATTTTTGCTCAAGGCCACGTGTCTCGCTTTGAGCGAGATCAAGTGACGCAGTGGCGAACCTCGGGATAGCGAACGCTATCGCGCCAGATCGGGCGCTAATTGATGGGCTTCGGTGCCTGCCTCGTGGCGCTTGCAAAATGCTTTAGACCTAAAATAGATTGGCGCATCGGGAGGCGGTTCGGATGCTCCTTTCAGGGCGGCACGCAGTGGTGACGGGCGGCGGGCGCGGCATCGGCCGCGCCATCGCCGCGGCGCTGCGCCGCGAGGGCGCGCGGGTCTCCATCCTCGGCCGCGACGCGGCGGCGCTGTCCGCAGCCTGTGCTGCCGGCGACGCCGATGCCCAGGCCGCCTGCGACGTCACCGATGCGGACGCGATGGCGCAGGCGCTGGCGCAGCTCTCCGGGGAGCAGCCGATCGACATCGCGGTCGCCAATGCGGGCGCCGTCGAGGCGGGCTCCTTCCTGCGCAGCCCGGCCGAACGCTTCCGCCGGATGACCGAGATCAACCTGATCGGCACCGTGAACCTGTTCCACGGTGCCCTGCCCTCCATGATCGAGCGCGGCCATGGACGGCTGATCGCGATCGGCTCCACCGCCGGCCATCGCGGCTACGCCCATGTCTCGGCCTATGTGGCGGCGAAGCATGCCGTGATCGGGCTGGTGAAGTCGCTGGCGCTGGAGACGGCGCGCAGCGGCGTGACGGTGAACGCGGTCAGCCCGGGCTATGCCGACACCGACATGGTCGCGGGCGGGCTCGACGCCATCGTCGCCAAGACGGGCGTTACCCGCGAGCAGGCGCTGGCTGGGATGGTCAAGGACAATCCGCAGGGGCGGCTGATCGCGCCGGAGGAGGTCGCGCAGGCGGTGCTCTATCTCTGCGGGCCGGCCAGCGGCGCGGTGACCGGCCAGTCCCTGATGATCAATGGCGGGGAGTTCTAGGCGATGGAGAGCATCCTCCCCGGCCTGATGCTCGACCGCGAGACAAAGGCGAGCGAACGCCCCGGCGACCATAAGGACGAGTTGCGCCTCTGGCTGCGGCTGCTGACCTGCTCGACGCTGATCGAGACGGAGATCCGCAACCGGCTGCGCGAGGAGTTCAAGACGACGCTGCCGCGCTTCGATTTGATGGCGCAGCTCGACAAGTCGAGCACCGGCATGACGGTCGGCGAGGTGTCGCAGCGGCTGATGGTCTCGAACGGCAATGTCACCGCCGTCGTCGCCGGGCTTCTGGCGGACGGGCTCGTCGACAAGCGCGCCGCGACGCAGGACCGGCGCGTGCAGGTCCTGACGCTGACTGCGCAGGGCCGCAAGGCCTTCAAAGCGATGGCCGAGCGGCATGAGGGCTGGATCGCCGAGCTCTTCGCGGGGCTCGACCAGCCGGAGCGGGCGCAGCTCTTCCGCCTGCTCGGACAGACCAAGGCCTCGCTGCACCGCGCGATCGCCGCAAGGGCGCAGGACGCCAGCCAGCCGGACGATGCCGGCAAGGGAGACGCCTCGTGACCACTCTGGCCAACGCCACGATCCTGCCGCTCGCGGCGTTCCAGCCGCAGCATTTTGCGCTCTCCGTCGCCGGCAAGGTCGCGACGGTGACGCTGAACCGGCCTGAGAAAAAGAATCCGCTGACCTTCGCAAGCTACCGCGAACTCACCGATTTCTTCCTCGCGGCGCAGAAGGAAGAGGACGTCAAGGCGATCGTGGTGACGGGCGCGGGCGGCAATTTCTCCTCCGGCGGCGACGTCTTCGAGATCATCGGCCCGCTGGTCGCGATGGAGACCAAGGACCTGCTGAAGTTCACCCGGATGACCGGCGAGCTCGTCAAGGCGATCCGCGCCTGCCCGCAGCCGGTGATCGCCGCCATCGACGGCGTCTGCGCCGGGGCGGGCGCGATCATCGCCATGGCGTCCGACCTCAGGCTCGGCACGGCCGAGAGCAAGATCGCCTTCCTGTTCAACCGCGTCGGGCTGGCCGGCTGCGACATGGGCGCCTGCGCGATGCTGCCGCGGATCATCGGCCAGGGCCGTGCGGCGGAGCTGCTCTACACGGGCCGCGTGCTGCGCGGCGACGAGGCCGAACGCTGGGGCTTCCTCAACCGGCTCGTCGCGAAGGAGGCGGTGCTCGCCGAGGCGCAGGCGCTGGCTGCCGAACTGGCTGATGGGCCGACTTTTGCCAACGCCATGACCAAACGCATGCTCGAGATGGAATGGGCGATGTCGGTCGAGAGCGCGATCGAGGCGGAAGCCGTGGCGCAGGCGCTGTGCATGCAGACCGAGGATTTCGCCCGCGCCTATCACGCCTTCGCCAACAAGCAGAAGCCGGTCTTCGAGGGCAACTGAGATGGCTGCGACGAAGCTCGACGGACCTCATCTCCCGGGCCTTCTCGGCGACACGCTCGACTGGCCGTTCTTCGAGGACCGGCACCGCCGCTTCGCCGCCGAGCTTTCGGCCTGGGCCGACGCCACCCTGCCCGGCCTGCCCCATGACGATGTCGACGCGGCCTGCCGGGCGCGCGTCACGGCGCTGGGCGAAGGCGGATTTCTGCGGGCGGTCGTGCCGGAGGCCTATGGCGGGCTGAACCCGACGCTGGACGTGCGCACGCTCTGCCTCGCCCGCGAGATCCTGGCGGCGCGCGACGGGCTGGCGGATTTTTCCTTCGCGATGCAGGGCCTCGGCACCGGCGCGATCACGGTCGCGGGCTCCGACGCGCTGAAGCAGCGCATCCTGCCCGGCGTCTGCGAGGGCGCCCGGATCGCCGCTTTCGCGCTGTCCGAGAAGGAAGCGGGCTCCGACGTCGCGGCGATGGCGACCACCGCCACGCCCGACGGCAACGGCCATGTCCGGATCGACGGCGAGAAGAGCTGGATCTCGAATGGCGGCATTGCCGACCATTACGTCGTCTTCGCCCGCACCGGCGAGGCGCCGGGCGCGCGCGGGCTGTCGGCCTTCCTGGTCGAGGCGGACAATCCCGGTCTGAGCGTGACCGAGCGGATCGAGGTGATCGCACCGCATCCGCTGGCGACGCTGCGGTTCGAGGCCTGCCGCGTGCCGGTCGAGAATCGGATCGGCGGCCCCGGCGACGGCTTCAAGGTCGCGATGGCGACGCTCGACATCTTCCGCTCGACGGTCGGCGCCGCGGCGCTCGGCTTCGCGCGGCGGGCGCTGCACGAGACGATCTCCCATGCCAGCAGCCGCAAGCTCTTCGGCGGCACGCTGGGCGATCTCCAGCTCAGCCAAGCCGCCATCGCCGACAGCGCGGCCGAGGTCGATGCCGCGGCCCTGCTGGTCTATCGCGCCGCCTGGACCAAGGATCGCGGCGCGGCGCGCGTCACCCGCGAGGCCGCGCTCGCCAAACTCGTCGCGACGGAGAACGCCCAGAGGGTGATCGACCGGGCCGTCCAGATCCATGGCGGCCTCGGCGTCACCAAGGGCGTCAAGGTGGAGGAACTGTACCGGGAAATCCGGGCGCTGCGGATCTACGAAGGCGCCTCGGAAGTCCAGAAGGTCGTGATCGCGCGCGACCTCCTCAAGGCCAAGAGCTAGACGACGAAGGTGACGGCCATGAACTTCCTGCGCTCCGGCCATATCGACAGCTTTGCGCGTGACAACCTGCCACCTCCGGAGCAATGGCCAGCGATCGACCTCGCCGGGGCCGGGCTGAGCTATCCGGAGCGGCTGAACGCGGTGAGCGTTCTGGTCGACGACCATGTCGCGCAGGGACGCGGCGACCGGCCGGCGATCATCGGCGATCATCTGACCTGGAGCTATCGCGACCTCGCCGATCGGATCGACCGCATCGCCAACGTCCTGACCCGCGATCTCGGCATGATCCCCGGTCATCGCGTGCTGCTGCGCGCGGCCAACACGCCGATGATGGTCGCGGCCTATCTCGCCGTCATCAAGGCCGGTGGCGTCGTGGTCGCGACCATGCCGATGCTGCGGGCGGGCGAGCTGGTCTATCCGCTGCGCAAGGCGAAGATCGCGCTGGCGCTCTGCGACCATCGTCTGCTGGCCGATCTGGAGGGCGCCCAGCGCCAGGTGCCGGAGCTCGCGCGCATCGTCGCCTTCGGCGCGGAGGGCTGCGAGCTCGAGACGCTGATGGCGCAGCCGGGCTATGAGCGCTTCGAGGCGGTCGATACCGCCAGCGACGATGTCTGCCTGATCGGCTTCACCTCGGGCACCACCGGCGAGCCCAAGGGGACGATGCATTTCCAGCGCGACCTGCTGGTGATCTGCGACACCTATGCCGCCAAGGTGCTGAAGGCCTCGCCCGAGGACCGCTTCATCGGCTCGGCGCCGCTCGCCTTCACCTTCGGGCTCGGCGGCATCGTGCTGTTCCCCTTCCGCATCGGCGCAGCGGCCGTGCTGCCCGACAAGACGGCCCCGGCGGATCTGCTCGACGCGATCGAGCGGCACAAGGCGAGCGTCATCTTCACCGCGCCGACGGCCTATCGCGCCGTGCTCGACAAGCTCGCCGGGCGCGACATCTCTTCGCTGCGGATCTGCGTCTCGGCCGGCGAGACGCTGCCCAAGCCGGTCTTCGACGCCTGGCTGGCGAAGACCGGCCTGAAGCTGATGGACGGCATCGGCGCGACCGAGATGCTGCACATCTTCATCGCCGCGCCGCTGGAGGCCATCCGCCCCGGTGCGACAGGCCTGCCGGTGCCGGGCTACGAGGCGAGGATCATCGACCCCGAGGGGGGCGAGGTGCCCGACGGGACGCCGGGCCGGCTCGCCGTGCGCGGGCCGATCGGCTGCCGCTATCTCGCCGATGCACGCCAGCGCACTTACGTTCAGAACGGCTGGAACGTCACCGGCGACACCTATATCCGCGATCGGGACGGCTATTTCTGGTACCAGGCGCGCTCGGACGACATGATCGTCTCCTCCGGCTACAACATCGCCGGTCCAGAGGTCGAGGCCTGTCTGCTCGCTCATCCCGACGTGATGGAATGCGGCGTTGTCGGCGCGCCCTGCCCCGAGCGCGGCCACATCGTGAAGGCCTATGTCGTGCTGCGCGAGGGCGTCGCCGGCGATGCGGCGATGCTCAAGACCTTGCAGGATCACGTGAAGGCCAGTATCGCGCCCTACAAATATCCCCGCGCCATCGACTTCGTCGCGGCCCTGCCCAAGACCGCCAGCGGCAAGCTGCAGCGCTTCGCGCTACGCCAGATGGCGCAAGGCGAGGCCTGATCCATCTTTTCAGACGAGCCGGAACGGCCCCGAACCGAGGCGACGCCCATGTCGAATGAAACCCTGTCCCGCGCCATCCTGCCGGAAGGCTGGCCGCTGCCGCGCGGCTATGCCAACGGCATGGTCGCGGAAGGCCGCGTGCTGGTCACCGGCGGCCTCGTCGGCTGGGACGAGAACGGTGTCTTCGCCAAGGGCTTCCTGCCGCAGCTCGAGCGGACCTTTCTCAACATCAAGGCCGTGGTCGAGGCCGGCGGCGGGCGGATCGAGGACATCGTGCGGATGACCTGGTACGTCACCGACATGGAGGCCTATCGTGCCAGCCTGAAAGAGCTCGGGCCGGTCTATCGCGGCGTGCTGGGCCGGCATTTCCCGGCGATGGCGGTCGTTCAGGTCGTTTCGCTGGTCGAACCGGAGGCGCTGGTCGAGATCGAGGCGACGGCCGTCATCGCCTGAAGCGACCGGGATTTGTGTTTCGCCCTGTTGCTGAACGGCTCAACCGAAACACCGGCTTACCAATTGCCGGGCGCAGCGCCCCTGCCCCTTAGGCTTCCGCAATGAGCTCCGGCCGGACAATCGCAGGCGCCGCCATCCGGCGGCGACGCGATGGAGTCCAGTCATGTCCAGCATCAGTGGCGTCAGCGGCGGGTTTCGCCCGCCTCCGCCCAAGCCTCCGAGCTTCGAGTCGGTCGATACCGACAGCAGCGGCGGGTTGAGCATCGAGGAGTTCAAGGCCGGGGCCCCGAAGGGCGCCGACAGCAGCAAGAGCGAAGAGCTCTTCAAGGCGATCGACAGCGACAGCAACGGGTCGGTCACCAAGGAGGAGCAGGACGCCTTCAAGACCAAGGCCGAGCAGGCCCAGCAGCAGCTCCAGTCCTTCCTGTTCGGGCTCCAGTCCGGCAGGCAGAGCCAGAGCAGCACCGACGAGAGCGAGGAGGAGACCGACATCTTCGCCCAGCTCGACGCCAACTCCGATGGCAGCGTCGCCAAGGACGAGTTCCTCTCGGCCTTCTCGTCGGGCACGAGTTCGTCCAGCGACCTGCTCAGCAAGCTGTTCGACGCGATCGACACGAGTGCGGACGGCTCGATCTCGAAGGACGAGCAGAGCGCCTTCCAGGCGGCTCTCGAACAGCGCAGCCGCCCGTCGGGCCCGCCGCCCGGCCCGCCGCCGAACAGCGCCTCGCAGGCCTATGGCAGCACCTACCAGCTCGGCGCCGCGAACACCGCTGGCTCCACCTATTCGCAGGCGGCCTGAGCCTCCCTGCGACGATGACGCCGGTCGCCAGAAGGCAGGCCGGCGCCTCCTGACACTTGGACCGCTTCAGATGCCGCGCGTGGCGCCGCCGTCGATACGGATCTTGGCGCCGGTGACATAGCTCGCCCGCTCGCTGGCGAGGAAGGTCACGACATCGGCGAATTCCTGCGGCGTGCCATAGCGGCCGGCGGGAATCGTGGCGCGCGAGGCCTTGGCGGCCTGCTCGGGCGTCGTGCCGGCGCGATCGGCAGCCGCCTGATCGAGCTGGTCGACGCGCTCGGTATGGATGCGGCCCGGCAGCACGACATTCACGGTCACGCCCTGGGAGGCGACCTCCGCGGCCAGCGTCTTGGACCAGCCGACGACGGCCGAGCGGATGCCGTTGGAGAGGGCGAGACGCGGGATCGGCTGCTCGACGCCCGAGGAGGCAATGGTGATGATGCGGCCGAAACCGCGCTCGACCATACCCGGCAACATGCCCTGCGCGATGTGGAAGAGATTGGCGGCCATCGCCTCGAAATGCTTGAGCCAGTCGTCGCGGCCGGCCTCGCGCGCCTCGGCCGGGGGCGGACCACCTGAGTTAGCGATCAGGATGTCGATGCCGCCGGCATCGCGCAGCACGTTCATCAGGGATTCGACCGAGGCGAGATCGGACAGGTCGAGGCTCGCGGCATAGATGCGGCTGCGCACCTCCTCGGGGCACTCGCTGACCCAGGCATCGGTCGCGGCGACATTGCGGGCGGCAGCGATGACCGAGGCGCCCTCGCTGGCGAGCGTGCGGGCGATGGCGGCGCCGAGCCCCCGGCTCGCGCCCAGCACCAGAGCGCGCTTGTCGTGAAGGCCGAGATCCATGGGCAGGCTCCGTCAGTTTGGCGCAGCAGGGTCGCGGCGCGTCGTCGCCTGCTGATAGCGGGTCGAGGCCTGCGGGGAAATGGCCGCTGCGGAATGGGCGGCGTGCTCAGGCCGCCGCGGTCAGCGCCTGTTCTGCCAGGATGCAGCGCACCACCCGTCCCTCGCTGAGCTGGACGACGGGCGGCAGCGCCGCGCGGCAGCGATCCTGCGCATGCTTGCAGCGCGGCGCGAAGGAGCAGGCCGAGGGCGGCTCGGTCAGCGCCGGCGGCGCGCCGGGAATGGCCTCCAGCCGCTCGCCCTTCTTCGCGCCGTGCAAATTCGCGGCGAGGAGCCCGCGGGTATAGGGGTGCTGCGGATCACGCAGCAGCTCGCGCACCGTACCGGTCTCGACGATCTGCCCGGCATACATCACCGCCAGCCGGTCCGAGACCTCGACCGCGACGCCGATGTCGTGGGTGACGAAGAGCATGCCCATGCCGAGGTCGCGCTGGAGCTGGCGCAGCAGCAGCAGGATCTGGATCTGCACGGTGGCGTCGAGCGCGGTGGTCGGCTCGTCCGCGAGCAGGAGTTTCGGGCGGGCCGCCAGCGCGAGCGCGATCATGGCGCGCTGGCGCATGCCGCCCGACATCTCGTGCGGATAGGCCTTGAGCCGGCGCTCCGGCGAGGGGATGCGGACCAGCTCGAGCAGTTCGAGCGCGCGTGCCATCGCCGCCTTCGCCGAAATGCTCTCGTGCCGGATGATCGCCTCGGCGATCTGCTGGCCGACCGTATAGACGGGATCGAGCGCGAGCGCGGGATCCTGGAAGATCATCGAGGTGACGGCGCCGCGATAATCGGCCAGATCCTGCGGGTTCAGCGCCAGCACGTCGCGACCGTCGACCCGGACGCCGCCGCCGATATCGGTGCGGCTCTCGGGCAGCAGGCGCAGCAGCGTCTTCAGCGTCACGCTCTTGCCGGAGCCGGATTCGCCGAGGATACCGAGCACCTGGCCCGGCTCCAGGGTCAGCGAGACGCCGTTGACGGCGTGAACGGTCTGGGCGCCGCGGAAGCGCACCGTCAGGTTCTCGATCTCGACGAGAGGGGTGCCCATGGTCGTGTTCATGCCGCGACCTCCAGGGCCGGCGCGTGGCTGTGGCCGGAGCCGGGCACCTGCATGTGGCAGGCGACCTGGCGCGCGCCCTCGCCCACCGTCGCCAGGACCGGTTTCACCTTGGCGCAGACGGTCTGCGCATGCGGGCAGCGCGGGTGGAAGCGGCAGCCCTCGGGCGGGTTGATCGGGTTGGGCGGATCGCCGGCGAGCGGGGCCTCCATGGTCCGGTTTTCGGGATCCATCGACGGCATCGCCGAGAGCAGCGCGCGGGTATAGGGGTGGCGCGGATCGCCATAGAGCTCCTCGACCGGGCCGATCTCCACGACTTCGCCGAGATACATCACCATCACGCGGTCGCTGATGAAGCGGACGACGTTGAGGTCGTGGCTGATGAAGATATAGGTCAGGCCGAACTCCTCGCGCAGATCGGCGAGCAGGTTGAGCACCTGCGCCTCGACCGATTTGTCGAGTGCCGAGACCGCCTCGTCGAGGATGACCAGCCGCGGGCCGAGCGCGAGCGCACGGGCGATGTTGACGCGCTGGCGCTGGCCGCCGGAGAGCTCGTGCGGGTAGCGCGCGGCGAAACGGGCGGGGTCGAGCCCGACACGCTCCAGCAGGTCGCGCGCCTTGAGGATGGCGTTGGCCTTTGAGACGCCGTGCACCGTCGGCCCGAAGGCGATCGAATCCTCGATCGTCAGGCGCGGGTTGAGCGAGGCGTAACTGTCCTGGAAGACCATCTGCGCCTGGCGGCGGTACTCCTTCAGCGTGAGCGCCTGGCCGCCGACGATCTCGCCGTCGAACAGCATCTCGCCCTTGTCCTGCGGGATCAGCTGCATGACGACGCGCGCGGTCGTCGACTTGCCGCAGCCGGATTCGCCGACGACGCCGAGCGTCTCGCCCTTCATGACGGCGAAGTCGACGCCGTCGACGGCGCGTACGACGGCGCCGCCGCCGAGCGGGAAATGCTTGGTCAGCGTCTTGGCCTGCAGCAGTGGCGTGCCCGGGCCACCGCGATCGGCATGGGTCTCGTGCTCCATGTCAGCCCTTCACATCCATCGCCGAGCGCAGACCGTCGGAGAGCAGGTTGAACGAGATCGAGGTGATGAAGATCGCCGCGCCCGGCAGCGCCGCCACCCAGGGCTGCACATAGATCGCCGTGCGCAGCGTGTTCAGCATCAAGCCCCATTCCGGCGTCGGCGGCTTGGTGCCGAGCCCGAGGAAGGAGAGGCCCGAGGCCAGGATCATCGAGACCGAGATCAGACTCGTCGCATAGACGAAGATCGGTCCCAGCACATTGCCGAGCACATGGACGCGGATGATCGTGATCGCGTTGGCGCCGCTGGCACGCGCCGCCTCGACATAGTCCATCGAGCGGACCTGCGTCGTCACGCTCTCGGCGATGCGCGCGATCGGCGGGATGAAGACGATCGTCAGCGACAAGAGCGAGTTGGTGATGCCGGCGCCGAGCGCGCCCGAGAGCGCGATCGCCAGCAGCACCGAGGGGAAGGCGTAGAACACATCGACGGTGCGCATCACGACGGTGTTGAACTTGCCGCCGAAGAAGCCGGCGGCGATGCCGATGACCGAGCCGATGATGAAGGCGATGAAGACCGGCACAACGCCCATGAAGAGCGAGAGCCGCGCGCCGAAGATGAGCCGCGAGAGCATGTCGCGCCCGAGTTCGTCGGCGCCGAGCGGATAGCCCGGCGTGCCGATCGGCCGCAGGCGCCGCAGCATCGAGGAGCGGGTCGGGTCGGCCGGGGCGAGGTAGTCGGCGAAGATCGCCATCAGGACGATGGCGAGCACGACGAGGCCGGCGCAAACCGCGACCTTGTCCTTGCGGAAGCGGCGCCAGACGCCCGACCAGTAGCCGGGGGATTTCTGAAGGGGCGGCACGATGGCGGCCGCCTTGCCTTGCGCGATGGCGGACATCTCAGCGCCTCCGGACGCGCGGGTCGAGCAGACCCTGCAGGATATCGACGAGGACGTTCAGGCCCACGAAGAACATGGCGAGCACGAGGATCGTCCCCTGCAGGAGCGGCAGGTCGCGCTGGAAGATGGCGTTGCCGAGGAGGAAGCCGGTACCGGGCCAGGAGAAGACGGTCTCGATGAGGATCGAGCCGCCGAGCAGATAGCCGAGCTGCAGACCCATCACCGCGAGCGCGGTGGGCGCCGCATTCTTCACGACATGGCGGAAGACGCCGAAGTCGAGCAGACCCTTGGCCCGCAGCGCCGGGACGAATTCCTGGTTGAGGATGTCGGCAACCAGCGCGCGCACCGTGCGGGCGATGATGCCCATCGGGATCACCGACATCGTGATGGCGGGCAGGATCATGTAGCTGACATGCTCCCAGTCCCATTTCCACGCCGCCGAGCCGCCCGGCCCCGCCCCGCCCGGCGGCAGCCAGCCGAGCTGCACCGAGAACACGATGACCATCACCATGCCGAGCCAGTAATGCGGCACGGAGACGCCAAGCACGGCCAGCATGGAAGCGAACTTGTCGAGGAAGGAGCCGCGAAAATAGCCGGCGACGAAGCCGAAGAAGCAGCCGAGCACGAAGCCGATCACCGTCGCCAGCAGCGCGATCAGCAGCGTGTTGCCGACGGCGCGCCAGACCTCCTCGGCAACGGGGCGGCCCGTGGCGATCGAGGTGCCGAGATCGCCCTGCAGCGCCTTCAGCAGCCAGAGGCCGAACTGCACCGGCAAGGGCCGGTCGAAGCCGTAGATCTTGCGCAGCTCGTCCTGCATCGCCTGCGAGGCGTCGGGCGGCAGCACCGAGGTCAGCGGGTCGCCCGGCGCGATATGCACGAGCAGGAAGCAGAACAGGCTGACGCCGAAGGCGACGGGCAGCACGTAGAGGATGCGCTTGGCGAGGTATTTCAGCATGGCAATCGCCTTGGCACTGTGAGGTCACTCAAACGCGCCGTCATCCCGGGCGAAGCGCAGCGAAGACCCAGGATCCATGCCTGAGCCTCGATCGGCAAGGCTCCGGAATGGATCCCGGATCGGCGCGGCTTCGCCGCTTGTCCGGGATGACTCGCGCTTTTCTGGTGTTCGCTCCGTGCCAAGAACAACCTCACTTCGCCATGGTGATCGGCGAGAAGTCCTGGAACCAGTTCTGCGCCTGGACGAAGCCCTTCACCTTGGAGCTCATGGCGCGCGGGTTGACGTCGTGCGTCACCATCAGGAACAGGGCCTCGTCGACATATTTCTCGTGGATCTTCTGCAGCACCGCGGTCTGTGCCGCGGGGTCGAAGGTGTTGCGGACCTGGTCGAACAGCTTGTCCATCTCCGGATCGCAATACATGCCCCAGTTCGTGCCGGCCGGCGGCTGCAGGTTGCACTGCAGGTGACGGATCAGGCCCGTGAAGGGGTCCTGGATGAAATAGGTGTAGTTCATCCCCGTCGCCTTGCGCGAGGATTCATGATTGGCGCCGGCGCGCCAGATGTTGATCAGCGTGTTCCACTCGACGACCTCGAAGTCGATCTTGATGCCGACCTCCGCGAGGTTCTGCTGCACGAACTCGTTCATCGGCAGCGGCTGCATCTGGCCCGAGCCCGAGGGCGCGATCAGGATCTTGGTCTGGACGGGCTTGGCGGGGGAATAGCCGGCCTCGGCGAGGAGCTTCTTGGCCTCCGCCTGGTCGAGCTTGAGCTTGAACTTGGGGTTCCCGAACCACTGGTGGCCGGGCGGGTAGAAACCCTCGGCCGGGATCATCAGGCCGCCGAGCAGCTCCTTCAGCCCCTGCCGGTCGACGGCGAGATTGGCGGCCTTGCGGACGCGGATGTCGTTCCAGGGCGAGCCCTCGGTGCGCGAGAGATGCCAGGTCCAGTTATGCGGATAGGCGTTGGTGATGATCTGGAAGCCGGCGGACTTGAGCGAGGGGATCAGGTCTGGCGACGGCGCCTCGATCCAGTCCACCTGCCCGGCCCGCAGCGCCGCGGCGCGCGCATTGGCCTCCGGCAGCGGCAGCAGCACCAGCTTGTCGAGCTTGGGCACGCGCGCCTTGTCCCAGTAGCCCGGGAAAGGCGAGAGCTCGGCGCGCTCGCGCGGCTGGAAGGCGGTGAGCTGCCAGGGGCCCGTGCCGGACGGCGTCCTGGCAAAGGCCTCCCAGCTCTTGCCGAGCTTTTCCCACTGCGCCGGCGAGGACATCATCACCCAGGCGATCTGGTAGGGCAGCGTGGCATCGGGCGCCTTGGTGGTGATCTCGACCTTGTACTTGTCGATGACTTTGTAGGAGGCGACGGCGGGAATGCGCGAGCGCCCCTGCGCCGCCTGGCGCTGATCGAACTGCGGCGAGTCGTTCTTCAGGAGCTTGTCGAGGTTCCAGACCACGGCGTCGGCGGTGAACTCGGAGCCGTCGTGGAACTTGACGCCTTCGCGCAGCACGAAAGTCCATTTCGTCTTGTCGGCGGCGTCGACGCTCCAGCTCGTGGCGAGGCCGGGCGTCAGGTCGGAGGCCTTGTCGGCCTTGCTGAGGTCCCAGTTGATGAGCGCGTCATAGACCGTATAGCCCATGAAGCGCATGCCCTCGCCGCCTTGATCGGTCTGGCCAGTGGTCAGCGGGATGTCGGAGGCGGTCATGCCGATCCGCAGCGTGCCCTGGGCTTGTGCCGATGCGGCGAACAGAGAAACGCCGGCTGCGAGGGTCAGGGCAAGGGCGGTGCGGATCATGGGTGGCTCCGGTCTGGATGGGTTCCAAACTGGCGTCGCAAGGGCTGTGCCAGTCGCAGCCACACCCTCTCCCAACGTCACGCCCTTTCTGGTGACGGGCATCCACGTCTTGAGCATCGCCGCGGGCGAACGAAGACGTGGATGGTCGGGACAAGCCCGACCATGACGATTGAGGCGGGTGAGCGCGAGATTGCGGTGCTCAGTCCATCGACATCGGAGCGAGGTCGATGAACCAGCTCTTCGGCTGGACCACGCCCTTCACCTTGGTGGTCATCGCGCGCGGGCCGACGTCATGGGCCACCCAGACGAAGGGGGCTTCCTCGACAATGCGGGCATGGAGCCTGGCCAGCGCCGCGTCGCGCGCCGTTCCGTCGAAGCTGGTGCGGGCGTCGGCGATGAGCTTGTCGAACTCGTCATTGCCGAAATAGCCCCAGTTGTTGGAGACCGGCGGGAAGGTCTTGGTCGAGGTGAAGCGCACCATGGCGAAGAACGGGTCCATCGCCGCGAAGGTCACGTTCGTGGCATTGGCGCCGCGGGCGTTGGCGTGCTTGGCACCCTCGCGCCAGTTGGTGAAGACGGCGTTCCACTCGCCGACCTCAAGCGCGACGTCGAAGAAGCACTCCTTCAGCGCCTGCTGCATGAACTCGTTCATCGGCAGCGGCTGCATCTGGCCGGAGCCCGAGGCCGAGGTCAGCACCTTCACCTTCGCCGGCTTGGCGGCCGAATAGCCGGCTTCCGTCATCAGCTTCTTGGCGGCGTCGAGATCATACTTGATGTCGAATTTGGGATTGCCCCACCAGGGATGGCCGGGCGGCACGGTGCCCTTCGGGATCTCCATCAGCCCGCCGAGCAGCGTCTTCAGCTCCTCGCGGTTGACGCAGAGATTGGCGGCGTGGCGCACGCGCTTGTCGACCCAGGGCGAGCCCTCGACGAAGGAGAGCTGCCAGGGCCAGACATGCGGCTGGGCGTTGGTGTAGACGGTGAAGCCGCGCTGCTTGATCTGCGGAACGGCGTCCGGCGAAGGCGACTCGATCCAGTCCACCTGGCCCGAGAGCAGCGCCGCCGTGCGGGCATTGGCCTCCGGCAGCGGCAGCAGCACGACGCGGTCGATCTTCGGCACGCGCTTGGGGTCCCAATAGGCCTTGTTGGCGACCATCTCGAAGCGCTCGCGCGGCACGAGGCGAACGCCCTTGAACGGGCCGGTGCCGGAGGGGTCGGCGGCGAAGGCCGCCCAGGCCTGCTTGGCGCGCTCGGCCGGATCGGTGACCGAGGCCGGAACGGCGGCGAGCTTGGCGGCCCAATGCGCCGGCGACGCCATGAAGAGATTCGTCAGGTTGATCGGCAGGAAGGCGTCGGGCTCGCTCGTGGTCAGTTCGACGGTGAGCGGGTCGATGGCGCGGGCGCTCCGCAGCGTCGGCATGCGCGAGACGGTGACGCCGATCTGGTCCGGAGCGAAGTGGGCGGCTTCCTTGTTGAGGACCTTGTCGACGTTCCAGACGACGGCGGCGGCGTTGAAGTCCGACCCGTCCTGGAACTTGACGCCCGGACGCAGCTTGAAGGTCCATTTCGTCTTGTCGTTGGCATCGACCGCCCATTCGGTGGCGAGGCCGGGGATGACGACGCTCGCCTTGTCGGCCGAGGAGAGATCCCAATGGGTCAGCGCGTCATACATCGGGATGCCGGTGAAGCGGTTGCCCTCGAAGCCCTGGTCGGGCTGGCCATGGGTCCGCGGAATGTCCGCCGCCGTCATGCCGATGCGCAGGACCTTCTCCTGGGCGAGCGCGCCCGTGACGAGCGCCGTCGAGAGGCCGAGGCCGAGAAGGGCCGAGCGGGTGAAACTGGATACGGACACGTTTGTCTCCCCTGTGGTTGGCCGCGCGCTCCTGCGAACGGCGGCACGAGGTTAGCAACCGGCATGCCAGCAGGCCGCGGCCGATCGACCGCCACGGCCACCCCCGCCTTGTGCGTCCTGATTGGACAGAAGGCGACGGCCCGCATACGCGGGCCTCAATTCTGCTCATGAAATAGGCGAATTGGCTACCGTTGCGGCAGTCAGTGGAAGTCGCGGGATTTCGGCAGGATGCGGACGTCGCGCGGATGGCGCCCGCGTGGGGCCTGGGGGTGCTTGAACTCGTCGGCGCGCGTCAGCGTGATCGTGGCACTGTGGCTCTCCGACAGGCTCGCGAGATCGACCGTGCGGTCGACGACGCGCTGGGCCATCAGATGGACCACCCCCTCGGGGCTCTTCTGCACCCGGCCCTCGATCTGCAGCAGGCGCCCGCTCATCACCTCGCGCCGGAAACGCTCGAACAGCCGCGCCCAGAGCAGGATGTTGGCGATGCCGGTCTCGTCCTCCAGCGTGATGAAGATCGCCTTGCCGTTGCCGGGGCGCTGGCGCACCAGCACGACGCCGGCCGTCGCCGCCCAGCTGCCATCGGGGCGGCCGTCGAGTTCGGCACAGCTCAGCACACGGTCGCGCCGGAACAGCGGCCTCAGCATGCCCATCGGGTGCCCCTTCAGCGAGAGCCGGGCGGTCTGATAGTCGGCCACGATCTGCTGCGGCAGCGGCATGACCGGCAGCGGGACGGCCGGCTCCTCGCCGAGTTCGCGGGCCTGTGCGGCGGCGAAGAGCGGCAGCGCCTCGTCATCCGGCAGGCGGCGCACGGCCCAGAGCGCCTCGCGGCGGTCGAGTCCGAGCGAACGGAAGGCGTCGGCATCGGCGAGCAGCCGCATCGCGCGGCCCGGCAGATCCGCCCGGCGCATCAGTTCCTCGACATCGGCATAGCCCCTGCCGCGCCGCGCCGCGATGCGCAGGCCCCACTCCTCGCGGAAGCCATCGATCTGGCGGAAGCCGAGGCGAAGGGCGAAACGAGGATTGACAGTCGGCTCCAACCCATTGTCCCAGAAGCTGGAATTCACATCGATCGCGCGCGGCTCGACGCCGCCGACCTCCTGGGCCTCGCGCACGATCTGGGCGGGAGCGTAGAAGCCCATGGGCTGCGCGTTCAAAAGCGCGCAGGCGAAGGCCGCCGGGTGGTGGCATTTCAGCCAGGAGGAGATGTAGACCAGCTTCGCGAAGGAGGCGGCGTGGCTTTCCGGGAAGCCATAGCTGCCGAAGCCCTTGATCTGGTCGAAGCAGCGCTGGGCGAAATCGCGCTCATAGCCGCGCGCCACCATGCGCTCGACCATCAGGTCCTGATAGTTGCCGATGCTGCCATCGCTGCGGAAGGTCGCCATCGCCTTGCGCAGGCCATTGGCCTCGCTGTCGGTGAACTTCGCGGCGACCATGGCGAGCTTCATCGCCTGCTCCTGGAAGAGCGGCACGCCCTTGGTCTTGTTCAGCACCTGGAAGAGCTCGTCGGCCGGCCCGTGCTCGGGCGCCGGCGCCGGGTAATGCACCGGCTCCAGCCCCGCCCGCCGCCGCAAATAGGGATGAACCATGTCGCCCTGAATCGGGCCCGGCCGGACGATCGCGACCTGGATGACGAGGTCATAAAGGCAGCGCGGCTTCAGCCGCGGCAGCATGTTCATCTGCGCCCGGCTCTCGACCTGGAAGACACCGAGCGACTGGCCCCGGCAGAGCATGTCATAGGTCGGCCCATCGTCCCTGGGCACGTCGGCCAGCCCCATCTCGAGGCCTTCATGGTCGCGCAGGAGATCGAAGGCCTTGCGGATGCAGGTCAGCATGCCGAGCGCGAGCACATCGACCTTCATCAGGCGCAGTTCGTCGATGTCGTCCTTGTCCCATTCGATGAAGGTGCGGTCCGCCATCGCGGCGTTGCCGACCGGCACCATCTCGTCGAGGCGCCCGCGCGCCAGCACGAAGCCCCCGACATGCTGAGAGAGATGGCGTGGGAAGCCGAGCAGGCGGATGGCGAAATCGACCGCGCGGCGGATCGTGGGGTTGGCGGGGTCGAGCCCGGCCTGGCGGACGCGGTCGTCGCCGATCTCGGTGCCCCAGCTGCCCCATTGCGTGCCGGCGATGCGGGCGGTGACGTCCTCCGTCAGCCCCAGCGCCTTGCCGACATCGCGGATGGCGCTGCGCGGGCGGTAGCGAATGACGGTCGCGACGATGCCGGCGCGGTGGCGGCCATAGCGCTCATAGATCCACTGGATCACCTCCTCGCGCCGCTCATGCTCGAAATCGACGTCGATGTCGGGCGGTTCGCGGCGCTGCGTCGAGATGAAGCGCTCGAACAGCACGTCGCTCTCGGCGGGATCGACGGCGGTGATGCCGAGCACATAGCAGACGGCGGAATTGGCGGCCGAGCCCCGGCCCTGGCAGAGAATGCCGCGGCTGACGGCGAATTCGACGATCTGGTGGATGGTGAGGAAGTAGCGGGCGTAGTTCAGCCCCGCGATCAGATCGAGTTCCTTGCGCAGCAGGGCCTCGACCTTCTCCGGCACCCCCTCGGGATAGCGGATGACGCAGCAGCGGCGCACCAGCTCCGCCAGCCAGGCCTGGTCGCTCCAGCCGGGCGGGACGGGCTCGTCGGGATATTCGTATTCGAGCTGGCCGAGATCGAACTCGATGCGGGCGAGGAGATGGCGCGTCTCGGCGATGGCCTCGGGCGCATCGCGGAAGAGCCGGATCATCTCCTGGGGCGTCTTGAGATGGCGCTCG
Organism: Rhizobiales bacterium CCH10-E5; assembly: GCA_001556125.1. Lineage (GTDB taxonomy): Bacteria > Pseudomonadota > Alphaproteobacteria > Rhizobiales > Beijerinckiaceae > Allobosea > Allobosea massiliensis. The sequence continues at coordinate 5,166 of LSIG01000124.1, read as the reverse complement.
GCATTGGCCTCGAGCAGGCGCCCCGCCCGCTCGATCGAGACGCCCTCGCGGATGCAGGTCAGCACATCCTGCAGGTCGCGCTGCTCGGGCGCATCGTAGAGCACATCGTTGGTCGCCAGCAGCGGGGTGCGGGTCGCGGCGGCGATCGCCTTCAGCCGCGCCAGCCGGCGGCGGTCGTCGCCGCGCCGGTGCATGCTGGCGCCGAGCCAGAGCGAGCCGGGCGCGGACTCGTCCAGCCGGGCGAGCATCGCAGGCAGGCCCGTGAGATCGCGCGGCGGGATCAGGATCAGCAGGAGATCGCGCGTGTCGGCGAGCAGATCGTCGAGGGTGAGGATGCACTCGCCCTTTCCCGCGCGCCGGTTGCCCTCGCTGAGCAGGCGGCAGAGCCTGCCCCAGCCGCTGCGGTTGGCGGGATAGACGACGATGTCGGGCGTGCCGTCGGCGAAAACGAGCCGGCTGCCGAGGACGAGCCGGAAATCCCGCGCCATCGCCCGCAGCTGATCCGCGGTGAAGGGCAGATCGGCGAAGGCCGGGTTCTCGATCCAGACATGCTCGCCGGGACTGTCGCCCTCCTTCAGCTTCTCGGCCGGGGGCAGCCCGTCCTCGCGCAGCTGCCGCAGCGCGCTCCAGGCCCGCACCACGCCGGCCACCGTGTTGCGATCGGCGAGGCCGAGACCCGCATGGCCCAGCAGCAGCGCGGTGAGCACGAGATTGGGGCCGGGCGAGGCGCCGCGCAGGAAGGAAAAATTCGTCGCGGCAACGAGTTCGGCGAAGGGGCTGAGGACCTGATTCATGCAAACAGCCCATGCAGGAACCAGCGCGGCGGCGCCTGCTCCGGCTCGTGGAAGCCGATGCGGAAGAGCCAGAAGCGGCGGCCGGCCGAGTCCTCGACGCGGTAATAGTCGCGCATCGGCTCGCTGGAGCCGTCGCGCCACCATTCCGGCGCGATGCGCTCCGGGCCCTCGGCACGGGCAACGTCATGGATGAGCCGGCGCCAGCGGAAGCGGATCGGCGGGCCGTCGGGCACCTCGGCGACCGCTTCCACCGGCTGGGGCGGCTCGAAGAGCTGGAGCGGGCGCGTCGGCGGCTCATGCGGAAGGGGCGCCGGCCAGGCGATGCCGGCCGGCGGCAGCGCGGCCGAGCGGGCCTTCGCCGCGCGGACGGGATGGTGGGTATCCTGCGCCACGAAGCGCAGCACCCGGTCGCGGCCGAAGCGCACGACCAGCCGGTCGACGAGATCGGCCACGGCCTCATCCTCGACGGCGCGGCGGTCGAGGCTCGGCTGCGCCTCCGCCAGCGGCTCGCAGACCGGCACGGCGAGGCGCACCGCATCGAAGCCGAAGCCGGGATCGAGCGGGTCGGAGAGGCTCTCGACGCGCTCGCGCCAGAGCCGCAGGATGGCCTTGCCATCGCGCGTGGGGCGCCCGGTCTCGATCGAAAGCCGCCGCACCGCTCCGTCGCTGCGATGGAAGCCGAGTTCGAAGGCGCGCCCGCCCTCGCCGCGCTGCTCCAGCACCCGCGCGGCCTCCGCGATCAGCCGGGCGACGACCTCCTGCAGCCCGTCGAGATCGAGCATGGGCTCGGCGAAATGGCGCTCGACCAGGCAGGCCGGCGGCGGGCGCAGCGGCGTGAGGCGGGCATCCTCATGGCCGAGCATGCGCCGCAGCCGCGTCGCCAGCTCCTCGCCGAAACGGGCCGACAGTGCCTTGGAGGGGCGCTCGGCGAGGTCGGCCAGCGTCCTCAGGCCCGCCCGGGTCAAGGCGAGCGCGGTCTCGGCAGGAAGCTCCAGCGCCGCGACCGGCAGCGGCCGCAGCCAGGTCTCGTCCTGTCCAGGCGGCACGATTCCGCCCCGGCCGAAGCGGGCCAGCGCATGGGCGGCCTCGGGCGTGCCCGCGACGGCTGAACGGAGCGCGAGGCCGCCGCGCTGCATCCAGCGGCCGATCGTCGCCAGCAACGCGCTCTCCCCGCCGAAGAGATGGGCGCAGCCGGTGATGTCGAGCAGCAGGCCCTGGGGGCGATCGAGCGCGACCAGCGGAGTGAAGCGGTCGCAGAAGGCGGCGAGCCGCATCAGCAGGGCCTCGTCGGCCTCCGGCTCGGCCTCGATCGCGATCAGCCCGGGAATGCGGGCGCGGGCGTCGGCCAGGGTCAGGTCCCGCGTGAGCCCGAGGGCGAGAGCAGCCTGGTCGCAGGCGACGAGGCGCAGCGCGCTGCCGCGATGGGCATAGACGACCAGCGGGGCGTCAGCCGGTGCGCCGGATGTCGGGATCCGGCCCTCCCGCCGCAGCCGGTCGGTCGGCAGGAAAGGGAACCACAAAGCGAGATAGCGGCGTGGCATCGGGGCTGGCTCTGGGGGAACGGAGGGGCTCATCGCGGCCGGCAGCGGCCTGACGGTTTCGGGCGTCGCTCTGGACAGGGCTCTCCTGGAAAGATTGTCGGTCACGGCTCCACTCCACACGCCACTCACACTCACCGAGCCCCCCGCGATGTCTCAGCAATCTCAGGCTGAAGGCGGGGGCTCCCGGCGCATTCGCCTCCAGCGCCCGCGACGGCAGGGCCGCGACCTGCCAGCGGGTCGAGGCCGCGCTCGGCTGCGGCACTACTGCAGCGCGCAGCACGAGCGTGGTCGCGCCCGAGCCTTCCGCCGCCAGGGCCAGGCGTCGGCTGGCGGTCAGATCGAGGCGCCGCGGCGCGCCCCAGGGCTCGATCAGCACCGCCCCCAGCGCCGGGCAGCGGGCGGCTTCCGCGCCGGCCCGCAGCACGCCCTCGGCATCACGCGCCCGCACCAGCAGGATTCGGGCGGGATCGAGCCCGAGTTCGGTCAGCCCCGGCGGATGCAGCCGGCCGGTCTCGGCATCGACGACATCCTGCCGCACCCAGAGGATCGGGCGCTCCTGCGCGGCCCGGATGGCGAGGCCGACGGCGAATCCCGTCGCCGCAGCGAGATCGGCCGTGGCGGGCGCATAGACCTCATGCAGCGCCGCGCGGGCGATGCCGCCGCCCAGCGCCGCATCGAGGGCGGGCGCGCCGAAACTCACCTGCCCGACCGCCGCAGGCGCGCCGCGCAGCGCCATCTCGGCGAGATGGCGGCGCAGATCGGTCAGCGAAGCGGGGTCCGGGCGGGGCTGCATGCGGGCTCATGTTCTGTGTTTGTTCTTTTATAGAACGTGACTCCACGGAAGGCGAGTCAGGGAACGCGACTGTCCCGCCCTGCGCTTTCGGCCTTGGATACACAGCGTGTATCTTTGCTGCTAAGGTGCTCCACTCAGGAGGCTCCATGCCCGCATCACCGAAGATAGCGACGCGCGCCGTCAATCTGCGGATCCGCGAAGACGTTCGCGACCTGATCGATCACGCCGCCAGCACACAGAGCAAGACGCGCTCGGAGTTCATGATCGACGCCGCGCGGCGCGCGGCCGAAGACACGCTTCTGGACCAGACCTTCATCCGGGTCGATCCCGAGACCTATGATCGATTTGTCGAGGTCCTCGACCGGCCTCCCGGTGGCGAGGCCTATGAGCGCCTGATGTCGGCACCTCGCCCCTGGAAAGACTGATGCTGGGCGCCCCTGCCCCGCTCGACGACCGTCACAGGCTCGACGACTTCGATTCAGGCGTTCCCATCCTCGACGACTGGCTCAGGCGCCGATCCCGTTCCAATCAGGCCAGCGGTGCCTCGCGCACCTATGTCGTCGCCGACGAAACCGGCCGGGTCACGGCCTATTACGTGCTCGCTTCGGGTGCTCTCGTTGCAACCGAAGCGCCCGGCCGGCTGAAGCGCAACATGCCGGACCCGATCCCGATGGCCATCCTCGGACGGCTGGCCGTCGACCGCTCCTTCCAGGGGCAAGGCCTCGGGGTCGCGATCCTCAGGGATGCCGTCCTGCGGACCCGCCAGGCGGCCACGATCCTCGGCATCCGGGGCCTGCTCGTCCATGCCATCTCGGAGGATGCGAAACGCTTCTACGAGCGCTACGGATTCACGCCCGGGCCGGCAAACCCCATGACACTGGTCATGAGCATCACCGACCGGGCGTGATCGGCTCGCTGTCTCAATTCGCCGTATAGACCAGTTCGCGCTCCGCCTTGGGCGGCAGGAAGGCGCGGGAGAAGATCTCCTCGGGCTTCGGCGTGCGGGGGAGCTGGTAGCCCTCGGCGATGATGCCGATGGCGCTGGCCATGCGCGCGTCCTTGGTGTCGCCGACGCCGATCTCCTTCATCTCCGGCGAGACGATGAGCTCGCTGAAGGAATATTGCAGGCGCTTCTTCTCGATCGCCTCGTTGACGAGGGCGTCATAGGCCATCACCGCCTTCATCGCGACGGCCTGGTCCTTCGCGATTTCGATCATCGCCTTGTTGGTGGCGCGCACGAGACCGGCGACGGCCTTGGGATTCTCCTTGATCAGCTTCTGCGAGACCATCAGCCCGTTGGAATAGAGATCGAGCCCGAAATCGCCGAAGGTGAGCCAGTTGAAGTCCTTCTCGGGGTCCTGGCGGTTCAGCAGCAGATTGAAATAGCTGGTGATGTTGAACACCAGCGCGCCGTCGATGTCGCCCTTGATCAGCAGCGGCTCCTGCAGGTTGGGCGCCATGCTGGTGAGCTTGATCTTGCCCATATCGAGCCCGTTCTTGCGGGCGAAGACCTCGAGCAGGCGGGTCGTCGGCGTGCCGGGGGCGCCGCCCAGCGTCCTGCCCTCGAGATCTTTCGGCTTGGTGATGCCGGTCGCCTTCTTGCTGGAGATCGCGAAGGGCGGACGGTTCCAGATCATGTAGACCATGACCGGGTTCTCGCCCGGCTTGGTCGCGGCGTTCTGGATGATGGCGTTGACGTCGCCGAAGCCCGCGTCATAGGCGCCGCCCATGATGCGGGTGACGGTCGCGCCCGAGCCCTCGCCCTGGTCGATGATCACGTTGAGACCTTCCGCCTTGTAGTAGCCCTTGTCGCGGGCGACGAAGAAGGCGGCATCCGAGCCCTGCGTCTTCCAACCGAGGGTGAACTTGATCGTGGTCTCCTGCGCCCGGGCGGCGCCGGTGAAGGCCAGCCCGGCCAGAGCCAGGCCGGCAACGGTGCCGAGGCAGAGTCTTTTCAGCATCTTGTTCCCCTTTTCTGAGACGGTGATTCATATGTGGACGCCCCCTTTGGCAAGGCGTTTATGTCGGGATGATTTGA
>LSIG01000123.1 GCA_001556125.1 Rhizobiales bacterium CCH10-E5 | reverse complement strand
GGCGGGCGCCCGCCATGGCGTGCCGTGAGCTGAGGCACCGCGACGTCGCGCAGGAACTCGAAATGGCTCGGCTCGCGGAAGAAGTCGGTCTTGTTCGTGGTGACGCAGTCGATGAGATGGATGGTTTCCGCCTCGAGCCCGCCCTTGTCGAAGAGATGCGCGCCATAGGCGTTCAGCCCCGGCAGCCCCAGCGCGCGGACGCGCTTGCGCAGACGCCCCTCGACCATGGTGCGCTTGGTCTGCGGCAGCTTGATGCCGACCCGCGACTCGATGAACTTCGCGATCGCGCTGAAGTATTTGTCCGAAAGATGGCCGTAGGCTTCGGTGTCCTGCTGGTTGCTCACGTCACGCGGCCCTTTCCGGTGCCATGGCGCTGAGCTGGGGCAGATCGTCGGATTCCATCAGCCGCTCGAGATCGAAGACGACGATGAAGGATTCGCCCTTGCGGCCGATGCCGGCGATGTAGTTCGACTGCCAGCGGCCGCCGACATCGGGCGCGGCCTCGGTATGGTCGTCGTCGAGACCGGTCACCTCGAAGACGCGGTCAGCGACGAAGCCGACGCCGAGCGTGCGGCCCTTGACCGGCACGTCGAGGATGATGATGCGCGTCGCGTCGGTGGGCTCGGCGCGCGGCAGGCCCAGCTTGGTCCGCAGATCGACGATCGGGTAGCCGGCGCCGCGGACGTCGATCATCCCCAGCAGGAAGCTCGGCGCATGCGGCAGCTTCGAGATCGGCCGCATGTCGAGAATCTCCCGGACATTGCGGATGTCGATCCCGAACAGCTCCTGATCGATGCCGAGCGTCAGATATTGGGCGGTGTCAGCCATGGCGACCTCGTTGTGAACGACGTGTGAGAGCGGCCGGCCCCTGCCTCCAGGTGCCGGTCCAGATCAGTTGCGTTGAAAGGCGGAATCGTCCTGATCGTCGCCGCCGGCGAGATCGAAGGCGAAGCCGCCATTGGCGACCTTGCGGGCGGGACGGGCGGCGGCAGCCTTCTTCGGCTGCGCGGCCGCAGCCATGCTCGCGGCCTTGCCGCGCAGCTGCTTGACCGCCCGCTCGACGGGCTCCTCCGCGCGCGGCTTCGGGCTGCCGTCGCGCACGCGGAAGAAGGCGATGGTGGCCTGCAGCTGCTCGGCCTGGGAGGCGAGTTCCTCGGAGGTAGCGGAGACCTCCTCGGAGGCTGCGGCGTTCTGCTGCGTCACCTTGTCGAGCTGCTGGATCGCCTGGTTGATTTGGGTCGAGCCGACATCCTGCTCGCGGCAGGCGGCGGTGATCTCCTCGACCAGCTCGGCGGTCTTCTTGATGTCGGGCACAAGCTTCGCCAGCATCGAGCCGGCTTCCTGGGCAACCTTCACCGTATCGGTCGAGAGCGTGCCGATCTCGGCCGCGGCCGCCTGGCTGCGCTCGGCGAGCTTGCGCACCTCGGAGGCGACGACCGCGAAACCCTTGCCGTGCTCGCCGGCCCGCGCCGCTTCCACGGCGGCGTTGAGGGCGAGCAGATCGGTCTGGCGGGCGATCTCCTGCACGATGTTGATCTTCTGCGCGATCGTCTGCATCGCCTCGACCGCCTTGCCGACCGCCGCCCCGGAGGCCTCGGCGTCCTGGGCGGACTGGGTCGCCATCTTCTCGGTGGTCTGCGCGTTCTCGGCGTTCTGCTTCACATTCGCGGCCATCTCCTCCATCGAGGATGATACCAACGGCCCTCATTTCTGACCGATACGGGCCCATTCGCGCATCCCGATGGA
>LSIG01000122.1 GCA_001556125.1 Rhizobiales bacterium CCH10-E5 | reverse complement strand
GATCCCCGATGACCGACGAGATGATGAACCTGCGCGGGCTGCTGGAGAAGAGCCCCGACGCCGATCTTCTGCGCGAGATGATCGGCTTTGCCGCGCAACGCCTGATGGAGCTGGAGGTCGGCGGACTGACCGGCGCCGGCTTTGGCGAGAAGAGCGCTGATCGGCTGGCCCAGCGCAACGGCTATCGCGAGCGCGACTGGGAGACGCGCGCCGGCACGGTCGAGCTGCGCATCCCCAAGCTGCGCAAGGGCAGCTATTTCCCGGGCTTCCTCGAGCCGCGCCGGATGGCGGAGAAGGCGCTCACCGCCGTGATTCAGGAGGCCTACATCCAGGGCATCTCGACCCGCTCGGTCGACGATCTGGTCAGGGCGATGGGGATGAGCGGCATCTCGAAGAGCCAGGTCTCGCGGCTCTGCGAGGAGATCGACGAGCGCGTGCAGGCCTTCCTCGATCGGCCCATAGAAGGTGACTGGCCCTATCTTTGGATCGACGCGACCTATGTGAAAGTGCGCCAGGCCGGGCGGATCGTCTCGGTGGCGGTGATCGTCGCCGTTGGCGTCAACAGCGACGGAAGGCGCGAGGTGCTGGGCATGGATATCGGCCCCTCCGAGGCCGAGACCTTCTGGACCGCGTTCCTGCGCAAGCTGGCGCGACGCGGCCTCCGCGGGGTGAAGCTCGTCGTCTCCGACAGCCATGAGGGCATCAAGGCGTCCGTCTCGAAGGTGCTGACCGCGACCTGGCAGCGCTGCCGGGTTCACTTCATGAGGAACGCGCTCGCCCATGCTGGCCGCTCCGGGCGGCGCGTCGTCTCGGCCTTCATCGCAACAGCGTTTGCCCAGGATGATGCCGCTGCCGCAAGCCAGCAATGGCGCAGGGTCGCCGATCAGCTCAGGCCGACCGTCCCCAAGCTCGCTGCCCTGATGGACAACGCCGAGACCGACGTCCTCGCCTACATGACCTTCCCGACGCAGCACCGTGCCAAGCTGCACAGCACCAACCCGCTGGAACGGCTCAACGGCGAGATCAAGCGCCGCACCGAGGTCGTCGGCATCTTCCCCAACGAGGCCGCCATCACAAGGCTTGTCGGCGCGATCCTGCTCGAACAGAATGATGAATGGGCCGTCCAGCGTGCCCGCTACATCACGCTGGAAAGCATCGCGCCGATCAGCGATGATCCCATCGTCAGCCTGCCAGCCGTGGCCGCCTGACCAGCCCGACCAAAGCCGGCACGCGGTGGCTCTGCGAAGCTACACCACCAGCAGGGACACGACCGCGCTCTCCGCGACGCCGCTCGCTACATTAGGACCCTTGTGCCGGTCCCAAACGACGCGGAGACACTCAAACGCTTGGGTCTGCAGCCCAGCGGAAAGCACGTTCGCATACTCGTAACGAAATCAAATTTTCATCGCGCCATAGGCAGTCATGTATTCACACTCGGCACCAGGACACTCATGAACGGGCGCTCGGAAGATGGAGAGCCCCAAGCCGGCGATCGCGTCGGTGCCATAGAACTTTACCCCAAGCATGACACAGTCCCTTCAACGCCAACGAAAGGGAACAGGAAGGGTCAGCGTTCGGCTGCAGCAACTCCAGTTCGCCCCGCGCGAACTACAGCCGCCGATGAGCATGAGGTCGCAATTATCTTGGACCTGGCCGCCGGAGAGAACTTCAAGCCGGCAATCACAGACGCCCTATGGCTGGGGCTAGCTGTCGCTGAAGCGCTAAAACTCGATCCGAAGATCGATAAGGCTTGGCTGATTGCAACCTTCAAGGATTTCACGGAACGGGGGCTGCTCGTGGAATTCAATGGTCCTTCGACTGGAAACTCCGGCAATCGGGCGAAATTCTACAAGCCCGGAGATACGGCCGATCGCCCACTGAACTAGATCGGGGCGTGACTTCTGCCTTCAAGGCCAGCGGCGTCAATCCGCATGGCGTCGCTCCGGTGCCTCCGCTCAATTCCGACGTTAAGGGGCCTTCATTCGCAGCCTGATCGCTGACGGCATAACCACGCCCTTCTCCATGCAATCCGAATTGAATTTCATGGCGAAGGGCATTGAAGGATCTGAAGACATAATCCCGCTACGGGCATTTATTTATTTCGAATGGGCGGGGGCCAAGGGCCCCCGCCCATTCGAAATAAATAAAAGAACGTCCTGCGCGGTTCTGACCCGATGCATCCGCCCGCCGCTATTGTAGGTTTGGCGCGAGGAGAAAATGCTTCCCGCGTCGACCGGGCCCCATCACCTCCTCGCGCTCCCTTGCCGACGGGGCGCCGTCCGGGACGACGCCGTGATGGTGGGCGCGAGGGAAGGACGGCTCCCGCGTCGACCGGACCCATCGTCTCCCTCGCGCTCCCTTGCCGACGGGGCGCCGTCCGGGACGACGTCGTGATGGTGGGCGCAAGGGAAAGACGACACCTGCCTGACCAGAATCCATCCTTCCCTCGCGCTCATTCCGTGCCGGCTTCGCCCCGGGGCGAACCCAGAGGCGGCCTCGCATGCCCCTGACGAAGAAGGGCGCGAGGAGAGGACGACACTTTGCCGACCAGGATCCATCTGTTTGCTCGCGAAACTGCCGCGTCGGAACCGCCCCAGGACGAACCAGGGCGCGGCCTCGTAGTCCCCTGACGGAGAGAAGGGCGCGAGGAGAGGACGATAGTTGGTCGACCAGGACCCATCCTCCCCTCGCGCTCATTCCGTGCCGGCGTCGTCCCGGGACGAACCTAGGGGCGGCCTCGCGGTCCCCTGACGGAGAAGGGCGCGACGGGACGACGACACCTGACCGACCAGGACCCATCCTTCCCTCGCGCTCGCGCCGTGCCGGTGTCGCCCGGGACCGAACCTAAGGGCGGCTCCGCGGTCACCTTATGGGAGCAATCCGTCTTTCCTCGTTCGACCCGTGCCGCGGTGATGGCGGTCAAGGGCTGCGCCAGGCTAAGTCATCCTTGGGAATTGGCGCGACGGGAGGTCGCCACCTCGCCGACAGAGCCTCATCCCTCCTCGCTCCCAGCCGTGCCGGCGCCTTGCATGGCACAGAACGGGGGAGGCGCGCCAAGACCCGCTGCGGCTGCCCTACCAAGATCGTCTCAGTATTCATTGCAAGCAAGCGACGCCATAATTGCGGAATTAATATTAATTCTAGGAAATATATCTAGAGTATTTTTAATTATAATTATATATTATTTAATGTGACATTTCAGATATGCAGTATTTATTTGCAGTTCGTGATATGTTTCTTTCATTGATTCTTGTCGTTGTGGTCGAGGCACGGGCGCAACGCCAATTCAGGGAGGTCAAGCATGGTGGCGCCGCAGCTTCAGCAGGTCGAAGATTCTGTCGAATTCCCGAGGCCTACAAAACTGTGGGTCGCCTCAATGATGAGCGGCCCCGAGCGGCCGGGCTGGATTCAGTGGAGTGGGTACGCGGCAGACGACAATGACGCGCTCTTGGCCGTCCAGAATGCGGTTTATCAGGTCTGGCCTTCGCGCTACCCCGTGCGTCACCCCATATTCAGCACGGCCGACCGGCTGGCGAAGGTCCTGGACGATGACGATGGGGATCGGAAGCCGCACTCGCTGATCGTGCAATTTGCCGATCAGGCGCCGCGCCCGTCAACGACTTCGGTGGCGCCGGCTGACGCAGCCAACCGGGAGACGGTGCGGTCCTTGAGGTCTCTCCTTCAGCCCCTGCTGCTCGTAGAGCCCGCGGTCAGCGAGGCAATTCATAGCGGCCAGCCCGTCTCGGTAGAATGGACCATCCAAAGCGCCCATTTTTACACCGGGCAGACCCGCTTATCAGCCTGCATCTCCGCGCGGACCCCAGGAGGTGCCGAATTCAGGCTCAACCTCGCCCACGTCATGTTCGCCCTCCTTTTCGACGAACTGGAACGTCGCCCGACAGGGCTCCAACTGAGCGGTTCGTTTGCCCTCCCGAGGGGGGCCGCGGGGCGCCTACGGCCCTGGGGGATCTTGAAGTTCGCGGCCGATCGCGCGCGGGTTCTTGAAATGCCCGAAGAGCGTCTGGGCAAGGCGCTTTTCAGGTTGCATTTTAACCGCCAACCGGTGCTGGCCGCGCGGCTCGCCGAGGTCGTCACGGAGCAGCGCGCCGCTGCCCGGTAAACATTGTAACTCGTGCCTCTGGCCCACCGCTACCATCGTCCGCCCTTGGCGCCATGGAAAACCCCGCGTGATGGAGTCACGCGGGGTGCGTTGTTCTTTCGGCGATGCCTACCTCGCCTCGGAGGCCGGCAGGCCCTTCCGGACTAGCCAGGACTGAAACGCCCGGTCGTCCGCGAAGACTCGGCGCAGGAGCGCCAGAGAGGTCGCTGCCGCCCGCTTAGGCGAGATATTTCGCATCGTCACCAACTGTCCGGAGTGGTGGAACCACATCTCATCGAAGTCCCGGACGGTGTCATTGTCGAGGTCGAGATCGGTCATCGAATTTTCCTTTCCAGGTGGGGGGGTGGCTTAGGAGGGGCCCATGGGGCTGCTTGACCTAGGCAGGTCTCGAGCTCCGAAGCTTGGCGGCGGCAGGCAAAGCGGCGCCCACGAATGCCCTCGGCAGCCTGTCGAAGAGTTTGATTGATCGCCTCGAGAGCGGTGTTCTCGCCGGCGAGTTCCAGTCGATGGCGATCGACCGCCGCCGCGAGATTTTCGAAGGCGGGGTTGCCTTTTTGCCGTTCCTGGAGCCAGGCCAGAACCTGGCGCAAACCTTCATAATTTGCCGATAGCAGCGCTTTCCGCGTCTCAGGCGGCTGTCCGGCGATGTTCATCATCACCTTCCACGCCTCTCGGTTCTGGCCCAACGCCACCCACAGCATCATGTCGTCGACGGCATCGGCGCGCTGATCAACGGGTAGGGCGGTCACCCGGTCGACGATACCCAGGAGAACTGCCTCGCGGCCTGGGTCGACCTGCGGCGCGGGCCTGCCGAAGACGCGCTCAAACCAAGTCAGCGCCGCAGGATCGACGGGCCTTGCTAAGATCGTCTCGTCGACAATGGCGATCGCCCGCGATGCAGCACGAAATTTGACCCGAAGAGCGGATGTGGACAGGGCAGCAGCATCTGGGACAGTATCAGAGACAACGCGCGCAAGCCTGACAGCCTCCTTATCGACGAGGGTCAGACCGGCGGTCGAGAGGGCGCAGGCCCCGATGGTGCCGGCAACGATGACCGAGACCGACGCGACAAGGAGTGTCCGCACGACGGCCGCCGGCTTCACCGAGGCGGCGAAACGGCGGCTCCACGTGTCCATGAGGTCGGGTGCCGCGATGATGCGGCGGCCACCGACCTTACGGATTAGCTCCCTGCGGCGGGCCGGGTCGATCACAGCGAGGCCGTGACCTTCGACGCGGCGCGCTGGTTGGCGAGCGCCTCCCTGAAGACGGGCAGCCAGCGCATCTTCTGTGTCTCCAGCCAGTCCTGAAACCAGAGGACCTTCGCCTCGTCGAAGTAGGCCCGCGCCGCCTCCGGATCGTGGGACCTGTCGAAGTCCTCGGCCGCCACGGCGGCGAAGCTGAGCCCGAGGGCGACCGCCTCGTCCGCCTCCTCGACGCCGAGGTCATCGATCCACGTGTCGACCGCGCCGAGTTGCTTCGCCTCCCGCAGGCTCTCGGTCGCCGACCACCGGCGGAAATGCTCCTCCGTGCGGCCCTGCGCCCGGATCTGCATGAAGACGGTGGCGATACCGAACCCGGTCGTGGTCTTCGCGAAGTCGATCGCGTTGGTCTGGGCCGATCCCGAGGTCGTGATCGGGCGGATGACCAGGACGTGTCCGCCAACAGCGTCCATGGCCTGGACGAAGTAGGGGAGCTTATCGCGGACGTGGACGTCGTCGCGCGCACCGGTGTCGAAGATGACGGCACCCGCCCCTCCGGGCTGGCCCATCCGCTGCAGATGCTTTCCGATGATCGTGTGCCAGCCCGGCCGCGTGACGTTGACGAACACCACATCGTCATGAATCGAGCTCATGATCGAGTTCGTGGTGTCGCTCTCGGCCGTGAGGGTCACGCAGCCCATGGAGGCGAAGATGTAGTTGGCAGCATCGGCGTTGACGCTCTTCCCGACACCGCCTTTGCCTTCAACGATGATGATGAGAAGCGGCGGGAAGCCGCTCCCCAGCGGCTTGCTGCCGGCCCTGTTCCCGTTGCGGTTCATAATGTAATCCTTCTGTTCGTTTAGGTTGGACGCCTGACCTTGGTGGGGCGGTCGCCATTGATTGTTTCGACGTATTGCTCGGGCTGACTGCCCGAGTTTGGGGGAAGTCGGACGTTCGCATGAGCGCCCAGCCCGCCAGTGGCTGCTCTCGCGGCCGCATACGGCCGATCTGGCGGGGCCCGGTGATCTTCCTTCGGGTCGGTCCTTTCGCCTCGGCGAGAGGTTTCGGATGCTGTCCCCTCATTGTGGGTTGGGGACTGCTCGCGAGTTTCCTCTGACTTGCTGGACAGGGCCTCCCGACGAAATTTGCAGACGTAATTTGCGAAGACCTGGAACGCGATCTGGATACCGGCCGCCAGGACTTCCTGGTGGATCTCTTTCCAGAGAAGTCCGCGCTCTCGCGCGGCCTCCAGCGCCGGCATCATCGATCTGATCTGGGACTTGGCGGTTTTCGGTCGGCCCCGACCCGGGGCGGCTTTTTCAAGCCGACTGATTACGGCTTGAACCCTGTCGCCGCCCATGACCTGTCATCTCCTTTCGTTGAGGAGTGGTGGCAGGGTGCGGACCGGCGATCAATAAGCCGTCAGGGATTTTGAGGAAATTGGAGAAAAAGGCGAAATATAGGATCTTATAAATTCAGTTATAACCAGTGATATGCGGGATGATAATCAAATAAAGAACCGCCGATTATGACGACGATTACGAGCTGATTATAACGTGATTATATGAGATTATGGAAAGATTGTTCATATTAAATTTATGTAGTGGCAGATTAGGCCAGTGACGACATGTAGACAAAGCGCGCTTTCCTACAGGTCTGCTGGCCAGAGGGCTCTGCCCCCGTGGACCCCCGCCGCCCGCGTGGCGTGTCGGGATCTGTCCGCGCAAGCACGGAAGGCTCGTCAATGACGACCCGGAATAAGGAACCAAAGGATCTCGCCCGGCCTGTCAGTTTCAGGCTTCCGCCTGCCGACCGTGCAAGGCTGATGGAAGTGGCCGCCGCCGAAGGGCTCACTGCCGGCCAGTTGGCCCGTAGGATCGTCGCCCGCGATCTCGGGCTCGAAGCGAAGCTGAACCATGTGCGCCGCGCCATCGCTAACGCCGAAGTATTGCGAAAAGTCCTCGGCTCGCTCGGGGCAATCGGCAACAACCTCAATCAAATCGCGGCGCGGCTAAACGCCAGTGGAAATCATGCCGAAGCGGTGCGTGGCGTCGACGCTCTTCGAGAACCCTTGGCGGAGGCCTTCGCGGTCGTGATCGCCGCCCTCAAGCGGCGGCGCTCGTGATCATCCGCTCCTCCTTCGTCGGTGACGATCCAGGCCGAACCCGCCACCTGCTGGACGCCGAGAACAACGAATTGGTTGTCGAGCGGACAGATCTGGACCGCGGGTGTCCCGCCGACCTCGATCTCATGCTTCAGATGTGCTCGGCGCTGAAGGCGTCCAATCCGCGCGCCTCAATTTCAGTCGGCCATTTCAAATGCTCACCGCAATTCAAGCTCAACGGAGATGCAGGACTGCAGCGGCTGATCGAGGTTGTCGAGCGCGAGCATGGGATTCCAGCGGACCAACCGCGCAAGGTCGTCGTTCACAAGAAGGGTCGGCGCGTAGCCCACGTCCACCTGCTTTATGCGGCGGTAAACCCTCGGACCGGGCGGGTCCTTTCGTCGAAGCTGAACTATCAAGCCGACGAGTTGGCCTCGCGGATCTTGGAGATGGAGTTCGGTGAGCCGATCGTGCCCGGGCCGAGGCTGAAGAAGAACTACGAAGCGCTTATCGAGCGGGGCGAGTTGGCCATGGCTGCGGTTCTTTCCCAGTACGAGCCCGTACGAAACCGCGGCCGCGATCCCGAGAACGAACGTCAGCAGGGCTCCAGGACCAAAATGCCGTTGATGGAATTCCGGCGACGGCTTTCCAATGCCCTAGCCGCATCCGGGTCTCCCCCATCGCTTCCTCGCGCTCTCGATAATGGTGAGTTCGCGATCGCGATAGGTGACCGCCGCGACGTCGTCATGGTGGTCCACCTTAAGACCGGTACACCATACTCCCTGGCGCGCGTCATAAAGGGCATGTCACGCCCCGTCATCTTGACCGAGGCCGAGCAGGCGAGCTTCCGCGCCAGGGCGCGCCCGGTCGCCGATGTCGTCCGAGATGGCCTCTCATTATCGTATCGGATAGGCGAGGCCCGTGTCGCCAGCCATATACGTCGAGGCCTTTTCGAGGCCGCCATCGATGGCGAAGGCGCCCCGTTTTTGTCGAAGCTCCGCGATCAGCGAGCGGCACAGCGTGGGCAGATCAGCGGGGGTATGACGCTCAAGGCCTATCGCTCAGGCATCCGCGCGAACGACCAGCTTGCCAAAGAGCTGATCCAGCGTCGGATTGACCGGGCATTTCGTACCGCGCGTCTCCTCGAATTGCCGGCGGCTCGTAAAGCTGCCTTCGCTTTGGCGGGCGCCGGAGCCATCCTTGCGGGTGCGAGCTTCGCCCTGTCGATCGGTGCAGGGTTCTTGGCGACGATGATGTTGCGGGACCAAGCAAAGGCCCGGCGAGCGGAGGCCGCGGTTCTGATCGCCGCACGCAAGCGCAGTGACAACGCCGCCATCACTGACACACGCCCCGCCGTAAATTATGACCTAGCAGAGGGGCGTCAGGAGCCGATCAAGCGTCGCCCAGCGCCCACGTTCGATTTCGACCAAATCCCCCGCGAGCACCGTGTCCTGGCGGGCATCGTCATGCACCATATGTCGCACGACTGGCGCACGGACGTTACAGAAGCAGCCGAGCGCGCGCTGGGACTTGAGGTCGTGGACGGGTTGCGGACCCTCCACAAGGTCGGCTCAGATAAGCAGAAGGCCATGATAGCGAACTGGGCGCGTGGCGTGAAGAACACCTACGCCGCTGCCGCCGCCCTCCGAAAAGCCGGGGAATGCGACGCTGCCTCGTCCCTCGAGCGGCGTGACCGCCATTTGGCCGCCCGGGCACCCACCTTAACTCTAGAGCGAGGCTGAGGCCTGCCGGCGCATCCCCGCTGGCATATGGGCCGTGCCGCGCTTCACCCACTCGATCAGGTCGGAACGGCTGTAAACCGGTCGAAGCCCGGGCAACTGCTCGAAGGGCGGCCCGCTGCCGCGTGCACGCATCTTGTTAAAGGCGGAGACATCGATCTCCAAGATCTTCGCGACCGCGTTCGAGCACATGAATTCTGGGGCGCATTCCAGGCGCTCCAGCACCTTTTTCAGATAAGACATGATGATGGCCAGTGCAGCGCTGCACCAAGCAGCGTCCTATGCCCGATTTTGCCGGCCATCTGGCCGGCTGGCCGAAGCTCGCCATAACCAGACAATAACCTTGTTAGGCGCGTGCGAAAGGACTCAAGATGTGAAAATGCGCGACACAACCCGATTCCGGGTTGTTTTCGGGGCGCGCAATCCTCAGCATTTCAAGCCATGTAGCTGCCGAGACCCGATGATGCTGGTTCGTCTGGATAAAGCCACGATGGCGGACATGAAACGGAACGTCCGAAAACTCTTTCCGCGGGCAGGTCACGCGCATGCGCTCGAGGCCCTGGCCCGAGGGCTCGGGGCGAACACCTTCAACGACCTTCGCGCCTACGCACGGGATTACGGCGGTATTCTCTGGGATGGCGATGACAAGAGGGCCGTTCAGTTCCTGGCAGAACGAGGTACTCATTCGGAGCCGGGATGTCTCGCGCACATGCTTGCGGTGCATGAGGCGGGGCAAGAGACCGTCCTCTTGAAGAGCGAGGGCGTGCCTTCGCCAAGGGCTTCGCCTTGTCGCTAGGCCTCATCGCGGCCATCGGGGCCCAGACTATGTTCGTGCGCCGGCAGGGCCTCAGGCGCGAGCATGTCTGCAGATTCCGACGCGACCGGCCGGGTAATCCAATAATTAACCGGCCACTGTTC
>LSIG01000121.1 GCA_001556125.1 Rhizobiales bacterium CCH10-E5 | reverse complement strand
CAGCCGGATCGGCACCATAGCGCCGCCGTTGGGCGGGGGCGTCCACATCATCAAACGGAAGATCAGCTCGGGTCGGCCGAGCGCGAGACTCAGGGAATACAGGGCCTGAAAATAGGGTGTCATCATCACCGACAACGACAGCAGGCAGAGGAAGGTCTCGGCTCCTCGCCATTTCGGACCCAGCAGAACCTCGACGATCAGATCCGCTGTCAGCGCGATACCCAGGCTGCAGGGCACCGAGACGAGCATGCTGAAGCGCGCGGCTTTGAGGAAGGCGCGTCGCAGACGCTGGTCCTCGGCCTTGATCCTGGCAAAGGCGGCCATGATCGGTTGCAGCGCCGGACCGATCAGGCTCTGCGTCGGCATTACCGACAAATCGGCTGCAACCGCATAGCGTCCGAGAATCTCCTTTCCGCCCCAGAGGCCGAGAAGGATGCGGTCGAACTGCCAGGTCGCCGCAGCGACGAGTTGGGCGCCGGTGAACCAGCCGAGGAAGCCAGCGAAATCCGTCAGCCGCGACAGTGACAATGCCGGACGATATGGCGCCAGCCGGTAGGAAAGCGCGGCGCCGAAGACGGGAGCAGCGACAAAGTTGACGACGAGCGCCCAGTATCCGCCGCCGAGCAGGAGGGTCGCGAGAGCAAGGCAAAAGGCGGCGAGTTTGCCTCCGGTCTCGAGCAGGAAACTGCGGAGGAAGCCCAGGTCGCGGACGAACAGGATTAGGCCTGGACTGGCGAGTCCGCGTGCGATCGGCGCAAGTGCCAGGACCAAGATCACGGGGACGACCCGCGGATCGCCGTTGATGGCCGAGAACGGCCAGGCGACGGCCAACAGCAGCAGCGCGATCGCGACGCCGCGCAGCGCGCCCAAGGTGAAGCCGGTATTGAGATGCGTCCTGTCGACATGCGGCAGGCGGACCAAAGCCTGCGTCACGGGGATTTCTAGAACCATGTCGACGATGACGACGCAGGACATAGCGAGCGCTGTCAGCCCGAAATCCGCAGGTGTCAGGATGCGCGCCATGATCAGCAGCGTGAAGAAGTCGATGAACCGACCAAGGAAGCGCGAGGCGACCAGCCAGCCCGCGCCCTGGAACACCTTCATCGCCAGCATGGCGTTTTCGCAAGAATGCCCGCCGCCCGGTAGAGCGAAACTGGCCAGAAATCGGCATCGCCCGAAATGGCCATTCTCGAATGCGCCTCCCTCATGTGACGATCATCAGCGATGGAGACCGATCGAAAATCCGCGCAGCGCATGAAAGGCCTCTATCGCTGTGAGCAGCGGCCAGCGCAAATGGGGAAAGGCACGGACGATGGCCCCTTCACGCCAGAGCTGCGTGCGGATCGAGGTCAGGCGAGACAAAGGGCCGTCCGGCAGTTTGCCACCATCCCCGACGGCACCGGCCCGGCCGAAATCGACGGAACGCTCGCCGATCGCCAGCGCCGCGAGATCCGCCTCGGCCGGCCGAGTAACGGCCTGCCGAAGCCGCAGCCAGGCGCGGGCCGCGTCTTGCATGATCACCCTCCCGTCGCCGACGCCCTCGATGTAAGCCAAAGCTCCGGCCAGAAGCGCGTTCCCCGCGAGCAGATCGACCTTACCGAAGGCGATCTCGCCGGCATTGCAAGCGACGTCGCCGCTCAAATCCTGTTCGAAGACGCGGACCGAAGGGATGGCCGGCTCGAATAGGCTCTCGATCAATTGCCAATAGCGCAGCACCGTCGATCGTACGGCGAAGGCGCTATAGCGGTTTCGCTCGACGGCCAGCCCGACGACACGCGGGAAATGATCCTCGCTGAAGCCCTTGTAGTTGCAGCGCGCGAATTGGACCGTCTCGCAGCTGAATTCCGGGAAACCCGCCGCGAGCAGGCGCTGGGTGCTGCCGTAAAGGCCGGTGTCGCACAAGATGATGCGGCTTGCGCCACCGCTCGCCGCAACGAGATGGCGCCGGAACAGGCCGTTCTGGCGATCGATGGCGGCGGCGACCGCGTCGCCGGCCGGACTGTCGAGCAGAGCAAAGAAGCGCGCCGGCGCGAACGGCTCGTTCCAGGCTGGAGGCAGTTCATGGCTTTCGCCGCTGAGCGCGCGAGCGACATCCGCGAAGCTGTCGTCGCGAAATTCGCGACCGAGTTCATCGAGCGCCGCCGCGCTGCGGGTCATCACGGCCGCTCTGGCTGCGACCAACCGCGAAATCATGAGATTATCGCGCTTTACGGAGAAAGGTAGCTTCAGGGACGTGACCACCTGCTCGAACGCCAAGCGGATGCCGAGCCCACCGCGCGCGCAGAACAGAAGTGCCACATCGTTCCGCTTCGCGGCCTCGTCGACATAAAGCCATATCGCCAGGCAGAATTCGGCCACGATCGGCCCCAGGACCTCGCGCCCGAACGCGTAGGGCTTCTCCACGGCCGCCAGCGAGCCACCGGTCAGCGCTCGCCGCTTGCGGACCAGGCGCCCAAGTTCGCTCACGCCGCCATGGAGCCGAGATAGCCGGCGCCTTGCTTGCGGGCGCGGGACATGGAGGGTCCGCAGTCCGAGCGCCGCTGGCACGCGATGATCGGCAAGGAGGTCATCGCCGATATGCAGCGCATTCGTGGCCCTCATTCCTTCGGCGGCGAGAACCGCGTGGAAGAGCCCGCCACGTCGCTTGGTCAGGCCGAGCTCGGCGCTCGAATAAATCCGGTCGAGCAGCGGCTCCCCATGGACATGTAACACCAGCGTCTCCAGCGCCGAGGTCGGGAGCCCGATATCGCTGATCGCGATGACGCGTCGACCTTCGCTCCGGCAGTGACGCAGCAGCGCCGCCAGCGGTCGGTTCGGCCGCAGAGCTTCCTTCTCGACCGCGATCTCGATTGCGAGCCTCGTCCCGCAAAGGTCGGCCGGGAGTCCCAGCATGGCGATCTGGCGCCGGATCACGTCGGTCAGCGCGACCTCCCCGTCCTGCGCCGCCATGTTGAGCGCCCGATAGGCCAGTCGCTGCGCCTCGAGACGCGCTTCGACCAGCCAAATCTCCGAAACAGTCAGGCCTTGCTCGGCAAGCTTTCGAGCAAAGCTGCGCTCCCCCGCGACGATCCGCGCGCGCTCTGACCGCAGGGTGCGCAGCAGCAAGGTATCGAACAGGTCTGTCGACACCAGTTCGACACCGTGGAGCAGCTCCGCCTCGTTCGGATGGAAGCAGCGCGGCATGATACGCTCCGTGCCCAGCCTCGATGATCGGGGCCGACGCGACGACGTCGGCGATCGCATGGCAGAACTTGCCTGACCCTGCTGAAGCAGGGAGCGTGCCAGTCTAAAGTGGCGAATCCAGCCACCCACGAAGCCGATCGCTCAACAAAAGCGCATTCGCCCTGCGATTGAGCAGGATGGCAGCGCCTCTGGCGACGCGTTTTGCTTTTGGCTGATCTTGCGGGAGATTAACCTGACGTCTTGCCGAGGGGTGAGGTCTGGCGATGGAAGATACGGTCCACCGGATCGACGATGCCGACCGCAGTGCGCCCGAAAGCTATGACGCGATTGTCCTCGGCGCCGGTGTGTCCGGTCTGGTCTCAGCATCCGTGCTTGCTCGGCAAGGCTGTCGCCGGATCCTCGTCGTTGACGAATACGCGCATATCGGCGGCAACCATATTGATTGGTCGTTGGGCGGCTACACCTTCGACATTGGCAGCCTGATCTTTCAGGACGACTCGCCGCTGCTGCAGCATTTCCCCGAACTGTTGCCCCGTTATGTGCAGATCAGGCCGCGCTGGGCTCGACTCAACCCGCAGCGGCTGATAACCGCCTATCCGATCTCGGTCAGGGACGACATTCTGGCAGCCGGACCGGTCGAGGTGGCTCGAATACTGGCGTCTGCGCTCTATGCGCGCGTTTTCCAGCGTCGCATGCGCAATGCTCGCGAGTTTGCGCGCTACTGGATCGGGGCGCGTCTGCTGCACCGCTCAGGCCTCGACGCCTACATGACGCGTTTTTACGGCATCGCGTCCGATCAGATCGGCATCGAGCTGGCGCGCAAGCGCATGCAGTGGATCAGCGAACACGCATCGCTGCGCGCCGTGCTCGGCCGTTTGGCCCTAAAGAAGCCGCCGGCCCCGACCAACTGTCAGCTGGCACGCCCCCGCGAAGGCTTCGCTACGCTCTACGCCGGCGCCACGGAGGCGCTGTCGGCTCGAGGCGCTGATTTTCTGATCGGCACGCGGCTCGTCCGGATCGAAAAACGCGATGGCGGCTTTGTGCTGATCGGCGAAGGAGGAACGGTCTTCGCCGATCGCATCGTTTCCACGATCCCGATTCCGCGCCTGCAGGCTCTCTGCAACCTGCCGGTTTCACAGGAACTCGAAACGATCACGCTGCTGGCGCTCTATTTCAGCTTCGACGGCGCCCGCGGCTTCGAAGAGGAGATCATCTACAATTTCTCGTATGACGGCGCTTGGAAGCGACTGACCATGTATTCCGACTTCTACGGTCGCGCGCTGGGACGCGAGTACTTCGGTGTCGAGGTGATCGCGAATCACATCGGGCATTCCGTCGACCGCGCCGAGGCGGATTTCCGCGCCCATGTTGCCGCGAACGGACTGTTCTCCGGTGACCTCAGGCTCGAAGGCAGCCAGTCGCTTGAGAATGCCTACCCCATTTACCGCAACGGCGCCGATGAGAGTGCGGCGGAGGCCGTCAGGGCATTGCGGGCTTTCGGGATCGAATCGCTCGGCCGCCAAGGTGGCTTCAACTACCAGCCGACAGCGCGCGTTTCGACAATCGAAGCGGAGGCGGCTCTCGGTCGCTGCGCTGCCCCGGCACGGTAAATGCAGGTCTGGGGAGCCCGCAACGCCGAGTCAGGCCCGGACAATCGGAGGCGCGAGCATCGGGATGGGTCCATGCGTATCCTCCACCTTCTGAACCATACGACCAAGTCCAACGGCCATGTGCACGCAGCGGTCGATCTCGCCTGCGAGCAGAGCAGGCTCGGTCATGCGGTCGCGATCGCCAGCGGTGGCGGCGACTTCGATGCCCTGCTCGCCAGCAACGGCGTTGAGACATTTCGGATCGACCATCATCGGAAGCCAGCCACACTGCTAAAGTCGGGCTGGGCGTTGCGCCGACTTCTACGAGGTTGGCGTGCCGACCTCGTGCATGCCCACATGATGACAAGCGCCGTGTTGGCCTGGCCGGTCTGCAAGCTCGCGGCAGTCCCGTTGGTCACGACGGTCCACAATGCCTTCGAAAAGAGTGCCATTCTCATGCGAGTGGGGACCCGCGTCATCGCGGTCAGCGCCGCGGTCGGCGCGTCCATGCAGCAACGGGGCATTCCGTCTGCGAAGCTGCGCGTGGTCCTGAACGGCACCATAGGCTCGGCGCGTCTCGCCGAACGGGAAACCCAGCCGGCCGCACTCGGCTCGCCGAGCATCCTCTTCGTCGGCGGCTTGCATCCGCGCAAGGGATTGCCCGATCTCTTCGCCGCGTTCGAACAGGTCCATCGGCGTCATCCGCACGCACACCTCTATATCGTCGGTGAAGGCCCCTATTCGGAAACCTATCGCGATATAGTCGCCGGGCTGTTCTGCCGAGACGCCGTCCATTTCGAGGGCAGCCAATGGGATCCGTTCCCCTGGATGCTGGGGGCCGACATCTTCGTTCTTCCGTCCCATGCCGACCCGGCGCCGCTCGTTCTTTCGGAAGCGCGGGAGGCGGGTTGCGCTGTCGTCGCGACGAGCGTCGACGGCATCCCTGAATTACTGGAAAAGGGGGAAGCCGGCGTATTGGTGCCGGCGCGCGATCCAGATGCCCTCGCGGTGGCGCTCTGCCAATTGATCGACGAACCGGGCGCGATCCGTGACTGGCGCGCACGCAGTCAGCGCCGGATCGATCACCTCAGCATAAGCCGCGTCGCACGGGAGACGTTCGGCGTCTACGAGGATGCAATCCGGCAGTCGGGGCGCCTAGCTGGCCCCGGAGTGTCACATTCAAACCGGACCGCCTGAGGAGCCCTCCAGCAACGGAGACAGCGATGTCATTCTTGCCATCCCGCCGGATGGTTCTCGGCGCGGCTGCCGCCTTCGCAACGGGGAACGCAGCGCAGACGATGCCGGCCCATGCGCAGCAGGACGCTCCCGACCCGACACTGGGTCGCACGCTGCTCTTCGACGAGAACTTTGCCGTCCTCGATCCCGCGATCTGGCACGCAGGCCCCAAGGCGACGACACGCGAGCCGGGCTTCTACGGTCGCTCGGCCTTCAGCCGCCGCGGCGGCGAGGAGGGTTTCGACCCCTACGCCATCGTCGCCGATCCGCTGGCCTCCGGCGGCCATGCGCTCGAGATTTCGGCCCGCTATCTCGGACGGCAGATGAACGTGCCAGCCTATTACGGCAATGGCCTCTCCGAGTATCAGTGGATTTCCGGCAATCTCCAGACCGCACGTCGGGACGGCACGATCCTCAGAGGCTGGCGCAGCGGCTATTTCGAGGCGCGGATGTGGTTTCCCGCGCATCCGCTGAGCTTTCCGGCCTTCTGGCTTCTTAACGGACGCAGCATCCTTTCCCCAAACACCAGCGTCGAATTCGACATCGTCGAGCACAAGGGTTGGGAGCGCCGCCTCTATGGGGCCTACCTGCACGAGTGGGGACAGCCTGGCGAGCATCACGAGGGGATAGGGGTGCCCACGGAGGTCGATCTCACCAGCGGCTATTTCCGCTATGGCGGGTTGATCGAGGACGACCGCTGTATGCTCTATTTCGAGCGCCGGCCGATCCGCGATCCGAAAACCGGGCGCGCCGTGCAATGGCAGATCCGGCGTGCCGCAGAGCTCGATGCGCAGAACGATGTCTTCTGGCTTTTGATCACACTGGCTTTACGATCGGACGTCCCCTTTCCTCAGCCGCTCCCGCCAGAGGACCGACAGACACAGCTCAGGGTCGACTATGTCCGCGTCTATGGTCGTGTCCCTGCTGGTGGTGTAGCTTCGCAGAGCCACCGCGTGCCGGCTTTGG
>LSIG01000120.1 GCA_001556125.1 Rhizobiales bacterium CCH10-E5 | reverse complement strand
TGGGTCTTGCCCACGCCCGGCGGGCCCAGGAGCAGCACCGCCTCGCCATTGGCGATGAAGCGCCCCGTCGCGATCTCGCGGATCTGCGCCTTGTCGAGGGAAGGCTGGGCCCCGAAGTCGAAGCCGCTGAGGTCGCGCACGAAGGGGAAACGCGCCAGGCCGAAGGACATGTCGATCCGGCGCTGGTCGCGGCGTGCGACCTCGCGCTCGCAAAACAGCGTCAGCGCCTCCCGGATCGTGAGTTCGCGGCGACCGGCCTCGTCGATCAGGCTGTCGAGCTGATCGCGCAGCGCCGTCAGCTTCAACCGGCCGAGCAAGGCAGTCAGGTGATCATGGTCGTTCATCAGAAGCCTCCCCCGACAACCGCCTCATACTCCGCCAGCGGACGCAGCAACGCAGCCGGCGCGGGCGGCGATCTCGGCGGCGCCAGGTGAACCGGCCGCTCGCGCGTGCCCACGAGCCCGGCCAGATGGGCATCGTCGACGATCCGGCCATGGCGCCCCTTCAACTCGGCATGGACGGCCACCTCGCGCCCGCCATGGTGGATGCGCACGATCGCGTTGCCGACGGTGACCCGGACCCGCTCGCCGATCAGCCGCCACGGCACCGAATAGGCATTGCCGTCGATCGCCACCGCGCAATCGGCACCGACGCTGCGCATCAGATCGCGATGCGTCGTGAACGGCGGAATGCCCCTCACGGGTCTGAGGGCCCCGGCTTCCTCGCGCAGGAAGCGATCGATCGGTGCCTCGCCGGTCGTGCCATGGATACGCAGATCGGCGATGTCGCGCGTCCAGGCGTCCAGATGCGCCTCCATCGCGGCC
>LSIG01000012.1 GCA_001556125.1 Rhizobiales bacterium CCH10-E5 | reverse complement strand
ACCGGCAATCGCCGGTGACCACCGTCAGCTACACCACGCTATGGGACACGACCGCGTCTATGGCGTGTGAGCGGGCCGTGACAACAGCCCCTTTCTCCGAGGACCAGCCATGCTCGACAACGACCGTCCCCGGATTGTCGAAGGCTCCAACTATCAAGGATCCGCGTTGGTCGAGTTTGCGGGCGGCCTTGTAGCCCAACGCGACAATTCCGGGCCCCAAGCTGGACTGACAGCACCAATATGGCGAACCCGCCTCAATCCGTATGTCTGCTTATAGGCAGAGCACCGACGTCGGATTGTGTGAAGGGTTTCGGATGCCGGCCCGTGCGAGCGGGTTCGGAATGGGCTGAGGGCCGGCGTCCGAAAAGCCTCCAGGGGAGGAAGCGGCGGCCCGGGCCGTGGGCTATGGGGATTTCGCTGGGCCGCCTGGTCGGCGGGATCGTGCGAGGCGCGGGTCGGCGGCGCGATGTTCCGACCGGGATGCCCGGAAGCCTGAAGTTTGGTGCGTCTGGGCGGGATCTGGGATCGCCGCAAGGTCAGTTTCCGCGATCGGGGCGCAAGGGATTGCCCGCTCTCTGGCCGAGACCGGTCGTGGTTTCTCTGGGTGTCGCTGCGGCTCCATCGTCATGATGTGTCGATCCTGACGGCGACGATGGTGCGCGGCGCCGTGCCCGGCGCGAAGCGCTCGACGAGGATCATATGGCCGCCGCAGCATGGGCATGGCGGGTGCGGTTCAGAGGCCTGCTCAGGTTGCGCTGCGGCGACCGGGATGTCGTCCAGCGTCGCCGCCGCGATGATCTCCCTGATGCGGGCGATTGTCTCGGCGCGGCGGCTGGAGGCGAGCAGTCCGTAGTGGCGGAATGCGGTGGAAGCCGTCGGGCAGGACGTGGAGCAGGAAGCGGCGGATGAACTCGGAGGCCGTCAGCGTCATGGTCTTGCGCCAGGCCTTGCCGGCGGAGCGGACGCGATAGTCGTTCCAACGGAACGTGACCCCGTTCCGGTCCATGGCAATGATGCGGCTGTTGGCGATGGCGACGCGGTGGGTGTAGCGGGCGAGATAGGCCAGCACGGCCTCAGGTCCACCGAAGGGACGCTTGGCATAGACGACCCAGTCGGCTCGCCGCAGCGGTGCCAGCAGGGCGGCGAAGGCATCAGCTTCGGCGAGCGCAGCGAGATCGCCATGGAAGATAAGCCGCCCGGCCGCGTGCAGGGTGGCGAGCCCTTCGAGGAAGAGCCTGCGGAACAGCCGCGAGAGCACGCGCACAGGCAGGAAGAAGCCTGGCCTGCACGCGATCCAGCGCGAGCCATCCGGCGAGACGCCGCCGCCGGGCGCGATGATGTGGAGATGGGGATGGTGCGTCATCGCCGATCCCCATGTGTGCAGGACGCTGGTGAAGCCGATGCGGGCGCCGAGATGCCGGGGATCGCTCGCGATGGTGGCGAGCGTCTCGGCCGCGGCCCTGAACAACAGCCCATAGACCTCGGCCTTGTTCGGGTAGGCTATGGCCGCGAGGGGCGCTGGCAGGGTGAAGACGAGATGGTAATAGGCCACGGGCAGGAGATCGGCCTGCCGGTCGGCGAGCCGGTCCTTCGCCGCTGCGCCCTGGCAGCGCGGGCAGTGCCGGTTGCGGCAGGAGTTGTAGGCGATGGTCGGGTGATCGCAGTCGCTACAGCGCATGACATGGCCGCCGAGCGCAGCCGTGCGGCAGGCCCGGATGGCACCCATCACCTTGAGCTGGCCGCGGATGAGCCGATGACGCGCAAGATAAGCCTCGCCATGCCGGTTCAGGATATCCGCGACCTCCAGCGCAGGCCGCGCCATAATCGGCGCGGGACCGCTATAGCGGTGGCGGCGGCGCCAGCAGCGCGAGCGGGCTCGTCACCTCGCGCAGGGTCTTCAGCGCGACGCGGGTGTAGACGGCGGTGGTGTCGAGCTTCCTGTGGCCGAGCAGGACCTGGATGACGCGGGATATCGGTCTTCCGCTCCAGCAGATGGGTGGCGAAGCTGTGCCTGAGCGTTTGCATCGACACCCGCTTGTCGAGCTTCGCCGCCTCGGCCGCGGCATGGCAGGCGCGGTTGAGCTGGCGCGTCGTGATCGGCTGGCCAGGCTGCTGGCCGGGAAAGAGCCAGCCGCGGGGGCACTTCACCCGCCACCATTGCCGCAGGAGATCGAGGAGGTCAGGCGCGAGCATGACGTAGCGGTCCTTGCGGCCCTTGCCCTGCTCGACCCGGATCAGCATGCGGGCGCTGTCGATGTCGGCGACCTTGAGGTTGGCGATCTCCGAGACCCGCAGGCCGCAGCCATAGGCGATGCTGAGCGCGGCGCGATCCTTCGGGCTCCGCGCATGGGCCAACAGCAGCGCCACCTCCTGCGTGTCCCGCACCACCGGCAGACGATCGGGCGTCGGGATCCGCGCCATGCGGTCACCGAAGCCGGTCCGGCCCAACGTGACGTGAAAGAAGAACCGCAGCGCCGTGCAGGCCAGGTTCATCCGCGCATAGCTGGCGCCGAGCGAAGCCAGGTGAAGCTGATAGCGCCGCAGATCCTCCGGCTCGGCCCGATCTGGCGGCAAGCCGAGAAAGGCCGTGAACTCGCGGACCTGCCGCACATAATCGCGATGCGTGTGCTCGCCAAACCGGCGGATGGTCATGTCCTCGATCATCCGCTGGTGCAGCGGAGCGATGGTGACGGCATCGATTATGGAAACCTCCGAGGATCAGGGGAACGACCCCGAAATCCTCCGATGCAGCCCCTCACAGGCGAAATCTCAGCGACCCCCGCGCCGCTGCGCCCTGCCGCGAGAGCGGCTTAGTCCGTTGGCGCACCCCCTCCCCCACGCCAAAAAACCCCGCCTCGGGAGAGAGCGGGGTTTTCTGTCGGCCGCCTGCCCTGAAGGCTTGGGGAGCGTGGCGGGCGGCCGGGGGGTCGGCGGCTCGGGAGAGACCGCCCGCCGGCGGGCGCGGGGAATTGCGGGGAGCGTTCCGCGCCGGCCGGGATGGGAAGCGTGTCGGTGAGGTCGTTCCTGGAGGGCTGGGCGCCGTCATCCCGGGCTTGCCCCGGGATCCATCAAAGGGCTCCGGAGCCCTCCGATGGATCCCGGATCGGCGCTGCTTCGCAGCTTGTCCGGGATGACGGCGCGGTTTCGATGCCAGGCGTGAAGCGGCTTAGAACGGCAGCAGGATGTCCATGACCTGCTGGCCGTAGCGCGGCTGCTGGACGTCGGTGATCTGGCCGCGGCCGCCATAGGCGATGCGGGCCTGGGCGATCTTGGTCGATTCGATGGTGTTGTCGCTCTCGATGTCCTCGGGGCGGATCACGCCGGCGACGATCAGCTCGCGCACCTCGAAATTGACCCGGATCTCCTGCTTGCCCTCGATCACCAGGTTGCCGTTGGGCAGCGTCTGGGTGACCACCGCCGCGACATTGGTCGCCAGCGTCTCGGAGCGGTTGACCGAGCCGGCGCCCTCGCTCGAGGCGGCGGAGTCGAGCTTCAGCAGCGAGCCGGCGCTGGCGCCGTCGGGCAGGTATTTGTCGAGCTTGTTCTCGAAGCCGAAGGCGTTGTCGGCGCCGACATCCTCGCCGTTCTTGCGGCTGCGCTTGGTCGTGTTGTTGAGCTGCGCCTTGTCGGTGACCTTGACCTTGACGGTCACCAGATCGCCGACGAGCCGGGCCCGCTGGTCCTTGAAGAAGGCGCGCGACCCCGTGCGCCAGAGCGAGTTCGGCGCATAGGAGGCATGCTCCATCGCCGGCATCGGCATCTGCACGGGCTTGTAGCCCTTGCTCGCGGTGGGGTCCTCGATCGGCGACAGCGCCGGGGCCGCGCCGACATTGGCGAGCCGGTCGGCGGCGCCGCAGGCGCTCAGCGAGACGCCGAGCAGCAGCAGGCCGGCGATGCGGACGACGGACCGGCTTGCGGGGCGGAGGAACGGGTTCGGCAGGGTGTTCATGAGGCTCATCCGGTGGGACGCAGTGTCAGGGGGCGGCGGCGATGGTGCCGGAGGTCGAGGCCTGGACCGAGATCCGGCCCGGCCCGCTCACCGTGCCGTGCAGCACGCGCTTGGACTGGGGGTTGGTGACGCTGATGACGTCGCCCATCGCGCCGGCCTCTCCGGCCCGGCCGCGCATGGTGATCGTCAGCCCGCGGGATTCGTAGACCAGGGTGACGAGATCGCCCTTGGCGACGATCTCCTCGCGGCGCAGATCGTTGGCCCTCAGCGGTGCGCCGGCCATCAAAGCGCGGGTCGCGACCTTGTCGATCGCGACGCGCGGATCGCCGATCAGGTCGGTCGCCTGGCCGTCGCGCGGGCGGCGCTCGACCAGCACGTCGTTCTTGCCGAGCGTCTCGCCGCGGGCGACGGCGCGCTTCGGCACCACGACCTCGACGGTCTCGACAAGCTGGCCGGCGATGCGCACCGGCTTCAGCCGCAGCGCCATGCTGCCGGGCACCGAGATCCGCGCCGTCACCCGGCGCGAGCGGGCATCGTAGGAGAGATCGCTGACGACGGTGTCGCCGGTCAGCTCCGGCTCGACGGCGATCGAGGGGGCGCCGCCGTCCAGCGTCAGCGCGAAGGCGCGCGCATCGACGCCGTAGCGCTCCTGCAGCCCGGTCTTCACCGCCTCCTCGATGTCGGAGGCGAGCACGCGGCGCGCCGCGCGGGTGACGACGACCTGGGCCTGGCCGGCGCCCTCGAGCTCGGACGCGGCGGTGATGATGCCGGCCCCGCGCGCCGCCTCGACGATGCGGGCGACCTGGATCGTGCCGGTCTCGCCCAGCGCCGGCGCCCGGAAGGCCGGGATCGAGGCCGCATCGGGGGCGAGCCCCGCGATCAGGTCGCCGAAGGAGACGAGATCGCGCGAGAGGATGAGGTCCGAGCGCAGCTGCAGCCGGCGCGGCTGGGCCGGCACCGCCGTGGCGGGCGCCGGAGCGGCGAGAGCCGCGACCGCGACGGCGGGGCGGCTGGCGGCGGGCGCCTGCGCGGCGGCGGCCTGGGCCCCGAGCAGCAGCACGGCGGCGAGCGACAGGCGGAGCGTGGAGCGGGTCATGAGCGTCAGCCTCCCGATCAGCCGCGGAACATCGAGGTCGTCGCCGACATCATCTGGTCGGCGGCGGTGATGACCTTGGAGTTCATCTCGTAGGCGCGCTGCGCCGCGATCAGCGAGGAGAGCTCGGTGACCGCCTGGACGTTGCCTTCCTCGAGATAGTTCTGCTGCAGCGTGCCGAAGCCCTCGCCGCCGCCGAAACCGTCGATCGGCTGGCCCGAGGCCGCCGTCTCGATAAAGAGGTTGTCGCCGATCGACTCGAGACCGACCTTGTTGACGAAGCGCACGAGCTGAATCTGGCCGATCTGCTGCGGCGCCGTCTGCCCCGGCAGCGAGACCTCGACCGTGCCCTGCGCGTTGATGCTGACGCTGGTGGCGTTGTTGGGGATCGTGATGCCCGGCTCGACCTGATAGCCGTCGCGGGTGACGAGCTGGCCCTGGGAATCGAGGTCGAAGGAGCCGTCTCGGGTATAGGTCGTGCGGCCGTCCGGCATGCGGATGCGGAAGAAGCCCTCGCCGCGGATGGCGAGGTCGTACTGCTTCTCGGTCGAGGACAGGTTGCCCTGCGTCATCACCCGGCCGGTCGAGACGGTCTTGACGCCGGAGCCGACGAAGGTGCCGGCCGGCACCTGCGTGTTCTGGTCCGAGGTCGCGGAGCCCGCGCGCCGGAAGTTCTCGTAGAGCAGGTCCTGGAAATGCACCCGCTGGCGCTTGTAGCCCGTGGTGCGGACGTTCGCGATGTTGTTGGAGATGACCTGGACGTTGAGTTCCTGGGCCATCATGCCGGTGGCGGCGGTCTGAAGAGCGCGCATGGCTTAAGCTTCCGTCCCGGATCAGGCTTGCTGGTCGGCGAGGCGGGAGATCGCCTTGCTGCGGAGTTCGTCGGCCTTGGAGAGCATGTTGGCGACGCTCTGATAGGAGCGCTGGACCTCCATCAGGCGGGTCATCTCGACCACCGCCTTGACGTTGGAGCGTTCGATCGCACCGGGCTCGAGCCGCCCCTCGGGGCCGGCCGGCAGCGGCGCGGCGGCGGAGCCGAAGAGGTTCGCGCCCTCGCTGGTCAGGGCGCGCGGATTGGCGAAGCGCACCATCCGCAGCCGCCCCTTCTGGCCCTGGTCGCTCGAGACCGTGCCGTCGGGCGCGATGCGCGGGTTGCTCTCGGCCGTGCCGAAGGTGATCGGCCCGCCATCGCCCAGCACGGGCTGGCCGGACTGCGTCACGAGCTGGCCCTGGGCGTTGATGTCGAGCGAGCCGGCGCGGGTGTAGCGGTCGCCGCCGGGCGTCTGGACCACCAGGAAGGCGTCACCGCGCAGAGCCACATCGAGCGGATTGCCGGTGTATTCGATCGCGCCCTGCGACAGGTCGATCGGCGTGCCCTTGTCGATGACGAAGGACAACGGCTTGTCCGCTGGCTTGAAGCTGTCGGCGCTGGCCTTCGGCATGATGAATTCGTTGAAGCGGGCCGAGCGGGTCTTGAACCCGTTCGTGTTCACATTCGCCATGTTGTTGGCGATGACATCCAGCTCACGCGCCAGAGCCATCTGGCGCGACAGGCCGACGAGAAGCGCGTTCTCCACGGCATGGTCTCCCGATTCTGTTCCGCGGCCGCTTCGACGCTCCCCAGCGCAGCAGCCACGCCATCCCAGCCGCAAGCCGCGTGCCAGTATGGTTAAAGCGGCTATCATGCTGTTTACGTTGAGATTTCCCTTCTTTTCGCCAAAGCAGCAGCCCTGCAGGAGCGGCCGGGCAGGCAAGATCGACCCGGCAGAAATTGCCCTCCTTAACGACGCGTTAACCGTGACTGTTCAGGGTGTTTCAACGGTCCGCCGCGGGCGGTCCGCAGCGCAGTCCGGGGCATGCAGCGATGGCGAAGAAGCCCAAGGCCGACGAGGACGGCGCCCCCGCAGAGGGCGCGGCCGAAGGCGGCGGCAAGAAAAAGAAGATGCTGATCCTGATCGTCGCCGGCGTGGTGCTGCTGGCGGGCGGCGGCGGCGCGGGCTGGTTCTTCTTCCTGAAGAAGCCCTCGGCCGAGCAGCTCGCGGCGGCGGAGGCGGCCAAGAACGTCAAGAAGCCGGTCAGCTTCGTCGAGATGAAGGACATGCTGGTCGGCATCACCGGTGGCCCGCAGCAAGAGCGCCAGCCGGTCATCAAGATCAAGGTCGTGCTCGAGGCCGCCGACGCCAAGGTCGCCGACGAGATCAAGCCGCTGCTGCCGCGCGTCGAGGACGCCTTCCAGGTTTTCCTGCGCGAGCTGCGCCCCGCCGATCTCGAGGGCTCGGCCGGCATGTATCGCCTCCGCGAGGAGCTGCTGCGCCGCGTCAACGTCACCGTCTCGCCCGCGAAGGTCGATGCGGTGCTGTTCAAGGAATTGCTCGTCCAGTGAGACGGACGACCCCGGCCGCGGCCGCCGCGCAGACACAGTGACGGAAACGACGACAGCATCATGAGCACGAGCGAGCGCGACAATCCGGGCGCCCCTCCCAAGGACGAGCCCCTGAGCCCCGAGAGCATGGCGGCCGAATGGGCCACCATGCCCGACATCGTCGAGGAGGAAGGCGAACAGGAAGGCGGCACCGACCGCCTGATGAGCCAAGACGAAATCGACACGATGCTCGGTTTCTCGACTGGCGACGACAAGAACGAGCGCAACGGCATCCAGGCGATCGTCGATTCCGGCTCGGTCTCTTATGAACGCCTGCCGATGCTCGAGATCATCTTCGAGCGTCTCGTGCGCCTGCTCTCGACCAGCCTGCGCAACTTCTTCACCGACAACGTCGAGGTCACGCTGGAGAGCATCCGCTCCGTGCGCTTCGGCGACTACATCAACTCGATCTCGCAGCCCGCCATGCTCTCGGTCTTCAAGGCCGAGGAATGGGACAATTTCGGCCTGATCACCATCGAGTCGGCGCTGACCTACTCGATCATGGACACGATGTTCGGCGGCAAGCGCGGCCAGCCGGCGCCG
This sequence comes from Rhizobiales bacterium CCH10-E5, assembly GCA_001556125.1. GTDB lineage: Bacteria > Pseudomonadota > Alphaproteobacteria > Rhizobiales > Beijerinckiaceae > Allobosea > Allobosea massiliensis. The sequence continues at coordinate 5,390 of LSIG01000012.1, read as the reverse complement.
CGCGTCGACGGGCGCCCCTTCACCTCGATCGAGATCCGCCTGATCCGCCGCGTCATCGCGCTGGTGCTGGGCGACGCGGAGGCCGCCTTCAAGCCGCTTTCGCCGGTCAACTTCACCATCGACCGCATCGAGTCGAACCCGCGCTTCGTCTCGATCTCGCGGCCCGCCAACGCCGCCATCCGCGTCGAGCTGAAATTCGACATGGAGGGCCGCGGCGGCGCGCTGCACATCCTCCTGCCCTATGCCACCATCGAGCCGATCCGTGATCTGCTGCTCGAAAGCTTCATGGGTGAGAAGCTCGGGCGCGATCCGATCTGGGAAAACCACCTCGCCACCGAGGTCTGGCAGACCGAGGTGCCGGTCACCTGCGTGCTGCACGAGACGCAGATGCCGCTGAAGCGGATGATGAAGCTCGAGATCGGCGACACGCTGATGTTCGACGCCAAGCCCGATGCCTTCGTCTCCCTGCGCTGCGGCGACTTCGTCGTCAGCGACGGCCGCGTCGGCCGGGTCGACGACAAGATCGCTGTCCAGATCGTCAGCCCGCTGCGGCGCTCCAAGACGACGATCGCGGCCTTCGACACCAACCAGCACGGCCAGCCGGTCTGAGCAGAGGCACACGCATGACGATCACCCTTATCGCCGATGCGCTGGTCGCCAGCCTGCTCGTCGCCACCATCATCACCTGTTACGTCCTGGCCAAGCGGATCGAGCGCCTGAAGGCGGACGAGGCCGCGATGCGCCAGACGGTCGGCGCGCTGATCGCCGCCACCGACACCGCCGAGCGCGCGATCGCCGGGCTGAAGCTGACGCTCGGCGATTGCGACCGCACCCTGGCCGAGCGCCTGCAGACCGCAGAGCGCTACGCCGCCGATCTCGCCGCCCAGATCGAGGCCGGCCAGGTGGTGATGGACCGCATCGGCCAGATCGTCAGCGCCGCGAGCATGGTCGGCGGCGGCCGCACCGGCGAGGCTCCCGCCCCCGTCGCCGCGCCCGAACCGGTCTCGCGCCTGGCGGGTGCCGCCCAGTCCGCCGCTGCCATCCGCGCGCGCGCCGCGAGGCGGCTGGAAGGCCACGCCGCGTGATCGAGAGGCCCCGCCTTCTCCCGGCCGTCATCCTCGGCGCCATGGCTCTCCTGGCGCTGAAGCTGTTCGCCTGGATGGCGGAGCCCTATCCCGGAACCATCCCCTCCAGCGGCCTGCTGCTGGCGAACACGCCCGCCTCCGCCCCGGCGCAAAAACCTTCTGCAGAAGGCAGCGGCGCGGCGCGACTCGGCGCCATTCTCGATCCCGAGACGACCGGCTCCGTCGACAAGCCCGAGAAGAAGGACAAGGAGAAAGAGAAGGCCGAGGCCGAAGCGAAGGCGGAGGCCGCGCGCGCGGCCAATCCGCTCAACAAGGCCGCGATCATCAATGGCACCGCCCCGCCGGTCTCTCCGGCCGAGCGGGCGCTGCTGGAGCGCCTCGGCGAGCGCCGCGAGGAGATCGACGCGCGCATGCGCGAACTCGAGATGCGCGAGCGCCTGCTCGACACCGCCGAGAAGAAGCTCGACAGCCGCGTCGGCGACCTCAAGGAGCTGGAGACAAAGGCCGGCGGCGGCCCGGGCGCCAAGCCGCCGGGTGAGGAGAGCAAGGCGATCAAGAACCTCGTCATCATGTATGAGGCGATGAAGCCGAAGGACGCCGCCCGCGTCTTCGACCGGCTCGGGCTCGACGTGCTCGTGCCCGTCGTCCAGCAGATGAACCCGCGCAAGATGTCCGAAGTGCTGGCCGCCATGTCGCCAGACCGGGCCGAGAAGCTCACCGTCGCGCTGGCTAACCTCGCCCGCAACGGCGCGACCGAGCGCGTCGCGGTCGACGCGACGGCACTGCCGAGCACCGAGCTGCCCGCCATCGCCCCCGCGCCGCGACGGCGCTGAGCAGGGCCAGCCCTTAACGCACCGTTATCCTTGACGCGCTAGCCTGCGCCGATCGGGGTGGTCCGTCCGGCCGCTCCGACCATGTCGTGTTGCGTGAGTGTCCGGCTTTGCGTCTTCCGCGTTCCCTCGCCTTCGGCATCGGCCTTGCGGCCCTCGCCGCCGCTGCCGGCCTCGGCGCGCCGGCGCTGGCCGCCAGCGCGACGCTGCGCGGCGAGGTGATGCCGCCGGGGTTCGGGCGCATCGCGCTGACCTTCGACGAACCGACGCAGACGCGCATTCGCGTCTCCAACGGCGTCCTCGTCGTCGCCTTCGGATCCAGCGTCCGGGTCGACGTCGCCAAGATCGCCCGCGAGCTGCCGGCCTATGTCTCGATCGCCCGTGTCGATCCCGACGGGCGCGGCATGCGCCTCGCCCTCGCCCAGCCTTACCGCGCCAATCTGATCGAGGCCGGCGAGCGCGCCTTCATCGACCTGCTGCCGGAGAACTGGAAGGGCGTCCTGCCCGGCCCGCCGCCGGAGGTCATCGCCGAAATCTCGGAACGACTGCGGCTGGCGGAGAGCCGCGCCCGCGAGGCCGCCCGCGCCAACCAGGCTGTCCGCCGCCCGCTCGGGCTGCGTACCGCCAGCCTGCCGACGCTGGAGCGGCTGATCTTCAACGTGCCGCCGGAGACGAAGCTCGCCTCCGCTCTGAACGACGGCCTGCTGACGCTGACCTTCGACAAGGCGCTCGCGGTCGATCCCGGCGCGATCAAGGACGCGCTGCCGGACGGCATCGCGCTGCGCTCGCACGATACCGGCCCAGCCACGACCACCGTCGCGATCGCCATGCCCAAGAGCTGGCAGATCCGCAGCTTCAGCGACGAGGACGGGCTCACGGTCGATCTCCTCAAGCCGGCGGGTCAGGCGCAGGCGGCGCCCGATCCGGTGGCCGCACTCCTGGCGGCGGCGCAGACGCCGGCCGGCGCGGCAGCCGTCCCGGCTTCTTCCCCGGCGCCCGACCGCGCGGCACCGGCTGGCGACAAGCCGGCGGCGCCGCCTGCAGCCCCGGCCGCGGCAAGCCCGCCCCCGGCCGTGGTCGCACCGCCCGTCGATCCTGCGCCCCAGCCGGTCAGGATCGCGGCTTCCGGCAACCGGCTCGATTTCCGCTTCCCGCGGCCGACCGGCGCGGCCGGCTTCTCCGATGGCGGCATCGCCACGCTTGTCTTTGACACCCGCGACACGCTCGACCCCGCCGAACTCAAGGGGCTGCTGCCGCAGCTGATCGAGGACGCGACCGTCACCCGCGAGGGCCGCGTCGTGCTGGTGCGGCTGCGGCTGGCGGGCCAACCGCTGACGCGCCTCTTCGACGATGGCAACACCTGGTCTCTCGGCTTCGGCGATCAGGGCGGCAGGCCCTCCGAGCCGCTGGCTCCGGCGCGGGGCGTCGACGAGCGGGGACAGACCATGGTCGCTGTGCCGCTGCGCGGCATGACCGGCGTGCATTGGCTCGAGCCCGGCCCCTCCGGCCTGCCCCTCGCCGTTGCCACCGCCACCGCGCCGGTGCGCGTCACCGCCAAGCCCTATCATTTCGTCGAATTCAGCCTGCTGCCGACCACGCAGGGGCTGGTCGTGATGCCACGCTCGGACGATGTCGTGGTCCAGGCGGGCACCGAGCAGGTCCGTATCGGTCGCAGCGGCGGGCTCACCGTCACGCTGAACGTGGACCAGCCCGAGAAGACCGGCGAGGCCGAGGCCATGGCCGCCCGCACGCCGCTGATCGACCCGGACGCCTGGTCGAAGCTCGTCGTCGACTCGGTGCGCGACCATGAGCGCATGCTCCAGCGCGAGGTCATCGGCGCCTCGCGGGCCCGCAAATCCGAGAAGCGCCTGGCCCTGGCGCGCTTCTACGCGGCCAACGGACTAATGGCAGAAGCCAAGGGCCCTCTGATGGCCCTCCTCGCCGACGATCCGAGCATGCGGCGCAACCGCGAGGCCCTCTTCCTGAAGGGGCTGATCGCGGCGCAGATGCACCGGCATCAGGATGCCGCCGCCGCTTTCGAGGCCCCCGCGATCAAGGACGATCCGGAAACCGGGCTCTGGCGCGCGCTCGTCGACCAGCGCCGCGGCCTGCACAGCCCCGCTCTGCTCGGCTTCCGGCGCGGGGAAGCCATCCTCGACCGCTACCCGCCCGAGCTGCAGGCGCCCTTGCGCGCGGCCAAGGCCCGCTCGGCGCTGGCGCTCAACGACCTGACCATCGCCGAACGCGAGATCGACGCGCTGGCGGGAATGCGGCCCGACCTGGTCGATCAGGAGGAGATCGCCCTGCTGCGGGCGATGGTGGACGACGGCGCGGGACGCCCGGACAATGCGCTCGCGGGCTATCGTCCGCTCTTCGAGGCGCGCAGCCGCCCGGTCGCGGCCGAGGCGCAGCTGCGCGCGGTACGCCTCGTCCAGGCCGAGAAGCGCAACGACATCAATGCCGACGAGGCGCTGGCGCGGCTCGAGACGGTCTCGATGATCTGGCGCGGCGGCGAACTCGAGATCGAGACGCTGGGCGAGCTCGGCCGGATCTATGCCGACGCCAAGCGCTGGCGCGACGCCTTCCAGGTCGCGCGCCGGGCCGCCGAGACCTTCCCCGAGCATCCGATCACGCGCCGGATGCAGGATGAGACGGCCCAGCGCTTCGCCGATCTCTTCGCCGGCCGCGGCATCGACGATCTGTCGCGCATCGACGCGCTGGCGCTGTTCTACGATTTCCGCGAGTTCCTCCCGGCCGGCCGTCGCGGCGACGAGATCACCCGCCTGCTGGCCGACCGGCTCGTCGCGCTCGATCTGCTCGACCAGGCCGGCGAGATCCTGCGCTATCAGATCGACCGCCGCCTGACCGGTGCGGCGCGCTCCACGGTCGCGGCGCGGCTCGCCATGGTCAATCTGATGAACAACAAGCCGGCCGACGCGCTGCGGGCCCTGAACACGACCCGGCTCGTCGAGCTGCCGGCCGACGTCAAGCGCGCCCGGCTGCTGCTGGAGGCCAAGGCCCTCTCCGATCTCTCCCGCACCGACCAGGCGCTCGATCTGCTCGAGGTCGAGCGCGGTCCGGAGATCGACCGGCTGCGCGCCGACATCTACTGGACCGGACGGCGCTGGCGCGAGGCGGGCGAAGCGCATGAGCGCATGCTCGACGAGGCCTGGCGGGGTGAGACTCCGCTCACCGACAGCCAGCGCGGCGACGTCATGCGCGCCGCGATCTCCTATGTCATGGCCGATGAGGGGCTCTCGCTCGACCGGCTTCGGAGCAAGTTCGCCACCAAGATGGCGCAGAGCACGGATGCCCGCACTTTCGCATTCGTCACAGGCGCGAACCGATCCAAGGCCGCCGACATCCGCGAGATGGCGCGCGCCGCGGCCGCCGCCGGCGCCGACAACCTGTCCGACTTCATGCAGGCCTATCGCGAGCGCTACCCGGCCTATTCGGCCGCCGCGCGACCGAAGGC